>DATAUZ010000027.1:0-3319 GCA_036267995.1 Rhizomicrobium sp.
GTCTTGTCGGATTGGGCGTGCGCCAGCGCCGTCAGATCGCGACGCAGCGCGTCGCCATCGAGAAGCTCAAGCCGGGGAGGACTCACATAATTCAACGCGCGCTCCGCGCCACACCACCGTCATAGAATGGTGGCGCGGGCGGCAAACGCAAGGCGGTATTACATTTTGGGTGGAACGGGCAGAGTTTCGTCAGCCGTTAGCCAGCGATTCACCAGTCCTGCGAGCACGGCACCCGCGAAAGGCGCCACCCAGAACGCCCAAAGCTGATGGATGGCCCAGGTGCCCTGATAAAGCGCCACGCCCGTGGAACGCGCGGGATTGACCGAGGTGTTTGTCACCGGAATGGAGATCAGGTGGATCAGCGTCAGCGTCAGGCCAATGGCGAGCGGCGCGAAGCCGGCCGGCGCGCGCTTGGACGTGGCGCCGCATATCACCAGCACGAACATGAACGTCATCACCGTTTCGCATATCAAAGCGGCTTCCAGCGAATAGCCTTGCGGCGAGTGATCGCCGTAGCCGTTGGATGCGAAGCCCGCCGTCACGTCGAAGGTCGCGATACCGTCGGCGATGGCATAGAGCACGGTTGCAGCGACGATGGATCCCGCGACCTGCGCGATCCAGTAAGGGATGACATCCTTCGCGGGAAAGCGCCCCGCGGTGAACAATCCCAGCGTGATCGCAGGATTGAAGTGCGCGCCGGAGATATGACCGAACGCATAGGCGCCCGTCACCACCGTCAATCCGAAGGCGAGCGCCACGCCCGCATATCCAATTCCAACGCCGGGAACGCCGGCGGCAAGCACGGCCGCGCCGCAGCCGCCCAACACAAGCCAGAATGTTCCGATGAATTCAGCAATCAGTTTGCGCGCGATATCCATAACCTGCCCCCAAGCGAGTCGCGGCGCCAGTTTAGCCGGGTTCTGAGATTTGCGCCGTCCAAACAAAGCGGCGCGGGGCGTCTCCCCCGCCTTCTCATTTCGACGAACTCTTCGCTCAGACGCGCTTTAAGGCGATATAGCCCGGTTGTTCCTTGATCCGCGCGATCCAGCGTTCGATTGCGGGATATTGCTTTAGATCGAAACCACCTTCATCCGCACTGTGCGTGTAGCCATAGAGCGCGATGTCCGCGATGGAGTAACGTCCGCCGGCGAACCATTCATGCTTCGCGAGATGTTTTTCCATCACACCAAGCGCCGCATTGCCGCGCTCCATGAGCAGCGGAAATTCACTTTTGCGTTTCTCGAACGATTCCGGTGTTGCATACGCCCGAATGAAGCGCGCGACCGCCACATAAGGCTCATGGCTGTACTGCTCGAAAAACATCCACTGCAAAGCTTCGGCGCGGCCCCACTTGTCCGCGGGCTGAAGATTTGTGCCTTCGCTCAGGTACCAGAGGATCGCGCCGGACTCCGCCAGAAAGCGCCCGTCGTCCAGTTCCAGCAACGGCACACGTCCGTTTGGGTTTTTGGCGAGGAATGCGGGCGTGCGCGTGCTGCCGTCATGCAGGCCGTAGTCTTTGAACGTTAGCGGAATTCCCGCCTGGTTCGCGGCCAATCTGATTTTGTAGCAATTGCCTGACACGTGCATCTGATGAAGTACCGGCATGGGCGCCCTCCGTTTTGCGAGCGCAATCTGCCCCGGATCTTCCATGCGAGGGACGCAGGCTGCCCAAGCCATGCAAAGCCGGCATTGCCCGCCCGCATTACCGCAAACAAATTCCCGTCTCGATGGCACCCAAATCCCGCCACCGCGTTGCCATGATCGGGAAAGACATTTTCACAAAAGCCATTTTCGGGAGGGATCGATGAGATTTATGCATTTGGCACTCGCCGCTGTCGTGCTTGGCGCCGTGGCGGGGTTCGTATGGCCCGCAAGCGCAGATCCGCTGCCCATGGACAACCCCGTCACCGCGGACGGTGTGGAGACGGTGTGCACCGGGATCGGCTCGGCGCAGGACGATCCGCGCTGGAAGGACTATCCGGTACGCGTGGAATTCTCCAATGGCGGCGCGCAATACCTGGCCGGCGCGCGCATCACGCTATCCGGCAAGGGCAAGACGATGGCCGCGTTCGACTGTGCGGGTTCGTGGGTACTCTTCAAACTGGCGCCCGGCAGCTACAAAGTCACCGCGAAGCTCACCGGCAATCAGGGCGGCGGCGCGGCACGCAGCGCCACGTTCTCGCCACCCGCGACGGGACAGAAGCGCGTCGTCATTCAGTTTCCGAAGCAACCTAACCAATAGTCCACGCCCCTTTGTGGAACTCTCCCGCACCCGGCCCATTAACTTGGGCGAGTGCGGGCGAGGCGGTGTTGCGGAACGCCCGCAATCCGCGCGCTCGCCCGTTTTCAAGGAGACGAGCGATGAACACCAAGATTGGAAGCCTTCTGCTTTCGTCCGCCTGCGCGGTCGGCATTTGCGGCGTCGCGATGGCGCAGACAGTGACTGCGCCCGCGCAGCAAGCCACGCCGGCGCCAGCGCCAATGCAGCAAACGGCGCCCGGCAATTCCGCAACAGCGCCCGCGCCGCAGCCCGCCGATCAGACAGCAGCCGGCGCGGGCACACAGCAGGGCATACCGGTCGATCAGGAAACGACGGTCTCAGGCGTGCAGGTGATGTGCGGCGGCATTGGTTCGGACGAAGCCGATCCGCGCTATGCGAACTATCCGGCGAAAATCGAAGTCGCTGGCGGTTACGGCCAATGGCTGGGCGACAACGACATCGCCATCGCGGGTGCGCAGAACATCTCCACGCATTGCCGCGGCCCGTGGTTCATGGCGCAGCTTCAGCCGGGCCGTTACACCGTGACCATCAAGCATGGCACGGTCACGCATACGGCGCGCCTGTGGGTCGCCGCGAACGGTCAGCACAAGATCGTGGTGCGTTTCCCGGAGTTGCAACGGGGCAAGGATGACGGACAGGGTGCGTATTCCGGCCAGCAGATGAACGATGGAAGCCCGAACAGCTCGATGTAATCGGGTGCTACGCCTTGACGACGCGGGCCTTCTTGGCTCGCGTCTTCTTTGCGGGCTTGTCGGATGGCGGCGGCGCAGCGAGGCGATCCGCCTCTTCCTTGGCGAGACGCAACGCTTTCAGCTTTGCGGTCCGCGCATCGACGGCCGCGCGTTCGCTCTCGATCATCTGTTTGACGAGCACGTCGCGTTGTTCTGACGCCGCAAAATGCTTCTGAGCGCGATTGCGCGCCGCGTCGCGATCGTTCTGGTTTTCGGCCACAAAGGCCTCCTTTTCAAACATCGGCGGCGGGGACGAATCCCCGCCGCCTGTTTGCAGTTCAGACAGCCTTGAGATTGGCCGCCTTGG
>DATAUZ010000028.1:0-54781 GCA_036267995.1 Rhizomicrobium sp.
GCGCCAGGCGCAAACCACAACCGTGGGCCGCGCCACCATCACCGCCGACGCGCTGAGCAAAGGCGACGGCGGACGCGTGGCGGTATGGTCGAAAGGCCAGACGGAATTCCGCGGCAACGTCAGCGCACAAGGCGGCAAACACGGCGGCAGCGGCGGCTATGTCGAGACGTCGGGTGAGGACGGCATCCATATCGGACGCGTGCGGATTCGCACAACCGGTTTCGATGGAATCGCGGGCACGTGGCTTATCGATCCGGCGGGAGGGGGCGGAATTGTTGTCGCCGAAAGCGGCGGCACGATCACGCCGGAGACGATCGAGACCAATCTTGCCTCGACAGATGAAATCCTTTCCACAACCACAACGATCGGCGTCTTCGATCCACTGGTTTACAACAGCGCGCATGACCTACTGCTGCTCGCCGGCACAAACATCACCATCGGCGCCAGCATTCAAAACACAAAGGTCAGCAATGGCGGCGGCGTTTATCTGATCGCGGGTTGGGACGGCACCACGCAGACGGTTTCCCAACTCACCAATGCCGGTGTCTTCGGGAACAACGGCGGAAGTGTCACGATCGGCGGCCAGAACGTTGGATTTGACGGTCAGGATCAGAGCGCCGACATCGCCGTGGGCAGCCGCAGCGGCATCACCACGGTTGCCGGCAATGAAATCGATCTGTCGTCGGGCGCCTTCGACAGCGCCAACACGCAGATCGGATACAATGGCAATGGCGGCGGTGACATCGTCGTGGACGCGACAGGCGATCTGGTTGTCTCGATCGGCAGCAGCGGCAGCGGCTATACGCAGATCGGCAACGGCGACGTCTATGGGCTCGCCGGCGCCGATACGATTACCGGCAACATCACGCTGGACATCGAGGGCACGACCAGGCTGAGCGACACGAATACAAGCGGCGTCGCCTGGATCGGCAACGCACACAACAACGAAGACCCGTCTTCAACCCAGACTGGAAACCTCACCATCGTCACCGGCGATTTCGATATGGAGTCGAGCGACAGTTTCCGGTTCGGCGATATTGTCCAGAACACACTGGAAGGCGGCAGCACGCCGACGGCCAGCACGGGCGGCGATTTTACGCTGGCGCTGAGCAATGAAGTCGGCGACAGCGCAATTGGCGGCCTGCTGCAAAGCGGTCTTTCCTACAACAGCACTCACACCCTATCGCTCGTGTCCAACACGAACGTCGCGCTCTCCGGCTCGATCCAGAATGGACGCGCTGGTGACATCAACATCATCGCGGGCTGGAACACGAATTCGGTTTCCCCCGCGGATCTGATCGCGAACGGCGCGGCCAGCATCGTCAGCAGTGGCGCCTATGGCCGGGTCAATGGCGACAGCGGCGGCGACATCACGTTCGGTGGCAATCAAAGCGGCATGGCGATCGGCAGCAAGGGCGGCGCGACAACCGTCGCTGGCAGGAATGTCACGCTCGATGCATCGTCCGGTTTTGTGCAGGTCGGCTACAATGGCCGCGGCGCCACCGGCGACATCGTTGTCGACGCGAAGGGCAACGTTGTTCTGAGCGCCGGCGACGATGGGGAATTTGCCCAAATCGGCCACGGCGGCGCGAGCAGCACGGGAAGCGAAGGCGGCAACATTACCGTCAACGCCAAGGGCGATGTGGATCTTGAAGGCGGAGATGGCTTCAACGCATACGCCCAAATCGGCCACGGCGGCGTCAACGCCAATACGGATCCGTCGGCCAGCTTCTCCTATAGCGGCAATATTGCGGTCAGCGGCGCGAACGTCGTTCTGCAAGGCGGTACCGGTGGTCAAGCCTATACGCAGATCGGTCACGGCGGGGAGAGCGTCGGTAACGATCCGTCAGTGGCGATAACCGAAAAGAACTCCGGCAATATCGTGGTGAAAGCGACCGACGGTTCGGTCACGCTCACAGCCGGCGGCGGCAATGGCTACGCGCAGATCGGCCACGGCGGCGCTTACACCGGCATCGTGTTCAGCGGCGATCCGGGCGTGCTGCCCGCGGCGAAAAACAGTGGCAACATCACCGTGAGCGCCACCGGCGGCTCCGTGAGCCTGACGGGCACGGGCGACGACGCGCCTGACGACCAATCCACTTATGCGCAGATCGGCCATGGCGGCGTTTCCTCCTCGGGCAGCGATAGCGGCGATATTCTTGTTACGACCGACGGCGACCTTGAACTGACCGGCGGCAGCGCGCAGCCGGATGGCTATGGGCTTGCCTACGCACAGATCGGCAACGGCGCCGGAAGCACCAATCCACAAACCGATTCCGGTGACATCACGCTGAATGTGGGCGGAGATCTGACGCTAACGGGCAGCGAAGGGTTGTCGGCCAATTCCGACTATGTGCAGATCGGCAATGGCTCCGTTCTGAACTTAAACTCCCCCACCGGCCCCGTGAGCGGCGATATCGACATCACGGTCGGCGGCACGACAACCTTGCAGTCTACGCAAGGCGCGTCCGACATCTGGATCGGAAACGTCGCCGGCAGCGGCACGGAAACGGGCGACGTCACGCTCATCACCAAAGACTTCGACGCTTTCGATGACGAGAATGGCGATCTCGCGAAGTTCATGGCCTCCGATCTTTCGGGCGGCGACTTCACGCTCGGCACGACCGATGCGACCGCGTACGGCCAGATCGGCGCCGTGAGTTATTCCAGCGCGCACGATCTGACGCTGCTTTCGGCCGGCAGCTTCCTGCTTACGGGTTCGATCCAGAACGCGGGCTCCGGCGCGATCACGGTCATCGGCGGATGGAACGGTCATACGCTGGGTTCGGCGGCGCACATCATCGCCGCCGGCGCCTATGGCAAACACGGCAACGATGTCTTTATCGGCGGTTCGGGAGAGGGCGGCGCGCAAGGCGACGTCTCCGTCGGCAGCAAGCACGGCACAACGACTGTTGCCGGAAATACCGTGGAGTTCGATGCCGAAATCGGCACGGCCCAGATCGGCTTCGCAGGCAAGGGCAACGGCGACATCAATGTCACCGCTCGCCAGGATATCGACCTCGAGGCGTTCGACGGCGAATTGGCGCTGATCGGCAACGGCACGAAAGCCGGTGCCGGAAACGTTGGGGGCAATATTACGCTGAATACGCTTGGCGGCAGCGTCTCGCTGGATGCGATCAATGGCTCTCTTGTCCAGATCGGCAATATCGGCGGCGCGGGCTCGACGCTCAGCGGCGACGTTTCCATCAATACGCATGGCGGTGCCGTGAGCGTCCTCGCGGAAGAAGAAACGGACGAGCGCCTGCCACCGCACGGCGTCGATCCGTTCATCGAAGGTGGACCCGCGGTTGCCCATCTCGGCAATGGCGGCCCCGATACAACAGGCAAGATTTCGGGGAACGTCTCGATCAGTACGGGCGGCGGCAATGTGAATTTGCGCGCGCAGCCGGACGGTTCGGTCGCCACGATAGGCGCCCTTGCCAACGCAGACGCGTCTGAAAAAGACAATATCACGATTGATACGGATAGCGGCGCACTGCGCATCCAGTCCGACGGCAACGGATCGTCGGCGCAGATCGGCAACTGGGAGAGAAGTTCAAGCAGCAAAATAATCGGCGGCGACATTACCATTGATGCCGGCGACATCACCATGCTGTCGGATGGCAGCGCGGCGTCCTCGCAGATCGGCAACGGCAATTACCTGGGGCCGCAGCTGACCGGCGCCATGTCCGGCGATATCACGATCAACGCTGCATCGCTCACCATGACAGGCACCGCCCCCACATCCGGCGGCTTCGAAGAAGTGCGCATCGGCAACCTCGGCAGCGGGCCGGTCAGCGGCACGTTGACGGTGAACACCACGGGCGACATCACGCTCTCGCAAACCGGAGACGGCGCCACCAGCATCGGCAATTTCTCGAACCCGCACTCCATCGATGGCTCGACATTCACGGATCTTCAGGGTGAAGCCTCTGGCAATCTGGATGTTACGGCGGGTGGCGACATTTCGATGGCCGCGACCAACGCGGGTGCGTTCGTCAGCATGGAAATCGGCGGCGTTACCAATGGAAACGTCGATATCACAGCGAATGGCGATGTCACGCTCGCATCGAAAAACAGCGGCTTTGCGTTTATCGGCGGATACGAATTTGACAACGGCGGGGCAGACATTTCGGTTACATCGCAAACCGGCAGCGTCAGTGCGCAGGCCACCGGCGATGCGTCTGGGGTGCAGATCGGAAATCTCGAGAATAGCAGCAACACCGGCGCTATCACCGGCAACCTCTCCGTTATGGCCGCAAAGAACATCATTGCCGCCACCAACAGCGGCACGGGGTCTTTCGTCCGCATCGGCAATTCCGGAGA
Source organism: Rhizomicrobium sp. (assembly GCA_036267995.1). Taxonomy (GTDB): domain Bacteria; phylum Pseudomonadota; class Alphaproteobacteria; order Micropepsales; family Micropepsaceae; genus Rhizomicrobium. The sequence continues at coordinate 4,327 of DATAUZ010000028.1, forward strand.
TGCAGACGGGTCGGCTAGCGGAAACACAACCCTTTCCGCAGGCAACACCCTGAAGATCGTGGATGCGGATGCGAGCCTGATCGGAAACACCGGCGGTTCCTTCTCTGGCGATGTCACCATCGGCGCGAAGTCGCTCACCGGCGACATCACGCCGAGCCTCAGCAACGATTTGCCCAACGGCGATTTCACGCTGGCGCTGACCGGCAAAGGCGCACTGGCTCTTGACGGGTTCAGCTATTCCAGCAGCCACGCGCTCAGCATATCCAACGGCGGCGATCTCACGATCGACGGCGCGTTGCAAAACAGTGGCGCCGGCGATATCGGCCTGGCATCCGGCGCCGCGCTGACAACCGATGCGCTCAAAACGAAAGGCGCCATTGTGCTTGCGTCGAAGGGGGATGCATCCATCGGCGCTGTGAACGCGGCCTCGCTGGCTCTCAAATCCGGCGGCGCGATTGACGCGAACGGCGCAATCAAAACCACTGACGCGACGAGCCTCACATCGGCGGGCGATACGTCGCTTGGTGCGGTGCAGGCGGCGTCGCTCACCGTCAAATCCGGCGGCGCGATTGACGCGAACGGCGCAATCAAAACCAGCGGCGCGACAACGCTGGCCTCGGCCGGCAACACAACCATCGGCGGCACGCTGGATGCCGCTTCGCTGGCTGTCGCCGCAGGCGGCAACCTCGGCATCGGCGGCGTGGTAACGACCAGCGGCACGGACGGCATTGTACTCGGTTCGGGCGGCGATATCGTGTTCGCGGCCACGGTGCAGAACACCGGCAGCGGCGATGTCGCCGTTGCGGCGACGGGCGATGTCACGGTCGGCGGTGCTTCCGCCACCGGCGATGTGTTCGTTGGCAGCAAGCACGGCGATCTCACGCTGGTGGCCGATAACGTCACGCTGGATGCGAAGAACGGCTATGCGCAGCTCGGCTATCACGGTGCCGGAAGCGGCAGTATCGGCGTCACCGCAAGCGGCGACGTCGCGCTCAACGGCGGCAGCCACACCGGCGATTACGCGCAGATCGGTAACGGTGGTTATCAAACGAGCGGCGATGAGGGGGGCGATATCACCGTTGCGGCATTGGGCGATGTCTCGCTCAACGGCGGCAGCGGCAATCAGGCTTACGCGCAGATCGGCCACGGCGGCGCGGAAGCCGACAAGAACTCCACCGGCTATACCAACACGGGCGCCATTGCGGTCAGCGGCGAAAATGTCGTGCTGGCGGGCGGCGGCGGCAACGCAAGCTACGCGCAGATCGGCAATGGCGGCTACCTGCTGGGCCAGGGCCTGAAGGGTAACGGCGTGAACAGCGGCGATATCGACGTGATCGCCGTGGACGACGTGACGCTCGCGGGCGGTAGCGCGAACGCCTACGCCCAGATCGGCAACGGCGGCGGCCAGATCAACGATGCGCCTGGCGCGAACGCGACCGCCAGCAACGCGGGCGATATCAACGTCACCGTCTCAAGCCCCACGGGTGCTGTGACGATGGCGGCGGGCTCGGGCGATGCCAGCTATGTGCAGATCGGTAACGGCGGCTTCGCCAGCGACGCGCCGACGGATGCGGATTCCGCGAACTTCACCGACAGCGGCGACATCTTCGTGAGCGATCTTGTGCTCACCGGCAGCGACCGCGGCGACAATGGTTACGCCCAGATCGGCAATGGCGATGCCTCCAAGAACAACGTCGGCAATATCAGCGGCAACATCACCATCGCGGCCGGCCACGTCACCGTCACCAACGGCAAGGCGTTGAATGCCAACGCCTTGATCGGTGGTGCCACCGGACGCGGCACGGTGACGGGATCGGTGTTCGGTTACAATTCCGGAAACGGAACCGGCATCGCCACGGGAGTCGTGGCCAACCTGATCCAGAACCAGACTTCGCCAACTGACAGCCCGGATTTCATAACCCAGTTCCCGCCGTCCTTCTGGAATACGGCGGCCAGCCTGACCGACAGGCTTGCGACGGAAGAAGGTACCGTCAATCCGCTCGAACAGCTTGCCGACGGCGACACATACGAAGGCACCGAAGATTCCGACAAGGCATCGGAAGAACTGGGCGACTCGCTGAACGGCGGCCACGGCCATCACAAGCCGGCCACCGTCGTTTCCAAGGTGATTATCCCTGGTGTGCTGCGCGAACTGGTGACCTACTATCCGCACCAATCGCACGCCGCGCCGGGTGATGAGGACTACTCCAGCTGGGGCAACGAGGCCTTGTGGCAATGGTAATGCGCAATATCGCCCTGGCTGCTTTTGCGGCGCTGCTTGTTTCCGCGGCCATTCCCGCGCAAGCGGCCAACACGCCGCAAGCTACACCTGCCTACGCATCGTTCATCGTGGCAGGGCGGCTGGAAAGCAGCCGTGACAATTATGCGGCTTCAGAAGCGGCATACCGTCAGGCGCTGGCGATCGAGCAGAAAACGTTGGGGCCGAATTCCGTTGTGGTGGGCGAAACGCTTGCGGAACTGGCGCTGCAGGTCAGCAACCAGCAGCGCTTCGACGAAGCGGCAAACCTGTTCCAGCGCGCAACGCCGATCATCGAGGCTTCGTCGAGCGATGCGGCGCGCGCGCGTTTGGATTCCTACCGGGCGCTGGATGCCGCCAACCAGCGCAACTATTCCGACGCACTGAAGTATGCACGCCAGGCCACCGGCGCACGCCGCGCTGAACTTGCCAACGCCGCCGGCGGTGTGAACGCGGCCAGCACGAACGGTATTGCGGCTTCTGCCGACCGTGGCGAGCTGGCGCACAGTCTACGCATCGAAGCCGAGATGGCGTTGCGCCTTGGCGATCTGGCCAGCGCGCGCGCTTCAGGCGAGGAAGCGCTGTGGATCATCAGCGAGCAGCCGGGGCTGCCACTGTGGTGGCGGCCCGACGTGATTTCGCTGATGGGCGAGATCAACGAGCATGACAGCCGTGTGGTTGTGGCCGAGCGCGATTTCCGCGACGCCCGCGATCTGGATTCCAAGCTGTTCGGCGACACCGGACCCACCGCGATTGCCGACCTGCGGCTTGGCCGCTTCTATTCCGATCAGCAGCTTTATCCCGCTTCGGTCGATGCCTATCGCAAGGGCTTTGCGATATTGGCCAAGGATGCCGATGCGCGTTCGCAGGTGATACCCGATCAGATCGTTCCGTTTATTACCGCGGCGGCCGCCGCCGGTGGCGATGGTGCGAACGCCGAAATCTTCCGCGCCAGCCAGCTCGTAAATTCCAGCGTGGCGGACCAATCCATTGTGCGCGTCGCCGCGCGCGAAGCGGCGGCGACGCCGGCATTGGCCGATCTGGTGCGCCAGGCCCAAGCCGCGGCGCAGGCCCGCGATACGGCGCGTGTGCTGCTTGCGGCGGAATACGCCAAAGACGACGCCGACCGCAGCACCGCGCGCGAAGACCAGATGGATGCCAACCTCAGGGCAGCCTCCGCGCATGCCGACGATCTGGCGGCACAGGTGACGCAAAGCTTCCCGCAATATGCGCAACTTGCCGATCCCGCGCCTGCCGATCTTTCCGCCGTGCAGGCCCAGTTGAAGCCGGGCGAGGCGATGATCTCGTTCGTGATCGGGCTCGACGGCAGCTACGCGCTGCTGGTGACGCATGACGGCATGACCATTGCGCCGCTGAAAGCGACGGAAGGCACGCTCACCGCCGACATCGCCGACTTGCGCCGCGCCTTCTCGCCGACGCTCGGCAAGCTGCCGGAGTTCAGCTTGAAGACATCGTATGGGCTCTACACCGATTTGATGGCGCCGCTCGAAGCGAAGCTTTCCGGCGTGGATCATCTGATCGTGGTGCCAGGTGCGGCGCTGTCGGACCTGCCGTTCGCCATGCTGGTGACGGCGCCGCCGCAAGGCACGAATTACGCCCAAGCCGCATGGCTGGTGCGCCGCATGGCGGTGAGCCAGGTGCCCTCGGCGCGCGCCTTCCTGTCGCTGCGGCAGGAGCCGCGCGTGGCGCTGGCGCGGCCCTTCCTGGGTCTTGGCGATCCCACGTTCCACGGTGCCGGTGGCGCTGCGGGTGCCAAGGCGCTGGGTGCGCTTGCCGATTACTGCCAGGAAGACGGCGGCGTCTCGCCCGATCTTCTGCGTGCGCTTCCGCCGTTGCCCGATACCGCGCGCGAAGTGCAGGCGGTGAGCGCGCGGCTGGGCGGCGGCACGGTGCTTCTCGGCCCGCAGGCGACGGAAGCGAACCTGCGCGCGCAGCCGCTGGATCAATATGCGGTGCTTTATTTCGCGACGCACGGCGTTCTGCCGGGCCAGCTTCATTGCCAGAGCGAGCCCGGCCTTGTGCTTTCGCCGCCCGCCACCGGCGCGGCCGAAAACGCGAATGGCATTCTCAGCGCCAGCGAAATCGCACAGTTGAAATTGAACGCCGATCTGGTGGTTCTCTCCGCGTGCAACACGGCGGAAGCGCCAAGCGGCCCCGGTGGCAGCGCGCTGGAAGGACTGGCGGACGCGTTCTTCGCGGCCGGCGCGCATTCGGTGATCGCGAGCCATTGGGAAGTGCCATCGGCGGCGACCGAAAAGCTCATGGTCGGCGTGTTCGCCGATCCCAACCATGCGGACGATCTGGCGCAGGCGCTCAGGCGCTCGCAACTGGATTTGATTTCGCAAGGTGCTACCGCACATCCGTTCTACTGGGCATCGTTCACGCTGATCGGCGACGGCGCCGCGAAGGGTGCGAGCGCCTACAAATCTGCATCACTTGAGGCAGGCCACTGATGAAAACGCGCACGCTAATCTGCGGAACATTCGCAATCCTGTTTGCCGCCACGGCTGCAAACGCAGCCCAGTTCGTTGTGGTCGATGCGCGAGGCGTTTCGCTCAAGCAGGGCACCATGCTGGATGCCGGCAAGCCTCTGGTGCTGAAGCAGGGCCAGCACGTCACGCTGATTTCCGACAGCGGCGTCACGCTCAAGATCGATGGTCCCTACAACAAGGCGCCCGCGGTGGATCAGGGCAGCGGCACCACGCTGGTGGCGGCCATGCAGGGGCTTGCGACCGAGCGCAATGCCCGCCTGACGGACGTGGGTGCCACGCGTGGCGTCGCCCCCGCAGCGCCGCTGCCGGGGCCTTGGCTGCTCGACGCCACCCGCTCGGCCAACGCCTGCCTGCAACAGGGCCATCAGCCCGTGTTCTGGCGGCCGCAGACGAGCGCCGCCGTGGCGCTGTCCATCATTCCCGCCGATCAAAGCTGGAAAGCGGACGCCAACTGGGCACCCGGCGAGGACCGTATTTCCGTGCGCGATCAGGTCGTCATGCACGGCGAAGCGACCTATTATGTGTCGATGAACGGAAACCGTTCCGCCATCAGCATCGCCACCGTGCCGGCCAGTTTGCCGAATGACGACGTTCGCGCCGCCTGGATGGCGCAGAAGGGGTGCGAGCAGCAGGCGGAAGCGTTGCTGCGCACCCGGAGATGAATCCAGAGCTTATCAATCGCCTTAAAAAACTTGCCGCCGACCGCACTTTCACAATGCGCGCCGCGCTTGGCGGCATCGCGCTGATATCGGCGCTGCTATCGGTTTTTCTGGTTGAGAATTTTTTCGTTCTCACGAGCGCTGAATTGTTCGTGCAGGATTTCGAAATATCGCGGCTCGCGCCGCCTGCCCCCCAGGATCCCAACATTGTTGTGATGGCTGTGAATGAAGAGACCTTGGAAGGTCTTCCTTATCGCTCACCAGTAGACCGCGTTCTTCTAAGCGACCTCTTGCGTAGTCTCGCCGCCAAACATCCGCGAGCGATAGCCCTCGATTTTGTTTTGGATCAACCTACCGAACCCGCGAAAGACGCTTTGCTTAAGCAGACGATCCGCGACTTGAAGGTGCCGTTGTTCATTTCTTTTCCCACACAAACCGCCGTGGTGACGGCAAAGCAAAGCGCCTATCTCAACGCGTTCGTGCCGCCGAAATTGCGCGTCGATCCCACGCTTGCGGAAGACCAGTTCGGTACGGTGCGCCAGATATCGCCTGGCGTGAAATCGAAGGATGGCAAGTATCTGATCGGCTTTGCGCGCGCTATTGCGGCCTCGGCCGGCGTAAACACACCTGACAAAATAGTGCCAATCATCTGGCATGGTCAGCCGGGCAACAATGTTCCTGCCTTTATCGAATATGCTGCTCAGGCTGCGAAATATCTTCCAGAAGCCTGGTTCAAGGGCAAGATTATCCTTGTCGGCTCCGATTTGAGTCTTACGGACCGGCACAGGACCCCATACGCAACGTCACTCAATGCGTTTCTCTCGCGCATTATCGATGTCGCGCCGAATGTGAAGCAGAGTGCCGCAATATCGCCGGAAGGTATTCTGCCCGGCATTGTCATCCACGCCCACAGCGTCGCGCAATTTTTGGAGCACACGCCGTCGCCTTATCCGGCGTGGTGGGAGAGTTTTCTGATCGCGTTTGTTTTTGCCGTTGTTGGCGGCGTTCTGGGAATTCTGAACTACCATCTGCTGCCGCGTATCGGCATTGGCATTGGAATTCTGTTGGCGCTCTGGCTTGGCGGCGCGGCGCTCTATCATGCCGGCGGTCCCATCATCAGCCTGCTGACGCCGACGCTTTCCACCATCATGTGCTTCGGCGCGATGGATTCGCTTTCCGGCCGCGACGCGCGCAAGCAGCGGCAATTCATTCAGAACGCTTTCTCGCGTTATGTTTCGCCCAAAGTGGTGGAAGCGCTGGTCGCAGATCCCGAGCGCATGTCGCTGCAGGGCGAACGCCGCGTGATGACCTACATCTTCACCGACATCAAGGACTCCACGACGTTTTCGGAAAAGATCGATTCGCGTGAGCTTGCGCCGCTGCTCAACGCCTATTTTGAGGGCATCACGCAACTGATCCTGCGTTACGAAGGCATGGTGGACAAGTTCATCGGCGACGCGGTGTTCGCCATCTTCAACGCGCCGGTGGACCTGCCGGACCATGCCGAGCGGGCGGTGCGCTGCGCCATGGAGATCGAGGATTTCACGCAGGCGTTTTGCAAGAGCCAAAAGGGCAATAGTGTAGGCTTCGGGTATACGCGAATCGGCGTTCACACCGGCACCGCCGTGGTGGGCAACTTCGGTTCGCAGACGCGGTTCAACTATACCGCGCAGGGGGATGCCGTGAACGTGGCCGCGCGGTTGGAAGGGCTGAACAAACATCTGGGCACGCGACTGTGCGTCAGCGGCGCCACGCGCGATCTTTGCGCCAATATCCCGTTCCGCCCCATCGCGTCTGTCGTGCTGAAAGGCAAGACCACGCCCATCGATGTGTGGGAGCCGCTGCGCGCGGGCGCCAAGCCGCAAGGCTTTCTGGAGCGTTACGACATTGCTTTCCGCACTTTGCAGCGCGGCGGCGCCGAGGCCGGCGCGATGTTCGACACGCTGGCAGACGAGGCGCCGGATGATCCGTGCGTGCGCCTGCACCATGAACGGCTGCGCAAGGGCGCCAAGGGCGTCGATGTGCTGATGGAAGAGAAATAATGCTCTGGCCGCTGGTCACGTTGATTTTGCTGATCGCCGCCCGCTTTTGGGGCGAGCCGTCGCTGCAGACTTATATCCCCAAGGATTATATCGATCCCATTGTGCACGGCCTGACCATCGCCATCATCGTGGTGGTGTTCGTGGTGGTGGACCGCCTGCTGCGCCGCTTCTATTGGCACGGCTATCTGCGCAAGCGCCGCGAGCGCGAAACGCCGGCGCTGATCCAGGATATCGTGACCATTTCGCTGGTGCTGCTGGGCCTGTCCGTCGGCCTGTGGTGGCAGGCCGGATTAACGCTCACCGGAATCGCGGCTGCTTCGGGCGCGGTGGCGTTTGTGCTGGGCATCGCCTTGCAGCCGGTTATCCAGGATCTCTTCGCCGGCCTGGCGATCAATTTCGAAGGTTCCTACACGATCGGTGACTGGCTGACCGTTTATCCGCCCGACATCGAGGAAAAGTTCTATGGCCGTGTCAGCGGGATCACGTGGCGCAGCACACTGATGACGATGGAAGACGGCCGTCTTCTGATGGTGCCCAATCGCATGCTGGATTCCAATCCGGTGATGAACCATTCCCGGCCGCAGGAAGCCAAACGGCTGGAAGTGGAAATCAGCGTGGATGTGCGCGTGCCTTCCGAACGCGTCGTCGACATGTTGTTGGGCGAAGCGTTCAAAACCATCCGCAAGCCCGGTTATGCGCGCCATCCGGAACCCACGGTTCTTCTCCATCGCGTTACCTCCGATGCGGCGGATTACCATGTGCGCTTCTACGCCTATCCGAACCTGATCTCGCCTTCTACCGCCAGATCCGGCGTGCTTTTTGCGCTTCAGGAAGTGGTGCGTGAGAACGAAGTGCCGTTGCCGGTGACGCAGATTGAAATGTCCGGGGCGCCCAATCTGGAGTTCACGCTGGGCGAACAGGAAATTCGCGACGGGTTGCATTACACCGTCCTGTTCCGCGACTCGCTGGACAAAGACGAACTGGCGGAGCTGGCAAAGCGGTGCAAGGTTAGCGAGGTGCAGCGCGGCACGGTGGTGATGAAGCAGGGTGACGCACCATCCTCGATGTTCATAATCCTGGAAGGGGCGGCGAGTGTTTCCGTCACCCACGCCAATGGCGACACCGAAGAGGTCGCGATATCGGCGACCGGCGATGTCGCCGGCGAAATGTCCTTGATGACGGGGGCCGCGCGCACCGCGACCGTGACCGCGCTTACAGATCTTTACGTCTTGGAAATCACCAAGGAAGACATTGAAGAACTTCTGAGGAAGTCGCCGGAACTGTTGGAGAAGTTCAGCCGCGTGCTGGCGCAGCGCCAGAAAGAACTGGACGAGCTCGCCAACCGGCACACCAACGTCAAAGCCGTGGAAACCGATCTTCTGGCGCGGATGAAATCTTTCTTCTCGCGCGCCTTCGGTTGATCGCGCGGCTAGATGCCGTGCAGCACCGCAACCACCATAGCGAGGTAGGTAAGCTGGTGGATCAACTGATCCAGCCCGAAGATCACCCAGTACGAGCTTGTTTTGCCCGTCAGGAAGTAATGCTGGTCGATGCGCGCCTTGAAGAAATCGGCGTGATAATGAATCAGGAACTCGGCGACGATCAGGATAAGAATCGTCTGCGTAGAGCGGGTCAGAATGAACAGGGCGGGGATCGAAAACAGCGCGTGCAGGCCGGAATGGATGATGCCACCGATATGGCCGTAATAGCGCTTGTTATCGATCTGGAATGGCGTCTGCAGAGCGAAATCGCACAGGAAGTGCTTGAACTGGAACACCGTCAGCGCCAACAGCACCAACATCACTTCTTGATTCACCCCGAACTCCCGTGTGGAACGCGCGCCCCCGCGCGGCCTGTGCCGCGAGTCCCCTTATAGCCGAGTTTTATTGCCCGTCTGCATATGTTTGGGAAGGAAAACGCGGCCCGCGCTGCAACATTTGTGCGTGAACGCGGGTTCTGGCGCAGATAACGAACTTGCGTGTCGCTGCGCGCCTATTCCGCGGCGGAGGGTACGGGGTTCCCGGCATCCGCCGCGCGGTGATGGTCCTGCGCGATCAAAAGGTAAATGGCCGGCACCACGAACAGCGTGAAGCAGGTTCCGATGGAAATGCCGGTGGCGATAACCAGTCCCAGGTTGTAGCGCGCCGCCGCGCCCGCGCCGCTGGCGATAATCAGCGGCAGCACGCCCAGCACCATGGCGAACGTCGTCATCAGGATCGGCCGAAGGCGGATGGCGGCGGCCTCCTCGATGGCTTCGCGCTTGTTCTTGCCTTCCATCTGCAGATCGTTGGCGAAGCGCACCATCAGAATGCCGTGCTTGCTGATCAGGCCGATCAGCGTGACGAGGCCCACTTCGGTGTAAATGTTGAGACTGGCGCCGCCCACGCCAAGCGCGATGAAGATGAGCGCGCCGCACACTGACATGGGCACGCTGATCAGAATGGTCAGCGGATCGCGGAAACTTTCGAACAGTGCCGCCAGCGTCAGGAAGATGATGATGAGCGCGAAGAAGAACGTCACCATCAGCGCGCTGGATTCCTGCACGAACTGGCGCGTCGGGCCGGCGTAGTCGAGGCGATAACCCTGCGGCAGGAGTTTGGCGCTGATCTGCTGCAGTTTGGCTAGCGCATCGCCGGTGGTCAGGCCCGGCGCGGGAATAGCGGTGATGGTGGCGGCGTTGAGCTGTTGAAAATGGTTCAGCGATTCCGGAATAACGCTGTTCTCCAGGTGTCCAACAGTGGAAAGCGGGACATTCGATCCGGTGGACGTGCGGATATAGTAATCACCGAGTTGCGATGCGTTCAGCCGGTAGCGCTGCGCCACCTGCGGCACAACCTGATAGGCGCGCCCCGCCAAACTGAAATAGTTGACGTAACCGCCGCCCAGCATGGCGGTGAGCGCCGAGCCCACATCCTTCATGGTGAGGCCGAAACTCGCCACCTTGTCGCGGTCGATCACAACGGTGGTTTGAGGCAAGTCATATTTCAGATCGGAATCCAGAAACACGAAGGCGCCGGATTTTTGCGCTGCGTCCATCACGCTTTGCGCCACCGTGTTCAGTTGCTGGAACGGCTCGGTGGTTTCGATCACGAACTGGACGCCCAAGCCTTGTGGGCCCGGCAGGGGTGGAATCTGGAACACGGCGGCGCGCACACCGGTCACTTCGTTCAGCTTCTGCTGGATTAGCGGCTGGATATCGTCCGCCGTGCGGTCGCGCTGATCCCACGGTTTCAGCACGAGGCCGGCGATGTTGCGCGAAGGCGAGGCGAACTGAAACGCGTGATCCATTTCGGGGAATGTCCGCGCGATCTTGTAGGTCTGATCCTGATAGATCAGCGACTGGTCGATGGTGGAGGTCGGCGACGGCGTCAGCTGTGCGATCACGATGCCCTGGTCTTCCGGCGGCGCCAGTTCGCTCTTCGACGCATTGAACAGGAAATAGATGCTGACCAGCACGATGGCGGCGAACACAACGATGACGCTCACTTCGTTCAGGCCGGAATTCAGAAGCCTCTGGTAACGGTGGCGCAGCGCCTCGAACCGCGCGTCGATGAAGGTGACAAGCTTGCGCTCCCATTGCGAATGGGTTTCCTCGTGGCTGCGCAGGATGCGGCTGGAAAGCATGGGCGAAAGCGTCAACGCCACGATGGAAGAGATCACCACCGCGCCCACCAGCGTGAAGGCGAATTCCACGAACAGCGCGCCGGTCAGGCCGCCGATGAATCCGATGGGCACATAAACCGCCACCAGCACCAGCGCCATCGCGACGATAGGGCCGCCAAGTTCGTGCGCGCCCTGGATGGCGGACTCCAGTGGAGTCTTTCCTTCCTCCAGATGGCGGCTGACGTTCTCCACCACAATGATGGCGTCATCGACCACCAATCCGATGGCCAAAACCAGCGCCAGCAACGTCAGCAGGTTGATGGAAAAGCCGAAGGCCAGCATGAAAATGCCGGCGCCCACCAGCGACAACGGGATGGTCATGATGGGAATGGCCACGGCACGCGGCGAACCCAGGAACATGAAAATCACGAAGATGACGATGAGCACAGCTTCGCCCAGCGTCCACACCACGTCGCTGATCGCGCTGTTGATGAAGGCCGTGGAATCGTAGGCGATGTGCGCGCTCAAGCCATCGGGAAGTTGCGAAACAATGTTGGGAAACACTTTGCGAATGCCGGCCACCACATCCAGCACGTTGGCGGTGGGCGCCACCTTGATGCCCACTTGCACCGAAGGCTTGCCGTCGAAGTTTGCCTGCGAGGTATAATCTTCCGCGCCCAGCGTGACGTTCGCCACGTCGGACAGCCGGATGTAGCTGCCGTTCTGCGACTTCACGATCATGTTGCGGAATTCGTCCAGCGATTGCAGGTTCGTGGACGCATTCAAATTCACCTGAACCATCTGGCCGCGCGTTGTGCCCACAGCGGTAAGAAAGTCGTTGTTGCCCAGCGCCGCGGAAACATCCGCCGCGGTCAGGCCATAAGCCGCCAGCTTGTCCGGGTTCAGCCATGCGCGCACCGCAAAGCGTTTCGGGCCCAGCAGTTCGGCCTGCTGCACGCCTTCCACCGCCTGCAATTGCGGCTGCACAACACGGATCAGGTAATCGGTGATCTTGTTGGGCGGCAGCACTTTGCTGTTGAAGCTCAGATACATCGCGTCGATGGTCTGACCCACCGCAATGCTGATGACGGATTGCTGCGCGTCGGCCGGCAACTGGTTGCGGACGGAATTCACCTGCGTGATGATTTCAGACAGCGCCTTGTTGGCATCGTAGTTCAGGCGAAGGTTGGCCTGAATGGTCGAGACGCCCTGAATGCTGCTCGACGTCATGTAGTCAATGCCGTTGGACTGCGCGATGGCATTTTCCAGCGGCGTGGTGATGAAGCCGGAAATGATATCCGGGCTGGCGCCGAAATAGGTGGTGGACACCGTCACCACGGCGTTCTGCGTCAGCGGATATTGCCGCACCGGCAACAGCGCGAACGAGCGAAAGCCGATCACCAGAATGGCCAGGCTGATGACGATCGATAGAACCGGCCGCCGGATGAAGATGTCGGTGAAATTCATTGGCCGCGCCTACTGGTCTTTCGGCGTGGGTGCTGGATTGTCCGGCAGTTTCACGGAATTGTTCACGATCACCGGCGTGCCGTTCTTCAGCTTGATCTGGCCCGAACTGACGACATCCTCGTTGGGTTTCAGGCCATTCAGGATCGCCACCTGATCGCCGCGCGTCTCGCCTACGGTCACAAAGCGCTGTTGCGCCGTGAGTTGCGGCTTGCCGTCCGGTCCTTTGCCATGATTGAGAACGAACACGGTGTCGCCATAAGGGCTGAACACCACAGCGGTTTGGGGCAGGGTGATGCGCTGTTGCGGCGCGCCCACCGCGATGATGATGCTGCCGAACATGCCCGGCAGCAGTTTCTTGTCCGGGTTCTGGATGGAGGCGCGCACGTGAATATTGCGTGTGGCGGGATCCACTTTCGGATCGAAGGCCACGATCTCGCCGGAGAATGTCTGGCCGGGCATGGCATCCGTGGTCAGCGCCACATGGCTTCCGGGCTTCAGCACGTTCAGTTGTTGCTGCGGGACCAGGAAGTCGGCGAAGATCGGATTGAGCTGTTGCAGCGTCACCACCGTCTGGCCCGCATTCACATACTGGCCCACGTCTACTTGGCGGATGCCGACGCGGCCGTCATACGGTGCGCGAATGGCTTTCTTTTCCACGACCGCTGCCTGCTCGCCTACCTGGGCCTGTGCATTATTCATGTTGGCGAGTGCAGTGTCGTAGTCCAGTTTGCTGATGGCATTCGCCTTTATCAGTGCCGCGTCGCGTTGGTAGGTGCGCGCCGCCAGAATGGCGCTCGCCTGAAGTGCTGCAAGCTGGGCGCGGTCGCTGTCGTCGCGAAGCTGAATGAGCAGGGCGCCCTTTTTGACGTCGTCGCCCGGATTAAAGGTAATCTGCGTTGCGATACCGGCCACTTCCGTGGCGAGGTCCGCGCCTTCCACCGCATGAAGCGTGGCGACCGCGCGAAGCTGCGTTTGCCATTGCGTCGGCTGCGCGCGCGCGGTGGCAACCGTCTGCGCGGGGATAAAGCCACCCGCACCGCCGGAAAAACTTCCGCGAAAGGTGATATAACCGAACACCAGCAGCAAAATTGCGCCGACGATCAGCAGCATGATGATCATGCGCGGCGTGACATAGCGGGTAACGCGGGGCGGCAGCCGCTTGTCCAGCGCCTCTTTCGCGCGATCCGGCCAGGTATCTGCTTGGCTTGACGGCATAAGTCCCTCACATGCCAGCTTCGCGGTTGCGAAGGGCCGATTTGGAGATACATCGCCCGCGTGACATTTCAAGTCAACGCTGGTTGACTTGGCCTCCTGTCACATAACGGTTCAAAACAAATGGCCCGCAGCAGCGCTTGCGAAATCCCCACATTAAAAAGGCGGAAATGCGCGCAAACCACCCGTGCCGCCATCCTGGAAGCAGCGCGCACGATGTTCGCCGCGCGCGGGTACGAACAAACGGGGCTGCGGGACATCGCGACAAGTGCGGGCATCGATGCCGCGATGATCTGCCGTTACTTCGGCAGCAAGCAGGAACTTCTGGCCGCGGTTCTGGAAGCGCAGTCGAATGTATCGGACATTTTGTCAGGCCCGCGCGAAGACATCGGCCGCCGCATGGCGGAGCAGCTTTTTTCTTATGACGGCGGCGACAACGAAATGCTCGCGGAGATGCTTGTGGTTTTGCGCGCTGCCTCCAGCCGGGAAGCAGCGCCGCTGCTGAGCCATTCGATCGAGGAGAATTTTCTCGCACCCCTGCGCGCCCGCCTCACCGGCGCACAGCGCTCCGAACGCGCGGTTCTGATTGGCGCCTATCTGCTGGGAACCGCTGTGCTGCGTTTTGTGCTGAAAACAGGCATGGAACCCGCGCCGAGCGATGCGCGGCTTATGGATATGCTGACGCGGACGCTGCAAGCCGCCGTCGATGCGCCGCAAACTTCTGGATGATAAAAAGCGGTATGGCAGCGGCCTGAACCGCCGATTGTGGGGCCAAGGTTTGACGCTTACAATCGCCCGGCAGCGCGGCGTGAGGGGCGCTCGGGGAACTTTCTTGTATGCCTGCGATTAAACAAGATAAGCCAGCCGAACGGCGGCTCAACACTTGGAAAGAGATCGCCACCTTTTTTGGGCGCGACGAACGCACGGTGAAGCGTTGGGAAGCGCGCCGCGGGCTTCCCGTGCGCCGCGTGCCGGGCGGCGGAAAAGCCAGCATCTACGCCTATGTGTGGGAATTGAACGCGTGGCTGGACAGTGCGGATATTGCCGAACCGGATTCCCTCGCGGACGCAGCGGCTGAAGATTCGAACGATCAAGTTTCGGTTACCGAGGAGCCCTCCCGCGCTCTGCCGTGGCAAAAAAAACTTGCCGGCAATCGCATCGCGATATTGTCTGCGGCGCTCGTAATCCTGTTTGCGGCAACGGCCGGTGCGTGGTTCACGTTTTCGTCTTCCTCGCGCAAACCGCACCCGCCCAGCAATGCGGCATATGCTTTTTATCTGAAGGGCCTCTATTCCTGGCAAACACGAACACCCGCGGGCATTGCGCAGGCGGTTGGCGATTTCAACAAATCCATCGCCGCGGATCCAAACTTCGCATCCGCTTATGCCGCGTTGGCGGACTGCTACAATCTCATGCAGGAATTCACCACCACGCCGGCGTCTGTTGCCTTCCCGAAAGCGAAGATCGCAGCCCAGCGCGCCATCGCGCTCGATCCGAATCTGGCAAGCGCGCACCGCTCGCTGGCATTTGTCGATTTCTGGTGGGATCACGATGTGCCGGGCGCGATGGCCGAATTCCGTCGCGCGTTGCAGATCGCGCCGCGTTCCGCGCAGACGCATCACTGGTATGCCACGGCGCTGGCAGCGACTGGCGATAACGAGAAAGCGCTGGCCGAAATCAGCTATGCCGAAGAGCTTGCGCCTGGCACCACGGCCATCCTGGCCGACAAGGGAATCCTGCTGGTCGATGCCGGCCGGTTTGGCGATGCTGCGGATGTGCTCGGCCAAGTTGAACAAGCCGAGCCCGGCTATGCACCGGCCCACGCTTATCTTGCTATACTATACCGGCAGCAGAACAACGCGCCCGCCATGCTGCGCGAAATGCGCTGGAACGCCGTACTCCGCCACGATACGGAAATGCTGCCGGTGATCTCCGCCGGCGAAGAAGGCTATACCGCAGGCGGCACGGCGGAAATGAAGCGCCGCATGGTGGCGGCGGAACAGGCCAATTACGACCGCGGCAAGCTGTCGGCGTATTTCATGGCCGTCGGTTATGGCTCGCTGGGCAACCGCGAGAAGGCGATAGATTTTTTGCGCGCGGCCATCGCGCGCCGCGAACCCGCCGTGCTGGGCATGCGAAGCGATCCGGCTTTTGACATTCTGCACACGGATCCCCGTTTTGCCGCCATGCTCGCGGGCCTCCAGCTTCCGCCGCTGCGCAAGGCATAGCCGGTCTTCGCGACGGGGCGGCGTCCCAAATTGTCCCGATCTGCCCCGAAACGCGGGGCGAAGCCGGTGGCGCAGTCTCTTTAAATGCCGCCGTCTACAAGCGGGGCATCCCATGCGTTTTCGTCCGGCCGTCATCGCCGCAATCGCCATTGTGTCAATTCTGGACTGCGCGGCGGCGCAGGCCGATTCCAATTTGGCAGCCAAGCTTTCGGCGCTTCAGAAGGCCTGCGATGTGGGCGTGTTTTCGCCGCAGGAGTGCGCGCAGCGGCGGGCGGCTTTGCAGCGGCAGGGCGCACACAGCACCCCTGCTGCGCAGGCTGATCCGCGGCCGGCTGCCCAATCCGCAGCCAACACGTACCGCGATCCGCAAGGCCGCTTCTCCGCGCCGGTGCCGGACGGCTGGAACGCGAGCGATAGCAACGGAACCGCGCAACTCTCATCCGGCGCCGATTGGATCATGCTCATCCCCAGCGGCGCGACCCAACCCGATCAGGGTGCGACCGAAGTTGTCCATCAGATGCAGTCGCAATTCCAGAGCCTGAATCAAGCCGGCAGCGGGCGGCCGAAGATCAACGGCCACGATGCCGTCTATGTGGTGTTCCAGGGCGTCAATCCCAAGGGCGAGCAGGTGGCTGTCATGGTGGCCGGCATTCAGGCACCAGGAAATCATGTGCTGGTGTTCGTCTCGTCCGCGCCGCAGAGCGAGATCAACGCCGTCAGTCCGAAATTCCTTCAGGTGATGAACGGCATTCGTTTCGCGGGCGAGCAGCCGTGATGAAGCAGGGGCAAATTGTGATTGCCGGCGCGATTGCGGCTGCCGCGGCGATCGTCGTGGCATATTTTGCTGAAAGTACGGGCGCCTCGCTGCAATATCCGGCGGACGTGGCGGCTACCGGTTCCGAGAAGAAGATCGACGGCCTCACGGAAGCCTTCGAGCAAGGTAAAATCACAGCCGCCCAATATCGTGCGCAAGTGGCGGTTCTGGCGCACGCGTCTGTGGGCGAGGCGAATTTACGCGCTCAGCCGGCGAGCAGCGCGCCACACGTGCCGGACAGCAACGCCGCCGCCAAATTCGACGCGCTGAATTCCGCACTCGACACTGGGTTGATCACACGAAGCGAATATAACGCCAAAGTCGCGGCACTTACGGCTGTGCCCCCGTCTGGGGCGGCGCGACGGCGGCCATAATCCTGCAAAGCATCCGTATGATTTCGGTGTCGTGGCCGCGCAGGGCGGCATGCGCCAGCAGGCCGTGACGATGGAGAATTTCGCGCTCGACCGGCTGGTGGTGGTGAACGGCAAGAGCGGTGTCCATGGCACGGCTGTCAGCGATTTCGCCGGCACGTTAACGACCTCAAAAAGCGGGGAATCGGCGTTGCACGAAGACCGTTGACCACGCCCGCGGTCCTTCGTGGTTTCTTGCAGCCGGATGTTCCGCCGTCTATCAAGTCCGCATGAGCAAGGATAAGCCGACTCGCCCGAAAGCGCGCCTGCCGCGCGGCTTCCGCGACCGCACGGCGGACGAGATCGCGCGCGAGCGGGCGATGCTCGATACCATTCGCAGAGTTTATGAGAGCTACGGCTTCGAGCCGCTGGAAACTCCGGCCTTCGAATATACCGATGCGCTGGGCAAGTTTTTGCCCGATGTGGATCGCCCGAACGAAGGCGTGTTCTCGCTGAAGGACGACGACGATCAGTGGATGAGCCTGCGCTACGATCTCACCGCGCCGCTGGCGCGCTACGTGGCCGAGAATTTCCAGCACCTGCCCAAACCGTTCCGCCGCTATCAGGTGGGGCAGGTCTGGCGCAACGAGAAACCGGGACCGGGACGGTATCGCGAGTTCACGCAGTTCGACGCCGATACGGTGGGGAGCAACTCGCCGGCGGCGGATGCGGAACTGCTGATGATGCTGGCCGATACGCTGGATGCGTTAGGACTCTCCGGTCAATATGCAATCAAGATCAACAGCAGAAAATTCCTCAATGGGATTCTGGGATTAACCGGGGTCGCTTCCGATAAAGGTGGCGCTGTACTTCGCGCACTCGACAAATTTGATCGTCTTGGAGAGGAAGGTGTGACCGCGCTTCTCGGCAACGGCCGCAACGATGAATCCGGGGACTTCACAAAAGGTGCGGGGCTAAATCCAGATCAAATTATGAAAATCATGCGTCTGTTTATGGACGACGCGGATGACCTTACTATCGTTTCAGGTTATGAAGAACTGGAGGTTATTCGTGGAATTCTTAAATCTGCCAACTACGAAAAACGTATTGTCATTGATTTGAGTGTTGTTCGGGGGCTCGACTACTACACCGGCCTTGTTTTCGAAGCGCAGTTGAGCTTCCCGGTGAAGAATGAAAAGGGCGAAGAGGTCGTCTTCGGCTCTGTCGCCGGTGGCGGTCGGTATGACGATCTTGTTTCGCGCTTTACCGGGCAGCAGGTTCCGGCGGTTGGCTTTTCTATCGGCGTGAGTCGTCTGCTGTCCGCGTTGAAAGATCGTGCGCCTGTTGCGCTCGACCCGCTTGTCGTTGTGTTGGCGATGGACGACGCGGCGCGCAGCTTTGAGATGGCGTGCGATCTTCGCAACGCCGGTTTTCGCGTCGAAGCCTATGTCGGCACCAAGAAGATGCAGGATCAGTTGAAGTATGCCGACAAGCGCGGTGCCGCTGTCGCCGTCATCGAAGGCGCGGACGAGCGTGACAAGGGCGAAGTGCAACTGAAAGATTTGGCCCTTGGCGCGGAGCTTTCAAAATCCGTCGAAAGCCGTGCCGACTGGGTGAAGGATCGCCCGGCGCAGATTTCGGTGAGGCGTGCCGATCTTGTTGCGGAAGTTAAGAAGATGCTGGCGAAGCACTAACTCTCTCTCCGTCATGGCCGGGCTTGACCCGGCCAACCAGTGCGCGAGCGTCCGCGAGCGCAATGTCTCCTTCGGCGCGCAGACGCGCGCCTCCTGGGCGGCCGGGTCAAGCCCGGCCATGACGGTTTAGAGGGATAGCGGTTTAGGGATTAGGTAAGAAGCTCAGCCAGCCGCAACGCGTCTTTTTCTTCGTGATAAATTCCGAAACCGATGCGCAGACGGTCGCCCCGGTGATCGACGATGGCGTTCTTTTTCAGCAGCGCGTCCGCAATCCTGGCAGCGTCTTTGGTGCGGAAGGTGAGGAAGCGTCCACGCGATGTTTCGTCCGGCAACAACAACATCTTTGAATTGATCGGTCCATTTGTGCGGTCGATGGCGGCAAGAAATGCGCGCTCAATGCCGCGCACATGCGCCAACATCTTCGGCACCGTCCAGCCTTCGGCCGTCAGCCAATCCTGCACGGCGTTGAAGCGGTAGAGCGCAGTGACATCGAACGTGGCACCCAGAAACCGGCTGCCGTCTTTTGCGTAAGCCACGCCGCTGCCGCCGCCTTCCAGCGCCGAGAAGCCTGCGTACCAGCCGGTGTCGCGCGGGCGGGGGGCGTAACCGGGTGGGCAATGCAGAAAGCATACGCCTTCGCCGGCCATGGCATATTTGTATCCGCCCGCCACATAGAAGGCGCGGCCCGCAATCGCACGCACGTCCGTCGGCACCGCCATGAAGCCGTGATAACCGTCGATCACCACGAATGTCTCGCGGTCGGGCACGGCGTTCACGATGGCGGCCAGATCACGCACAGCATAACCGGAATCGAAGAATACCTGGCTGAAGAACACCAGATCGTGGCCGCCTTTGTGCGCCGCATCCGCGAACCGGGCTTCAAACGTATCGAACGGCTCGGTGGCGATGCGCGTGACGGCAACAAGCCCATCTTCCTCCAGCCGCGCGATCTGGCGCGCGAAACTCATGAACTCGGAACTGGTGGTTAGAATCCGCACCGGCTTTGCTGGCGCGAAGCAGGACAATATCCTCTCCACGAACGCGTGCGTGTTCGGCCCGAAGGTGATGGTGGATGGATCGGGCAGATTCAACTGGCGCGCGATGTGGGTCTGCGCCGCCGGAATGACTTCGCCGAAGATGTGATCCCATTTGCGATCCAGAAGCCGCGCCGCATCGCGCCACGCCTGTTCCTGCGCCGCCAGCGTTACATCCGGCCACGGGTGATGGCTGTGCGCGGCGGCATGCAACGGCGCACCAGTGCGCCCCACGCTTTGCGCAAAGCCCTTCATTGCGGCGAAACCGGCCCCGCCTTGATATCCGCGTCGTTCAGATGTTCCGCCTTCCATGTCATGGCGCGGAAGATGCGGCTGCGGCCGGAGGGATGATCGTAGAACACGAATTCCTCCAGCGGCGAGGGATCGAGCTTGCGGTATTCGCTCAGCTTCAGGGTCACGGTGGCGAAACCATCCGGCTCGCGCGCGGCGTTCAATCCGAACGCGTCGGCCTGCGCTTCGAGCGTGCGCGTTGCCGTGTTGAGCAACGGCGTCGCCAGCAGCATGAACACGCTGAACAGCGCCATGATGACGGGCAGGCCAGCGGGATCGTCGATCGTGCGCACGCCCCAACTGCCACCGAAGATGCCGGTCAGCCACAGATAGCCCCAGTTCACGAAGGCAAACCCGACGACGAAGATCAGGCCAAACCACGTTAGCCCGGTGAAGTTGTGATCCAGAACGTAATGCCCCATCTCGTGCCCCAGCACCGCTTTGATCTCGGCCGGCGTGCAGCGGATGATGAGATTGTCGGTCAGCGAAATGCGCGTGGTTCCCGCGAAACCGGAAACGTTCGCGGATATGCGCTTGGACTGTTTGGAAGCGTTGAATTCGTAAACGTCGGTCGCGGGAATTTCGTTGGCACGCGCCAGCGCCAGAATCGATTGCTTCACCGGCCCGTCT
The DNA here is from genome assembly GCA_036267995.1 of Rhizomicrobium sp. Classification (GTDB taxonomy): domain Bacteria; phylum Pseudomonadota; class Alphaproteobacteria; order Micropepsales; family Micropepsaceae; genus Rhizomicrobium. Next base: position 25,121 of record DATAUZ010000028.1, read on the forward strand.
TTCAGCGAATAATAGTCGTTGAACATGGGCATGATGAATACGGGCGCGACGAACGAAAAGAATGTCACGAACACCAGCGCCACGAGCGTGCCCCAAACCCACCAAAAGCGCGGCGTCGCCCGCACCACGGCGTAAATCACCGTCGCCACCACCACGAACGCGATGAGCGAGACGCCGAAATCTTTCGCGAAATCGCCGAACCAGCCGCCGAAATCCTGGTTGGAAAGACCGTAAGCGTGTTCGCGGAAGAACCCTTCGTACAGCGTCAGCGGGAAGGTGAGCACGGTTGTGATGGCGAGGTACAACACCACATAGATGGGCACCTGCCAGAAGCGCGAGCGCGTGATGCGGCCGGCGAAATCGCGCATCCGCGACGAGATGTGCAGCCAGAGCAGAATGCCGGCCACCGCCAGCGCGTAGATCACGTCCACCACGCTCAGCACATAACCGCCTTCGAAATAGGCGTCGGATTTCGCGCGCGCTTCGCCTTTCACCGTGGCGAGATAGGCGTTGGTGGCCTTGAGCGCGTCAAACTTGACTGCGGGTTGAACAGGTACCGTCGCCGGCGCCGTTGCCGGCGGCAGCGGCTGGACGCTTACGGGCGATGTCGGCGCGGCGGCCGGTTGGGCGGCCACGGGAAGCGCCACGGCGCTTGCCAGCAGCAACGAAACAACCGCAACGCGCAAAGCGGAAAGCCAGCCGGACATCGTTTCCTCCGAATCCTGTTTTGCCGCGAGCCTAACAGAAGTTTCCGCCGCCAAGCCAAGCGTGTGGCGCAGATCAGGTTCCGGTCAGGCTGCGATAAAGCGCAAGCGTATCGCCCGTCATGCGGTCCAGTGTGAAGGTCCGCGCGACATGCGCCCGCCCTGCGCGGCCCATATCGGCGCGGCTGTCCGGGGGCAGGCGGATCATCTTCGCCAATCCATCGGCCAGCGCATCGGCATTGTTGGGCCGAACCAGAAGTCCGGACGCTCCGTTCAAAACGGTTTCGCGCGCGCCGCCGTGATCGGTCGCGACCACCGGGCGGCCCATGGCGGCGGCCTCCGCCGCCACGCGCCCGAACGCTTCCGGCTCAGTGGAGGCAGACACAACGACGTCGGCGGCAAGATAGGCCGTTGCCATATCGCTGACGTGATCGGCAATGATGGCGGTCTTCTCAAGGCGGTTCCGCACGATGGCTCTGCGCAGCTCGACGACATAGTCGTGGCGGCCCTGCGCATCGCCGATAAGAACTGCGCGGACATGATCGGTCAGGCCTTCGCGGCGCAGCTGCGCAAGCGCATCCAGGAACAAAAGCTGCCCCTTCCAGCGCGTCATACGCCCCGGCAACAGGATGACAAGATCGCCGTCGCCGGCTCCCCACTGCGTGCGCTGGGCGGCAATCGCATCCGGCGCGATGCCGCCCGGATCGAAACGCGAGAGGTCCACGCCGCGCGGAATCACATGCACATGGCCGGCCAGTTCGCGATGCTCGCGCAAAACGTGATCGGCGGTCCATTGCGAGTTGGCGATCACCGCGTCGCCGCGCATCATCACGGAATTGTAAAAATGCTTCAGCGAATTCTCGGAATTGTAGATGCCGTGATAGGTGGTGACGAACGGAATATGCGTCATGCGCGCCGCCATCAGCGCGCTCCAGGCCGGCGCGCGTGAACGCGCATGGATCAGCTTTATGTCCCGCGCCGCAATAAGCGACTTGAGCGCCATCGCGTTGGAAAGAATTTTCAGCGGCGATTTGGACGCCATCTTCATGCGTATCAGTTCGCCGCCGGCAGCTTTCAGCTCGCCCTCCATGCGGCCGCCTTGCGACGCCACCAGTGCTGTGTATCCGGCTTGCGACAACGCCGCCGCGATTTCAACGGTGGTGCGCTCGGCGCCGCCCGCGTCCAGTTGCGGGATCACTTGCAGGATGGCGGGCTTTTTGTCGGGCAAGGCATGAAGGCCGGGGATTTGCGGGCGTGAGATTACCCATTTAAGAGGCTGCGGAAAGCCCGCCCGTCGAATAGGATGGCGCGGCGAACATCCAGCCAGCGGTTCAAATGCGCGTCATTCCTGTTGCGGTCATTGTTGCGTGCCTTCCGCTCTGCGCGCAGGCGGCGCAGCCCGCGCTGACCTACGACCGCTGCCTCACCCTTGTGGGAAGCAACGCTTCGGCGGCCTTCAGCCAGGCAAGCACTTGGGAAAGCGCCGGGGGTGGCGCCGCGGCCATCCATTGCGAAGCGCTCGCGCTGGTTTCGCTGCGCCGTTACAGCGAAGCCGCCACCAAGCTCGATACGCTCGGCCGCAGCACCAAGGCCGATGCCGCCACCCGCGCCGCGATTCTGGATCAGGCGGGCAATGCGTGGCTGCTCACAAAGTCCGCATCGAACGCGGAAGCGTCTTTCACCGCCGCGCTGGCGCTGGCGCCGCGCAATGCCGATATGCTGGTGGATCGCGCTCGCGCGCGCGCGCTGGCGCATAACTGGTCCGGCGCGGATGCGGACCTCACCTCAGCACTTACCGTGGTTCCCACCAGCGCGGAAGTTTTGGTACTGCGCGCCAGCGCGCGCCATGCGCTGGGCCAGAAGGCGCAGGCCCGCGCCGATATCGATCGCGCGCTCGATCTGCGCCCCGGTTACGCCGAAGCACTGGTAGAGCGTGGCGCGTTGAAGCAGGAAGCCGGTGATAGTATCGGCGCCAAGGCGGATTGGCAGCAGGTGATTTCAAGTTCGCCCAACACCGGGGCGGCGGATTCCGCACGCGCCTATCTGCAAAACGTTCAGACCACGCCGTCTAGCGCGCCTGCCGTCGCGCAATAGCGCCGCGCCATTCGTGCGCAACGCCTTCATCTTGCTCGAGGGGCGCATGCGCCTGCGTCAGCGCATCGAAGTGTTGCGCGTCCAGCAGCTTAGACAAGGCCCACACCGCCATCGCGCGCACCAATGGCGAAGGATCCGACAGCAGACGTTCGGCTTCGTGCGCCAAGGAAATGTCGGCGGAATTGCCGATCGCGATCAGCACATTGCGCACGAACCGGTCGCGGCCGATGCGCTTGATGGGTGAGCCGCGGAATACCTCGCGGAATTGCGTATCGTCCAGCCTGGCCAGATCGGCGAGGCGGGGGCGCGAAAGTTCGGCGCGCGCGTGCAGCTTGGTTTCGCGTGCGAGGCTGGCGAACTTGTTCCACGGGCAGACGGCGAGGCAATCGTCGCAGCCATAGATGCGGTTGCCCATGGGCACGCGAAATTCCTCCGCGATATGGCCCTTGTGCTCGATGGTGAGATAGGAAATGCAGCGCCGCGCATCGATCTCGTAAGGCGCGGTGAAAGCGTTGGTGGGGCAAACGTCCAGACAACGATGGCAGCCGCCGCAATGATCGCTTTCCGCTTCGTCCGCGCCGATCTCCAGCGTGGTGAAAACAGAGCCGAGAAACAGCCACGATCCATATAGGCGCGACACCAGATTGGTATGCTTGCCCTGCCAGCCCGCGCCGGCCGCCTGTGCCAGCGGCTTTTCCATCACCGGCGCGGTATCGACAAACACTTTCACGTCCGCGCCATAGGTTTCCGCGATGAAGCCGCCGAGGCGCTTCAGCTTGGTCTTGATGACGTCGTGATAATCGTCGCCCTGCGCATAAACCGAAATCGCGGCGCGCTCTGGCGAAACCAGTGTGTCGTGATAGCCGTTGCGCGGGCCATAATTCATGCCCAGCACGATGGCGGTTTTCGCCTCCGGCCACAGCGTTTTGGGATCGGCGCGGCGGTCGGCGTTCTTCGCCATCCAGTCCATATTGCCGTGGCGTTCTTCGCGCAGGAAGGTTTCGAGATGCGTGCCGGCCTCCGCCGCCGCGTTTGCTGGCGTAAAGCGCACGACATCAAATCCTTCCGTCAGCGCACGGCCGCGAATTTCCGCGCGAAGATCGGGTTTAGGCATCGAGTTCAGCGTAATGCGCGACTGGTGGCTGGCCGGGTACGCGATCGCCCAGAAGCGAGCGGAACGAGGGCCGCGATTTCATCCGCACATACCATTCGCTGGCCTGCGGAAATTCTTTCCACGGCACTTCGCCATAATAATCGAGTGCTGAGATATGCGCTGCCATGGCAAGATCGCCCAGTGTGCAATCGCGGCAGGCGAGGTAGCCGTGTTCTTCCGCGGCCGTACCCAGCATCGTCAGCGTGTCTTTCAATGCGTCACGTCCTGCGCGCACAATGTTCATGTCGGGCGCGCGTTGCGCCGGTGCGCCGGTGAAACGCTGTGCGGCTTTTTCGAACACGATGCGCCGCGTCACTGCTTCCTGAAACGGCCCCATCGACCAATCGAGCAGTCGCAAACATTCGGCGCGCGCGGCGGCCTCTTCCGGCACCAGCGGCTGTTCCGGATAAGTGCCTTCCAGATGATCGACAATCGCCCACAGCCCTTCGCAGCGCGTGCCGTCCAGGTCCACGAACACCGGCAGATGCATGTTGCTGTCGTCGGCGGGCACGGGATCGTACGCCAGCCGCTTCTCGCCAAGGATAAGACGGGCGAAGCGTGAGGGCGGGGAAAGCAGCAGATGGGTCAGGCGGCGCATCGTGACAATCTAGTGAAGCAAATCGCCCGCTCCTAGTGGCGCACGCAAATGTCCAGCCCGTCGCGCGTCACCATCGCCATGCGTGCCAGAATGGTGCCGCTGCGCCGCGCCACATAGGGGCCGGGGTTGGCGGCCTTCCAGCCGTCCGGATCGGGCAGGATCACCGCCAGCCGCGCGGCCTGTAGCGGCGAAAGGGCAGACGCCGGCTTGCCGAAATAGGCTTGCGATGCGGCCTCCGCGCCGAAATTGCCATGCCCCCAATCCACCAGGTTCAGATAGGCGGTCAGGATGCGCTGCTTGGGCCACAAGGCTTCGATCAACACCGTGAAATAGGCCTCCAGCCCTTTGCGCACCCAACTGCGTTCCGGCGTCAGCAGCAGGCTGCGGGCGGTTTGCTGGCTCAATGTGCTGGCGCCGCGAAGCTGCCTTTTGGGATAGCGTTCGTGCTGCTTCAATGCCGTGTCGATGGACTTCCAGTCAAAGCCGTTGTGCTGGCAGAAACGCTCGTCCTCTGAAGCAATCACCGCGCGGCCTAGGGCCGGTGCGATCTCGCCGCCGTCGCGCCAGGAATAATGCACCGGCTCGCCGCCGAAGAAGGCGAGGGCCAGATCGGGTGTCACCGGCACCGGTACGAAGCGGAACAGGAGAATAAGAAACACCGGCAGCACAACGAGAATGAAAAACACAAACGCCAGCGCGCGGCGGAACCACGGCTTGCGTTCGCCGCGCCCGTCCCAATACCAGCGGCGGGCATCGCCCAGCCGTTGCGCCAATCGGTCAAGCCAGCCGCGCATCAGAGGCGCACGCGCCTAAGGCGCAGCGCGTTGGCGATGATCAGGAACGGGCCAAGGCTTGCGGCAATCGCGGCCGGTACCAACGCCAATACCCAGCCGTTGAACGGCAACAAAACACCGGCCGCCGCCAGCACCACGATCACGTTATAGACCGCCGCGATTGCAAGGTTCTGCCGGAAGTTGCGAAGCATGGCGCGCGAAAGGCGGCGAACCCGCACCAGCGCCGCAAGATCGTTTTTCTCCAGAACGATTGCGGCGGATGGCTCGGCGGCCATCGCAAGCGCAGCGCCGTTCGCGGTGCTTGTCGCCAGCGCAACCTTTTTGCCTTTGTTGGTTAGTTGCTTCGCGGTGTCTTGTACGGCGTTGGCCAGCACGTAGCTCTGCAGCGCCGCCTCGGTGGCGATTTCGCGCGCAACGTCTTTTGTTTCTCCGGCGGCAACGGTTACCGTCAGGCCGTTTTCGCGCAGCTTGGAAAGCTGCTCGCGGACCAGCGGTTTGAGCTTCGTGGAGTCCGGTTCAAGGACGAGGCTTCCATCCAGAACCAATGAATCGGCGTTGGCAAAGGCTTCCAATGTGCGGGCATCGCCTACCGCGATTCCGTTGCGCGTGGCGGCATTGAGCGCGGCAAATTCGGCAAAGGGTGCTGCCAGCGTGAACATGCAAAGTGCTGCCGCGATCCATGCCGCCATCGCGGTGTGGATGCCGATCCACATCGACGCCGCCGGCGCATATTCCGCCCAATAGATATAAGCGGCCAACCCGACCAGCACCGACAATGGCGCCAGCCAATTGACGATATTGTCCGCGGTGTTTTGCATGAGCAGCGGAGGTCCGCTCGCGTTTTTGGCCAGCCGCATGCGCGCCCAGGCCTGCACCAGTTCGCTTCCCAACATCAGCGTCAAGGCCAGCGCCGCGACATCGAAGAACAGCGGCGTGGGCCCGTCGTAACGGTGCAGTTCCATCGGAATGGTAGATGGCGACACCAGCGAGACGGTGCTGAAAGCGAACAGCACGAAGATGCCGAAAGCGAATGGCGTGAAGGGGCTGGCATGACCTGACATCAGGCCACGCAACGCGCGGGCAAAGAAAGGCGCCGCCGCCCACACCACCACGGGCGCCGCCAGCACGAATTCGATCCAGCGGCGGCTGAGCGGCGCAATGGTGGAATCGGTGATGTGCGTTTCGCCCAGCGACGAGATCGCGATCAAGGGCACCGTCAGCGCCAGCGCGAACAGGAAGCGCGCGCCCAGGTCGCGATGGGACATGGCGCGGGCGGGCGGGGATAACGCGGTGATCGGGCCGGGCTGCATGGCCCGCGCCTATAGCCTATCGCCGCGCGGCGGACAAAAGGCCGCGCGCCTTTGCGATCTTACGCAGGCTTCATCGCGGCCCGCGAAAACCCGTGCTACCACTCGCTCCGCAATCGCGATTCCGGGCCGTCCATGCACGACATGATCAACGCCGTCATTCTGGGCATCGTCGAAGGTCTCACCGAATTCCTGCCGGTGTCCTCCACCGCGCATTTGCTGGTCACCGAAAAGCTGCTGGGGCTGGACAAGGATAGCTGGGAAGCCTTCACCGTCGTCATCCAGCTTGGCGCGGTGCTGTCGGTGGTCGCGGTCTATTTCAAGAAATTCTGGGATGTGCTGGTCGCCCTGCCCAGCGACGCCAAGGCGCGCCAATTCGCCATCAACATCATCGTCGCCTTCCTGCCGGCCGCCGTTCTGGGCGCGGCCCTGATCAAGACGATCAACACCTACCTGCTCGATCCCACGCGCGCGTTGCCGGTGATCGCTGCGTCATGGATCGTGGGCGGAATCCTGATCCTGATTTTCGAACGCATCGCGCCACCGCCGCGTTATACCGATGGCGATCATCTGCCGCTGTGGAAAGCGTTGCAGATCGGCTTCTGCCAGTGCCTCGCGTTGCTGCCCGGCGTGTCGCGGTCCGGCGCCACCATTCTCGGCGCAGAATTATTGGGCGTGGAGCGCAAGGCCGCGGCGCACTTCACCTTCTATCTGGCGGTGCCCACGATGCTGGGTGCATCGGTGTTCGAGCTTTACCAGAAATGGCATTCGCTTTCGGGCGCGAACCTGCAGGTGATCGGCGTGGGCTTCGTGGTGTCGTTCATCGTGGCGCTGTTCGTGGTGCGTGTGTTCATCGCCTTTATCGGGCGTTATGGATTGAAACCGTTCGGCTGGTATCGCATCGCGGCCGGCCTGGCGCTGATCGCGTTTATCTTCGCGGGATAAATATCACCGTCATCACCCGGCTTGTCCGGGTGATCCATGGATGAAGCGCGCTAACGTCCGTGGATCGCCCGCATAAAGCGGGCGATGACGAAGAAGGGTTAAGGCGCGATTTCCTCGAACTGGCCTTTGGCGCGGAAACGCCACAGGTAGCTCGGCACAATCGCTTCCAGCGAATCCGGCTGGATGCCGAGATCGGCCAGCGTCAGCGCGCCGGGCGCGACGACGCTGTCGTGTTTCAGAAGCCGCACCTGGTCCGGCGTCAGCAACGGGTTGGGCAGCAATCCCAGAACATAGGATTGCAGCGTCGCCGCGAAGAACGGCAGCGGCACGAGCAGCCGCGTGCGCCCGGTCTCGCGCAGCACAATCTGCATGAGTTGTTTGAATGTGTAGATGCCGGGACCGCCGAGTTCATAGATTTTCCCCGCCGTGGCGGAATCGTCCACGCCACACAGGATCGCTTGCGCCACATCGCCCGCGAACACCGGCTGGAATTTCGTGTGGCCGCCGCCGATCAGCGGCAACACCGGCGAGATGCGCGCCAGTCCCGCGAAGCGATTGAAGAAATTGTCTTCCGGCCCGAACACCAGCGACGGCCGCAAAATCGTGGCGGCGGGAAATTCGGCGCGCACCCGCATTTCACCTTGCGCTTTGGTGCGCGCGTAATTGGAATCGGAATCTTCGTCCACGCCGGTTGACGAAACATGCACAAAGCGCTGCACACTGGCGGCCTTGGCCGCGCGGGCCATGCGCTCGGCGGCTTCGACATGCACGCCGTCGAAATTCTGCCCGCCGCCGTTATAAAGAATGCCGACAAGGTTCACCGCCGCATCCGCGCCGCGCAGCGCCGTGGCCACCTGGGCATCGTCGCGCACATCGGTTTTGGCGATCTGGATCTGGCCCACCGCGCCCATCGGCAGCAGGTAGTTGGCGAGGTTGGGATAGCGCACCGCCACCCGGATGCGGTGTCCGGCCTTCGCCAGCGCGCGCACCGCGTTGCGGCCCAGAAACCCCGATCCGCCGAAAACGGTGACGAGCGGCTTGGTCATGGCGCAATCCTCAAGGCGTGGCAGCTTCATAGCGGAGCGCAAGCCAGTGGGAAAGTGTGGATTCAACCGATATTGTACTGATCGCGACGATGCATATCGAGGCGTAACACCGGCGTTCTGCCGCTAACGAAAAAGGAGGCCAAAATGGACCACGCAGCCATAGTCTTTGGGGCCGTCGCGCTAATTACTGCCGGCACCGCTCCGGCAGGAGACGATGTCGCGAGAGATTTTATGCCCGCGACGATAGTGCTGGCTGCGACAGGTGGTCATTTCAATAAATGGCAAAAAGACTTGCCATGCACGAGCGGAGTGTTCAACACCGATCTCCAGATTTCGGACCCGGACTATAACTCGACCTGGGAAACTGCTTCTCAGATCGTACTTCGCTCAAAATCGGGAGCGGCAGTGTTTCAAGTCCGGACGGTCCAACACGCCAGCCCAATGGCAGCAAATCTAGTTATTCGCGACGGAGGGCAAGGAGAAATTCTCCATCGTGATTTCCAGACCACCTTTAATTTTGAGAAATCCAACCACGTTGCAGTCTCTTGGAACGCGTCGGGCATGATCAAGGTCAGCATCAATGATGGAGACACGCATGATGTGAGCTTGGATCAACCGTTGGTGTCGCTGGAATTGGTCGGTTCGGGCGGAAAGGCGGTGTTCAGCTCAGCGTCCGTGAACTGCACGAATGCCCAGTAAAATTCACTAGAAACGGACAGGGAGGGTACAGATTGACACTTAATACGTCCCCTCCTAAACATCGCCGCCGTGCCCGGATGGCGGAATTGGTAGACGCACGCGCTTCAGGTGCGCGCGCCGCAAGGCGTGGGGGTTCGAGTCCCTTTCCGGGCACCATCGCATTCGCCGGAACGTGACCGTGGCGCGAGACAATAAAGAGCGCCCATGGCCGCCCCGCTTCTTTTCCTCAAAGACACCGCCATCCGCTTCGGCAACACGCAGTTGCTGGAGGGTGCGGAGCTTTCGGTGGGCGAGGGCGACCGGCTTTGCCTTGTGGGGCGCAATGGCTCGGGCAAATCCACGCTGCTGAAGATCGCGGCCGGGCTGATAGAGCCGGACACAGGCACGCGCTTTCTGCAACCCGGCGCCGTCGTGCGCTACCTGCCGCAGGAACCGAGCCTCGCCGGGTTCGCCACCACGCGCGCCTATGTGGAGGCGGGGCTGGGCGAGGGCTACGACTCCAACCGCACCTTTTATCTGCTGGGCAAGCTGGGGCTGACCGGCGACGAAGACCCCGCGCATCTTTCCGGCGGCGAGGCACGCCGCGCGGCGCTGGCACGCACGCTGGCGCCATCGCCCGATATTCTTCTGCTGGACGAGCCAACCAACCATCTTGATTTGCCAGCGATCGAATGGCTGGACGAAGAACTTTCCGCCATGCGCACGGCGATGGTGATCATCAGCCATGACCGGCGCTTTCTGGAGGACCTTTCGCGCGCAACCGTGTGGCTGGATCGCGGGCAGACGCGGCGGCTGGAGCGCGGCTTCGGCACGTTCGAAGCCTGGCGTGACGAGGTTCTGGAGCAGGAAGAAACCGAACGCCACAAGCTCAATCGCAAGATCGCGATGGAGGAAGACTGGGTTCGCTATGGCGTGAGCGGGCGGCGCAAGCGCAACGTCAAGCGCATGGCGCAGTTGCGCGAGCTTCGGCAGGGGCGGCGCGAGCAGCTTCGCGTTACCGGCAACGTGAAGCTGACCGCCAGCGAAGCGGATGAAGGCGGCACGCGCGTTATCGAAGCCAAGAAGATTTCCAAATCGTTCGGCGAGAAGGTCATCGTTGACGATTTTTCCATCCGCATTCTGCGCGGCAACCGCATCGGCGTCGTGGGCGCTAATGGTGCCGGCAAAACCACGCTGCTCAACATGCTCACCGGCAAGCTGAAGCCGGATGCCGGCAATGTGAAGATCGGCGTCAATGTGCAGATGGCGGCGCTGGACCAGAACCGCGTCACACTGGAATCCGAAACGCTGGTCGGCGCGGTGCTGACCGGCGGCAGCGGCGACATCGTGCATGTCGGCGGCGAGGCGCGGCACGTTACGAGTTACCTGAAGGATTTTTTGTTCACGCCCGCGCAGGCGCGCTCACCGGTGCGCGTGTTGTCGGGCGGTGAACGCGCGCGGTTGCTGCTGGCGAAGGTGCTGGCGGTGCCGTCGAACCTGCTGGTGCTGGACGAACCCACCAACGATCTCGATCTGGAAACGCTCGATCTGCTGGAAGAGATGCTGGCCAACTATCCCGGCACTGTTCTGGTGGTGAGCCACGACCGCGATTTTCTGGATCGCGTGGCAACCTCCATCGTGATGGCGGAAGGCGATGGCCGGTTCGCGGAATATGCCGGTGGCTATAGCGACATGCTTTCCCAGCGCGGAAGCGGCGTGGAAGCGAAGCCCATTCCGGCAGCGAAGAGGGAAAAATCATCCGCGCCGAAGGAACGCCGCAAGGCGGACGAGCCGCAGAAGAAACTCTCTTTCAAGGACAAGCACGCCTTGGAAACGCTGCCCACGCACATGACGGCGTTGGAAAAGGAGATCGCGGCCCTGCAAGTCACGCTGGCCGACGCCACGCTTTATGCGCGCGATCCCAAAGCCTTTGCCGCTGCATCCGCCAAACTGGAAAAGGCGCACGCCGAACTGTCGGCTTCGGAGGAACGCTGGCTGGAACTGGAAATGCTGCGCGAGGAATTGTCCGCGCAATAGGCGGCGGCTTTCTGTATGGTCCGGGCCATGAGCAATAGCCTGCAAATCGGGGACGTGACCATTCACGGTACGGTGCTGACCGCGCCGATGACGGGCGTGTCCGATCTGCCGTTCCGGCGTGCGGCATCCAAGCTGGGCGCGGCTTACGTCGCCACCGAAATGGTGGCGTGCGAGTTGTTCGCGGCTGGGCGGCCCGATGTGGTGCGGCGCGCGGCGGTGGGCGATGGGTTGCCGCTGATGGTGATCCAGCTTGTGGGCCGCAGCGAACACTGGATGGCGCAAGGGGCGCGCATGGCGCAGGCGGCTGGCGCGCATATCATCGACATCAACATGGGTTGCCCGTCCAAGGAAGTGACGGGCGGATTGTCCGGCTCGGCGCTGATGCGCGATCTGGATCTGGCGGAACGGTTGATTGCCGCCACGGTGAACGCGACCACGCGGCCCGTGATGCTGAAGATGCGGCTGGGCTGGGACGATGCTTCGAAGAACGCGGCCGAACTTGCTGTGCGCGCGGAAAATATTGGTGTGAAGGCGATCACCGTGCATGCCCGCACGCGCCAGCAATTCTATAAAGGCGTGGCAGACTGGCGCGCGGTGGCGGAGGTGAAGGCCGCAACCTCGCTGCCGGTGATCGTCAATGGCGATATTGTCGATGCCGCGTCGGCGCGCGAGGCGCTGGCGCAATCGGGTGCGGACGCGGTCATGCTTGGCCGTGGCGCTTATGGCCGTCCGTGGATTGCCTCCGCGCTGGAAGCCGCACTGCAAACTGGCGGCGAAGTCGTTGAACCCGATCTGGAAGCGCGCCTTGGCATCGCGCTCGATCATTTGCACGATTCATTGCGTTTCTACGGCGATACGAATGGCCTGAAGATTTTCCGCAAGCATCTCGGCTGGTATATCGAAGGTGCTTTGCAACCGCGCAACGCCGACGCGCGGCGCGCCATCAAGTCCGAACTCTGCCGCGCCACGAACCCGCACGATGTGGAGGCCGGACTTGTTGCGTTATGGCGAAGCGAATTGAAAGCCGCCGCCTAACTCGCAACCGCGCGTTCGTCCGCCGGATTCCGTGCCGCACCGAGCATGATGATGGTGGCGCCCACAACCGCCGCAAGCGCCGATCCGATCAGCACCGCGATCTTGGCGATGGCCGCGTCTTCGCTGTGCGGAAACGCCTGATCGGCCATCAGCAGCGCGACTGTATCGCCAATGCCGCACAGGCTGGCCGCGCCGATGAAGGCTATGATGGTGGTGCTTTTCGGCGCGTCCGCGATGCGGGTTTTGATGGCGGCGGCCGACACAATGCAAATCCCCAGCGGCTTGCCGATGACCAGCCCCAGGATCACGCCCAGAAGGATTTTCGTGGCATCCGGCGATGAAAGATCGACCGACAAGCCGACGCCTGCCGCCGAAAACGCAAACAGCGGCAACGCCAGATAGGTGCTCCACGGCGCCACCGCGCGTTCGATGCGATCGGCGGGCGAGAGCAGCCGTTCGCTGGCGGCGGAAAGATTGCGGCTTGCCCATTCCAGCGCCGGATTTTCATCGCCGGCGTTCGCGCCGCGTTCCTCAGCTTCCCTTTGTGCATAGTCGAGCGTGGAAAGCGCCGTCGCCGCTTGTGCCAGCAGCGGCGCCGCATCCGGCGTGGGCCGGGTCGGCACGAACGCCGCCAGCACCACGCCGGCCAGCGCGCCATGCACGCCGGCCGAATGCAGGCAGAACCACAGCACCGCCGAAACCACCAGATAGGGCCACGCCGCATAAACGCGCCCGCGGTTGAGGCAGTACAGCGCCAGGATCGCCACGGCGGCGGCGATCAGCCACGCGGCTTCGAAATTGTGCGGATAGAAAACCGCCAGCGTCAGCACCGACAATATGTCGTCCACCACCGCGAAGGCCGCGATGAAGACGCGCAAGGTTGTGGACACGCGGTCGCCCAGCAACGCCAGAACGCCCAGCACGAACGCAATGTCGGTCGCCGTCGGCACCGCCCAGCCGTGCGCCGTCGCGCCTTGATTGAAGAGAAGATAAACCAGCGCCGGCGCGATTCCGCCACCAACGGCGGCAACCACGGGCAGCAACGCGGCCTTGAAATCGGAAAGCGTGCCGGCCGTCATTTCGCGGCGGATTTCCAAACCCACCAGCAGAAAGAACACCGCCAGCAGCCCTTCGGAAAACCATTCGCCGATGGTCAGCGACAACACGCTTCCCGGCGGCCCGATGCCGAACGAAGAGCCGATCAGTGCGTGGTAATAACCCGCCAGCGGCGAGTTCGCGCAGATAAGCGCCAGTGCTGCGGCTAGCAACAGCACCAATCCACCCGATGCCGGAAGGCTGGCGAAGGCGCGCGCCGAACGGCTGATGCGTTCCGACACCGGCTGCTCGAAAGCATCGGCCAGCGAATAGAAATCCCACGCGCCGTCATAACGCACGCCGTCCACGAACAAGGTGGGCGTGCCGGTCACACCATTGCGCCGGCCTTCGGCAAGATCGCTCGCGACGCGCGCTTCTGTTTCCGGCGCGTTCAGGTCGCGTTCGAACCGCTCCATGTCCAGCCCGATATCGCGCGCGATCTGGCGGATGCGCTCTTCGCCGAACGGCGGCTTCTCGTCATAGATAAGGTCGTGAAATTCCCAGAACTTGTCCTGATTGGCGGCGGCTTCGGCGGCGCGCGCAGCAAAATCGGCGCCCGGATGAGAGCGCTCGTTGGGGAAATGACGAAAGGCATAAATGATGCGTTCGCCGAACGCCTGCCGCAAAGCCTTCAGCACCGTGCGGAAGCGCTGGCAGTAAGGACAGAGAAAATCGCTATAAGAAACAACGCGAACGGTGCGTCCGGCCACGCCGCCTCCGCGCACATGGTCGCGTGACGGGTCTATTGCGCGGCGCAGGCGTAATGCGTCCATCGGATTGGCCATGCCGCAATGCTCGGGTCTATTGGCGCTTTGTCAATGCGTCGCGGACGATGCCCCGGCCATGGTTTTTGCGGCCTAGCCGGATTGGGTTATAGAAGAATCCATGAAAATCACTCTCCACAAAGGCGATCTGCCGGACGGCCTCGATCTGGGTCCCGTCGTCGCCATCGACAGCGAAACGCTGGGCCTCAATCCGGTGCGTGACCGCCTCTGCCTGGTGCAGCTTTCATCCGGCGACGGCACGGCCCACGCGGTGCAGTTCGCGCCGGGGCAATATAACGCGCCGAACCTCAAGCGCCTGCTCGCCGATCCCAAGGTGCTGAAGCTGTTTCATTTCGCGCGCTTCGATGTGGCGATGTTCCGCAAATATCTGGGCGTCACCACGGCGCCGATCTATTGCACCAAGATCGCCTCCAAGCTTGTGCGCACCTACACCGACAAGCATGGCCTGAAGGATCTGGTGCGCGAACTGCTCAGCACCGATCTTTCCAAGGAACAGCAAAGCTCCGATTGGGGCGCGCCGGATCTTAGCGAGAAGCAGCTTGCCTATGCCGCCAACGATGTCGCCTATCTCCACCGCCTGAAAGAGGTGCTGGACAGGATGCTGGCGCGCGAAGGCCGCACCGCCATCGCGCAGGCGTGCTACGATTTCCTGCCTGTCCGGGCGGAACTCGATCTGGCCGGCTGGCCCGATACCGACATATTTGCCCACTAAGACTTGGCGGGGCCGTCTAAAGGAAAGTCGGTTCTGCGGCCAGGAAGCCGCGGTTTCCTTGAATATCCGGCCCTTCATGCCCATAGTCTGGGCAGTGCTTTTTGGCATGAATTTCGCGTTCCGCCCGCGCTAAAATAGGTTCCAGGCCGAGTCCGGCAGCGCGTATGGGAAGTGCGCCGGTCCATTACAGGATGTCTTGATGCATTCCGCCAAGTCCAATGCGGCCACCGTCGCGTCCGAGCCTTCGGCTTCCGCGAGAAGCGACATGGCCGCAGCGCGGCGTGTGATCGAATATGCGCAAGAAGCGTTGGGGTCTTTGACCGGCGCCTTGAACGGCGATTTCACCCGCGCCGTCGATCTCATGCTTTCGGCCAAGGGTCGCGTCATCGTCAGCGGCATGGGCAAGAGCGGCCTGATCGGCCGCAAGATCGCAGCCACCCTGGCCTCCACAGGCACACCGGCGCATTTCGTTCATCCCGGCGAAGCCAGCCACGGCGATCTGGGCGAACTTGTGCCCGGCGATGTGCTGCTGATGCTGTCCTATCGCGGCGAAACCGCCGAGCTTGGCGACATCATCACCTATGCCAAACGTTTCCATATTCCGATTGTCGGCATCGCCAGCAATCCCGATTCAACATTGATACAAGCGGCCGATGTCGGCCTGCTTCTGCCCAAAGCGCGCGAGGCCTGCCCGATGGGTCTGGCGCCCACCACTTCCACCACGGTGATGCTGGTGCTGGGCGATGCGCTGGCGGTGGCGCTGATGGAGCGCCGCGGCTTCACGCCCGATCAATATCGCGAATTGCATCCTGGCGGCGCGCTGGGCCGCGCGCTGATCCGCGTCTCCGACCTCATGCATATCGGCGATGAACTTCCGCTCGCCGCCGAGAGCGCCAACATGCAGGACGTGCTGATCGTCATGGCGGCGCGGCGCTTCGGCTGTGTCGGCATCACCGACAGCAACGGTGGTCTTGTCGGCATCGTCACCGACGGCGATCTTTCACGCCACATGAGCCGCGACCTGCTGGACAAGACGGCGGCGCAGGTGATGACGAAGAATCCCAAGATCGCCGCGCCGGATCAACTTGCCGTGGAAGCGCTTGCCTTCATGAACGAGCGCAAGATCACGCGCCTGTTCGTGCTCGATCCCAACGACAAGGCCAATCGCCCCGCCGGCATTCTGCACATCCACGATTGCCTGCGCGCGGGATTGCAATGACGCAGCGGCGCAGCATCAAGCAAGCTGTGGTCCAAACGCTGGGGCCTGTGCCCGCCGCGCGCGGCGTTCGCGACTGGACCGCGCGCACGCGCGGCTCGGTGAACGATGCGCTGCGCTACACCCGCTTCGTCACCATCATGAAGCGCGCGCTGCCGCTGGCCGCCGCCGCCATTCTCGCCGCCGTGGTGGCCTATTCGCTGCAGCCGCGCGAAACCAGCCGCGTCGCCATGACGTTCGAAAGCATCGGCAAGGTCGACAACGATCTCGCCATGATCAAGCCGCGCCTCACCGGCAAGGATTCCGACGGCAATCCCTTCGTCGTCACCGCCGATGCCGCCATCCAGGATCCGAAAAACATCCACCATGCGCATCTGAAAAACGTCGAAGCCGACATGACGATGAAAAAAGGCGGATGGATGTCGGCCACGGCCGCCACGGGCTACCTGGATTCCGATGCCCACAAGCTTTGGCTGCAGGGTCCGATTGCGGTTTATTCCGACGATGGCAACGAACTGCACACGCCCGCTGCCGTGGTGGACCTGAAGGCCGGCGTGATTCACGGAACCAGCGGCGTCAGCGGGCAGGGGCCGATGGGCACCATGCGCGCGGATCGCTTCACGGTGGATCGCGCAAAGAAAACCATACAACTGAACGGACATGTTCACATGACGATCGATGCCCACGCGGCCGGTGGCGGTTCAAAGCACAAATGAAACGTCTCATTCTGTTTCCCGCTTTGGCCGTGCTCGCGTTTCACGGCGCAGCACTTGGCGCACCCCAGCCCGCGAAACCCGCAAAGCGGGCCGGCGATATCACCAGTGCCTTCGGTGGCCACAATTCCAACGCGCCGATCGCCGTCTCCGCCGATAGTTTTCAGGGCGACATCAACGCAAAGGTCGGCACCTATGTCGGCAACGTCATCGTCACGCAGGGCGATGTGAAGCTTCGCGCCGATCGCGTACGCGTCAGCGTGGCGGGCGGCAAGCCCGATCACATCGATGCTGTCGGCCACGTCGTTCTGGTTTCGGCGTCCGGCACGGCCACCGGCGAGAACGGCGTCTACGATGTGGGCCCGCGCATCGTCACGCTGACCGGCAATGTGGTGCTGACCAAAGACAAGAACGTGATGCGCGGCACCTCGCTTCAGGTCAACCTGGTGACGGGCCAGGCGCAGCTTCAGGCCAAGGGCGCGGCAGGGGGCCGCGTTCAGGGAATCTTTACGCCCCCGCCGCAGTCGAATTCCGGGACGAACAAGGGCAAATAGAGTTCACGCTTCCTTAAACGCAAACAGGCACAGTTCTTGCCATGAACGACGTGACCGACAATCCGATCTCCAAGACCCGGCGCCAGAGCGCGGCCGAAAAAGCGCTGCCGCGCGTCGTTGAGGGCAGTCAGGGCATCGTCGCCACCCGCATCTCCAAAAGTTTCCGCAAACGCCCGGTTGTGCGCGATCTCAGCCTCACGCTGCGCCGTGGCGAAGTGGTGGGCCTGCTGGGCCCCAACGGTGCCGGCAAGACCACCTGCTTCTATATGATCACCGGCCTGATCCCGGCGGACTCGGGCAAGATCGAACTCGACGGCCACGACGTCACCAAGCTTCCCATGTACCGCCGCGCGCGGCTGGGCATCGGTTATCTGCCGCAGGAAGCCTCCATCTTTCGCGGCCTCACCGCCGAACAGAATATCCGCGCCACCGCCGAACTGGTGGAGCCCGATCCCGCCCGCCTCGAAGCGATGGTGGAAGAATTGCTGGCTGAATTCGGCGTCAGCCATGTGCGCAATACGCCGGCCATCGCGCTTTCGGGCGGCGAGCGCCGCCGCGTGGAAATCGCCCGCGCGCTGGCGACGCACCCGTCTTACATCCTGCTCGATGAACCGCTGGCCGGTATCGATCCCATTGCCGTATCCGAAATCCGCGATCTGGTGCGCCATCTGAAGGATCGCGGCATCGGCGTGTTGATCACCGATCACAATGTCCGCGATGCACTCGACATCATCGACCGCGCTTACATCATTCACGAAGGCCAGGTGCTGAAGGAAGGCACGCCCGCCGACATCGTGGGCGACCGCGACGTGCGCCGCGTCTATCTCGGCGAACGGTTCTCGCTGTAGCGGATTGGCGGGGGCTAAAGAGTAATGGCGGGGTTTTCGCAACGGTTGGAGATCAGGCAGGGCCAGAGCCTTGTTATGACGCCGCAGTTGCAGCAGGCCATCAAGCTGCTGCAGCTCTCCAACATCGAACTCAACGATTACGTCGAGCAGGAGCTGGAGCGCAATCCGCTTCTGGAGCGCGACGAAACCGCGCCCGGTCCCGCCGAACAAAGCGAAGCGCCGCAGCGCGAAACCGGCGAGCGCGAGGGTTTGGACGAAGGCCTCGCGCGCGAGGACTTCTCCAAAGCCGAAGACATGGACACCGAGCGCAGCGACCTGCACCCGGAAGATTCCGCGCCGTCGCAGCCGATGACCGATTGGTCGAAAGCGGGCTCGGGCCAGCGCTTCGAAGGCGAGGACGGATTTGAATCCACGCTCCAGCAGGCCGCGACCCTGAAGGACCACCTGGTCGAACAGATTTCGATTGCAGCGCTTGATCCGGCGCAGCGCCTGATCGCGGCGTCGCTGATCGACAGCATCGATGAAGCCGGTTATTGCCGCGCCGAACTCGACGACATGGCGCAGCGCCTGGGCGAAAGCCTGGATGCGGTCGAAGCGGTGCTGAAGATCGTGCAGGGCTTCGATCCCATCGGCGTCGGCGCGCGCGATCTGGCGGAATGTCTGGCGTTGCAGCTTAAAGAAAAAGACCGTCTCGATCCCGCCATGCAGGCGATGCTGGCGCATCTTGATCTTGTGGCGCGCCGCGACATGGCGGGGCTTGCCGCCATCTGCGGTGTCGATAGCGAAGACCTTGGCGAGATGATCGCGGAAATCCGCGAGCTTACGCCCAAGCCCGGCCTCGCGTTCGGCTCGGAGCCGGTGCAGCCGGTGGTGCCAGACGTATTCGTGAAAGAAAGCGCGGACGGCGCCTGGCATGTCGAACTGAATTCCGACACGCTGCCGCGCGTGCTCGTCAACGCGCGCTACTACAGCAAGGTCTCGGCCGGCGCGCGTTCGAAGGACGACAAGGCCTATCTCACCGATTGCCTGAACAATGCCAACTGGCTGATGAAGAGCCTCGATCAGCGCGCGCGCACCATATTGAAAGTGGCAAGCGAGATCGTACGCCAGCAGGACAGCTTCCTCACGCATGGCGTGCGCCATCTGCGGCCGCTCAACCTGCGCACCATCGCCGACGCGATCACGATGCACGAGTCAACCGTCAGCCGCGTCACGTCCAACAAATATATTGCCACACCGCGCGGCGTTTTCGAGCTAAAATATTTCTTCACCGCGACCATTCAGGCGGTGAACGGCGGTGAAGCGCACTCCGCTGAAGCCGTGCGCGACCGCATTCGCGAAATGATCGAGAATGAGCAGACCGCCGAGATTTTGTCAGACGATAGAATCGTTGCCATGCTCACGGCCGATGGCGTTAATATAGCGCGCCGCACGGTTGCAAAATATCGTGAGGCGCTCAGAATACCATCATCTGTCGAGCGAAGAAGGCTGAAATCTCCGGATACAATGCCTACATTGAATCGTTAGCTTACGCGATTGACAGGAGGGCAAACCCCGCCATATGGTCCGCCGTTTTTTTGAGCGCGGGTTGCTTCGAAAAGCACGGACCATCGAAAAATATTCGCGGGGCCAGGGAACAAAAATGGCCATGCAGTTTCGAATTTCCGGCAAACAAATGGAAATCGGCGAAGCCCTTCCGGTGCACGTTCGCACGGCGCTGGAAGAAGCGATCGCCAAGCACTTCAACGGTGGCGCCGATGCCGCGGTTGTCTTTTCGCACGAAGGCTCGTTCTATCGGGCCGATTGCACCGTACATCTGGATTCGGGAGTGGTTTTGAAGACGCAAGGGGAGAATGGCGATGTTCATAAGGCCTTCGACTTGGCGCTGGATCATATGGAAAAACGCATCCGGCGATACGCGCGCCGGCTGAAAGAACATCCCGGCAAACGGCCGGATAAAAGCGTCAACGTCTGATCCCCTCATTCAGAAGGTTGTCATGGAACTCTCCGATCTGCTCGTTCCCGAGGCAGTGCTTGCTTCGTTGAAAGTATCGAACAAGAAGCAGTTGTTGCACGAGTTGTCGGTGCGCGCGGCCGCGTTCAGCGGAATTCCGGAAGCCCGCATCGAAGAAATCCTTACCGAGCGCGAGCGCCTGGGCTCCACCGGCATGGGGCAGGGCATTGCCATTCCGCACGGCCGCGTTCCCGGCCTCGACAAAATTGTCGGCATGTTCGCGCAACTCGAAACGCCCATCGCCTACGACGCGGTGGACGATCAGCCCGTCGATCTTATTTTCTTGTTGCTGGCGCCTGAAGGTGCCGGCGCCGATCACCTGAAAGCCTTGGCGCGCGTCTCGCGTCTGCTGCGCAATCAGGCGGTATGCGAAAAGCTGCGCGCCGCCAAGAAGCGCGAAGTGCTTTATGCGCTGCTCACCGAACCCACCAACGGCGGCGCCAGCTCGCAAGCGGCGTGAATTCTATCCAAACGTAAACGCGAACGCCTGAACGCCGGGGTCGAGGAATTCGATCACGAAGGTGCGGTCTTCGATGGCGCCTGTCTGCCGGATCAACTGATAAAGCCGCTGCGCCGTTACCGTGCCGTTACCCGCCGCATCGGTATCCGAGCCGTGCGATGCGCCCGGTGGCTTGCCGTCGATGGTCACGCGGAAACGCACAGGCTTGCCGTCCGCCGGCGGCCCCAACACCAGATGCAGGTCGCGCGCGTGGAAGCGGTAGATGATTTCGCCCGGTGCTTGCGCAAGTGTCGATTTCTCCCGCCCGATCGTCCACGCGCCGGCGAAGGCCCAGCTGTTGAGTCCGATGTTCGACGGCGCTGCATAGATATGCGCCGCATCCATTACCGGCGTGCCCGATGCGAAGCCCTTGCCGCGTCCGTACCCGACATAAGTCTCCGGCGATTGCACTTCGCTGGTATCGGCGGCGGCCAGTGCGCCGGTGGCGCGCGGATCGACAATGCCGCCGGGCACATTCTTGTAGCCAGCTTCCGCTAGCAGCTTCTGGATCACGCGCTCGGAATCGTCATATGCGCCTTCGCCGAAATGGTGATGGCGGATGCGGCCCTGCGCGTCGATAAAGTAATGCGCCGGCCAGTATTCATTGTTGAACGCCTGCCAGATTTTCAGGTTGTTATCGAGCGCGATGGGATAGGTGATGCCCAGATCGTGCACTTCGCGCGTGACGTTGCCGATGTCTTTCTCGAAGGCGAATTCCGGCGCGTGCACGCCGATCACGACAAGCCCGTGATCCTTGTACTTCTGCGCCCAGGCGCGAACGTAAGGCAGTGAGCGCAGGCAGTTGATGCAGGAGTAAGTCCAGAAATCGACCACGACCACTTTGCCGCGCAAATCCTTCGCGGTCAGCGGCTTGGAATTCAGCCACGTCACCGCGCCATCCAGCGGTGGCATGGTGCCTTCCACCGGCAGGTCGCTGCCAGCAACGGCAACGGTCTGCGTGGCGCTCTTGCCCTTTGCCTTGTCCAGAAGCGATTGCTCGATGTTGTTGGTGCCGCCAAGCGAAAGTTTCGTCAGGAAGCCGGTGTCCAATCCGAACGCAATGGCCACGACGCCGGCCAGCACCAGCACGCCAAGGCCGCGCCTTACCCATTCGCCCGCGCCCAGCGATTTCTTCATCAAGGCGAACACGCGACCACCGATCAGCAGCGCCGCCGCAAGCGATGTCGCGGCACCGGCCGCATAGGCGAGCAGCAGCAATGTCGTATTGGCGCTCGCGCCTTTGATCGCAGCACCGGTGAGGATCAGGCCGAGGATTGGTCCCGCGCACGGCGCCCATAGCAATCCGGTCGCCACGCCCAGCAGCAGCGATGCGCCGATCTTGCCGCTATGGCTGTTGCTGCCGCTGGCCGATTGCGAAAGCCGGTTGCCCAGCGCCACCAATGGCCGCGTCAGCCGATCGGCAAGCGACTCGAAGATCAATGTCAGGCCGAAGAAGGTCAGCAGGATCATTGCAAAGATGCGGCCGTACTGATTGGCATGCACAGCCCAGCTTCCGCCCAGCGTGGCTATTGTCGCGATGGCGGCAAAGGTCAGTGCCATGCCCAGCAGAAGCGGCAGGCCCGAGCGCACGAAAGGTTGATCGGCGCGCGCGAACACAAACGGCAGAACCGGCAGGATGCAGGGGCTGAGGATGGTCAGCACGCCGCCCAGATAGGATAGAGCGAACAGGATCACGGCGATTTCTCCGGCATGCGGCTATGATATGTTCGTTTCCGCGCGGGAGATTGTTACAGGATTTAGGAATCCCGCTCCACGCCCGCCACAATCGCCTCGGCCTTCTGGAACAGCGCCGGATCGATTTTCAGGTCCGAAGCCGCCGCATTCTCTTCAAGCTGCTCGGGCTTGCTTGCGCCAACGATAGCGGATGCCACATTGGGCTCGCGCAGCACCCAGGCCAGCGCGAATTGCGAAAGCGTGCACCCGGCTTCCTGCGCCAGCGGTTTCAGCTTCTGTACCGCTTCCAGCACCGGCGGCTGCAGCCAGGATTGAATAAAGTGGCCCATGCTGTCGCTGCTGGCGCGCGTGTGTTGCGGAATTTTCGCGCCCGGCAGGTATTTGCCGCTGAGAATGCCTTGCGCCAGCGGCGACCACACGATCTGCGAAATGCCGTTCTTCGTGCACAGTGGAATGACTTTCTCTTCCGGCCTGCGCCACAACAGCGAATATTGCGGCTGGCTGGAAACGAACTTTTCCACGCCGGTCATCTTGATCGCCGCCTCGATCTGGCTGGGCGACCATTCGCTGAAGCCGATGAAGCGCGCCTTGCCGGCTTTCACCACGTCGGTCAGCGCCTGCATAGTTTCTTCCAGCGGCGTCTCGGTGTCATAGCGGTGGCACTGATAGAGATCGACGTAATCTACGCGCAGGCGCTTCAGCGAAGCGTCCATCTGCTTGGCGATCTGCGCGCGCGACAATCCCTTGTCGGCGTCGCTCATCGGAAAGAACACTTTGGTGGCGAGGATATAGGAATCGCGCGGCCGCTCCGCCAGCGCTTCGCCCAGAAACGTTTCCGCAGCACCGCGGCCATAGACATTCGCCGTGTCGATGAAATTGATGCCCAGCTCGAAGGCACGGTTCACGCAGGCGAGCGCCTTGTCGCGCTCCACGCCCACACCGTAAGTCAGCCACGACCCCAGCGAGATGTCGGAAACATTCAAATCGCTGGCGCCGAGCTTGCGGTATTTCATCGTGTGTCCTTCCAGATGGCGGTCGGCCTATTTTGACTGAGCGCGTCCCGCCTTGTCGAGCGAAGCGAAATCCTCATCCGACAGCGCGATATCGGCCGCCGCCACGTTCTCTTCCAGATGCTTCACTTTCGATGTGCCGGGAATGGGCAGCATCACGGGGCTGCGTTTCAGCACCCAGGCCAGCGCAATCTGGCTGGGCGCGGCATTGTGCTTCTTCGTGATGCCGTCCAGCACCGATCCCGGCTTGGCGAGATCGCCGGCCGCCAGCGGAAACCACGGAATGAAGCCGATGCTGTGCTTCTCACAATAATCCAGCACCGCTTCGCTGCCCCGGTCGACAAGATTGTATTTGTTCTGCACCGTGGCGACCGTAAAGAATTTCGACGCCGCTTCGATTTCCTCTACCGTCACTTCGCTCAACCCCGCGTGCTTGATGAGGCCGTCCTTCTGCATGGCGCGGATGGCGTCGAACTGCTCATCGCGCGCCGCGTTCGGATTGATGCGATGAAGCTGCCACAGCCCGATCTGTTCCACGCCCAGATTGCGCAGGCTCTTCTTTACTTCGCCAAGCAGGCTTTGCGGCGTCGCGTCAGGCACCCAGTTGTTTGGGCCGGGCCGCTCCAGTCCGCCCTTGGTGGCGATCAGCATGTCCTTGTAGGGATGCAACGCTTCGCGGATCAGTTTCTCCGAAACATCGGGACCATAGGCCGCCGCCGTGTCGATGAAATTCACGCCCAGTTCCGGCAGCCGCTTCAGCGTGGCCAGCGCGCCCGCGCGATCTTCCGGTTCGCCCCAGATGCCTTCGCCGGTGACGCGCATGGCGCCGAAGCCCAGGCGGTGAACGGCGATCTCGCCGCCGATTTTGAACGTGCCGGATTTTGCTGCGTTGGGCATGGGCAATCCTTTCATGTGGGGCAAATAGAGACGCCCGCCCTTGTGGAGAGGCTGAGTGGGCCGGTCTCTTAGACGGTGTCAGACAGAACGCACGGAAAGGCGAACGGTTGAGCCAATTCGCCGCCCCTCGCGATTCTTTGCCTGCACAAAGGGGCGCCCGGCCACCGCATCCACGCGCGGGCCTACTCGCGTTTTGCGGTCCGGCCGTTTTGCCAGCTTTTCCGCGGGAAACTATATCTCCTATTCTAGGAAATACTGCTTGACAGTAGGACGATGCTTCGATACATTTCCCGCATACCCGAACTTGCGCCCGCACCGCGAAAGCCCAACCGGCTTTCGCTTTTTTTTGGCGCAAAAAAGAAGGGCGCCCGGAATCTCTCCGCGCGCCCTCCGATTTTCAAAAACTGCCGGCGCTTAGTGCACGCTCACCGGCATCAGTTCGTTCTGAACCGCCGCGCCGAACGCGCTGTCGCGGGAGTCGGTAAAGCCGAGCACGCGGCCATCGGCACCGTGCAGCACATAAAGCTTGGTGCCTTTCGGCAGCTTGATCTCGGCGGGAATGAGGCCAAGGCGATGTGCTTCATCCTCATCCGTGGGCTTGATGTAAGTGATCTGGCCTTCATGGAAGGAGGCTTCCTGCAGATCGTCGAATTTTTCTCTCTCGGTCATGATTGACCTCCTTCTTTTGCTCCAGCCCCTCGTTCGGCTGAACTTGTGATTTCGATGGTGCGCACGCGGGCATCGGCCTTTGGGCGCGCCAGGAATATTTTGAGCAATCCGTTTTCCAGATCGGCTCCTGTCACTTCAATTCCGTCGGCGAGAACGAAGGCGCGCTGGAACTGGCGCGCCGCGATCCCACGATGAAGATACGTTTTGTCCGCGCCGTCGGATTGCTTGCCGCGGATCACAAGCTGGTTATCCTCCAGCGTGACGGAAAGCTCGCCGGTCGAAAATCCGGCAACGGCCAGCGTAATGCGAAGGCTGTTCTCGTCCGCCTGTTCGATATTGTAGGGCGGGTAGGCGTCGCCGGCGCTTTTCGCGGTGCGTTCGAGCAAGCGTTCCAGATGCTCGAAGCCCAGCAGAAACGGGCTGTTGAATGCGGGATTTCTGTTCATGATCCCAAAGCCCTCCTTGGCGGCTTTGCCGGCTCCGCGTTTGCGGCCGCCGGAATTTCAGTCTTCGCGGCCCCTGATGGGCGCCGCCTCCGCTTACAAATGTGGGGTTCCAATGGGGCCCAATCAAGGCCAAAAAGCCCGCTCTCCGCCTCGTGAAAGGCGTCTTTGCGGCGTGGAACTCACAGGCCACGGATCGCGGAAATGACCGATTGGCTCACCGTTGCCCCACTCGGGCTACCCGGCCGGCCAGTACAATCATCCGCGTCTGGCTAGAGCAGCGATTTCACTGGCACTTCTAGTTGTTCGGGTTTCGTCAGCGGCGAATAGCGTGCCGTCACCTTTCCCGCGCGGTCGATCAGGAATTTGGTGAAATTCCATTTGATGTTGGCCGTGCCAAGAAAGCCGCGCTTCTCACTCTTGAGATAATTGTAGAGCGGGTGCGCCGACGGTCCGTTTACATCCACCTTGGCGAACATCGGAAAGCTGACGCCGTAATTCACCTGGCAGAAGGTGCCGATCTCGTCGGCATTTCCGGGCTCCTGCGCGCCGAACTGATTGCAGGGAAAACCCAGGATGGCGAAGCCGTCGGCGTGTTCTTTTTCATAAAGCGCTTCGAGCCCCGCATATTGCGGCGTGAACCCGCACTTGCTGGCCGTGTTCACGATCAGCAGCACCTGGCCTTTGTAATCGGAAAGCGCAACGTCTTTGCCCTGCAAGGTCGCGGCGTGGAAATCATAGATGGATGTCATGGGCTGTCCTCAAAGCCGAACGGCCATCCCGCTTTGCCGGAATGGCCGTTCGTAACCGTAAAGCGAAACCGGAACTCAGCTCGCCATCCGCCCCTTGTCGCGGCGATGGTTCTGCTGCGGCTGGTAAGCCTTGCGCGCATGCGCTTCGCAATAGGGCGATCCGTTCTTCGGCTTGTGGCCGCAGAAATGAAATTCATTTTCGGAAGGATCGCCGATCGGCCAGCGGCACATGCGGTCGTTGATGGTCAGTACGGTCGCGTGGCTGCCGTCGTTCAACGTTAGCGGATCTTCTTCCACCACCGGTGGTGCCGGCATGTGATGGCTGCGCAGTGAAATGCGCGGCGCCGACGGAAGCCGCGGCCGTTCCACCCGGTTGGGCGCGGCGCGGCCGGCGAGGCCCAAGCGATGCACCTTGCCGATCACGGCATTGCGGGTGACCCCACCCAAAGCCCTGGCGATCTGGCTGGCCGAGAGGCCTTCCGTCCAAAGCGTCTTCAGTTGATCGACCCGTTCATCAGTCCAACCCATGTGCGGCCTCCCAAGCCATTGGCACAAGATATCGTATCAAGGGGGTTAACGCGCACAAGGCCTGCGGGGTCCACCCCAGCCCTTGTCCACAACAAGTGAGCGCGTTTATCCCTTGACAGCAAGTAATCCAAATCCTACCTTCCCCATAGCAAGTGAGGGAATGGTCCATGAAATATACTTTCAAGCAGTTCCAGACCGAGTTTCCGGACGATGGAGCCTGCCTAGAAGCCCTCATGAAGGCCACGCATGGCGGCACGAAGCTGGTCTGCCCCGGCTGTGGGGTCGAAGCCCAATTCCACATGATGTCCCACAGGAAGGCGTATGCCTGTCAGGAGTGCGGTCATCACATCTACCCGTGCGCCGGGACAATTTTCCACAAGTCCAGCACGAAACTGACCAACTGGTTTTTCGCGATGTATCTCATGACCAGCACCCGCCACGGCGTTGCGGCGAAGGAACTGGAGCGGCAGATCGGCTGCACTTACAAAACCGCGTGGCGCATGGCGCACGAACTCCGCAAGCTCATGGCCGCCGCTGACGGCACAAAGGGACCGTTAAAGGGCCATGTCGAAATGGACGAAACATTCGTGGGCGGTAAACGCACTGGCGGAGGCCGCAAGCGCACAATGGCGAACAAAACGGTCGTGTTTGGGATGCTGCAACGTGATGGTCGCGTGATCGCCGGGCCAATTCCGAATAGGCTAAAGGAGACGATTGAGCCGATTGTGAAGCGCAACGTCACACGAGGCACGAACGTCAGCACGGATGAGCATGGCGCTTATCGCGACCTTCCCGCCATTGGTTACAAGCATGGCACGGTCAATCATGCGAAAGAAGAGTGGGTGAACGGCATCGACCATACTAACAGCATCGAAGGACATTGGAGCCAGTTGAAGCGGTCCATTCGTGGGACGCACGTTCACGTTTCCAGCAAGCACCTTTGGAAATACGTCAGCGAGTTTTCATATCGCCGCAACATGCGGCATTCGCAGTCCGCAATGTTCTCTAAGCTTTTGGCTTCGGTTGCGCTGCCGCTTTTAGCAGCGACGTGAAATCCTCTTTATGGTCTGGATTGGCCGCCTCCGGTTCAACTGGAACTTCCACAGATTCCATCGCATCCGAGAGGTCCACGTCGGCGGTAGCGCCTTTCTCTTGGCGGCTTTTGCGGATCATATCCCATTGCTCCTTTTGAAGATCGGGCTGGAAAATTGTTTGCAGCACTTTTTGCGCTGGAATAACTATCGCTATTCCTGTGTTTATTTCATTGCGCTCTCTAAGCGCATCTTCCAATCCATCGTCAGCGACATCCTCCGTGAAATCTTTTACATCGAAATGGCCGTGGACGAGACCCACGAATTGCCAATCGAACCAATCTATCTCTTCCCGCTTCCGGCGCTCTTCCTCAATTTCAAGTATCCCAGTTACGTTAATTTGTGCTGGGGACAACATTCCGTAGTCGAGGTCTGACGTGACCGCCGGTATTACCGCGCGCGTCCGTCGCGGATAGACGCCGCGTTGCTTGGGATAAGGCAAAAGGCCTTCGGCGTTTTTAAACACTGGCGAGCCACTAAGTCCTGCAATGGAACGCACTTCTACAAGATAGGCATCCGTTGGACCACAATAGTGCGTTTGGACAGGCTCTTCAGGAAGCGCCGCGATATTGCCTATTCTAATGATTGGGATGTTTCTCTGCTCGCCGTAGTGGCTTTTAAATAGCCCCATTATAAAAACTTCTTCGCCAAGCCTTGGGATTCGATCAACGTGGTCTGGGCGGTCGGATAGTGAGATAAACTCGTGGTCTACAATGTCCAAGCGAAGCCCGAATGGGAGCACGGCAACGTCGGTTTGGAGATCAGTTTCCTTTTCGCCGGGCGGATGAAACCACCATTTGCCATCTAGTGGAACGATTGCCGTTCCACCGTCCTTCAGGTTGATCCTGCAATGCAGTGCCATGTTTTTTCCCAACATTCCCGTCACAACATGTTCAGCCGTGACGAGGTAGGGAAAAAACACGGCTCCCGCCTGGTAAGGGGCAGCACTGACTAGAAATCCGGTAGCCCGAGGAGTGAATTTCCCTTCGGAACTGACACTGCCTATGAATACAGCGCTTCGGCAGGCGGTTTTCGGAACCAGCACGTCAGGCTTCCCTTTCAGCGCCCACCATGGGATGGCAAACGCCAAGTCGGGGCGGCAACAAGCGCGAAGGATTCGCTCACCCATTTCTACCTCCTACCGTACTTGCCGTAAAGGGATAAACGCGCAAGTGAGTCGGGCGGAATCCGGTCCTGAAAGCCCGGAAAACCTAAAATTCGAGCGATTGCTGGCACCGGACGAAAATACAGATTGCCTACGGTGTCGTGCGGCGAGGGTCTGCGGCATGCGATTTTGGGCGCTTCTGGTGGGGGTTGTGGCAGCCGGTCTTGCGACGGCGTGGGCCACCGCACCGTCTGCACCCGCCGATCTGCAACCCTTGGATATTCTAAGGCACACCGGCCAGACCATTCATGTGCAGGGTCGTGTGAGCGACGTCTTCACGGACCGTCGTTCCGGCGTCACATTCATCGACATGGGCGGCGCCTATCCCGACAACAAATTCGTGGCGGTGATTTTTCCTGAAAATGCGGGAGCTTTTCCCAATGCGGGTGCGCTGGACGGCCTGCCCGTTACCGTGACCGGCCGTATCAATCTCTATCGCGGAAAGCCGGAGATCGTCCTGCGCAACCCATCGCAGATCGCGCGCCAATAACCGTAGCGCCGCGCCCAGGTTCCAGATTTCCAAGGATTCAGGATGTCCTGACTTCCGCAGCGCCAATTATTCCAATACCAAATCTCGCACGCCT
>DATAUZ010000029.1:0-220003 GCA_036267995.1 Rhizomicrobium sp.
ATCGCCCACCTGCACGGTGGGGCGTTTTTCTTCGCTGTCCTCGTTGAATTCCGCGCTCGCCATGGTGGCGCCATGGATGCCGTCGCGTCCGGTCTTGGAGCCGACATAGACCACGGGATTGCCCGCACCCTTGGCGGCGGAGAGGAAGATCTTGTCCTGGCGAGCAAGGCCGACGCACATGGCGTTGACCAGAATATTGCCGTTATAGCTGCGATGGAAATTGACCTCGCCGCCCACGGTCGGCACGCCCATGCAATTGCCGTAACCGCCGATGCCGCTGACCACGCCCGACACCAGGTGCCGCGTCTTGGGATGCGCGGGCTCGCCGAAGCGCAGCGCATTCATCATGGCGATGGGGCGCGCGCCCATGGTGAAGACATCGCGCATGATGCCGCCGACGCCGGTGGCGGCACCCTGATACGGCTCGATGAAGCTGGGATGGTTGTGCGATTCCATCTTGAAGATGCACGCGTCGCCATCGCCGATGTCGATCACCCCGGCGTTCTCGCCCGGCCCCTGCAGCACCCACGGCGCCTTGGTGGGCAGCTTGCGCAGGTGGATGCGGGTGGATTTGTAGGAGCAATGCTCGCTCCACATCACCGAGAAAATGCCCAGTTCGACGAACGACGGTTCGCGGCCCATCAGCTTGAGGATGCGCGCGTATTCGTCCTCAGAGAGGCCGTGTTCTTTGATGAGGGCGGGGGTGATGGGGGTCATTTCTTAGGACGCCTCAGGCAAACTATACTTTTCAAATCCGAGGCGTCCTGAAGGACAGCGCTTGTGGGCTGTTTCTGACTCTTCAGATCGTCGCTTAGATAAATGGCAACGTCGCATGCGACTTCAAGCCGGTCTTCGGCGCTCATATTTCCTGTTGGCAACCGCACCACAATTTTGCGCCATTGCGGGTCATGCGAAGCGCTTGCGGCACTCACTGGTTTACCGATTGGAGAAGGCGGACGCGACTGGATTGAGTTGATTCTTATTTCGTAATGCATATGGGGTGGTAATTGTGGCGCACCTGGTATCGTTACAGGTCCGGCCCAAGCTTTTGTAAATCCAATCGCAAAAACGGCAAGCGCCAGCGCGATACTTCTACGCGGGCTTTTCAACTTAGTGCCTCGATCAAACTCTGGAACAGCGCCTTGCCGTCGGTGCCGCCGAGAAGTGGATCGACGACGCGTTCGGGATGGGGCATCAGGCCCAGCACGTTGCGCTTTTCGTTGAGGATGCCGGCGATGTTGCGCGCGGAGCCGTTGGGATTGTCGTCGGCCGCATAGCGGAAGGCGACGCGGCCCTCGCCTTCCAGCCGGTTCAGCGTTTCATCGTCGGCGTAATAATTGCCTTCGCCGTTGGCCACCGGAAACACCACGCGCTGGCCGCTCTCGTATTTGCGGGTGAATTTGGATTGCGTCTCGTGCACTTCCAGATTGACCGGGCGGCAGACGAATTTCAGCCCCGCGTTGCGCATCAGCGCGCCCGGCAGCAGGCCCGCTTCGGTGAGAACCTGAAAACCGTTGCAGATACCCAGCACCGTGACACCCTTCTGCGCCTTGGCGATAACATCCTTCATGGCGCGGGAGAGTGCCGCCATCGCGCCGGAGCGCAGGTAATCGCCATATGCGAAACCGCCCGGCAGCACGATGAGATCGACATCGGGAACCTCGGCGTCGGCATGCCAGACCATGTGCGGGTCTTTGCCGGTGAGCTGCTTGAGCGCCACCTGCGCATCGCGATCGCAATTGGACGCCGGAAACACGATGACGGCGGATTTCACCGCGCGACCTCCAGATAAAAACTGTCATCCCCGGCCGAGCGCAGCGAGGGGAAGGGGACCCAGGTACTGAAGCAACCGTGATGTTCGAACACCTGGGTCCCCTTCCCTCGCGCGCGAAAATGCGCGCTCGCCGGGGATGACAGATGTGGTTCGCGGCTCATGTTTTCAATTCTATTTCGTACTTCTCGATCACGGTGTTGGCGAGGAGCTTTTCGCACATGTCTTTGAGGCTCGCGCGGGCTTTTGCCTCGTCGCGTTCGGTCAGTTCGATGTCGATGACTTTGCCCTGGCGCACCTCGCCCACCGCGCCGAAGCCCAGCCCGTGCAGCGCATTACCGATGGCTTTGCCTTGAGGATCGAGAACGCCGTTTTTCAGAGTGACGAAAACGCGGGCTTTCATCGTATATCCTTCGTGGGCCGCTGCGCGGCCACCTCAGGATGACGACGCCCTGTAGAATGTAATTCGTCAACCGATTGCCGCCGTGACGGTCTCGGCGCGGACTTGGGGTTTCCAGCCCTGCGGCTGGAGAGACGAACCAGGCTTTCGCCATCACCTTTTATCAAAGCCATTTTCTTGGCCCGGCTCCAACCTTTAAGCTGGCGCTCCATAGCGTGCGCATCTCGCAGATCATCGAACCGCTTCGACCAAATGAGGCTTACGGGCCGCCGGGAAGATGTGTAACCCCAATAGCGGGCGTCGTTGTGTTCAGCGACCCGGACTTCCACATCGGCATACGACGTCGAACCTATGTAGAAACTTTCGTCCGAACACCGCAGCATATAAGTCCAGCCACCCATCAGGTTTTCGTCATGCTGAGGTGCGAGCGAAGCGAGCCACGAAGCATCACTTCACCAGAACCGGTCCCTTGGTTTCGCCTTGCACCGATTCGGGCATGATGCCCAAGCGGCGGGCGACTTCGGAATAGGCTTCGACCACGCCCCCCATGTCGCGGCGGAAACGGTCTTTGTCCATCTTCTCATTGGACTGCGCGTCCCACAGGCGGCAGGAATCCGGGCTGATCTCATCGGCCAGCACGATGCGCATGTAATCGTTTTCCCACAGCCGGCCGAATTCCAGCTTGAAATCGACCAGCTTGATGCCGACGCCGAGAAACAACCCGGAGAGAAAATCGTTGATGCGGATGGTGAGGTTCACCATGTCGTCGAGGTCTTGCGGAGATGCCCAGCCGAACGCGGTGATATGTTCTTCGCTCACCCACGGATCGTGCAGCTTATCGTTCTTGTAATAGTATTCGATGATCGAGCGCGGCAGCACCGTGCCTTCATCGATGCCAAGGCGCTTGGCGAGCGAGCCCGCCGCAACATTGCGCGCGACCACTTCGAGCGGAATGATCTCGACTTCCTTCACCAGCTGCTCGCGCATGTTCAGGCGGCGCACGAAATGGGTGGGCACGCCGATCGCGTTCAACTGGTTCATCAGGTATTCGCTGATGCGGTTGTTGAGCACGCCCTTGCCGTCGAGCACGGCTTTCTTGGTGGCGTCGAAGGCGGTGGTGTCGTCCTTGAAATACTGGATCAGTGTGCCCGGCTCCGGTCCTTCGTAAAGGATCTTGGCCTTGCCCTCGTAAATCTGCCGGCGGCGCTTCATCTGGGGTTCCTTTTCGCGTTGCGGCGAGGCTTAAACGCGAGACGGGGCACTCGCGCCCCGTCGAAGACTGAACTTAGCGATGCGCACCCCTCCCGGCAACGATAGCGAAGCCGCAGCTTGGGGACATCCCGTCTAGCCATTATGTTGACGGGAGGCGGACCGCCGATGGCCGCCATTTTCCATATCTTTCAAGAGGTTATGCATGTCGGGTGGATTTGAGGATCGCCGCAAGGGCCAGGAAGCCAAGTGGGCGCATGACGAGGAACTGCGCTTCAAGGTGATGGCGCGGCGAAACAAGCTTCTGGGCCTTTGGGCGGCCGGCGAACGCGGCCTTTCGGGCAATGCGGCGGCGGCCTACGCCAAGGAGGTTGTGGCGGCCGATTTCGAGGAAGCCGGTGACGAGGATGTCTACCGCAAGGTGCGCGCCGATCTGCCTGCCGGCGTGAGTGAACAGACGATCCGCCAAAAGATGGAAGAATTTTTGGTGACGGCGGGCGACCAGATCGAGCACGAAGCGAAGAAGTAGAGCCAACAGCTTTCTGAGGGATCGCCATGCACAGACGCAGCCTGCTTCAGGGAATGGCCGCTGTTGCGGCGTTGCGGCCGACGGCGCTTTTGGCGCGCGCGGCGCGCAAAGGTGCTGCGGTTCTTTCGCGCGTGCGGCCGGGCGATGCGGCTTGGCCAAGTGCCGCGCAGTGGCAAACACTGAAAGATACCGTTGGCGGCAATCTGATCGACGTGCATCCGCTGTTCGCAGCGTGCGAGGCGGATGCGAAGAGTGCGGCTTGCGCCGATGTGATCGCCAACATGCGCAACCCTATCTATATCGGCGATCAACCGGGCGGCACGCAGGTATCCGGCTGGCTGGATGCGTGGATGCCGCAGCCCAGCGTCTATGCGGTGAAGGCGCGCAATGCGGCCGATGTTGCGGCGGCGGTGAATTTCGCGCGCGAGAAGAACCTGCGGCTGGTGGTGAAGGGCGGCGCACACTCTTATCTCGGCACATCGAGCGCACCGGACTCACTGATGATCTGGACGCGGGCGCTGCGCGACGTGGCGCTGCACGACGCGTTCGTGCCGCAAGGATGCGACGGTAAAGTAGCACCCTCGCATGCGGTGAGTGCTGGCGCAGGCTGCATGTGGATCGATCTCTACGATGCGGTGACGACGAAGGCGGGGCGCTATGTGCAAGGCGGCGGCTGCACCACGGTTGGCGTGGCCGGGTTGGTGCAAGGCGGCGGCTTTGGCAGTTTCTCCAAAGGATTCGGCACCGTGGCATCGCATCTGCTGGAAGCGGAAATCGTAACCGCCGACGGCAAGGTGCGTATCGTGAACGCGTGCAACGATCCGGCGCTGTTCTTCGCGCTGAAAGGCGGCGGTGGCGGAAGCTTCGGCGTCGTCACACGCGTCACGCTGAAAACGCACGACCTGCCGGAGCATTTCGGCGCGGCTTGGGGCACGGTGAAAGCCAACAACGACGAGGCTTTCAAAAAGCTGGTGGCGAAGTTCATAAGTTTCTATACGGCGAACCTGTTCAATCCGCATTGGGGCGAGCAGGCGTATTTCAATCAGGACAATTCGCTGCGGCTGTCATTCGTTTGTCAGGGGCTCGATGGCGATCAGATCAAGGCGGCGTGGACACCTTTCTTCGACTGGGCGAAGGCGCAGCCCGATCTCGCCATCACGGAAGATCCGGGCAGTGCTGTTGCACCCGCCCAACATTGGTGGGACGCGCCGGGCCGCAGAGCGCATGGCAATGACGCCATGATTGCTGACACGCGCGCGGGCGCACCGGCCGCTTATGCGTGGTGGAAGGGCGATCAAGACCAGGTCGGCGCGTTCCTGCACGGTTATGACTCGCTGTGGCTGCCGCAATCGCTGCTGCAACCGGCGCAGCAACAAACGCTGTGCGATGCGATTTTTGCGGCGAGCCGCCACAAGGATGTGGAATTTCACTTTAACAAGGGATTGGCCGGCGCGACGCCAGAGGCCATTGCCGCTGCGCGCGATACGGCCATGAACCCGGCCGTGACGGATGCTTTCGCGCTGGTGCTTATCGCGGATGGCGAGATGCCGGATTATCCCGGATTCCCGCGGCCCAAGCCGCTGGATGAGAATGCGGCGCGCAAGGATGCGCGCGCGATTGACGCGGCGACGGCGGAGTTTCGCAAGATCGCGCCGGATGCCGGCACCTATGTCAACGAAACCAACTTCTTCAACGACAACTGGCAGCACGATTATTGGGGCGAAAACCACGCGCACCTGGAGGCGGCGAAGAAACAGTACGATCCGGCCGGACTGTTCTTCGTTCATCATGGCGTTGGCAGCGAAGCGTGGAGTGCGGATGGCTTCACGCGGCTACGATAATCACATGAGCCAAGCGACACATTTCGTCTTCAGTCCATCGGCCGCTCCCGATTTGCGGCGGGCTCTTCAAGCCGCTGGCAGGCAGGAAGCCGTCATAGCCTTCTTTGACAATCTCAGCTTTGGCCCCATCGCTCCTCCAAGCCCGGAACTACGAGGCGCTTGGGTGGAAGAAAACTTGGGGGTTTCCGGTTGGGATGAAGTGACTCAAGCATCGGAAAAGTTCTGGTCGGATTTGTCCAGTGTTCAAGGTCAACGGGTTATCTGGGTATCCCGCCGGTCTGCACACGAATACGCAGGGTTTCTGGAGGCACTCGGTCGGCTTGGTGAATTGCCGTGCCATGTTATCGATCTGACGGATAGACAGATCGGCACTATCGGCCGGCATAACCA
This sequence comes from Rhizomicrobium sp., assembly GCA_036267995.1. Classification (GTDB taxonomy): domain Bacteria; phylum Pseudomonadota; class Alphaproteobacteria; order Micropepsales; family Micropepsaceae; genus Rhizomicrobium. The sequence goes on from DATAUZ010000029.1 coordinate 6,141, forward strand.
AGAAATTGCGCCCCACCATATCACGTCGACCGGTTTGCTAACCTCCGAAGACATCATCCGAAACGGACTGCTCGATCTCGCGCAATCGCTGACACCGGAGCAGCGGCACAATTACCTGACGCATTGGCGTGGACTCCAAAGCGAGAATGCGCCCTTTCGCATTGTAGATGCGGTTGGGCTTCACTCGGCGCCGATTACCTGTTTTGACGATATGCTCGTTTCGTGCGCTCGCCCGGAGTGGCAGAAAATGGCCCGCGTCGTGGGAGAAGCGCTCTGGCAGGCGACTGAATTGCCCTATGCCAGGTTGGCGACATTGTTCTAGCCGCACGCCTTTTTTCACTCTCCGAAGCGGGACGGCTGCAGGCGCGTGGTGGCCTGGCAACGATACACGACACTGAAATCTGTCTTCCGAATTAGAGCGAGACGAACCGTCCTGTGACAATCACGGCGCAGCCGAGCCGCTTGGAGTCGTCTGTTCTTCCTTCACCGCGCCATAGACTGAAAAGCCGATGCTGTAACGAAGCAGCTTTTGCGAGAGCAGCAAGCCCAGCGGCATGCGCCATGTGACCGTGTGGCCATGGAACATATCGCCGGTGACGCGCGGCTTGATGGCCATGCCGTTGATGTTGAGCGGCGCGATCCATTCGATAGAGCCGGGCAGCGTGACGCTGTAAGTATAAGTTTGATCGCCGAACATGCTGGTGATGACGGCGTTGTCGGTGTCGTCATCGGCGTTGCGGGCGCGGCGTTCGCCGGCGCGCTTGGCGTTCTGCACCAGGAAGGTGCGGCGGAAGACGGCATGGGTGGCGCCGAAGCCGAAAAGATCGCGGCCCTTCACCGTGACGCTCATGGCTTCATCGGACAGCGCAAGATCGGACAGGTTCTTGAAATTGGTGGATGCGGTGCGCGTGACGCGACCGTTCTGGATGACGGTGCGCTTGGCCACGGGGCCGCGCGTGCCGCTTAGAATGTCGGCATCCTTCAGCGCATCGCCCACAATGCCGGTGGAAGCGACCGCAATTTCATAATGGCCGGAGCCATCGCGGTTGAGCGCCACCTTCTGGGTGAGATCGAAACAGCCGCAAAGGCAGAGTGCCGTAGCGGCAACCGCCAGAACCGTAAGAAACTTGCGATGCATGATCCCCTCCGCTTCGCGTGACCCTCAGGTGAACCGGCCCATGCGGCTGAAATGTGACCGCACTTGCGCCTTTGCAAGGCGTGGGATGGAATCGTCCCGACCGCCATTCGCTTTCGAGGAATTTTCCATGCGCGACGCCGCACTCGACAATGCCATTGCCTCACCCAAAACCTATGGCGACGAAAAACTGATCCACGAATTGCTGGGGCGGTTGCGGCGCGACGACCCGGTGCATTGGACGGAGCCGGAAGGCTTTCGCCCCTATTGGGCGGTGACGAAATATGCCGATATTCTGGAGATTGAAAAACTCAACGATATTTTCCTGAACGAGCCGCGTTCGGTGCTGATGGATATTCATACCGAACACGAACTGGCTTCGATGTGGGGCGGGCCGGACCCGAAGACCGGACGCGTTTCGCCGTTTCGCACGCTAATCGACATGGACAACCCAGATCACCGCGCCTATCGCGGGCTGACGCAAGCGTGGTTCATGCCGGGCAATCTGAAAAAGCTGGAAGCGCGCACGCACGAACTGGCCAAGCGTTACGTCGACAAGATGATGGAGATGGGACCGGCGTGCGACTTCGCCCGCGACATTGCGGTTTATTATCCGCTGCATGTGATCATGTCGATTCTGGGCGTGCCGGAAAGCGACGAGCCGCTGATGCTGAAGCTGACGCAGGAATTGTTCGGCGGGCAGGACCCGGACATGAAACGCGCGGAAGCTGAGAGCAACACCAGCACCAATACCATTCTCGACTTCTTTATGTATTTCAACAAAATGACGGCGGAGCGGCGCGCCAACCCCGGCGAGGATCTGGCCAGCGTGATCGCCAACGCGCAGGTGAAGGGCTGCCCGCTGGGCGATCTGGAAACCGCTTCCTATTACATCATCGTGGCGACGGCGGGACACGACACAACGAGCAGCACGATTGCAGGCGGGTTGCGCGCGCTGATCGACAATCCCGGTGAATTGAAGAAGCTGAAGGACAATCCGGAATTGCTGCCAAGTGCTGTGGACGAGATGTTTCGCTGGGTGACGCCGGTGCAGCATTTCATGCGCACGGCGACGGAAGATTATGTGTTGCGCGGAAAGACGATTGAGAAGGGGCAGGCGCTGGAATTGTTTTACATTTCCGGCAACCGCGACGAAGAAGCGTTTGCCCATCCGTTCCAGTTCAAGGTAGATCGCGCGAACAACCGCCATGTGGCGTTCGGTTACGGCGCGCATGTGTGTTTGGGCCAGTATCTGGCGAAACTGGAAATCCGCTCGTTCTTCGCGGAATTGCTGCGGCGGCTGGATTCCATTGAGCTGGCCGGCGAACCCAAGCGCGTGGAGGCGACGTTTGTGAGCGGACTGAAAACATTGCCGGTGCGATATTCAATCAGGGCGAATTAGTTAGCGAAGGAGATATTATGCCGACCAACGTGAAGCAGATGATGGAAGCCGCCAACGCGGCGGTGCCGAAGATCACGCCGGATGAAGCCAAGGCCAAGATGGCGCGAGGCGACGTGCTGGTGGTGGATGTGCGCGATGCGCCGGAGGTTCAGGCCAGCGGCAAGGTGGCGGGCGCGGTAAATGTGTCGCGCGGGATGCTGGAATTCCGGGCCGATCCAGACAGCCCCTATCACGACAAGAATTTCGCCAAGGACAAGACGGTATTCGTCTATTGCGCGTCAGGCGGACGTTCGGCACTCAGCGGAAAAGTGCTGAAGGATATGGGCTACACGAACGTCTACAATATGGGCGGCTTCAAGGATTGGGCCGAAAGCGGCGGCGCGGTGGAGAAGGTTTAACCGAACACGCGTCTGAGCCTCGACACTGCGGAAATCGCGCCACGGCTCTGACCGTTCAGCCGTGTGCGCCCCTCTTAATTTCTAAAGCGCGGGCGACATTCTCGGACTGGACTTGAACTCTAACGCCGCTGCTCGTTGCCCACATGCCATATGAAAAATTATTTTCATCGATCACAACGGCGAATATGCCATCCGCCTCCAAGCGGCCTTTTAAAATGTGGGCCTCCCACGGATTCAATTGCGACGCGATGGTCACGAGTTGATCGCTCATCGCCTATTTTCTCAGTTTAGCCAAACACGCGTTTGAAGATCGTGTCGGTATGTTTGAGGTGGTAGCCGAGGTCGAAGAGTTCTTCGAGTTTCGCCTGCGGTAGCGCTTTCGTTACTTCCGCATCGCCCTTCAGGTTGGAAAGAAGATCGCCTTCGCCGTTCCAGGCGCGCATGGCGTTGCGCTGGACGAGGCGGTAGGAATCTTCGCGGCCGACGCCGGCTTGCGTGAGTGCCAGCAACACGCGCTGGCTGTGAACCAGTCCGCGGGTGCGATCCAGATTTTCCTGCATGCGTTTGGGATAGACGAGAAGCTTCTCGATCACGCCGGTGGCGCGGGCAAGCGCGAAATCCAAAGTGATGGTGGCGTCGGGGCCGATGTAACGCTCCACGCTGGAGTGCGAGATATCGCGCTCATGCCACAGCGCCACGTTTTCCATCGCAGGCATGGCATAGCTGCGCACCATGCGCGCGAGGCCAGTGATGTTTTCGGTGAGTACCGGGTTGCGCTTGTGCGGCATGGCGGACGAGCCCTTCTGGCCTTCCGAGAAATATTCCTCGGCTTCCAGAACTTCGGTGCGCTGCAGATGGCGGATTTCGGTGGCGAGGCGTTCCAGCGACGACGCGACCACGCCCAGCGTTGCAAAGAAGGCGGCGTGGCGGTCGCGCGGGATGACCTGCGTGGAAACGGGCTCGACCTTCAGGTGCATCGCCTTGGCGACATGTTCTTCCACGCGCGGATCGATGTTGGCGAAGCTGCCGATGGCGCCGGAAATGGCACAGGTGGCGATCTCTTCGCGCGCAACGATCAGGCGCTGTTTGGCGCGGGCGAACTCGGCATAGAAGCCGGCCAGCTTCACGCCGAAGGTGGTGGGCTCGGCATGGATGCCGTGGCTGCGGCCAATGGTGGGCGTGTCCTTGAATTCGTAGGCGCGTTTCTTCAGCGCGGCCAGCAGCGCATCGACATCTGCGATGAGGATATCGGCGGCGCGGGCGAGCTGCACCGACAGGCAAGTGTCCAGCACATCGGACGATGTCATGCCCTGATGCACGAAGCGCGCTTCGGGGCCGACGATTTCGGAAAGATGGGTGAGGAAGGCGATGACGTCGTGCTTTACTTCGCGCTCGATTTCGTCGATGCGCTCTACATCGAACGTCGCGGCGTTGCCTTTTTCCCAGACCTTTTTCGCCGCGTCTTTTGGAATGACGCCAAGCTCGGCCAGCGCATCGGCGGCGTGGGCCTCGATCTCGAACCAGATGCGGAATTTGGTTTCCGGCGACCAGATCGCCGTCATTTGCGGGCGTGCGTAACGCGGGATCATGCGGTGCCCAAGCCTCCGAGTGCCAGATATTTGATTTCGACGTAATCCTCGATGCCGTATTTGGAGCCTTCGCGGCCGATGCCGGATTCCTTCATGCCGCCGAAGGGTGCGACTTCGGTGGAAATAATGCCTTCGTTGATGCCGAGGATTCCATATTCCAGCGCTTCCGCCACGCGGAAGACGCGGCCCAGATCGCGCGCATAGAAATAGGCGGCGAGGCCGTATTCGGTATCGTTGGCCATGGCGATGGCTTCGTCTTCGGTCTTGAAGCGGAACAGTGTGGCGACGGGGCCGAAGATTTCTTCTTTCGCCACCGTCATGGACGGCGTGACGTCGCGGATGATGGTGGGCTCAAAGAACGTGCCGCCCAGCGACGAGAGTTTGCCGCCGGTGACGATCTTGGCACCTTTCTTGATGGCGTCGGCGATCAGGCGTTCGACCTTTTCAATGGCGTCCTTGTTGATAAGCGGACCTTGGGTTACGCCATCGGCGAAACCATCGCCCACTTTCAGCTTGACGACGCGCGCCTGGAATTTTTCGAGGAACGCGTCATACACCGAATCCTGCACCAGGATGCGGTTGGCGCAGACGCAGGTCTGACCCATGTTGCGGTACTTGCAGATCATCGCGCCATCGGCGGCGGCGTCCAGATCGGCGTCGTCGAACACGATAAACGGCGCGTTGCCGCCAAGCTCCAGCGAAACTTTCTTCACGGTGGAGGCGCACTGGCGCATCAGCAATTTGCCGATTTCGGTGGAGCCGGTGAAAGAGAATTTGCGCACAATGGGGCTTTGCGTGAGTTCGGCGCCGACGCGGGCGGCGTGGCTCGACGTCACCACGTTGAACACGCCGGGCGGAATGCCGGCGCGGTGCGCGAGTTCGGCCAGCGCAAGTGCCGACAGCGGCGTCTCGGCGGCAGGCTTGATGACGAAGGTGCAGCCGGCAGCCAACGCGGGTGCGGCCTTGCGGGTGATCATGGCGTTGGGAAAATTCCACGGCGTGATCGCGGCGACAACGCCGATGGGTTCCTTGAACACGATGATGCGGCGGGCAGCGCCGCTGGTGGGGATCACATCGCCATAGATGCGCTTGCCCTCTTCGGCGAACCATTCGATGAAACTTGCGCCATACGCCACTTCGCCGCGCGTTTCCGCCAAAGGCTTGCCCTGCTCCGCCGTCATAATCGCGGCAAGGTCTTCCTGATTGGCGATGAGAAGATCGAACCATTTGCGCATGACATTCGCGCGTTCCTTGGCGGTCTTTTTCTTCCATGCCGGGAAAGCGCGCTCGGCGGCTTCGAGGGCCGCGCGCGTATCGTTCTCCAGAAAGTCCGCGACTTCGGCGATCACGCCGCCGGTGGAAGGATTGCGCACGGCAAAGCGCGCATCGGATTGTGCACCCACCCACTTGCCGTCGACATAGGAATCGCGGCGGAGAAGCGTTTCGTCTTTGAGTTTGAGCATGTGTTCGCGGACCTCGGGCTGGAAGGGCGCCCCTTCTGGCGCATCTTCTAGCCCTGCGATTGCGCTTTCGGAAGCCCGGATGGAAGCACAGGCGTAATCGCCGCAATCAGCGCTTTGGTATAGTCGTCTTTGGGGGCTTTGAGCATTTCGCCAACGGGGCCGCGCTCCACGATGGAGCGATCCTTGAACACCATGGCCTCGTCGGCCAGCGCCAGCGCCAGCGCGAAATTGGCGGTGAGCAGCAGAAACGCCGGGCCTTCCTGCGCACGCAATTCGCGCAGCAGATCCAGCATGACGGCGGATTCCAACGGGCCAAGCCCGCGTTGCGGCTCATCGATCACCGCCAGCAACGGCACAGTGACAATGGCGCGCGCGACTTGCAGCCTGCGCTTGTCGAAGCGCGACAGCGCCGCCACGGCACGTTCCGGCGCAAGCGAGGCGAGGCCGACGCGCTTGAGCGCCGCTTCGCAATGGCCGGCGACCAGATCGCGCGAAAGGTTCAGGTGCGCGCGCAAAGGTTCTTCCACCGTGTCGCGCACGTTCATACGCGGATCGAGCACGTTATCATCGCCGGCGATGAAGACAACGCGGCGGCGCAAACGCGCGGTCATCGCCTGCGAGAGAATTCCGACATCGACGGAATCGAAAATCACGCGGCCGCCAGCGGGCTCCTGCTGGCCCAGCACCATGCGCAAGAGTTCGTTGCGGCCGGAGTTTTCCTCGCCCAGCCACGCCAGGCTGGCGCCGCGGCGCAGATCGAAGGTCACCGTTTCGCGCGCGCGATAAACATTCTTTTGCGGTGGCGACAATTCCAGCCCACGCACCTGCAACACCGGTTCACCGCGCGAACCACGCCGCGGCAGCGGCACTTGCGGCGTTACCATAGGAAGCGACTTGTAGAGTTGCTGGGTGTAAGCGTGCGCCTGCGCAGACGAAAGGCGCCCAACCGTTCCTTCTTCCACAATCCTGCCGTTGCGCAAGATCGCGATACGGCCTTCGAGCCATGTGGTGACGAGCGTGCGCCGTGCCGAATAGAGCAGAGCAAACCCAAGGCGCTTTTGCTCGGCGACAAGTGCCGCGGTGAACTTGCGCGAACCGATGGGCGAGCTATCGGGCAGCGGATGATCGGCCACGATGAGATCGGGCGTTTGTGCGATGGCCAGCGCCAGAAAACCCCAACTCAGCGCCATCGCTTCCACCGTGCCGGCGCGGAAAGCATCGAGCGGCGGAGCGCCTTCGAGGCGCGCCAGCGTGAGCCGCAATTCTTCGCTTGCGGTTGCGCGCGGCAAATCCAGCTTGCGCGCCAGGATGCGCACAAGCTGCGAAAGCACGGAGGCGTGCGGGCTCAAGACTTCGCTATGGGCGTCCGGCAGATAGGCAATGCGCAAAGCGCTTTCCCCATGTCTCACTTTTACGCCCGGCGTGGACTGCGCGAATTGAATTTGTCCGCTGACGCGCTCGCCGCTTTGGCCGGCCCCCATCACGGCGCGCATCAGCGACGGGATGCCGGAACCGCTTTCACCCAGCAGGAGCAGCGTTTCACCGGCATCGAGGGTGAGCGAAACATTTTCCAGCTCCGGGCGCGGCAGGCCGGCGCGCGTGATGGTGAGGTCGCTGATGCTGAGGATGCGTTCGCTCACGGCCGCTCGCCTTCATCGAGGCCGGCGGCCAGCCGCGCGCAGAGGATAAGCAACATGAGCGTGAAGGCGGGGCACGCCGCCGTCCACCAGGCATCGAGAAAACCGGCCCTGGCGGATGCTATCAGAAGTCCCAGATCGCGCGCGGGCGGCACGGCGCCGAAGCCGAAGAAGCTGAGCGTGGCCAGCGTGATGGCGACAGCGGCCAGCGCGCGCGTTACGGTGGAGAGGAAATTGTCGCGCACTTCGTAAGCCAGATCGCGGCGCAGAAGCGTGGCGGAGCGGATGCCGCTGGCGCGCGCATATTGCGCATAGTGCGACGCGCCGAGCAGGCGGGCGCGATCGAAGGCGCGGGCGAAGGCGAAAGGTGCCGCGGCAAGACCCGCAGCCACCGGCGCGAAGCCGCGCGCGGTAAGGCCGACGAACAGGATGGCCAGAAGCAGCGCCGGGACAGCGGCCAGAATTCCGGCGACGACGCGCAAGCCATCGCCGATGCGCCAGGGCAACCGCGCGGCAACGAAGCCGAAGATGCCGCCCAGCGCGACGGCAACCAGCGCGCCCACGATGGCATCGCCCAGCGTGATCGCCAGCGCGTGCAGCGTTTCGCTGAACATGTCACGGCCCAGAAGATCGGTGCCGAACGGAAAAGCTTGCGATGGGGGCGCGAGCGAAGGGCCAACGCCGATGGCATCCACCGGCGCGCGCGCAATGACATCGGCAAGACCTACCGCAATCGCAATGCCGCCAAGCCCGATCAAGCCGATAGCGCGAATGACGGCGCGAAGTGCTGGTGCGGTGCGCGGCGATGGATTTGCGTGCGCGCTCATGCATCACGCTCCGGCTCGGCCAGCGCGCGCGCGGCCAATGCGCCGGCCAGATCGGCGATGAGCTTGATGACGGCGAACAGCAGAAGCACGAGCGCGGCCACGTTCCAATCACGCAAGGCCACGGACTTCACGAAGAGAACCGCATCGCCCGGCCAGTCGAAAACCCATTCGGCGATGGCCGCCGCCGAAATCAGCGCCAGCACGATCTCGCCCGCATTCGACAGCACGCCTGCGATCACCTGCGGCGCCACATAGACGCGCTCGATCTCAAGTGTGCTTAGCCCCATCAGCTTCAGGCCCTGGCGATAAGGCGCATCGCCCGCTTCGGCGGCGGCACGGCGCAGGGAAAGCTGAAGGCTGGCGGCGCCCGATGCGCCGACAATGAGGGCCGGCACCAACAATAGGCGGAAGCCGGAAGCGATTGCCCCGCCGTTGCGCTGTAAAATCGCCGGCAGCAATCCGAGCGCCGCACCCGCATCGCCATGCGCGGACGCCGGCCAATGCGCGTAATGGACGGCCAGCCAGATAAGCCCGAGCCCGACGCAAAAGACGGGTGTTGCGGCCACGATCTGGATGAGCGGCGCCAGCGCGCGGCGCGCCGGACCGCGTCCGAAGACGATTCCCAGCGGCGCGCCCACAATGAGCGCGATCAGCGCGCCCCACAGAATAAGCGTGAGCGTTGGCGCCAGACCCTTCAGCACAAGATCGCTGGAGGATTGCGCGACGATGGCGCTATAGCCGAAGTGCCCTGTGCCGAAGGCGGCGGCGCGCGATGCGAAGGCCCGCGAAAATGCCGCCATGCCCTGCGTGGCGTTGGTTATGGCGAAGGCGGAAACGGCGGCGGCCAGAAGGCCCGCGCCCACCAGCGCAAGCACAAAGTGGCCAACCTGCCAAAGCGCGAACCGCCACATGACCTTGCGCGGCAAATGCCGCTTCCCGCCAATCCCCAAAGGACTTTAGCGCATGTGCGGGCGCGCGGGAGGAAAATGCGGACAGCGGTTAAGCCAACCGGCGCGGCGGTTATTTCTTTGTTTCCGGCTCCGCCGCCGGATCGGCATGGCGGTGAACCATGACCCACGATCCACCTGCAAAACGGAACAGTTCTGTGATGCGCAGCTTCATATCGACCGTGTGGCCCCCGAGCTCGGCCCGCGCGTTCTGGAAGCCTGTCCAGAAAGCGAGGTTGCCCGACGCGCCGGACTGAAGCACCTCCAGGCTGGTTGTGCCGCCGGGGCCGAACGCCTTCGCATCCTTGTCGTAACGCGCGGCAACATCGGCGGCGCCGGACACAGTGCCGCCGTTGGGCGGGAAGAATGTCGCGTCGCCTTCTTTCGGGATCATCTTGTCCAGCGGCGCGGCATCGCCGCGGACATAAGCCGCAGCCGCCGTTTCGCGGCGCTTCATGAAATCGTCGAAGCTCTCGCTTTGCGGCCCTTGCAGCGTTGCGATCCATTGGGCGAAAGCCGTCATGAATTTCGTAAGGAATTTTTTTGTTTCGTCGTTTTTCACCGCGCCATCATCGCCGAACAAATCGGCCGCGCCGCCGATATAGGCTTCGGGCTGCTGCATCGCGGGCATGTTTAGAAAGACGAAGGTCTGGCGGATGGCGTGGTTGGCGCCGAACGCGCCGAGTTTATAGGGCGTGACGCTGACAACGCCGGCGGGCTTGCCGTTCCACACACTCTTGTTCGGCGGACGCGAGCCGACATCGATAGCATTCTTCAGGCAGCCGGGGATGGAGCGATTGTATTCCGGCGTCACGAACAGGATGGCGTCGGCATTCGCGATCTCGCTGCGAAACCGCGTCCAAGATGGTGGCGCGTTTTCGTCCAGATCCTCGTTGTAAAGCGGAAGATCGCCGATCTCGACGATTGTGCAGCGCAGACTATCCGGCGCGGCCGCGATCAGCGCCTTGGCGGTTTTGCGCGTGATCGAGGCTTTCCTGAGGCTTCCAATCAATACCGCGATATTCCGTTGTGCAGGCATCTGTGGCTCCGTCGTGATGGGGTGGAAAGATAATGCGCGAAGGCAGGCTTTGGCTGCGGCCTAAAGCAGCCCCAGCGCCTTGAAACTGGCATGGCCGCCGCGGCCGATGACGATGTGATCGTGCACGGCAATGCGCAGCGCCTTAGCGGCATCGGCGATTTCGCGCGTCATGTCGATATCCGCCCTGCTGGGCGTGGGATCGCCGCTGGGGTGATTGTGCACGAGGATGATGGCGGATGCGCCAAGCTCCAGCGCGCGGCGCACGATCTCGCGCGGATAGACGGGCGTGTGGTCGATGGTGCCTTGGCTTAAAGGCTCGTCTTCGATCAGCGCGTTCTTGCGATCCAAAAACAGCACGCGGAATTCCTCGCGGCTGTTGCGCGCCATCGCGGCCGAGCAATAGTCGATCAGCGCGGACCATGAGCTGAGAGCGGGCTTGCCCTTCAGCGCGGTTTTGGAAAGACGAAGCGCTGCTGCTTCCACGATTTTCAGTTGCGCCACCACAGCTTCGCCGACGCCGCTCACTTCTTTCAGCCGTTCCGGCGAGGTGGCGATGACATCCGCGAAGCTGCCGAACTTTTCCAGAAGCGTTTTCGCCAGCGGCTTCAGATCGCCTTGGCTGATGGCGCCGAACAGCACCAGTTCCAGCAGTTCGTAATCCGGCATGGCGGCGGCACCGCCGGCCATGAAGCGATCACGCAGGCGTTTGCGGTGACCGATGTAATGCGGCTTCTCAGCGGGCGCCGCGACAAAGACCTGCGAAACGTCAGAGATATGGGGGCTTGTCGAGGCCCTTGGGCGAGGCGGTGAAGATTTCGAAGCCATTCTCGGTGACACCGATGCTGTGTTCGAATTGCGCGGACAGCGAACGGTCGCGTGTTACCGCCGTCCAGCCGTCGTTCAACACTTTCACGCCATAGCCGCCGAGATTGATCATGGGTTCGACGGTGAAGAACATGCCGGGCCGCAAAGTGAGCCCCTGCCCGGCGCGGCCATAATGCACGATGTTCGGCAGCGAGTGAAAAACTTTTCCAAGGCCGTGACCGCAGAAATCGCGCACCACGGCGCAATGTTCCTGGCCTTCGGCATAAGACTGGATGGCGTGGCCGATATCGCCGGTGGTGGCACCCGGCTTCACCACCGCGATGCCGCGCATCATGCATTCATAGGTGATATCGACGAGGCGCGTGGCTTTGCGCTTTACGTCGCCCACCAGATACATGCGGCTGGTGTCGCCGTGCCAGCCATCGACAATGACGGTGACGTCGATATTGACGATGTCGCCATCGCGCAGCGGCTTGTCTTCCGGGATGCCGTGGCAGACGACGTGATTGATGGAGGTGCACAGCGTGTTGCGGTAACCGCGATAGCCCAGGCACGCCGGCACCGCGCCGTGATCCACGACGTAATCGAACGCCAGCTTGTCCAGCGCCGCCGTGGTGACGCCGGGTTTTACTTCCGGCACCAGCAGATCGAGCACTTCGGCCGCCAGCCTTCCGGCCTTGCGCATGCCTTCAAACGCCTCCGGTCCGTGCAACTGCACGGCGAGGCCAGCGCGGCGCGCGGCTTCAAAGGCATCGGCTTCGGGCATCAGCGACATCATGGGCCTTATATATAGAATGCGTGCGGGCCAGTTTCAGCCCATGTTTCTCAAGGCTTTCTTACACCCGCCACCGGCAAAAGCGCAAAAAGGCCAGCAATATGAGCGAAAAGCCCGTAACGGCGGCGGTTCTGGTGATCGGCGACGAGATCCTTTCGGGCCGCACGCAGGATACCAACACAAGCTATATCGCCAGGTTCCTGGGGGCGCTGGGCATCGATCTTCGCGAGGCGCGCGTGGTGCCGGACGTGCAGGCGGAGATCGTGGCGGCGCTGAATGCTTTGCGCGCGCGGTACGATTACGTCTTCACCACCGGCGGCATCGGGCCGACGCATGACGACATTACGGCCGACGCCATCGCCGCCGCGTTCGGCGTGGGTATCGACTTCAATCAAGAGGCGCTGGCGTTGATGGCGCCGCGTTACAAGAACAAGGAAGATTTCAACGAAGCGCGCCGGCGCATGGCGCGTATTCCATTGGGCGCAACGCTGGTCAAAAACAGTGTTTCCACAGCACCGGGTTTTCAGATGGAAAATGTGTTCACGATGGCCGGCGTGCCGATGATCATGCGCGCCATGCTGGAAGACATAGCCCCCCGGCTGAAGCGCGGGGCGGTGACGCATTCCGCCACCATCAGCACGCATCTGCCGGAAGGGCGCATCGCGGCGGGGCTGGCGCGGGTGCAGGCGGATAACAAAAGCGTGGCAATCGGCAGCTACCCCTTCTACCGCGAGGATGGATATGGGGCACAGCTTGTGGTGCGGGGGCGCGACAAGGACGCGGTCGAAGCGGCGGCGCTGGCCGTTGAAGAGGCAGTGCGGGCGCAAGGTGGTACGCCGGAACGTGTGGGCGGCTAATACGCAGACCAGGGCGGGCGGTTCACCCCACAAACGTTCCGGGTTCACTTTTGCGCCGGGGTGTGTATTTTATGCATCTGTGGGTGCGGAAAGATCGTCTTAAGGCGGCGTCCGCAAATTGGGGAAGGATCATTTTAAAGCCGAAGGCTGACGCCCATAAGGCAGGGCGGAGATGAGATTTTGTCGTGTAAGGGCAAGCCCAAGGCAGCCCGCAAGGAGAACAAGACCATGAAAATGAAGAGAATTCTGGCGGCTGCGGTTGGCGGGGTGATTGTTGCGGTGGCCGGCGTGGCGGTGGCGGCGAACATGTCGTCGGGCCAGCAGGTCGATTTCATGGCGCCGGGCAAACACCAGTTCTACGTCTGGTGCGCGGGCGGCTCGGATTACACCACGGTCAGCCCCGGCAAGAACGCCGAAGACGCCCAGATGCGCGTCTACAATTCCGCCAAGGCGCACGGCCACACGAGTTGCTGGCCTGTCTGGCAGGGCCGCGTTTCGAGCTGATCTCTTTTCAGCGGGAAGATTTTGAACGGCGGCGGCAACGCCGCCGTTTTCATTTGGCGAGCTTGAGGCCTGCCGCTTGCGCGTTCAGCGCGGCAAGCGCGGACGGATTTGATTTCAGCGCGGCACGCGCATCGGCCAGCGCGGCAATCGCTTTATCCTTCTGACCAAGCACGGTGTAGGCGCGGATGAGGCGCTGCCAGCCGGCGGCATCATCGGGCTGCGCCTTCAGCCGCGCGGCAAGGCCCGCCACCATTGCGTTAATGTCGGGTGCGGCACCATTCGCCGCTTTCAGTTGCGCAATACGGTCCACAAGCTCGCCACGCCACGGCGCGTTCACCGGCGCATCGGCAAGCAGGCTTTGCCACAGCGCCAGCGCAGCGCGCATCCGGCCGTGCGAGACATCCGCGAGACCAAGATAATAGCGCGAGGCCTGATCTTTCGGGTCGATGGCAAGAGCGGCTTCAAATGCGGTTTCGGCGTCTTTCGGCACCGCGCCGCCGGAGGCTTCGGTCAGCGCTTCCCCATAGGACGAAAGCAGACGCGCGTTGTGACGGTGCAGCGCTTCTTCGATGGCGATGGCGCGCGCGAAAGATTTTGCGGCGTCGGCGGAATCGTTCAGCGTGAGGTAACCGCGTCCCAGCAATTCCCAGCCATGCGCATCGCCCGGACGTTCGCGCATTTTCACGGAGAGTTCGGAAACCAGCGCGCCGATATCGCCGGGCTCGGTGCCCGTGAGCGAACGCACGGCCAAGGCCGGCGTGCCCAAGACCAGATAACCGCCAAGTCCGATAGCCAGCACGAACGCCAGCAGTGCCGCCGCCAGCAAAAGACGGCCCACGCGTGACCCGCCGCCCTTGCGCAAAACCGGCCAGACCACGAAGGCCGCGGCGGCGAAAGCAAGGATCAGAAAGATGAGGAAGGCGGTGACGATCATGGCGGGCCGTGGCCTAGCATGACGCGGGCGGCCCACGCGACCCAGCGCCTTGACGCGGCCCAAAGCGCCGCCCCAGTTTGGCCCCCGATTTCGACAGGCCCCGTGGCGGAACTGGTAGACGCACCGGACTTAAAATCCGTTGTTCCGAAAGGGACGTGCTGGTTCAAGTCCAGCCGGGGCCACCAGTCTTCGCCGCGCAGCAGCTGCCGCGGCGTCGCGCGCCAGCGCGAAGCCGGGCTGTAAACGGGCTCGCGCAGCTACGCCTTGGCAGGCCTTGGGGATGTGAAGAGGAAAAAACCCAATGATCAACACAACAACACGCCGCGATATGATGGCGATTGCGGGATTGGGAGCGGTGGCGGCTTCGTTGCCGGCGCGCGCGGCGGAAAGCGGGAATGGGATGCTGATTATCAATGCGCTGGGCGGGCTGGAGAATCCCAATCTCGCGCTGGCAAAGCCGCAAGGCGACAATCCGGTGGATACCGGGTTGCCCGATATCGACGCGCGCACGATTGCCGATGCGCATACCAGCGGACTGACGGCGGTGAACATCACGCTGGGCTATGTCGGCGGCGATGTGGGCGATCCATTTGAATATACCGTGCGCACCATCGGCCAGTGGGACGATGTTTTGCGCGCGCATCCGGGCGATCTTCTGAAAGTGAATAGCGCCGCCGATATCGAAGCCGCGCGCAGCGACGGCAAGATTGGCGTGATCTACGGATTCCAGAACGCGGCGATGGTGGGCAATGACGCGGCCCGTGTGGATATTTTCGCCGGGCTTGGCGTGCGCGTGATCCAGCTTACCTACAATCCCGCAAACCAGCTTGGCGGCGGATCGATGGCGCCGGAAGGCATGGGGCTGACGCCGTTTGGCCATGCGGTGGTGGAGCGGTTGAATGCACGGCGCGTGATGGTGGATCTTTCGCACAGCGGGCGGCAGATCTG
This sequence comes from Rhizomicrobium sp., assembly GCA_036267995.1. Classification (GTDB taxonomy): domain Bacteria; phylum Pseudomonadota; class Alphaproteobacteria; order Micropepsales; family Micropepsaceae; genus Rhizomicrobium. The sequence continues at coordinate 21,421 of DATAUZ010000029.1, forward strand.
CCTGGATGCGGCGCGCGCTTCCAAACAACCCATCTCGATCAATCACACCGGCTGCCGCGCGTTGTGCGATCTGCCGCGCAACAAGACGGATGAAGAGCTAAAGCTTGTGGCCCGCAAAGGCGGGTTTGTCGGAATCTATTTCATGCCGTTCCTGACGCGGGACGGTCACGCACACGCGCAGGATGTGGTGGCGCATATCGATCATGCGGTGAATGTGTGCGGCGAGGATCATGTCGGAATCGGCACCGATGGCGATGTCACGGGTATCGACGATCTGAAAGCTTATGGCGCCTATCTGGCCAAGCAGGTGGCGGATCGCGCCAAACAGGGGCTGGGTGCCAGCGGCGAGCGCGCGGACACTTATCCCTTTGTGGTCGATCTGCGCGGGCCGGACCAGTTCGAGAAGCTGGCGTCGCTGCTCAAGGCGCGCGGGTACAGCCAGCGGCGCATCGAAAAGATTCTGGGCGAAAACTTCCTGCGCTTCGCGAAGGATGTTTGGGGCGGCTAGAACGGTTTGTGCGTGCGCATGAATTCGCGTTCGGCATCGCTGGATTGGCGGCCCAGCGGTTCGTTGCGGAAGGGGAAGCGGCCAAAACGGTCGATGATGTCTTTGTGCATTTGCGTCGACTTCAGGGGCTCTTCCAACCCAAGTTTCTGAAATAACGCCAGCGCACGCGCTTGGTCGCCGCGATCTTCGCTGTGCACGAACGGCATATAGAGAAACTGGCGCTGGTGCTGCGTCAGGCCCGCATCCATCCTGCGATCCACGGCGTCGCGCGCGAGGCCCAGCGCCAGATGATCGGTAGCGAAAGCATCGGCGGAATGGCGGAACATGTTTCGCGGAAACTGATCGAACACAATCACCGCCGCGACATGGCCTTGCGCATCGAGCGCGGCGGGTTGCGGCGGCTGCGCTTTCAGGCGTTCGAACAGGGCTGCGAACTGCGTGCGGATTTTTTCATCCACCGCTTGCGGCGGGCCGAACCAGTCTTGCGGCGTCAGTTCTTCAAACCAGAACCGGTTGACGTCTTCGATCCATGCGTCCGCCATTGTTCATCCGGTTTTGGCTGGCACGGGCGCGGGAACATGCGGCGAGCGCGTTTTGTGCCAGTGCCACAAGCCATATCCCACTGCGATGGCGAGCAGGATCAATCCGCCGCCGAGAATGGGACGGTAGGCGATCCAGGCCAGCGCTATCACGATGATGCTGAGCGGCACCGCGATGACGATGGAGACGAAAGCCGCAGCACCACGCACGATGCTGCCGAGGAACGGCAGGACCGACGCCAGCGTGGAGAGCGGCGAGAGAAACGCGGTGAAGCCGATGAACATGAGGAACGTGCCGACACCGCGTAGAATCCAGGTGAGCGTGGATTCCGATTTGCGCTGTTGCTGAATCAGATCATCCGCCGAATGGTTGCCGGTTGAGACGAGATCGACCGAATAGCCGTTCTTCGCGGTGAACGGCGCAAAGCCGTTTCCGCTTTGCAGCGCCAGCACCGAGATCGTGATGCCGGACGGCAGGCTTTGATAGCGCACGCGCATTTCGCCCAGTTTGGGCGCCGCGGAATCGCCTTTGTAATAATTGTCGCCGCTTCGCACCCAGCCTTGCGGCGTGGGCGGGTTCAGCACTTGCGAAATATCGATACGGCCCAGCGTGTCGTAATCCAGCGTCCAGCCGCCGAGTTTGGCATCGGGCGCGGAAATGCGCGCGCTCTTGAACGGCATGGGTGGGTTGGTGTGGCCGTCAGGATATTTGAAGTCTGACGAGTCGATGGCGTCATCCGACCAGACTTGTTCATAGGTGTAGGTCGTGGTGGTGGTTTGGCTGCCGCCGGTATTGTCGTGGGTGTCTTCTTTCTTGTTCTCTTTCCACTGATACATTTCTGCGGTGCGCTGCACGCTGACCTGGCCGGGGAAGGTGATGCCGATGTCGTTGTCGCGGATCGGCGTTCGCGCCGTTGCCGTGCCAACCACATGCACAAGCTTGTTGGCGTTGGCGGGCGACGGGCCCGACGCTTGCGCTTCCACCGTTTGGCTGGCGGCTTCGTTAAGCCCAACAATGGCCTGCACCGCGCGGCCTTCATTCCACCACAACAGCCCGATGGCGGCCACGATGAGAAGCGGGCCGATCAGCAAGCCCGCAAAGGAATTCATGATACGCGAGCCGAAGCCCTGCGTGGATGTGGTTGTATAGACGTTCGGCATATCCGCCCCCCGAAGCGATATTCGACGAACGCAGGCTAGCGCAGCGGCTTTCGCGCCGCCATAGCGCAAGGCTAGGCCAGAACGATCTTCTCGCGGCCCCGGCGTACCATTTTGGTGGCATTGCGGGTATCGACCACGAGTTTGGAGCCCTGCACCAGCGCGTCGTAGTCCGTGGCGTCGTGATCGGTGGCGATCAGCACAGCGTCGAATTGCGCCAGCGTTTCCGCATCGAACGGCACGCTGGTCATGCCGCAAAGGCCGGCATGTTCGCGCGTGATGGGGATCTGCGGGAAATAGGGATCGTGATAAGCGACCTGTGCGCCGGCGGCTTTCAGCATGTCCATGATGCGAAGGGCCGGGCTTTCGCGAAGATCGTCCACGTTCTTCTTATAGGCCACGCCCATCACCAGAATGCGCGCATCCTTGAAGGCGCGCGAGAAGCGTTCGCTCATTGCTTCCTGCAACGTCTGCACGACCAGCTTGGGCATGGCGCGGTTCACTTCGCCGGCAAGCTCGATGAACTTGGTATCGACTTCAAACGCGCGCGCACGCCATGACAGATAAAACGGATCGATGGGAATGCAGTGACCGCCCAGGCCGGGGCCGGGATAGAAAGGCATGAAGCCGAAGGGTTTGGTTTTCGCCGCGTCGATCACATCCCACACATTGATGCCCATGCGCGAATAGGCGACCTTCAATTCGTTGACCAGCGCGATATTGACCGAGCGGAAAATGTTTTCGGTGATCTTCACCGCTTCGGCGGTTTGCGCATCGCGCACTTTCAGAACCTGCGCGAAAGCAAGACCATAGATGCGCGCGGCCACTTCGCCGGAATAATCGTCGATGCCGCCCACGATCTTGGGGATGCTGCGCGTTTCGATGCCGCTGCCGGGATCTTCACGCTCCGGCGAGAAGGCGAGCTGGAAATCGCGCGCTGCTTTGAGACCGCTCTTTTCCAGAATGGGCAGCACCACTTCATCGGTGGTGCCGGGATAGGTGGTGGATTCCAGAACGACCAGCGCACCGGGCTTCAAGTAACGCGCGATCATTTCGCATGTGACGGTGACATATTGCAGGTCGGGCTCGCGCGTGGGCGTGAGCGGCGTGGGCACGCAGATCAGGATCGCGTCCATGTTGGCGAGTTCGGCGAAACTGTCGGTGGCGGAAAAGCGGCCGCTGCCGATCATGGTTTCCACCGTCTCAGCACCGAAATGCTTGATGTAGCTTTGGCCGGCGTTGAGGGTTTTGACCTTGGCGGAGTCGATGTCGAAGCCGGTGGTTTTCAGGCCCGCCTGCCAGAAGACATGGGCCAGCGGCAGGCCGACATAGCCAAGGCCGATAATGCCGACCTGCAGCGTTCTGGCCGCGATCTTGCGTTCGATATCGGGATTGAGGCCTGGGGCAACACGAACATTCATGGCGAAATTCCGCTCGTACGCGTCCCGAAACGGGGCTTTCGGGGATCGCAATGCAGTTCATCGCAACTTGCGGGCCATGTGCCGAAACGGGACAGCGCGCGCTAACCGGCGGGTTACGGCTAAAGGGCTAAGACAAGGCATGAGCATTTCGGGCCGGCTGTTTCGCCAAGCGGGAAGATGGATTCCGCCCGCACTGACGCGCCCGTTCGGCGGGCCAGCAGCGGTCTATTTCCACGGCGTGGAAGACACGATCACCGACGCGCATGTGCAGAACAATCACCATGACGCCGACACGTTCCGCGCCATCGCGAAATCCCTGCGCGCGGATTTCGATGTGCTGCCGCTATCCGAACTGGATGCGGTGCTGGCCGATCCGCGCAAATATACGCGCGCGCTGTTTGTGATGTCGGATGACGGCTATGCGAATGTGGCTCGCGTAGCGGCGCCGATCCTTGCCGAGTTTGGATTGGCCTGGACGCTGTTTGTCAGCACGCAGCATATCGATACCGGCCAGCGCAATCCGATGTTCGTGGCGCGGTTGTTCTTTGCTTTCGCGCCCCCCGGCCGCTATGAAATCAGCCGACTGGGCACGGTTGTTCTGGGCGATCCGCAAAGCCGCGATGTGCAGGAAAGTGCTGCCATTGCTGCGTTAAAAGGAATGGACGGTGCAGCGGCGCGGCAGGCGATCAAGGCCATGGCGGCGGTGCTGAGCGATGTCAGCCTCAACCACATCGCGGATGGTTTTTCCTCCGACAAGTTTCTGAACTGGGACGATGTGCGCGCGCTGAAGAAGAGCGGCGTGGAAATCGGTGCGCACGCGCATTGGCACTGGCCGATGAATCAAAACCAGTCGCCGCAATCGCTGCTGGAACAGGCGCGATTACCCAAGGCGCGCATTGAAGCCGAAGTCGGCGCGTGCCGCTTTTTCGCCTATCCCTTCGGCAATGTGGACGATGTTGGCCGCGAAGCCTGGCGCGCGGTGAAAGACGCTGGATACGACGCCGCTTTCACCACGCTTTCGGGCACGCTGGATGCCAGCACCAACCGCTTCCTGCTGCCGCGTTACGGCCTGGGACTGAGCGAACGCCATGCGGCCTCGCTGATCCCGCTGCTGCGCGCGGGCAACCGGCGCCTTGTGCGCTGGCAAAAGGCGATGGCGGCCTGACGTTAACCCAGCGTTGCAAAGCGGGACGCCCGGCGTTTCGAAGCGGCACGGAACCACGCAATTCCAAGGCAAAAGGGGTTCCGGTTTCTGGCGCGCCACATGCAATTGGGTTATCGCCCCAATGCTGAGTAACGCGCGTGACTGTTTACGAACGCTTCGCCGAGAACCACAGCGCCACACCCGCGCTGGATATTCCCGGTTTTTCGCTTGAGGAACGGCGGGTTGACCTCCCCTCGCCGTTTCTCAAGCGTGCGCTCGACATCTCGATCAGCCTGATCGTGCTTGTGCTGTTCGCGCCGGTGCTAGCTTCCATCGCGCTTCTCATATGCCTCGACACACAGGGGCCGGCATTTTTCCGCCAGACGCGGCTTGGGCTGAACGGCAAACCGTTCGACATTCTGAAATTCCGCACCATGAACGTGTTGGAGAACGGCGATAGCATTCGCCAGGCGCACGAAGGCGATCCGCGTATTACGCCGGCGGGCCATTTTCTGCGCCGCCTCAGTCTCGACGAGCTACCGCAACTTATCAATGTCCTGAAAGGCGAGATGTCGCTGGTCGGGCCGCGCCCGCACGCGGTCGCGCACGACGTGCTTTATGGCGCGGCCATCGCCGATTACGACTTCCGCCAGCGCGTCAAGCCGGGCATCACCGGATGGGCGCAGGTGCATGGACTGCGTGGGCCGACCCCGACGCTGGAATCGATGCAGGCGCGGGTCGCGCGTGACATCTGGTATGTCGCCAACCGGCGCTTCCTGCTGGATGTGGAAATACTTTTCCGCACCGTCGCCGAAGTTTTCCGCAGCCGGAACGCGGTGTGATGAACCGCCGCACGCGCGACCGGCGCGCCAGCCCGCGATATAGTGAAGTGGTTGTCGGCGGATTGAAAACCGCGCGGCTTTCGCGCCAAGGCATGGCAGCCCTGATGGTGGACGATTGCCTGGCGTCGCGCCGGCGCGAACGCACGCCGCGGCTGATCTTCACCGCCAACGGCCATTCCATCGCGCTGGCCGCGACCGATGCGAAATTCCGCGCCCAGCTCAAAGCCGCCAACCTGATCCATGCCGACGGACAGCCGGTGGTGTGGGCATCGAAGATGACGCGCTCGCCCATTCCCGAACGCACCGCCACCACTGACTTTATCCACGATGCGGCGGCGCAAGCGCAGAAACACGGACTGAAATTCTTTCTTCTGGGCGCCAGCGAAGACATCAATGCGCGCTGCGCCGAAACGCTGAAGAAGCATTATCCCGCATTGGAAATTGCCGGACGCCGCCACGGATATTTCCGCCGCCACGGCGAGGAGCGCCAAGTCTGCGAAGCCATCAATACATCCGGCGCCGATGTTGTTTGGGTGGGGCTGGGCGTGCCGCTGGAGCAGGATTTCTGCGTGCGCAACAAGACGCAGCTGAACGCCGGCTGGCTTGTGACCTCCGGCGGGCTTTTCAATTTCGTGGCCGGCGACTACACGCGCGCGCCGCAATGGATGCAGGCCTTGAGCCTGGAATGGCTTTACCGGCTGGCGCGCGAACCGGGACGTTTGTTCTGGCGCTATGCCACCACCAATCCGCTGGCAGCCCTGATGATGATGCTGCGCACGCGCACGCCGAAAGGCCGGATGACGCCGTGAGCCCGCGTGTAGCCGCTCTTTATTCCGCGTTCCAGACCGGCGAACGCTGGCCGGCCTCGCGCCGGCTTGTGGGCGTTGTTGGACGCTATGCGCTTTCCGCCCTTGGACCTTTGAGCATCGCGGCAGCGCATTTCATTGCAGCGCTGATTCTATTGCACGAGATGGCGCCGGCGGCGTTCGGACTTTTCTCGTTCGCGCTGGTGATTGTGCCTTTCTCCATGAGTGCGTGCGGCGCGCTGATGGGGGCACCTTTGGTGCAGGTGGTGAACCGGCCAGACGGCATCGATGCCGGCGAGCTTGGCACCTATATGAAAGCCAATCTGCTTTACGCACTGATCGCGGGTGCGGCTGTTTTCGGCTTTCTGCTGATGAGCGGTGCGGACTGGTCTTTGGCGGCGTTTCTTGGCGCTTATGGTGCTGCCATGAATCTGCGCTGGTTCGGGCGCATCTACGCTTATTGCACGCACAAGCCGGTGCGCGCCGTTTCCTCCGATCTGGCTTACAGCCTGCTGCTACTGGCGGGGCTGACGCTGCTCTACGAGATGCACGGCTTTACCGTGCATGCCGCAGCACTTGCCATGCTGGCGAGTTCGCTTGTGGCTTTCGCCAGCTTCGGCTGGGGCTATATCGCGCTGCAGGCGCGCGCGATCCGCGATGGATCGCTGAAGCGTTACCTGAGTGTCTGGAAAGAGGTGACGCGCTGGTCTTTTCTGGGCGTGGTTTCCACCGAACTGACGGTGAATGCGCATGCTTATCTGGTGACGTTCTTTTCCGGCCCCAAGGCGTTCGCGCTGATCGCGGTGGGATCGCTGTTCATGCGCCCGGTGTCGCTGGCCATGACGGCGCTGCCCGATGTGGAGCGGCCGATCATGGCGCGCGATGTGGCAAACGGAAAAATCGCCCACGCGCTTCGCACCGTTAAGGAATTTCGAACCGCCTCCACCGCAATCTGGCTGGGCACATTGGCGCTGGCGGCGGTTGTATGGATCTGGTTCCCCCATCTCATTCTGAAGCCCGAGTACGACGCGCATCAGGTTCTGATCGTGATCGTGCTGTGGGCGGGGACCATGCTGGCGCGCTCGCTGCGCACGCCGGATTCGGTTTTGCTGCAGGCGGCGGGCGAATGGCGCGCGCTGGCGGCGCCGAGCGTTCGCTCCAGCCTTGTATCGCTGGCGGCCACGGCTGCGCTGCTGTTCGCTTTTGGACCCGTGGCTTCGCTGGGCGGGATTCTGCTGGGCGATCTGGTGATGAGCGGCAGCATCTTCATCATCGCGCGCAAGTGGAAGCGTGACCATGCCTGAGGTGGTCGTTGCCATTCCCACCTTTCGCCGCCCCAAAGGGCTTGAGCGGTTGCTGAATGCTCTGGAAGAATTGAAGACAAACGCGCGGGTGCGCGTGCTGGTGGCCGACAACGACAGCGATGGCCGCCAGGGCTTTGAAGTCTGTTCGGTGTTTCGCGAGCGCGGCTATCGTTGGCCGCTGGAAGCAATCATCGTACCCGAGCGCGGCATAGCACAGGCGCGCAATGCGCTGGTGGAAGCCGCCCTTGCGGACGCGGGTGCGGATTTCATCGCCATGCTGGATGACGACGAATGGCCGCATCCGCAATGGCTGGCGGAATTCTTGCGCGTGCAGCAGCAAACCGGCGCCGATGCGCTGGCAAGTGCCGTGCTGCGCGAATTCGACGAAGAACCAGGGCGCTGGGTGCAAACCTGCGAAGGCATGTCAGCGGTGCGCGGCCAAAGCGGGCCCATCGCCATCATCGACAGCACCGCCAGCGTGCTGGTGCGCCGCGCCTGTTTCGAGGACATGCCAAAGCCGTGGTTCGATCCGGCGTTCGCGCTGACCGGCGGGGAAGATCGCGATTTCTTCACGCGGCTGAAGGCGCTGGGCAAGAGTTTTGCCTTCTGCGACGAAGCGATCGTTTATGCCCATGTTCCCGTGTCGCGTTCGGGCTTGGGTTGGGCGTTGAAGCGCGCCTATCGCGTGGGCAATTCCGACATGCGCGTGTTCCTGAAGAACCGGCACAACGCGGGCGAAATGCTGCGGGAGGTTGCCAAGATCGCCGGCGCGCTCTTGTTGTCGCCAGCCCTGTTGGTCATGCTCGCACCGATCCCGAATCGCCGCGCCATCGGCCTGATGCGGCCGTGCCGCGCGGTGGGAAAAATCGCAGCTTTGTTCGGCAGGCATTACAACGAATACGCGACGGTACATGGCGATTGACGATAGCGCGAAACTTTCCAGTTTCCGCGTGGCGCCGTGGATTGGCCAAAGCGCCTTTGTCGTTTTCCTTCTTCTGATCTTCGTCAGCCTCACGCCGTTCCAGGTGCGCGACCCTTCGCAACTGGCGCTGGGCGAGAGCGGCTTTTCCGGCGCGGGCGATTTGTGGCGGCAGGTGTTTTACCTGGGCGTCTTCGCGGTGATTTTCATCGCGGCGCTGGACAAGCGCGGCTTTGGTTTCGTGCGCGCGATGCCGATTACGCTGGCCATCCTGCTGGTGTGGTGTGTGGCCAGTGCGGGTTGGGCGGCCTCGCCCGATATCACGGTGCGGCGCGCGGGGCTTGAAGTGATCATCGTGCTTTCGGCGATGCTGAGCGTGGATACGCTGGGGCCCAAGCGTTCATTGGAATTGCTGCGCTGGGTGTTGGCTGGCGTGCTGATCGTGAACTGGATTTCGATTCCGCTGGTGCCGCAGGCGGTTCACCTGCCGGGCGAAATCGATCCGGCACTGATCGGCGATTGGCGCGGGCTTTATTATCACAAGAATATCGCCGGTGCGGTGTGCGCGGTTTCCGCACTGGTGTTTCTGTTTTTCGCGGTGGAGAAGAAGAGCCGGCTGGATTGGCTTTTGTTTATCGGCGCCGTGGGCTTCACGGTGATGACGAAATCAAAGTCCTCGATGGGATTTCTGCCGATTGCGATTTTTGCCGCTGTTGTTTTTCGCGCCGTATCCGGCCGCGGACTGGATCGCACCGTCGTGATCGTGGTGGCGCTGCTCGCGGTGTTTGCGGTGATCGCCATATCCACCATCGACGCCACTGCCCTCGCCAAACTTTTGGAAGATCCCGACGAACTGACCGGGCGCACCGCGATCTGGCAGGCGGAAATCGCTTTCATCCACGACCATCTATTTCTGGGTTCGGGCTTCGGAACCTTTGCCGACACCGGCAATGCCTCGCCCTTGCACAGTTATGTCGGCGGCGGCTGGGTGGAAACGGTGGCGCACGGCCACAATGCCTACCTGCAAATGTTCGTCACCATCGGCGGCGTGGGTTTTGTGCTGGCCATGATCGCGTTTGTGATTCAGCCCGCGTTGGCCTTCGCGCGCGGCGCGCCGGCGCAAAGCTGGTTCAAGCCGCTGCTGTTCGCGATCTTCGTGTTCACGCTGCTGCACAACATTCTGGAATCCGATTTTCTGGAAGGCGATGGGCCGGCGTGGGTGGCATTTCTGATCATGATTGCGATGCTTCGGCGGTTATCGCGCGACGAAGCGGAGATTTCCAAAAGCCCGGTTGAGACATGGCTGGCGCAATAGAACCGCTCTTTTCGGTGATCATCCCGGTTTACAACCGCGCGCACGCGGTGGGCGACGCCATCCGCTCGGTGCTGGCGCAGACCTGCCAGGATTTCGAGATCGTGGTGGTGGACGACGGTTCGAGCGACGATCCGGCGGCGGCGATTGCGGCCATCGGCGATCTGCGAATCCATTTCATCCGCCAGCCCAATCGCGGCGGTGGTGCTGCGCGCAATACCGGCATCGACAATGCGCGCGGGCGTTTCATCGCGCCACTGGATTCTGACGATGTATTTTTGCCCAAGCATCTGGAGACAATGAAGGCGCTGCTGGAAGGCACCGGGAACACGGTAGGTTATGCGCGCATGATCGTGGATCGCGGACACGGCCGCACCATGCTGAAACCGCCGCGCGCCATTGGCACCGACGAGCATATGGCGACGTATCTTTTGTGCGACCGGGGCTTCATTCCCACCATCACTATTGTTGTGCCCACGGCGATGGCGCGCCAGGTGCGCTATCATGAGCATCTGCGCTATGCGGAAGATACCGACTTCGCGATCCGGCTTTATCTGGCGGGATGCAAATTCGTGATGGCGGACGAACCGGGTGCGGTGTGGAAAGACATTCCCGATCCCAACCGTTCCTCCGCGGGCCGCAAGGGCGCACGGCTGATGGGCTGGCTGGAGGAACTTAAAGATCAAATCCCGGAGCGGGCCTATTACGGCGCGCGCGGCTGGGTGATCGCAAAGGGCGTGGCGTCCACCGACAAATGGGCGGCGCTGAAAATGTATCTCACAGCCTTGCGCCACGGCTGCTACGGCGCGCGGCTTTCGGCGATCATCTTCCTGCAAATATTTTTGCCCGACCGCGCCTACCGGCTGCTGGCCGACCGCGCGGTGGGCGCGATCGGCAGCGGCAAGAAGAACGCCATCGCACAGGCGCCGCTTTCGCCCTAGGCGATTTTATGCGGCGCGTTTTCGGCTTGCACTGAGGCGCTTGTGCAGATGTGCCGCCACGCGCGGCGCCGCGAATTCCGCACCGACCATGAAGCGCATGAGCGGGCCGAAGCTGTTTGCGGCCAGCGGACCCATGGCATAGAGGCCGCGCTGCGAGGTTTCGAACTGGTCGGACAGCACCGGTGTGTTCAGCACCTGCGTGATGCGTTCGCGCAGCACCGGCGACAGGAACGGCAGGCGCTTCAGGTCCGGACGATAGCCGGTGGCGGCGATTACGTGATCGGTCAGCAGCGCTTTCTCCGCACCGTTCGCATCGGTCACTTGCAGCAGCACACGGCCCTGATGGGTTTCGGCAAGCTCGAGCGTGTGGCTGAGCATGGCGGGGATTTTTCCCTCAACACGTTCGCGCATGAACCAGCCCGGTGCCGGGCCCAGATGGTTGCGCGTGGCGCGCAGGCGCACGGATTCGGGCATACGATGAAACAGAAGCGGCGTGTTGGCGCAGAAGAACGAACGCCAGCCCGGACCGATGCCGCTGGAGGGACGCTGGATCTGGCGCAGCAACGAAGAGTCTTCCGGATCGGGCGCGGAGTGGTAACGAATCGCGTCATTGCGGGCGAGGATTTGCACGTGCGCGCCGTTGGTGCGCAGCGAATCCGCAAGATCGATGGCGGAGGCGCCGGCACCGAACACCGTGACTTCGCGATCCTTGAACTGCGAAACATCGCGATGATCGAAACTGTGGCTGGCAGCCCAAAGCGGCAAGTTGCGCAGCTTCGAAGGAACATGCACGAACGATGTGATGCCGACGGCCATCACCACATTGGCGGCTTCAAAACGCTCGCCCAGTTCGGTTTGGAGCGTATAGCCGTCGCGGCTCTTTTCGAGCGACGTGATGGTGCAATCTTCCAGCGAAGACACGAAACGGGCGCGGAACCATTGCGCATAGCTCAGAAAATCGTCGAGCTTTACCGGCTCGCCCTGATCGGAATAGGCGATGCCGCGGGCTTCGCAATAGGCCTTGAGAGTTGAGCCGGGGACCGGCGCGGAAAGATTGGAGGCAAAGCCTTCGGATTTGAGTCGCATGTCCTGCGGCATGTGATTGCGCCAGGTATCCAGCGGGCGGCCGAAGATGCGGAAGGAAATTCCAAAGCTATTCAGGTGTGCCGCGAGCGAAAGGCCGTAGGGGCCGGCTCCGATGATGGCGACGTCGCAAGATCCGCGCATGCAATCCTCTGTTATCAAAGCGGGACCGGCGATGTGCCAAAACGGGACAAAATCCCATTTGGAAACAGCCGCGCGGGCCCAGGCAAATGCTCCGCCCCTGTATCTCCACGATTTGTGCCAAGCATGCGATGTGCATTTACGGGCGGTTGAGGCCCCGTTCGTATAATCCCCTGCATGGTTGCGCGCGTTCTTCTGGTGACGACGGTGTGCTGGCCTTCGGGCGCACGCATCGCGGCGGCATTCGCGAAATCCGGCGCGGCGGTGGCGGCAGTGTTTCCCCGCACGCACGTGCTGGCCGACAGCCGCTATCCCGGCGCGAAATTCGAATATAAGCCGCTGGCTGCGCTGACTTCGCTGCGCGCGTCGATCGTGGCGGCAAAACCAGATCTTCTTGTTCCCCTGGATGACCGCGCCGTGCGCCTGCTGGTCGATCTGGCGCGGCACGAGCGTGCATCATCCATCGCGCAGGTGATCGAACGCTCGCTGGGCGATATCACGCGCTATCCGGGACTGATTTCACGCAAAGGCTTCATCGAGGCCGCGCGCAATGCCGGCGTCCGCGCGCCGGAAACGCTGGCGCTGGTGAGCGAACACGATCTGGAAGAAGCCATTGCGGAATTGGGGCTGCCGCTGGTCATCAAATCCGACGGAAGCTGGGGCGGCGACGGCGTTGCCGTGGCGCACACGCGCGAAGAAGCACGCGCGGCGTGGCGCAAAATGTCGGCGCCGGCTTCGCGGCTGCGCAATCTGGCGCGCGCGGGCCTGCGCAAGGACGCGCATTTCGCACGCGATGCCTTCTTCCGCACCAAGGCGCATGTCAGCGCGCAAGCCTACGTTGCCGGCACCCCTGCCACCACGGCCTTCGCAGCCTGGAACGGCGAACTCGTCGCCGCCATTCACATGGACGTGGTGTCGCCGGATAGCGGAACGGGACCGGCCTGCATCCTGTCGCGCGCCGCATGTGGCGAGATGGACGAAGCCGCCCGCAAGCTGGCGCGCAAGTTCGGGCTTTCCGGCCTGCACGGCCTGGACTTCATGCGCGATGGCGCCGGGCAGGCGCATCTGATCGAGATCAATCCGCGCGCCACGCAGACAAGCCATCTGGCGTTCGGCGAGGGAGCGGATCTGCCAGCGGCGTTGCTGGCGGCGCACGATGGATCGCCCGCCTTCACGCGGCGCGCCATTGAGAACGCTTCGGTCGCGCTTTTCCCGCAGGCATGGTTGGCGGACCCGGCAAGCCCGCACCTGCAAAGCGCCCATCACGATGTGCCATGGGACGATCTGGGCGTGCTGCGCCGCTGCATCGCCATGGGCGCGATACCCGCTGCAAAGGGTGAAAAGACAGCTATCACGCCGCGTTCGAGCGAAGCCCGGAGCCAATTGTTAACCATTCCCTAGGCGATGGCGGCGTAAACCTAAGCGGTTGCGGAAAGGCCGGCCTCAGCGGCCGCCAACAGGGCATGCGAAAGAGCCATGGCGTTTGAGCAGAGCATCGGTTCGGCTGTGCCCCCGCGCGAGAGCCAGTTTCAGCTTTCCGATCTTTTGGCGGTGGCGCGCGAACGCAAGCGCCTGATCATCAACGTGACGCTGGCTGTGGTCGCCGCCACGCTGGTGGTGCTGATGCTGCTGCCGACGCTTTATTCCTCATCCGCCGTGGTGATGCTGGAGCCGCGCAAAAACAACGTGACCGATGCTTCATCGGTGCTGTCGGCCATGCCGACCGATCCTGCCTCGATCCAGAACCAGATCCTGATTTTGACCTCGCGCGATATCGCCGAGCGCGTAATCGACAAGCTGGGGTTGATGAACGATCCGGAATTCAACCATGCGCTTGCGCCGGGGCTGCTGAGCAGCTTCACCGCGCCGCCCACACAAGCGGCAGTGCGCGACTCCGTGATCGACAATTTCCTGAATCATCTTTCCGTGGATTCGCTGGGACTATCGACCACGATTGCGGTGACATTCAATTCACGCGATCCGCAGAAGGCCGCGCGTATCGCCAACGAAGTGGCCGACGCCTATATCGCCGATCAGGTCAATGTAAAATTCCAGGCCGCACAGCAGACCACGCAATGGCTGACCGACCGGATCGCGCAACTGGCCAAACAGGTGCAGGTGGCTGACGCCGCGGCGGAACGCTACCGCGCCGAACACAATCTGACGCAGACCGGCGTTGGCGGTTCGCTGATCGACCAGCAGGTGGCCGCCATCAGCACGCAGCTTGTGGCGGCGCGCGCCGATCTTGCCGAAAAGCAGGCGACGCTTACGCGCGTGCAGCAACTGGTGCGATCGGGCCACGCTGGCGATGTTTCGCAAGTGGTGGCCTCGCCGCTGATTGTGCAGCTTCGCACGCAGGAAGCCGACCTGATCAGCCAGCAGGCGCAGATGGCCACGAAATATGGGCCGCGCTATCCCAAGATGATCGCGGTTCAGCAGCAGCAGCGCGATCTTGAAGCCAAGGTGGCGGAGGAAGTTACGCGCATCGGCGGTTCCATCGCCAACGACGTGGCGGTGGCGCGCGCGCAGGTGCAATCGCTGCAAAGCAGCCTGCAGCAGGCCGAAAGCCAGGCGACCGAGCAGAACATGGCTTCGGTGGAACTGAAATCGCTGGAAGCCAACGCGACCTCTACCCGCACCATGTATGAGGCGTTTGTTTCGCGGCTGCGCGGCACGCAAGATGAGAATACATTGCCGAGTTCGGATGCGCGCGTGATCTCGCGCGCCGCGGTTCCGGCCGCGCCCAGTTCGCCCAAGCGCACCATGATCGCGGTGGCGTCTGTTCCGGCCGGCGTGATGCTGGGGCTTCTGATTGCACTCTTGGCCGAAAAGCTGAGCGGCGCGGGTGCGGCACCTGTACGTCGCGTGGTCGATTTCTTTCGCGGGCTTGTGGTGGTGGCGGATATTCCGGGCGCATCGTCCATGCAGGCCGCGAACGCGGTGGTAGACCGGCCGCGTGGCGTGTTCGCCCAGGCTGTGAGCGAACTTGCAAACGAGATTGCCCGCTCTTCGACAAAGCCCAAAGTGATTGCCGTAACATCGGCGCAGGCCGGCGAAGGCGCCACAACGATTGCCATCGCGCTGGCACGCGCGGCCTCGCGCATGGGTCTGCGCGTGGCGATGATCGACGGCGACCTGGGTCATGCAAATGCTGCGCGCTTCATGGGCGTGAACGGCGCCCATGCGGCGCTGACCGACGTGCTGGCAGGAATCGCGCCGCTAAGCCGCGCCTTCCAGCGCGATGTGCGGTCCGGCGCGCTTGTGCTTTGCGGTAGCCATCACCGCATCGATCCGGCTGCGGTGTTCGCATCGCCGCGCATGGGCCAGCTTCTTTCGCATCTGCGCAACAGTTGCGATCTTGTGATCGTCGACACGCCTGCGGTTCTGGGCTCGAACATCGCGCCAGCGATTGCGGCGGTCTCTGACGGCGTTCTGATGGTGGTGCGCCAGCCGCGCGAAGCGGCAGGCAGCGCCATCGACAGGCTGAGGCAGGGCCGTTCGGCGCCCATCGGCATCGTGCTGGCGCACTGAGTTTTTCCCGTATCGCTGTATAGTGCGCCGCAAACCCTAGGCAGCGGATGAACAGCATTTCCACCACATGCGTGATCGCGGGCGGCGGGCCGGCGGGGATCATGGCCGGCTATCTTCTGGCGCGCGCGGGCGTTGATGTGACCGTGCTGGAAAAGCACAAGGATTTCTTTCGCGATTTTCGCGGCGACACCATTCATCCCTCCACCATGCAGGTGATGGATGAGCTGGGATTGCTGGATGAATTTTTGAAAGTGCCGCACGAAGACGTGGACCATGTGAGCGTGGAGATTGGCGGCGAGGAATTCCGCATTGGGAATTTCAGCCACCTGCCGGTGCGCTGCAAATATATCGCCTTCATGCCGCAGTGGGATTTTCTGAGTTTTCTTTCGTCCAAGGGCAACGCGTTTTCGGGTTTTCATCTGATGATGGAAACCGAGGCGCAGAGCCTTGTGCGCGAGAACGGCCGTGTTGTGGGGCTGAAGGCGAAGACAAACGATGGGGAGATTGTCATCAAGGCCGATCTGGTGATCGGCGCAGACGGGCGCCATTCCACACTGCGCGACGATGCCGGATACAAAGCGCGCGATCTTGGCGCGCCGATAGATGTGCTCTGGTTCCGGCTGGATCATGATGCGCCGCAGGAACATGCCGTGTTCGGGCGCGTGGAATCCGGCCAGATGATGGTGATGCTGGACCGCAAGACCTATTGGCAATGCGCGCTGATTATCGCCAAGGGCGCGTTCGACGATGTGAAGGCGGGCGGACTGGATGCGTTTCGCGCGCGCGTGGCCAAACTTGCCGGACGCCCGGACGCCGGCGAGATAAAAAGCTGGGACGATGTGCGGCTGCTGACCGTGGCGGTGGACCGGCTGGAGCGCTGGCATGAGCCGGGGCTGCTGTTCATTGGCGATGCCGCGCATGCCATGTCGCCCATCGGCGGCGTGGGCATCAATCTGGCGGTGCAGGACGCGATCGCGGCGGCCAATATTCTGTTCCGTCCGCTAAAAGAAAAAACACTTGGCGATGGCGATCTCGCACGGCTGCAGAAGCGGCGCTGGTTTCCCACCTGGGCTACCCAAGCGCTGCAAGTGACGATCCAGAACAAGCTGATCATTCCGGTGCTGAAGGGCGGCGAGATTGCGGCCCCCTGGTTCATCCGGCTGGCGGCGCACTCACAATTTCTGCAGCGAATTCCGGCGCGCGTAGTGGGGATGGGGTTTCGGCCGGAGCATATTTCACCGGAATTGAAAGCCGCGTTCGCGAAGCCCTGAAGGCTTCACATCTGCATCGTCCAGCCTTCAACGGCCATGCTGGCCTGGCGCACTGCTTCGCTGAGGGTGGGATGCGCGTGGGATGTGCGCGCGAGATCTTCGCTTGCCGCGCCGAATTCGATGGCGATGGCGCCTTCCATGATCATGTCGCCGGAATCGGCGCTGATGATGTGCATGCCGAGCACGCGGTCGGTTTTGGCATCGGCCAGCACTTTCACGAAACCGTCCGTCGCCGCGATGGTTTTGGCGCGGGCGTTGGCGGTGAAGGGGAATTTGCCAACCTTGTATGCGACGCCGGCGGTTTTGAGTTCTTCTTCCGTCTTGCCGACGCTGGCCACTTCGGGCGCGGTGTAAACCACGGCGGGAATGGCGTCATAATTCACATGGCCGGGTTTGCCGGCGATGCGCTCGATGCAAGCGACCGCTTCGTCTTCGGCCTTGTGCGCCAGCATTGGGCCTTCGCGGCAATCGCCGACGGCGTAAATGCCTTCGATGTTTGTGTTGTAGTGCGCGTCGGTGACGACACGGCCGCGCTGGTCGAGCTTCACGCCGATCTTGTCGAGGCCGAGATTATCGGTGAACGGGCGGCGGCCGATGCAGACCATCATCACATCGGCTTCAATGGTTGTTTGCGCGCCGCCGGATGCGGGCTCGACGGTGACGGCGAGGCCATCGGATTTCTTCTGCACGCCCACAACCTTTGTGGAAAGCTGAAACTTGATGCCTTGCTTGGCGAGAATGCGCTGGAACTGCTTGCCGACTTCGCCGTCCAGCCCCGGCGTGATGCGATCGAGGAATTCCACCACCGTCACGTCGCTGCCCAGACGCCGCCACACCGAACCAAGTTCCAGCCCGATATAACCGCCGCCGACAACCAGCAGGCGCTTGGGCACGGATTTCAAATCCAGCGCGCCGGTGGAGGAGACGATCTGCTGCTCATCGAGCGTAACGCCGGAGAGCGGCGCGACATCGGAGCCGGTGGCGATAACGATGTGTTTTGCGGACAGCGTGCGGGTGCCGCCGTCTTTCAGCTTCACCTCCACCTTGCCGGGGGCTGCGATGTGCGCCTCGCCGACAATGGCTTCGGATTTGTTCTTCTTGAGTAGGAACTCGACGCCCTTGGTGAGTTCGCCCACGATCTTGGTCTTGAACGCCATCATGGTTGGCAGATCGAGTTCAACGCTGGCCTTGATGCCGATCTTGGGAAATTCGACGCGCGCGGCCTCGAACTCCTCGCTGGCGTGCAGCAGCGCTTTCGATGGAATGCAGCCGATGTTGAGGCAGGTGCCGCCGAAGGTGCCGCGCTTGTCGATGCAGGCGGACGACAGGCCAAGCTGGCCGGCGCGAATGGCGGCGTTGTAACCGCCGGGACCGCCGCCGATGACAACGACATCGAAGGAATCAGACATTCTTGTTCCTTACTACCATCAGGTTACGCAAACAGAACAGGGGCCAGCACTCGCCGTTCTTGCATCTACATCGGTTGAAAATACTTCACACTTTTTAGCCGCCTCCCACACATGCCAGACACTATTATTTAACTTGGCATGCAGCGAAGATGGCTCTGGCTGAACAACTCTTTTTGAAACGCAAGCATCCATGCCGATTCGAATCGCAGTCGTTTCATCTTGAACAACAAAACCGCTTAGTGGCGTTGCGCAGCCGATAACAAGCACGCTCACAAACACGACAGCTAAACTCCGTGCGATTATCATCAAACGTCCAGCAGCATGCGTTCGGGGTCTTCGATGTTTTCCTTCACGCGCACCAGGAAGGTGACGGCGTCGCGGCCATCCACCAGTCGGTGATCGTAGGACAGCGCCAAATACATCATGGGGCGAATTTCGATCTTGTTGCCGATGGCGATGGGGCGCGGCTGGATCTTGTGCATGCCCAGCACGCCGGATTGGGGTGAATTGAGGATCGGTGTGGACATCAGCGAGCCGAAGACGCCGCCGTTGGAGATGGTGAAGGTGCCGCCCTGTAAATCTTCCAGCTTCAGTTTGCCGTCGCGCGCGCGGATGCCGAAATCGTGGATGGCGGATTCGATCTGCGCCAGACCGAGAGCATCGGCATCGCGCAGCACCGGCACGACAAGGCCCTTCTCTGTGGAGACGGCGACACCGATGTCGTAATAATTCTTGTAAACAATATCGTCGCCTTCGATTTCGGCGTTGACGTTGGGGATGTCCTTCAGGGCGGCTATGCAAGCCTTCACGAAGAAGCCCATGAAGCCTAGCCGCACGCCATGCTTCTTCTCGAACGCATCCTTGTATTCGCTGCGCAGCGCCATCACGCGGCTCATGTCCACTTCGTTGAAGGTGGTGAGCTGGGCGGCGGTGTTCTGCGATTCCTTCAGGCGCAACGCGATGGTTTTGCGCAGGCGCGACATGGGAACACGTTCTTCGCGGTCGGCATGCGCGCGCGGGCCTGATGGCGCGGGTGTGGCTTGCGCAGGTTTTGCGGCGCCGGCTTCCAATGCTGCCAGCATGTCGCTCTTGGTGACGCGGCCATCCTTGCCGGTGCCGCTGACGTTTGCGGGCGAGATTCCTTTTTCTTCCGCGATGCGCTGCGCTGACGGCATAACCGGCGCGGATGATTGCGCAGGCTTTGCGATGGGCGCTTGTGCAGCGGGCTTGGGCGTTTCGGCTTTGGGTGTTTCGGTCTTCGGCTTGGCGGCATCAGGATTGGCAGCGGGTGTGACCGATGGTGTTCCAGCTTTGCCTTCAGCAATTGCGCCCAGCACCGTGCCGACCTGAACGGTATCTCCGGCTTTCACCGAAATGGATTCAATGGAGCCGGCGGCCGGGGCCGGCACTTCCACCGTGACCTTGTCGGTTTCCAGTTCCAGCAGCGGCTCGTCGCGCGCGACGCTATCGCCTTCCTTCTTGAACCAGCGCGACACCGTGGCTTCGGTGACGGATTCGCCCATCGCGGGCACTTTGATCTGGATGCTCATGCGGGTTCTCTCAAAGCGTCAGGGCTTCGTTGGTGAAGGCCCTCAGTTCGGCAAGGTGCTGGCTCATCAGGCCGGCGGCGGTGGAAGCATATTCGGGGCGGCCGGTGTAACGCAGGCGCGCGTTGCGCCCGGCTTTGTCCATCACGCGTTCGATGCGCGGCGCGATGAACGTCCAGGCGCCCTGATTCATTGGCTCTTCCTGGCACCAGACGATATCGGCTTTGGGAAAGCGCGCGAGTTCGGAGGCCAGCGCGTTATCGGGGAACGGATAAAGCTGCTCGATGCGCAGAAGCTGGACGTTGGCGAGGCCGCGCTTTTCGCGTTCCTCGAAAAGATCGTAATAAACCTTGCCGGTGCACAGAACCACGCGCGCGATCTGGTGATCGGGCGCCAGCGGCACGGAGTTCTTCAACACCTGTGCGTCGTCCCACAGGATGCGGTGGAAGCACGAGCCCGGACCCATTTCCTCCAGCGTGGAGACCACGCGCTTGTGGCGTAGCAGCGACTTGGGCGTCATCAGGATGAGTGGCTTGCGGAACGGGCGATGCACCTGACGCCGCAACACATGGAAATAGTTGGCCGGCGTGGTGCAGTAAGCGACCTGCATATTGTCCTGCGCGCAAAGCTGCAGGTAACGCTCCAGCCGGGCTGAGGAATGTTCCGGGCCCTGGCCTTCGTAACCGTGCGGCAACAGCATCACGAGGCCGTTCATGCGCAACCATTTCATTTCGCCCGATGCGATGAACTGATCGATCACCACCTGCGCGCCGTTGGCGAAATCGCCGAACTGCGCTTCCCACATCACCAGTGCCTTGGGCTCGGCGGAGGAATAGCCGTATTCGAACCCCAGCACCGCTTCTTCGGAAAGCAGCGAATCCACCACTTCATATTCCGCCTGACCGTCGCGGATATGGTTGAGCGGGATATAGCGTTCTTCGGTTTGCTGATCGACAAGCGCGGAATGGCGCTGGCTGAAGGTGCCGCGCGAGGAATCCTGTCCGGACAGGCGCACCGGGCAGCCTTCATCCAACAGCGTGCCGAACGCTAGCGCTTCGCCGGTGGACCAATCGATGCCGGCGCCATCGGCGATCATCTTCGCTTTCGTTTCAAGCTGGCGCGCGATGGTTTTGTGCAGGTGAAAGCCTTCCGGCGCGGTGGAGATCGCGTGACCGACTTTCTTCAGCATATCCATCGGGGCGGCGGTATCGCCGCGGCGGTCGCCTTCGCTGGCGGCGGCGAAACCGGCCCAGCGGCCGTCCAGCCAATCGGCGCGATTGGGAAGATGCGACTTGGCAGCCTCGTATTCCTCATCCAGACGCTTGTTGAAAGCGGCGATCATCTCTTTCACGTCGTCTTCCGTCAGCGTGCCTTCGGCGACGAGCTTGGTGGCGTAAAGCTCCAGCGTAGTCGGATGATCCTTGATGGCGCGGTACATCAGCGGCTGCGTGAAAGACGGCTCATCGGTTTCGTTGTGGCCGAAGCGCCGGTAGCAGAACATGTCGATCACGACATCCTTGTGAAACAGCTGGCGGAATTCGGTGGCGATTCGCGCCACATGCACCACCGCTTCGGGATCGTCGCCGTTCACATGGAAGATCGGCGCCTGCACCATCAGCGCCACATCTGACGGATAAGGCGAGGAGCGCGCGTATGCCGGCGCGGTGGTGAAGCCGATCTGGTTGTTGACGATGAAATGCACCGTGCCGCCGGTGCGAAAACCCTTGGTGCCGCTCATGGCGAAACATTCCGCCACCACGCCCTGCCCCGCGAACGCCGCATCACCGTGCAACAGCAGCGGAAGAACGGACGTGCGTTCCACCGTGTCGTGAAGTTGCTGCTGCTTGGCGCGCGTCTTGCCCAGCACCATCGCGTCTTCGGCTTCGAGATGCGACGGGTTCGCGGCCAGCGACAGATGCACCTGCTTGCCATCGAACTCGCGGTCGCTGGATGCGCCCAGATGATATTTCACATCGCCGGAGCCTTCGACTTCGGTGGGCTTGGCGGCGCCGCCCTGAAATTCGTGGAATATCTGGCGATAGGGTTTGCCCATCACATTGGCCAGCACGTTCAGCCGCCCGCGATGCGACATGCCCAGTTCAATGTCTTTCACGCCAAGCTGGCCGCCGCGCTTGATGATCTGTTCCAGCGCGGGGATGGTGGCTTCGCCGCCATCCAGACCGAAACGCTTGGTGCCGAGAAAACGCAAGCCGGAAAACTTCTCGAAGCCTTCCGCTTCCACCAGCTTGTTCAGGATGGCGCGCTTGCCTTCCGGCGTGAAAGTGATTTCCTTATCCGGCCCTTCGATACGGCGCTGAAGCCAGTTCTTCTGTTCCGGATCGTTGATGTGCATGAACTCGTAGCCGATGCGCCCGCAATAAGTTCGCTTGAGCACATCCACGATCTGGCGCGGCGTGGCGGCGGAAATGCCAAGCACGCCATCGATGAACACGGGCGTGTCCATGTCGTCTTCGCGAAAGCCATAGAAGGCCGGATCGAGCTGCGGTTGCGCAGGCTTGGGATTGAGGTTCAACGGATCGAGTTCGGCCGCGAGATGACCGATGACGCGATAGGCGCGCACCATCTGAATGGCGCGGATGGATTTGTGGGCGGCTTCGTGCAAGTCGCTTTCGCTGACCGTCGCGCTGCCGGATTTTGCGGCGGCGGCGGGTGCGCCGCTCAGCGCATCGGTCAGTTCGTCGGTTTGGGGTTTGGTCTTGGGCGCCCAGCTTGGGGCCGTCGCCGCCTGCCCGCGCTCGCCCAAGCCTTCGAACCAGCTTCTCCAGCTTTCATCGACGGACGCGGGGTCTTTGAGGAACTTCGCATAGAGCGCTTCGATGAACTGCGCATTGCCACCATAGAGAAAAGAGGTCGCTTCCAGGATTTCGTTGGAGGCGCGGCGGGGGGATTCGCTTGTCATTTCAATCGACTGGGCGGCTTGTTAGGCCGGCCCGGAACCTTAAAGGGGGATCGCCGCCGAGGAGCG
Organism: Rhizomicrobium sp.; assembly: GCA_036267995.1. GTDB lineage: Bacteria > Pseudomonadota > Alphaproteobacteria > Micropepsales > Micropepsaceae > Rhizomicrobium. The sequence goes on from DATAUZ010000029.1 coordinate 44,283, forward strand.
GCGTTTAGCGCATCTGCAGGCATGATGCACGGCAATCCTTACCTTATTTAGGCACGGAAAGCAGGTCTTTCACCGTCGCACTGGCCTTGGCGAAGTCCATCTGGCCGGCATAGCGCTCTTTCAGCGCGGCCATCACCTTGCCCATGTCCTTGATCGAGGCGGCACCCACATCGGCGATGACCCCGGCGACGGCGGTTTTGGTCTCTTCCGGGCTCATCTGCTGAGGCATGAAGGAGCGGATGATCTCGATTTCCTCGCGCTCGGATTTGGCCATTTCGGGGCGGGCGCCGGTATCGAAGGCGGTGGCCGATTCCTCGCGCTGTTTGATCATCTTGGCCAGAAGGCCCAGCACGTCATCGTCCGAAATGCCTTCGCGGCTGGTTTCGGTGCGGGCGGCGATGTCCTTGTCCTTCAGCGCGGCCAGGACCATGCGCAAGGTGGAGACGCGGCGGGCGTCTTTCGCCTTCATGGCCTCCTTAAGCTGGTCGTTGAACTGCTCGCGCAGGGCCATTTTTCTCTCCCGTTCGCCGAAGCGGCGACGGTGCATAAATAACGGGTTGACCCCAAGGCGTCACGTTTCTATTTTCGCCAAAATCTGGGGTTTCCCGAATGAACGGTTCCGATTCAGCCACCGCCGAACGACGGGCGGCCGCGTTTTCGCGCGGCTCGGCGCTGTTGGTGCTGGCGGACGGAACAGTGTTTGAAGGCGTGGGTTTCGGCGCCGAAACCCAAAGCGTGGGCGAAGTCTGCTTCAACACCGCGATGACGGGCTATGAGGAAATCCTCACCGACCCGTCTTACGCCGGGCAGATCGTGGCTTTCACCTTTCCCCATATCGGCATTGTGGGCACCAACATCGAAGACGTTGAAGCGACCACGCCGGTGGTGCGCGCCTGCGTGGTGCGCGCGGATGCGGAATATCCCTCCAACTATCGCAGCATGGCCAAGCTGGACCGCTGGCTGCGGCTGAACAACATACCCGGCATCAGCGGCATCGACACGCGCGCGCTGACCAACCGCATCCGCGAACAGGGCATGCCGCACGGCATCGTGGCGCATTCGCGCAGCGGAAAATTCGATCGCGATGCGCTGGTGAAAGCGGCGCGCGGATTTCCAGGCTTGGTCGGCCTCGATCTCGCCAAGGATGTGACGACGCGCCAGATGTATGGCTGGCGCGAGACGCCGTGGGTCTGGAACAAGGGTTACGGTGAGCAGACCAATCCGACATGGCGCGCGGTGGTGATTGACTACGGTGTGAAACGCAACATCCTGCGCCAGCTTGCGGGACATGGCGCTGAGATTATCGTTCTGCCAGCGCAAGCGACGTTTGAAGATGTGATGCGGCACAAGCCGCACGGTGTTCTGCTGTCGAACGGCCCCGGCGATCCGGCGGCGACCGGCGTGTACGCCATTCCCACCATCAAGGCGCTGGTGGATTCCAACGTGCCGGTATTCGGCATCTGTCTTGGCCATCAAATGCTGGGGCTGGCGCTGGGCGGCGAAACAAAAAAGATGGCGCAAGGCCATCATGGCGCGAACCATCCGGTGAAAGACCTGGAAACCGGCAAGGTGGAAATCGTGTCGATGAACCACGGCTTCACCGTGGACAGCAATTCCTTTCCGCGCGGCGTGAAGGAAACCCATGTGTCGCTGTTCGACGGCACAAACTGCGGCCTGCGCGTGGAAGGCAAGCCGGTGTTCGGCGTGCAATATCATCCCGAGGCTTCGCCCGGCCCGATGGATTCGCACTATCTGTTCGGGCGCTTTGCCGAAGCCGCGCTGGCGCGCACCTGACATTAATCTGTCACGCAACCTAAATAGTTTCGCGACGCCTTTCCTCGCGCGAGAAACTCCATGACCCTTGGATTGCTTGTCGGCCGCTTCGGCCATTTCGTGCGTGAACAGCAGAACGAGCCGGAGCAGCAGGCAGCGCCCGCGCAGGATTTTCCCGATTCGCTGGAACATTTGCGCGAAGCCTTCGCGCATCATGTCATACCACTGGCGCTGCTTTCGCGGACGGACGGCGATTTCGCGCCAGCCGAACAGAAGCTTATCGCCGATCATTGCCTGGCACGCGCCAAAGCCATCGGCGTTGCGGTGGATGAAAACGAGCGCCAAAGCCTCAACGACTATATCGCCAATATCCGTCCGGCGCTGGCGCAACTCGATCCTGCGTTGCAACGGATAGAGAAAGAAGGCCCGCAATCCGTGGGCGCGCTGCTTTCCACGGCGGAAAAGCTTGTGAATGTGGATGGCCAGATCAGCGATGAAGAAACGCGCCTGCTTGGCGATCTGCGCACCGAGCTTGAGAAATACAGCTAGTCTTTCAACCGCCAAGGCGGATGGCGCCGATTCTTGCCAGCGTAGTAGAGACAAAGCCGCACGCCAACCGGATCGCTGAGCCACGCCTCGCGCCACAGCCAGCTTTGGTCTTGCGGATCGGAATCAAACGCGATGCCTTTGGCTTTCAGCGCGGAAACACGCGCATCCAGATCGTCGCATTCGAAATAGATAGCGGGGCCGTTGGCGGCACCGCTGACATCATCGGTCAAATGCAAAGAGAATGTGTCCGTGCCATCGCCTACTTCAAACCGCGCGTAGCGATCGCTCTTCACGATCAGCTTGAGGCCGAGCGTTTCGTAAAACGCGATGGACTGATGGAGATCGCGCGCCGGAACAGTGACTTGATTGAGGCGCATCAGCGCTTCAGTTCGAGCACATCCATCGTGGACTCTTGCACCGGGAACGGCATTTCCAGCCGTGCGTGACCGGCGCCGATCATGGTGAGCAATCCGATCTGATCATCCGGTGTTGCGTCCGCGCCGGCCGATGCGCCGCCGCCGGAATAGGCGTGTGCGGGTTCGCCGGTGACGCTGGAGGCGCCGAGATAAACCATGCCGCCGTCGCCGGGATAGAGATAACCGTTGGTGCGTTGCGAGCCGGATGTCTTCTGCAAATAGAGTCCGCCGCCGCGATTGGAAATGCGACAGTTGAACCAGCCATAAACGACAGACGGCGTGATGCCGCCGAGCTTGATGGTGCGGCAGCGCCAGCTTCCCACCAGTTCGCCGCCGGAAGGTGCGCTGCCCTGCGCATCGACCACGGCGCGGATGGTTCCCATGTGGGGACCGGCTGCCGCCTCCGACATGGCTTTCTGGCGGGATTCATCGATGCGCGAAAGGCGCTGTGTATCGCCCTGGCTGGCGTGATCCTGCCAGCCGGCGTGAGCTGCGGTTGCGCCCAGCAAGAGTGCGAATGGCAAAACTTTAAGCGTCAGTGCCCGCATTGGATTCCCCCTCTTCCATCCATTGCTTCAGCTTGGTGCTGGAAGGCGCGCCGATGATGTTATAGCCGGCATCTACATAATGGATTTCGCCGGTGACGCCCTCACTCATTCCACTAACAAGGTAAAGAGCGGCGTTGCCGACGTGATCCAGTTCCACCGTTCTGCCCAGCGGGCTTTGTGCCTTGTTCCAGCGGAACATGGTGCGCGATTCGCCGATCACCGAACCGGCCAGCGTGCGCATGGGGCCGGCCGAGATCGCGTTAACCCGGATGTTTTCCTGACCGAGATCGGCCGCCAGATAGCGAACGCTGGCTTCCAGCCCCGCCTTGGCCACGCCCATCACATTGTAATTGGGCGTGACGCGCTGCGAACCCAGATAGGTGAGCGTGAGAAGCGAACCGCCTGTGGTCATTAACGGCCGCGCGCGCTGGGCGATGGCCGTGAATGAGTAACAGGAGATGGAGAGCGAGCGCACAAAGTTGGCGCGGCTGGTATCGACGTAGCGGCCCTTGAGTTCGTTTTTGTCGGAATGCGCGATGGCGTGGATCACGAAATCCAGACCGCCCCATTCCTTTTTTAGTGTTGCGAAAATGGAATCCAGCTCTTCGTCCTTTTCCACATCGCCGGGGAGAAGGATTTTCGCACCGATGGATTCCGCCAGCGGCTTCAGGCGGCGCGCCTGTGCATCGCCCTGATAAGTAAAGGCGATTTCCGCGCCATGGCCGGCCAGCGTGCGCGCGATGCCCCAGGCGATGGAGTGATCGTTGGCGACGCCCATCACCAGTCCGCGGCGGCCCTTCATGAGCTTTGTGTCTGACATGCGATGCCTTATGCGTCGTGGCGCTGGAAGACCAGCGTGGAGTTGGTGCCGCCGAAACCGAAGCTGTTGGAAAGAACGCGCTCAAGCTTAGCGTTGTCGATGCGGCTGCGCACGATGGGCGCATCCGCCAGATCGGGGTCGATCTCTTCGATGTTGGCGCTTTCGGCGATGAAGCCGTTCTTCATCTGCAGAATGGAATAGATCGCTTCCTGTGCGCCGGTGGCGCCCAGCGAATGGCCGGTGAGCGATTTGGTGGAATTGATCGGCGGCATTTTGGCGCCGAACACTTCGCGCATCGCCTTGATCTCGGTGACGTCGCCGACCGGGGTTGAGGTGCCGTGCGCGTTCACATAATCGATCGGGCCGTTCACGGTTGCCATCGCCTGGCGCATGCAGCGGATGGCGCCTTCGCCAGACGGTGCCACCATGTCATGGCCGTCGCTGGTGGCGCCGTAGCCGACGAGTTCGGCGTAGATATGCGCGCCGCGCGCCTTGGCATGTTCCAGCTCTTCCAGAACCACCACCGCGCCGCCGCCTGCGATCACGAAACCGTCGCGGTTCTTGTCGAAGGCGCGGCTGGCCTTGGCGGGATTATCGTTGAAGTGCGTGGACATGGCGCCCATCGCATCGAACAGACACGACAGCGACCAATCCAGTTCTTCGCCGCCGCCGGCAAACATCACATCCTGCTTGCCCCATTGAATCATTTCCGCCGCATTACCAATGCAATGCGCGGAGGTGGCGCAGGCCGAACTGATGGAATAGTTCACACCCTTGATTTTGAACCAGGTGGAAAGCACCGCCGAGCACGTGGACGACATGGCTTTGGGCACCGCGAAGGGGCCGATGCGCTTTGGGCTTTTGTTCTCGCGCGTGATGTCTGCCGCCTGAATGATGTTGCGCACGGACGGTCCGCCGGAACCCACGATCAGGCCGGTGCGCTCATTCACGATGTCTTTTTCTTCCAAGCCAGAGTCGCGCAAGGCCTGTTCCATCGCAACGAACGCGTAAGCGGCGGTATCGCCCATGAAGCGCTTGGCTCTGCGATCGATCAGCGAATCCAGATCGATCACGGGCGCGCCCTGCACCTGACTTCTGAAGCCAAGCTCGTGGTGCTTTTCCGCGAACGTGATTCCAGACTTCGCCTCGCGCAGCGAAGCGGTGACTTCCTGCGTGCTGTTTCCGATGGGCGAGACGACGCCCATGCCGGTGACGACGACGCGCCTCATGGCAACTCTCCTTCAACCGCGAATGTCATGTTCAGGCCCGCGCCGCAGCGGCGGCGGCTTGTTCATCGGTCACGAGGCCGACTTTCAAATCCTTGACGTCATAGATCTGCTTGCCATCGACCTTCACGATACCGTCCGCGATACCCAGAACCAGCTTGCGCAAAATCACGCGCTTCATGTCGATGTGGTAGCTGACCTTTTTGGCGGCAGGCAGGATCATGCCGGTGAACTTCACTTCGCCAACACCCAGCGCGCGACCACGGCCGAGCCCACCCATCCAGCCCAGAAAGAAACCAACCATCTGCCACAGCGCATCGAGCGGCAGACATCCCGGCATTACCGGATCGCCCAGAAAGTGGCATTTGAAGAACCAGAGGTCGGGATTGATATCGAACTCGGCGTGAATGTGGCCCTTGTCGGCGGCGCCGCCGTTTTCCGAGATATTCACGATGCGATCCACCATCAGCATCGGTGGCATCGGCAACTGCGGGTTGCCGGGGCCGAAGAGTTCGCCTTTGGCGCAAGAGATAAGGCCCGGAAGATCGAAGCTGGATTTGCGTTCCGACATGCGTTTCCCTGAGGTTTTCGGACATTCTCTATACGCCCTCCGGCGGGGAAGGGTTCAGGCGCCCGATTCTGTTTGTTAGAAGCATTCTAACAATGTAATATCGTGGTCAGACTACCAAATATAAGACCGGCGTGCAGCGGCACGAGGGTTTAACCGGAAAACTGGCGGGAAAACAGATGCGCGGCGCGCAACGGCAGGAAGAGACGGCAGCGATGCTGCGGCACGCGGGCCTTCGCCCGACGCGGCCAAGGCTTGCACTGGCCGGGCTGCTGTTCCGCAAGGAACATCACCACCTGACGGCAGAGACGCTGCACGACGAGGCATCCAGGGCCGGTGTGAAAGTGTCATTGGCGACGGTTTACAACACGCTGCATCAATTCACCGGCGCGGGATTGCTGCGCCAAGTAGTTGTGGATGCGCAGCGCAGCTATTTCGACACCAATGTTGGCGATCACCAGCATTTCTTCTGCGAAGACGATGGAACCCTGATCGACATTCCCGGCGAGGCCATTGCCGTTGCCGGAATCCCCGCGCTCCCCAAGGGCATGGCTGTGGAGTGCGTGGATGTGGTTGTGCGCCTGAAGCGCGCCTAGATTATTCCTACTTTAGAATAATTCCAAAGCATTGACTCCCCTTATGCCCCCGCTCCATTCTGCGCGTCCAGATTCCGCGCGAAGAAATTCATCAACCCGCACGAGGTAGCCCGCCATGTCAGCTGAAAAGAAATGTCCCGTCGGCCACAACACCGGCAGCAGCCGGGGCAACCGCGACTGGTGGCCTGAACAGTTGAACCTGGGTGGCCTGCACACGGGCTCGCATCAATCCAATCCCATGGGCAAAGACTTCGACTATGCCAAGGAATTCAAAAAGCTCGACCTCAAGGCGCTGAAGAAAGATCTCACCGATCTGATGACGGACAGCCAGGAATGGTGGCCGGCCGACTTCGGACATTACGGCGGACTTTTTATTCGCTTGGCGTGGCACAGTGCGGGCACTTATCGCATCACCGACGGCCGCGGCGGCGCCGGCAACGGACAACAGCGTTTCGCACCGCTCAACTCCTGGCCGGACAACGCGAACCTCGACAAGGCGCGCCGCCTGTTGTGGCCGATCAAACAGAAATACGGCAACAAGATTTCCTGGGCCGACCTGATGGTGCTGGTCGGAAACGTTGCTCTTGAGTCGATGGGCTTCAAGACATTCGGTTTCGCCGGTGGACGCGTTGATGCGTGGGAGCCGGAAGAACTTTACTGGGGACCAGAAGGAGCATGGCTGGGCGATGAACGCTATAGCGGCGAACGCCAGCTTGCCGAGCCATTGGGCGCAGTGCAGATGGGCCTTATCTACGTCAATCCGGAAGGCCCGAACGGCAAGCCCGATCCGGTCGCATCCGCGAAGGATATTCGCGAAACATTTTTCCGCATGGCGATGAATGACGAAGAGACCGTGGCGCTGATTGCCGGTGGGCACACCTTCGGCAAAACACATGGCGCGGGCGACCCGTCGCTGCTCGGCCCGGAGCCGGAAGGCGGCGCCATCGAAGACCAAGGACTCGGCTGGAAAAGCAAGCATGGCAAAGGTCATGGCGCGGACACCATCACCGGCGGCCCGGAAGTCATCTGGTCGCAAACGCCGACAAAGTGGAGCAACCACTTCTTCGACAACCTGTTCAAATACGAATGGGAACTGACCAAGAGCCCGGCCGGCGCACAGCAATGGAAAGCCAAAGGCGCTACCGCCGATGTTCCGGACGCGCACGACAAATCGAAAAAACACGTGCCGACCATGCTGACCACCGATCTGGCACTGCGCATGGATCCGGCTTACGAAAAAATCTCGCGGCGTTTCCACGAGCATCCGGAACAGTTCGCGGAGGCGTTTGCCCGCGCATGGTTCAAGCTCACGCATCGCGACATGGGCCCGCGCCCGCGTTATCTGGGGCCGGAAGTGCCCAGCGAAGTGCTGATCTGGCAGGACCCGATTCCAGAAGCCAAACATGCGGCGATTGGCGAGCAGGATATTGCGGCGCTCAAAGCCAAGATTCTCGCATCCGGCCTCACCGTTTCGCAGCTCGTCTCGGCGGCCTGGGCTTCGGCATCGACATTCCGCGGCTCTGACAAGCGCGGTGGCGCCAATGGTGCGCGCGTTCGTTTGGCGCCCCAGAAGGATTGGGAAGTCAATCAACCGGCACAACTGAAGACCGTTCTGCAGAAACTTGAAGCGATCCAGAAGGAGTCGGGCAAAGTTTCGCTCGCCGATCTGATCGTTCTGGGCGGCAATGCGGCGATTGAAAAGGCCGCGAAGGATGCGGGCGTGGATGTGAAGGTTCCCTTCACGCCGGGGCGCACCGACGCAACGCAAGAGCAGACCGATGTTGAGTCTTTCGCACCGCTGGAACCGCGTGCCGATGGCTTCCGCAATTACGCCAGCAGCAAGAAACAGTTCATGGCGCCCGAAGAAGCGCTGGTGGACCGTGCGCAATTGCTGAAGCTGACAGCGCCGGAGATGACGGTGCTCGTCGGCGGATTGCGCGTGCTGGGCGCCAATGCCGGCGGGTCCAAGCACGGCGCCTTCACCAAGCAGCCGGAAAAGTTGACGAACGACTTCTTCGTCAACCTGCTCGACATGACCACGGTGTGGCAGGCGCCGAACGCGGATGGCGTGCACGAAGGTCACGATAGCAAAACCAAAGCAGTCAAATGGACCGGCACCCGCGTCGATCTGATCTTCGGTTCGCATTCGCAGCTGCGCGCGCTGGCCGAAGTTTATGCAAGCTCGGACGCCAAGGCGAAGTTCGCGCACGACTTCGTGGCGGCGTGGAACAAGGTGATGAACGCGGATCGCTACGATCTCGCTTAACTGTTGCGGATGATCTGGTTGCCTGTGCGCTCGAAAGGGCCACAGGCAACAGACTTCCTGAAATAGCGCGGCGCTAGGCCAATTTCATTCCGGTCGCGGCTTCCAGTTCGGCGATGGCTTGCGGGCCGGATTGCACTTTGATCGTTGCCATGCCCATGGCGCGCGCGGGTTTCAGGTTCACGCCCAGATCGTCGAGATAGATGCAGGCATCCGGTTTCACGCCGAGCGCCTCGCACATCATTTCATAAATGCGCGGATCGGGCTTTCGGATGCCGGCCTTCGCGGATTCGATCACGTGATCGAACAACATCATCACCTCGCGGGCGTATAGCGCGCGGCCTTCCGCCGAGCCCTGCTCGTTGGACGGCACATTGTTGGTGATGCAGCCGGTTTTGAACTTCGTCTTGATGCGGCGTAGCGCCTCGATCATCTCGGGGCGGAATTCTCCGGCCAGCAGCGCGATGATCTCGCGGCCCGGAACGTGGTGGCCATGCACGCGCGCTTCTTCGGCAAAGGCGCAGTCGAAGCCTTCAAGATCGAGTTCGGCCCGTTCGAACCGCGCCCAGGCGTTGTTCTGATAATTGGCGCCGTTGATCTTGCGGATAAGGTCCTGCGGCAAGCCGCGTTCGCGCTCGTACCGCGCAAAAGCCTCGAACGGCGACGCTGTGAAGACGCCGCCAAAATCGAATATCACCGCTTCAATCATGTGCCGCCTCTTCTCGCTTGCGGTAGAAAAAGCCGACATGGCCAAATGCGTCAAGGGCCACGCCGCCGTTGAAAGCGGTGTCACATTCCGGCGGCGGTCAGTTCTTCAGCGTGGGAACACGCCCGGCGGCAATGTCACGCGCCACGTCGTTCCAGCTTCGCGTGGTGGCGAAGTGTGCGCGGCTTAGCACCATGGCAGGTGTGCCTTCATCGTCCATCAAAGGCAGCATGGCGTACTCGGCGACGAAATAGGATTTGTTTTGCATATCCACGCGCGAGACAAAGCGCAGCGGCAGCCTCGCGTCCAACACTTCATTGTTGGCGTAATGAAAACGCGGAACCATCGCCGCCGGAACCACGTCATCGACAATCTTGCCAGAGAGATCGCCATAGACTTGGGCGAACGCCGTGCCCATAAGCCGCACGCGATAGCGTGTGCGGCTTGCCTCGCTCTTGATGCGTTCATAGATTGCGATATGCGGCATGTGCGATTTGAGAAGTCGCGCCGTAAGATCCGATCGCAATGGCATGGCGCGTGTGCCCGCAGCGGCGCGCCAGATTTCCAGCATGTCGACAAGCTCTGCCGAATCGAATGCCAGCGTTGCATCGCAATAAGACGGCCAGCCGCGCTCCGCTGCCTGGGCGTTATAGGCAAGCGTCGCATTGATGGCGGGCAGAGGACTCATGACCCTGTTTTAGACTCGGGGTATCGCCAATTCGTTAACGCGTGTTCACCATTACGCCTTACGGATATGCGATTTTTGCATGATTGAAAGGCAGCGATGGATGGGCCAGTTTGGCGCAGAACCGCCATTTTTGCCGGATCATGGATCAGCCGACAGACCGCGAGACGCCGGTGCTTATCGAAACGGCGTTGGGCCGGTTGGCCGGCACCCGCAAGGGTGGCATTTCGCGCTTCAAGGCGATCCCTTTCGCCAAGCCGCCGGTCGGCCCGCTTCGTTGGCGCTTTCCCAAAGCGCCCGAACCATGGAGCGGCGTGCGCGACGCTATGAAATTCGGCTTCGTCGCTCCGCAGGCGCCCAGCCAGCTGGAAACGCTGATGGGCCTCGCCATCGGCGAACAATCCGAGGATTGCCTTTATCTGAATGTGTGGACACCCGGTTGCGATAACACGAAGCGGCCAGTGATGGTGTGGCTGCACGGCGGCGCGTTCGTGATCGGCGCAGGTAGCCAGGGCGTCTACAACGGCAAGCATTTGGCTTCGCGCGATGTGGTAGTCGTCACGATCAACTACCGGCTTGGCGCGCTGGGATTTCTCAACCTGCATGATGCCACCGGCGGACGTGCGCCGGGAACGGGCAGCGAAGGCTTGGCCGACCAGATCGCTGCACTGAAATGGGTGCGCGAGAATATCGCCGTGTTTGGCGGCGACCCGCAGAACGTTACGCTGTTCGGCGAATCCGCCGGCGGCATGAGCGTGGCGTGCCTAATGGGTTCGGCACAAGCACGCGGCCTCTATCACAAAGCCATCTCGCAATCGGGCGCCGGGCATATCGGCAACGCGCGTGAGCGAGCTGCGCGGATCGCGCGCGCAACTTTGGACGCGATGGGCATTGCGCCAGAAAACGCAGAGCAATTGATAGACGCGCCCTACGGAGCGATCATCGCGGCGCAGATTGGCGTGCTGGCCAATGCGCGCGATGGCGAGGATACGCTGCAACTGGGACGGATGCCGTATCAGCCCTGTGTCGACGGCGAAATTCTGATGGAACGCCCGATCGATGCAGTACGCAACGGCATGGCGCAAGGCGTTCCCATACTGACAGGCACGACACGCGAAGAATGGAAACTGTTCACCGCCGCTGCGCCGCAAATTCGCATGATGACAAGAGGCGGACTGGAGAAGCGCATTGTTCGTGCGTTCGGCGAAGATGAGGGCCGCAAAATTCTTTCGGTATATGGCGACGGTTCGGCATTCGACCGCTGGAATGCCATCAACACCGACCGCATCTTCACGGTGCCCGCCATCCGGTTGCTTGAGGCGCAAAGTGCGTATGCGCCGTCGTTCGCCTATCGCTTCGACTGGACATCCAAACTGATGGGCGGGATTTTCGGATCTTGCCACGCGCTTGAGCTTGGCTTCATGTTCGGCACACATAATGAAGGACTGGCCGGACGCTTTTTCGGTACCGGTCCGGAAGCCGACATGCTGGCCGCCACCATGATGGATTGCTGGACCGATTTTGCGAAGACCGGCACACCCGCGCCAACCTGGCCCACATATGGCATGGCACAGCGGCAGACCATGATTCTGGGCGATGGCGCAGCGCATATTATGAACGCGCCCAACGAGATGCGGCGGCAGGTTTGGGATACTATCGCCGAGCGCAAACTGGGAACGTGAGCCGACATGCCCGGAAACTTCACACACCGTTTCGACGGCGGTTGCCACTGCGGCAACCTCTCGTATGTCTTTGAAGCCAGCGCGGGCCTCGACGAGCTAGGCCTTCGTGCCGATCAATGCAGCTTTTGCCCCGCGCACGGGGCACGCAACACATCCGACCCTTCCGGCAAAATGCATATCGCGGTGCGCGATCCGGTGAAGCTCGCGCGCTATCGTTTCGGCCTGAAAACAGCGGATTTTCTCGTTTGCAGGGATGCGGTTGTTATATCGGCGCGATGCTGACGGACGCAGGACATTCGTGGTTCACCGTGAACGTGAACACCTTCCGCGACCGGCCGCCGGACGATTTCGCGTCCGTGCCGCACGATTTCGATGCCGAGGATATGCCGGGCCGAATTGCGCGCCGCAAGGCGCGCTGGACCCCGGTTGCCGAATTCAAGATTGGCTAGAGCTTCATCCGGCCGCTAACGATATCGTTGTAACGGTCCCGATCGAGGGCGATGTAACGCCCGCTTGCCGCGTCGAACACGAACAGAGGATCGATGATCCTGGCGGGATCAAAACCTTCCTGCACCAGATCGACCTTGCGCTGCTTGAAGGTTCCGGTGATTTCCATCTGCGGCGTGAGCCTCAGGAAAACCGGTCGTGCATAATGCGGAAGGTTGCCCGCCAATTTGCCCGCGAGTATCGCGGCATCGAAACCGGGGCCAGCCACCAACGCCGCCATGCCGGCACGGCCATCCATTCCCGGTACCGCCACGCCATAGACGTTGGCCTCCAGGATGCCGGGGATAATGCCCAGCGCCTCGGCCACTTCGCTGGTGGCGACGTTCTCGCCCTTCCAGCGGAAGGTATCGCCGATGCGGTCCACGAAATAGAAATAGCCGTGCGCGTCGCGGCGCATCAGATCGCCGGTACGAAACCAGGCGTCGCCCTTGGTGAAAACGTCGCGCAGGATTTTCTTATTGGTATCTTCCGCACGCGTATAGCCATCAAAAGTCTGACCAGGATCGTTTTCGATCTGACCGAGCGCCTCGCCGGCTTCGTCGTCCACGCACTCGATACAGAAACCATTGGAGCGGCGCACCGGCGATTCCTTCTCGACATCGAAACGGATGATGCGGAACTTGAAACGCCAACGCATATAATCCGGCACGCGGCCGACGGCGCCGACGTGGCCATCGTAGTTCAACATTGACACATTGCCTTCTGTGGCGCCGTAGAATTCGATAATGCGCGGAATGGCGAAGCGCGCCTGAAATGCCGGCCAGATTTCCGGACGCAGGCCGTTGCCGACAATGATGCGCAGATTGTGATCCCGCTCGTGGGCGTGCGGCGGTGCGTTCAACAGATAGCGGCAAAGCTCACCGATATACTGAAAAAAGTTGGGCTTGTAGCGGAAGCAATCGTCCCAGAATTCATGAGCCGAAAATCTGCGGCGCAGCACGATGGAACCGCCTGCGGTGAGCGCAATGCCAACCGCACATATGCCGCCGGACGAATGATAAAGCGGCAGCGGACAATAGATGCGATCGCCAGGTTTTGAATTCAGGCCCCCCGCGAAGCCATACATCATGAAGAGCAAACGCAGGTGCGTGATATTCGCGGCCTTAGGGAGGCCCGTTGTGCCGGACGTGAAGATATAAAATGCTTTGTCTTTGCAGGTCAGCCCTTTGCGGATGGATGGACCGGGCGGATTGGCGGACACGGCGGCAAGTGCGGCATCCAGATCTTTTGCGCCCGGACCGGTTCCACCGGTTGCCCAAGCGGTTGGCAAGCCTTCCAGAGTGGAGGCCACTTCGGCGTAGGCATCGCCGAGTTCGGCGCCCAGAATAACGTGCTCGGCGTTTGCGATATTGAGCGAGTGGGCGAGCGGTGCACCGCGCAAGTTTGTGTTGATGAGTGCGGCAATGGCGCCAATTTTGAGCAGGCCCAGCCACGCCATCAGATATTCCGGACGGTTTTCCATCAACAGCGAAACGCAATCGCCTTTCGCAATGCCCTGCGCTATCGCCCAGTTCGCATAACGGTTCGCGGCGGTGTCCAGCGCGGCATAGCTGACAATTTCGTCTTCATGGAGAACCGCCGGCGCATGAGGCGTGCGCCGGGCAAAGCCTTCCACGATATCTGTGATGGTCTCGGTTGAATCCGGCGCGACGTGACGCAGGCGGTGGAGCGTGCGCAGAATGCTCGTTATATAGATGCCTTCGCGCCTCAGGGCTTGCGGCAACGCCATCGGCGATTCGTCCCTCGCCACTTCCGTGGTGAAGAATTGGGTTTGGGCAAAGACTGGTCAAGGCAGTTCGCATGCGGCACGATTGCGAGGTTCTCGATCTCAAGGGGCTGAAATGCCCTCTTCCCGCGCTGTTCGCGAAGCGCGCGCTGCGCAGCGCGGTGGCGGGCGCCATCATCGACGTCCTTTCCGACGACCCCATGGCGCCCATCGACGTGCCGCATATGTGCCGGCAGGAGGGCTTCGACGTGGTGGAAGTGTCGCGCGAAGGCGATCTCGCACGCATGCGGCTGCGCAAGCCTTGACCGGACGGCTCGCGATTTTGCCCGGACCAAGGCATGATTGACAGCAATGAGCGACATCAATCCAGACCTGAAACCCATTCTCGAAATGTTCGCCATGCAGTTGCGGCACGCCAATGTGCGCAGCGCCCTGAAGGATTGGCGCAACATGCTGGCGCGCGGAATGATGCATTTCGGGCGCAAAGAGAGCCTGAGCGGCGATCTGGAATTCAACACGCTGATTTTCACCGAACTGAACCCGACGCCGGCCAAAAGCGGACGGCGCATTGCGCTGGAGCCGAAGCTTGAACTTGTGGGCGTGGTGACAAGCCGCGAGCTGAACCACAAGAAATTCCACTATCTGCGCAACGAGCTTGTGATCGTGCGCGCAAGCGGGCGCTGGGATTATGCGGCGAATGAGGGGCCATACGATCTGAAGATCGCCAGCGACGTGACCGTTCGCATGCCGGAAAACAGCGGCCGGGCGGCGCGCAGCGCTTCGGAGAAAGTTCTGAAGGATGTGGGGCGCTTGTGCTTTTCCTGGCTCGTGGTCAACAAGATGTCCCACGGCGGAACCGCCTAGGATTCAGCTTTCCGGATAACCGAGCCTGTCCAGAGACGGCTTGAGGATCGCTGCCGCATCATCGAGATATTTGCGGTAGTGGCGGTAGCGATAAACTGAACTGTCGTAGAGCTTTTCCGTCACCTGCGCATAGCTGGCGGTGCGCGCATAACGCTGGTTATCCTGAAACGACAGACAGCGCGGATCGAAATCCACGCCGATGAAATCCAGAATCTTGCGGACGTTCGGCTCCTGATCCTCGACCAGATCCTCATAGCGCACTTCGAGATACTTGAGATCGAGCTGCTGGCGATAATGCTGCACCAGATCGTCGATCAGAACGAAATGCGAGGCGGTGGTCTTCACATCGAAGGCCTGATTGAAGCCATGCGTGAGGAAATTGGAGAAGTTGGAAATCAGGATATCCAGCGGATGACGGCGCACATGGATGATCGGCGATTGCGGAAATATCAGGTGGATAAGGCCCAGATGCGTTTCGTTCAGCGGCATCTTGTCGGTGAAATAGGTGGCGCCCTTTTCCCAGATGCCGAGCTGTGCCGCGCGTTCCAGATAATAATCGCGGAACTGATCCAGCACGAGCTGATTGTCGCCCATCCACAGATCGGCGAGACACTCAGGATAGGGAAGTGGGCTTCCAAGCCAGCGCGGGCCGACGCGCGCGAGATCGTTGATAAAGACCAGTTCATCGCCGGCCGAGATTAGCGGGTGGGCGGTAATCGTCTGCTCCACCATGGTGGTGCCGGAGCGGGGATAGCCCACGATGAAGATCGGCTGCGGCATGCCCGCGCGCTCGCTGGCGCGCGGCAGGATGCTCATGCGCTGGCGCGTGAAAAACAGCTTCAGATGCTGTGCCAGATTCTTGGCGACCGGCTCCATATAACGGCGGCCCTGAACCTCGCGGCACAGACGTTTGCCTTCGACGTAATCGGCCCAAGCTTCATCGAAGCGGTCCATCTTGTCGTAAAGCCGGCCGCGCTCCAGCAACGCCACCGCGGTCATCTGCTGTGCCTTGCCCTCGGTTTGGCTGCGGGAAAGTTCGGCCACTGCTTCTTCGTTTTTCTTCTCGCGGCCGTACAGCACAGCGCGCGTCAGGCTGAGGTCGATGGCTTCGGGAGCGGCTTCCTCGGCCGTGTGCAGCAATTCCCAAGCGCGCGGGATGTTACGCCGGGCTTCTTCCAACCGCGACCAGCCAAGCCAGGCATCGATATTCTTAGGCTCGAAATCGGTGGCTTTGCGGAACCACACTTCGGCTTCTTCGACCTTGCCTTGGGCTTTGAGGCAGTTGCCGAGATTGGTGGCGACGCGGGTGTTTTCACCTGCGATCTCAAGCGACTTGCGGAAGTGATATTCGCCGGCCACGGCGCGGTTCGTTTCGGTGAGGATGAGGCCCATGATGCCGTGCGCCTGCGCATTGCGTGGCGCCAAACGCAGCGCGTTGCGGGCGTGGGTTTCACATTCCACGCGCTCACCGCGCGCAAACAGCATGTAGGCGATTTCGTTGGTGGCCCAGAGCAGGTTGGGATCGCGGCGCACGATGCGGCGCAAAACATTCTCAATCGGCGGACCGGACTGGTTGTTCTTGCGGCGGCATTGATAAAGCAGGATCAACGCTTCGAGATGATCGGGCACCTGCTGCAACGCCTGCATGGCGCGCAGTTCGGCGAGCGTTGCATCGCCTTTCTCGAAGGCTTCGCGACCCTCGCGAACCAAAGGATCCATCGCACGCGGATCGATTTGGCGCCGCTGCAGCGCCGAGGCGCCGCCATCTCCGCGCAGCGTTTGCCCGGTGCCTTGCGGCGTTTGCCCACTGAGGTTTGTCGAGATAGCGCCATCCGGCGGCGCCATGGCGGGCTTGTCGACAGTCATATCGCAGCTTCGTTGACGTGCGAGGCAACCCTAACGAAGCGCGCTTGCCCCTTCAACGCAGCAGACCGCAACGAAAAGCCGGCGGACGCAATGCCCACCGGTTCGATACTATAAGACCTGGTCAATAAACGAATTGCAGCCCGCCGATATTCAGCGTGTAAACGTCTGTGCCATTGCCGCTGAATGTGTTTCCCATTGGCTTGGTTGGATCGCCGTTCCGGTAATATATGCTTGTGGCCTGAATACCGCCGAGATTTACCATAGCCACGCCATCGGTATTGTTCGTTATAGAATTTCCCCCGACATAGGAGATTTGCACCGCACCGACATCAGCCAGGGCGATGCCGTATTTATTGTTCGAGAAGGTGTTATTGTAAATGGCATTCAGCCCTATCAGGCCGGTATCGTAAATCTCGATCCCCGCGCGCGTGTTATGGCTAAAATCGCCCTGCACGGAAGAAGACCCGATGATCTGCGTAAGGCCTGCGCCGTAGCTGTACAGACTTCCATCGCTCACGTTCTGAACGTAGATACCGTTGACGCCGTTGCGGCTTGCCGACACGCCGGTTTGATAACTGTATGCAACGAATTTCTGAATCGAAAGCGAGCCCAACGTACCGGACACGTATGAATTTACGCCGTCCACGCCGTTGTGATCGAACTGGGAATCGAGCAACAGATTGTATTGATAAATGGCGCTCGACGTGGCGTGCGTCGTCGTGGAAAGCCCGTCGTTGCCATTGTGGCTAGCCACGCTGTCGCGCACGAATAGCTGGGGCGTGTAGCTGCCGCTATAGGCCAAAGCGGGCGACGTGTTAATTATGCCGAAGTTCGACAACGTGTTCGCCAGCGTTATGCCGTTGTGCGCGTTGTGGCTGAACGTGGAGCCATATGTGTAGACGAACTGGAACAGGTAGCTGTTGTTGCTGACGTTGTTGACGATGTCGAGGCCATCATTGCCGTTGCCGTCGAAGTGCGAATTCACGATCAACATGGTGGGCTCATTGGGGCGGCCGCTCGCGTCATAGACAGAGCCGTAGTTGTCCGCGACCGTGTGCAGATAGAGGCCGTCCTGGCCATTGTTGCTGACGTCTGAATCTTGAATATTCACGACCTGCCGGATAATCGTGCATTGCCCGTAGAGAGCCTGTGGCAAATAGCATCCACCGCCGTAAGTAACGCTCCCTACGGTGGTCGGCGGCACATACACGCCATCGTGCGAATGGCGATACAGGCTGATCCCGTCGCTGGCATTATTGTCGAAGCGGGAGCCGGAAATTGTGATCTGCTGTCCGACGCGGCCTTGCGAACCTGAAGCGTCGGCAACAGCGGCAAATCCATCGTGGCCATTGTATGAGAAATCGCTTCCCTGAACGGTGACGTATTGCAACGTCGCGCCGAATGACTGGGGACCGAAATATTGTTCGGCGGTGATGTTGGCGCCGTCTCTGTGATTGTTATCGAAAGTCGATCCCAGAAGCGTTACATATTCGATATTGGCGCTGTAGGCGCCTCGCGCATAGGCATCCACAGAGATGCCGTTATGATGATTGTTGTTGGCAGTCGTGTTGCTCACATACACATGCTGCAGCATGTAGGCATAGCCGTACCCGGCCGAATTGGCCTCGATGCCATTGGCGCGATTGCGATCGGCGTGGCTGTTGACGACATAAATGTCGGAATAAAGCTGAGTCTTCAGTTCATAAACGCTGCCGGGATACAGGTAGGCATTGGCAACGGAGTGCTCGAACACGCCGTCGGCCGTATTGTGATTGGCGTTGCTCCCGTAAACTTCCACGAATTGGTTCAGCTGCCCGCCGGCCTGCGTCAGGTTGTCGACGTGAACACCACTGCCGCCGTTGTGATTGAACGTATCGTACGCGGCGAACACATTGCTTGTGACTTGGCCGTAGTAATAGGCGTAGGCGCCTTTCCGATAGCCTGCGGCCAGCGTATCAACATATACGCCGTCGCCTTTGTTGCGGCTTATATCGGCGTAATAGATGTTTGTATTCTGCTCGACGTTGCCGCCGTAGAGCGCCCAGCCGCGAACGGTGAGGCCGGCGCCGCCGTTGCCGGAAATCTCAAAGGCGTGCTTGGCGTTTCCGTAAATCGTGAATGTCTGGCTCGCGAAACCTTGGTCGAGGCCGTAAGCCGCCAGAAGCGCACCGCTGCCGGCATTGCCGGTCATGCTGTCGTTGAGGAGCACGCCGTACTGCTGCGCGGAACTGCCGTAGTCGGCCAGAACCGACGAAACGAGGCCAATGCCGTTGTTGTCGAAGCTCGAATCCGAAAGCGCGATTTGTTGAAGTGCCGCGGCATCGCCCGAAGACGAAAGGATTAGGGCCGCGCCACCAACGCCGTTGCCGTCGAATGTGGAATTCTCGACTGAGATATACTGCGCCAGAAGCGCGGCGCCGGAGGAGCCATTCGCCGTGCCGCCGATATAAAGGCCGTAGCCGGAATTGTTGCTGGCGTTCAGATGCTTGGCGTCGATTGTCTGGAATGTTTTGCCGCCCGCGCCGGCGTAACCGACGACACCGACACCGAATAAAGCGCCTTTAACAGTCACGCCATCCATCGAAATCGATTGATGAAGGACGCCGCTTGCCTCGGCACTGCCATATATGGAAACAGCGGCCAGTGAACCGCTCGCGGTTACATCATTCAGGCTTATATTCTGGTGCATATGCGCTCCGCCTGTCGCAGAGCCCTCGACCAGCAAACCGTAATAGCTGCCGCTGATAGTCGTCGGGTCAATTTCGGCCACCTGCGAGAATGAAGCGCCTGTTCCCGCCGTGCCAGCCAAATGAACGCCCACGTGCCCCGTCGAACTGGCGTGAACATTGCGAATGTCGATCATCTGATCGAAAGACGTTGTCGCGCCGCCCGCATAGCTCGAAACATTTATGGCGTAACCACCGGCATCGGAAATGCGCGTGCCGGTTATCGCCAGGCTGTCTTTGCTTGAACCGCCGTCAGTGATCTTGGCAATGACGTCTATGCCGTCGCCCGACACATGCGAGATTGCTGAATCGGCGATGGCGACATTGGAGTTCGCAGATCTGGTTTGCGTGATTACGATACCGTTGGTTCCACCAGACGAACCGTCGATCGAAACATCGCCAATGGATACGTTGTTAACGTTGTGGCCGAAAATCGCGTCCTTGAACGGGCCTGCGATATCCAGGCCATATACCGACGTGTTGGAAGAAAGCCCGATGGCATTCGTTTTTGCCGATCCGGCAGTCAATGTTGGCCGGCCGGAACCGGGTGCAAAAGCGTGCGTGAAGGTGACGCCGGAATTGACGCCTTTAACGGTAAAGGTTTCTCCGCCACCAACAAGCGTTTCGCCTCTGCCCAGCTTTGCACCACCGGTCGTGACCGCGCCTTCGAAATCCGTTGCAACGATAAATGCGTTCTGGCCACGCCCGCGTGTCGCAGCGTCATTTAACGTCGTGGGATCGCTGTACGAACCGGCACCCTGGGAGTTGTCAACGTAGTAGAGACTGTTTGTCGGGTTCGACCGAAGGTGGCTGCCGTAAATAATGACAGGTTCCGGTTTGTTGTATTCGGTTGCAGTAAGGACATTGTCGCGCCGGCGGACGGGATCGACCAGGCGGCGATCTAGATCGCTCAGCGCCTGCGCGCCGCCGCCCGAAGAGTCGCCCAAAGCTATGCGGAGATTGGCGCCGACGAAGCCGCTCGTTTTGCGGACGCTGTCATGCGAAATCTCAGCTTGTAGAGAAATTCGCGACTGCGGCCCCAGTTCGTCGAGATCGAAAATATTGACTTCGGCCCGCGCCATCGGGCCCGACATGTCCCGATAGCGGAAATCGTCATGATGGGTGAAAGAGAAGCCGCCGACAAACAGGCGCACATCCGTGTTGTCAGTATTGAAAACGCGATAGCCCACTTCGCCATCGAATCCCGAAAAGCCTGCCGTTTGGGATTGCAGGATCGCGATTGATGTATCCTGAATTGCGAGCTGGTAATGCCCGTTTGCAGCAACGCCCTTGCCGGCGAGATAGCCGTTGATGCGCGCGTCCCAATCGGCGCTCATCGCTTCCGCGCCCGCAGTGTATTGATGGAACGTGTGACTATCGTCAGCCTGCGACGCGTCGAAGCCGACGTAGCCGCCTAGAATCCACTCGGGTGAAACTTTGGTGCGATAACCGATATTGACGCCGGAAAAAACATCTTGGCGCGTCGCGGTGCCAACGCCGAGATTGACGAACAGAAGTGAATCCAGATTCTGCCAGGCTGGAACAAAAATATCGACGCGGCCCTGCGCGAAGCCGTCACCAAGCCCGCCGCCAATAGATCCGTAAGCGGACCATGTGTTGGGTGCCGGAGGCGGCGCAGATGGCGCTGGCGGCGCGTCGTCGGCAGCCATCGCCGCCGTGCTGACGAAAGCCATGCCGGCGGCGCCGACAAGCAGCCTGGATTTCAGCGCCGGACCCTGACCAATAGTACTGCGCATGCGCGCCCCCCAAGCAACACGCGGGCTGATGGTGCCAGCCCCTTTCCACTCGCTTGTATTTTTTTCATCAAAGCGGCGCTGTCGCAATAGCGGCAGCGCTGAAAAGCCTTGGTAATCAAACCCCTTGACCATTAGGCAGCCGCCGTGGCCGCCGTGCCACAAGTGGCGGGCCTAGGCTGCGATCCGGCGCATGGCGCTTACAGCCTCGGCGAGCCCCCGAGGCGATAGCGGCACTCCCAAGCGATGTCCGTGGGGGCCGGGCGGCAAGACGAATTCCAATATTTTCGCGGAGAAAATCTGGGATTCCAGCGCTGGAGGGATAGAGCCGCCCGAGAGGCAATCGGCTTTCCCGCAGCTTACAATCGACATCCGAAGCCCCTTCGATCCAAAGCGCATACCGAGGACATCGCCCTTCTTTGATCCGGGTGGCGTGCGCACAAGCATGGTTAGCATCCTGCCCTCTCCCATCAGGCGAAAGGCGACGGACATGATGACTTGCTTGGGATTACTCCTGGGACGCGCGAGCATCAGTACACGGCAGCGCCCAAACGGCTGCGATTGCCCAGCCATCCGCGCTGCCCGGCCCGTGTTGAGGATTAGTGGAATCGGCGCCGATATGGGCTTCCGCGGTTCGCAGAACAGGGTCCAATCGCCGATCTGCCTGGCACCCGAGAAATTCGAATCGATGCTGGCTGCGGCAGCCGCCGGATTGGCCGAAGGCGTTTGCGAATGCAGATAATCGGCCAGAAATATCGCGACGACAAAGGCCACTGCCAGACCCAGTCCGAGCAAAGTTCCTCTCATCGTAGTCCCCAAAGTTCCCGCACGATATCAGAGAGTTAGCCGCCGTTCTTTCCATCGCGCAAGAACTTGGTTGCAAAAGCACAGCTCACCTGATAACTGAATGGTCAGTTATTAAAAAGGATGCCTATGCTACCGACGACCGTTGAGCGCGATCTGGCCCGTTGGCAGCGCCGAAAGGAGGCCCGGCCCAGCGAAATCCTCGAAGCTGCGCTGATCGAATTTGCCGAGAAGGGCTTTGCCTCGGCGCGGATGGAAGATGTGGCGCGCCGCGCCGGCGTGACCAAGGGCACGATCTATCTCTATTTCGAAAACAAGGAAGCGGTGCTGAAGGCGCTGGTGCGCGAATCCATTGGCAGCCAGATTTCGCATGTCATCGCGCAAGCCGAAAATTTTCCGGGCTCAGCCAGCGAGCTTCTGCGCTTTGTGCTGACAACCATCGGCGCTTTCGTTCGCACCAGCGACAGGGCGGTGTTGCCGAAGATCATTCTGGCTGAGGCCGGAAATTTTCCCGATATCATCCGGTTTTATCGCGAAGAAATTATCGACAAGGGTCTTGGGTTGCTGACGTCGGTTATCCGGCGCGGCGTCGCGCGCGGAGAATTTCGCGACGTGGCGCCCCAACATGCCGCGCGGCTTTGCGTGGCGCC
The DNA here is from genome assembly GCA_036267995.1 of Rhizomicrobium sp. Classification (GTDB taxonomy): domain Bacteria; phylum Pseudomonadota; class Alphaproteobacteria; order Micropepsales; family Micropepsaceae; genus Rhizomicrobium. The sequence goes on from DATAUZ010000029.1 coordinate 67,012, forward strand.
CATTTTGCTGGCGGCCTTCTGGCGCACAACCTTCGCGCCGCTCGATAGCGAACCTTATGACTACCAGGGATTAATCGACACACATATTGACGTTCTGTTGCGCGGATTTGCGCCCTGAGCGGAGGCTGTTTTGAAAAAGCTATTTTTACCGCTTCTGTTTTTGTTCCTCGCGGGGTGTGGGCAGAAGGACGACACCAACTGGCTGGGATATGCCGAAGGCGACAATGCCTTCATCTCCGCGCCGCAAGCCGGATGGATTACGCAGCTCAAGGTTCAGCGCGGCAGCGCGGTGAAGCCCGGCGATCTTCTCTTCACGCTGGATAATACGCGCCAGGTGGCCGCGCGCGATCAGGCGCGCGCCACCCTGGCACAAGCGCAAGGTGTGCTTGCACAGGAACAAGCCAACTTCGATTACACCTACAAAGAGCTGTTACGGCAGCAAGGGTTGGCGCGCGCGCATGCTGGTATCGGATCGCAGCTCGACCAGGCGCAATCGAATTATCAGCAATCGCTGGCGCGGCTTTCGCAAATCCAGTCGCAGGAAAAGCAGGCGGAAGCCTCACTCGCCGATGCGCAGTATCAACTCGATCAGCGCAATGTGACGTCGTATGTCCGCGGCAATGTGCAGGATATTTATTTCCGGCAAGGCGAATATGCGCCGGCCTCAACGCCTGTGATTTCGGTTCTGCCGCCGCAGAATGTTTTCGTGCGCTTCTTCGTGCCCGAAACCGAATTCGCCAAAGTGAAGCTTGGCCAGAAAGTGCAAATCCTCTGCGATTCCTGCGCGCCCAACATGATCGCCACGATCAGTTTTATCGCGCAGCAGGAGGAGTTCACGCCGCCGGTGATTTTCTCCGTTGGCAACCGCGAGAAACTGGTTTTCAAGCTTGAAGCGCGCGCGCCCGGTGGCCTCAAGCTCAATCCCGGCCAGCCCATCGAGGTCAGGCCGGTTGCGCAATGAGCAATCTGGCGATCGATGTTCACGGCCTGACGAAAAAGTTTGGCAGCAAGGTTGCGGTCAACGGAATCGATATCGCTGTGCCGCAAGGCGAAGTGTGGGGATTTCTGGGGCCGAACGGTTCCGGCAAGACCACAACCATCCGCATGTTGTGCGGCCTGCTGCATGCGGATGCCGGCGAAGGCACCTGCCTGGGTTTTGATTTCCGCACACAATCCGAACAGATCAAGCGCCAAGTCGGTTATATGACGCAGCGCTTCAGCTTCTGGGAAGACCTTTCAATCCGCGAGAATCTAGATTTCGTGGCGCGTGTCTATGAACTTCCCGATCCCGAAACGAAAGTGAACAAGGCGCTGGAAGATCTCGGTCTTGTGCAACGGCAGAACCAACTGGCGGGCGCGCTTTCCGGCGGCTGGAAACAACGCATGGCGCTGGCCGCCTGCATGCTCCACAACCCAAAACTTCTTCTGCTCGACGAACCGACCGCGGGCGTCGATCCGAAAGCGCGGCGCGATTTCTGGGAAGAGATACATCGCTTAAGCGAAGAAGGCCTGACTGTGCTTGTCAGCACGCATTACATGGACGAAGCGGAACGCTGCGACCGCATCGTTTACATCCTGAACGGCGATCTGATCGCGCGCGGCACAGTGGCGGAAGTCATCGCGCAATCGGGTTTGGTCACATTCGTGATTGAAGGTAACAATGTGCGCCGCCTGCTTCAGCCGCTGGAAAAAGCGCCGGGCGTGGAATACGCCGCCTTTTTCGGTGCGGCTCTTCACGTCAGCGGCCGTAACCGCGAGAGCTTGGCGCGCGCTGTGGAACCCTTGCGCAGCGAGCACGGCATTCGCATCGAAGAAGTTCAGCCGAGCCTCGAAGACGTGTTCATCGATCTGGAGTCGCGCAAGCCATGACCGCGTTCTCCTTCAAGCGCCTTGGCGCCATGCTGATGAAGGAATTCCTTCAGATGCGGCGCGACCGGGTAACGCTGGGCATGATCATCGGCATTCCGGTGATGCAGCTTTTTCTTTTCGGCTTTGCCATCAATTTAAATCCCAAGGCGCTGCCGACCGTGATTTCCGTGGATGACAGCGGCACATTTGCTCGCTCTGTCATCGCGGCCCTTCACAACTCCAGTTATTTCCAGGTGATCGCCGACACCAACTCGCCCAAGAAGGCGCGTGAGTATCTGGCGCGCGGCGACGCCATCTTCGTGGTCGAGATACCGATAAATTTCACGCGCGACATCGTGCGCGGCGCGCAGCCTTCGCTGGTGATTGAGGCGGACGCCACCGATCCGGCGTCGGGCGCGTACGCCATTGCCGCGTTCAACAATCTGGCAACAACCGCATTGCGCGATGACCTGAACGGGCCGCTTGCCGCGCGCGCGCAAGGCCCGCCACCGTTCCAGACGATTTCGCATCTTCTCTACAATCCGGAATCGAACACGCAATACAGCATCATTCCGGGCCTGCTGGCCGTGATCCTCACCATGACAATGGTGCTGATGACGTGCCTTGCGCTGACACGCGAACGCGAACGCGGCACGTATGAAAACCTGCTGGCGATGCCGACGACGCCGCTGGAGATCATGATCGGCAAGATCGTGCCCAACATCGCCGTCGGTTGCATCCAAAGCGCCATCATTCTTCTGGTGGCGCGCTATGTGTTTGGCGTGCCCATGATCGGTTCGCTCACACTGCTGGCGCTTGCGCTCACTATCTACATCACCGCCAATCTGGCAGTCGGCTACACCTTCTCCACCATCGCCGAGAACCAGCTTCAAGCCATGCAAATGACGATGTTCTTCCTGCTGCCGGCCATCCTGCTTTCCGGTTTCGCCTTTCCGTTCGACGGCATGCCGGTCTGGGCGCAGTGGCTGGGCGAGGTACTTCCTGCCACCCATTTCCTGCGGATCGTTCGCGGCATTCTGCTGAAAGGGAACGGCTTTTCGGAGATATGGCCCGATATCTGGCCACTCATTCTCTTTATGTTCGCAGCGGGAACCTTGGCGCTCAGCCGATTCCGGCGGACTTTGGATTAAGTTCGGTCCGCGCGGGCTTGCGAAAAAAGCCGCCCCAAAGCAAATTCCGGCCAAGCCAGACCGCCGGTCCAGCGGCGACGTCTTTTTCGGGTTTTTGTGGGGGTTCCAAGCACTTCGTCATGACCGGCATGTCGTTAATCCTGCAGTGTGCGCTGGCGTTTGTGCTTGTGCTTTTGGCGTTGTTCTCGCTTCAGCTTGTGGTGCTGGCGTTGATCCGCCATTTCGCGCCCGCGCGTGCCGTGCGCGTGCCGCAACTTCCCGACGAAGCCTTGCCGCATGTGCTGGTGCAACTGCCGGTCTGCGATGAAGGCGACTTGCCGGTGCGTGTTGCCGCCGCCGCCGCGCGTCTGGATTGGCCAAAAGACCGGTTGGAGATTCAGGTTCTCGACGACGGGCCGCTTGAGAAACACGATGCGCTTGCCGCAGCGATCCTGCGCGCGGTTCCGCAAGACACACGCATTTCCATTTTGCGCCGTGGCGCGCGCGAAGGATTCAAAGCCGGCAATCTGGCGTTCGGCCTGCAGCAATCGCAGGCGCCTTATGTTGCAATCTTCGATGCCGATTTCGTGCCGCCTTCCGATTTTCTACGTCGCACGGTGCCCGCACTTGTTGCCGATACCGGGCTCGCTTTCATTCAGGCGCGATGGGGTCACGCAAATCGCGGCCGCAATTGGCTTACGCGCGCGCAAGGCGTGTTGCTCGACAGCCATTTCGCGGTGGAACAGGACGCGCGTCACCGTTTGGGATTGCCGATTTCGTTCAACGGAACGGCGGGCGTGTGGCGGCGCGATGCGATTGAACATGGCGGCGGCTGGAGCGGCGATACGCTGACGGAAGATCTCGATCTTTCCATGCGCGTGATGCTGAAGGGCTGGCGCACCGCATACCTTCCCGAACTGGAAGTGCCCGGCGAGTTGCCGGAGTCGGCGGCGGCGTGGCGCGCACAGCAAGCGCGCTGGACAAAAGGCCATGCACAAGTCGCCCGCAAGATTCTGCCCGCGATCTGGATGAGCAACTTGCCGCTTTGGAAAAAGGCGCTCGTCTCGCTGCAGATTTGCCAATTCGCGTTTTATACTCTGGCCGGCGCCAGCGCCGTGATCAGCCTGACCCTGATGGGCATGGGCGTGGTCTATATGCAGACCGTGGCGTTGCTCGGCTCGACCGTGACCGTGCTGGGGCTGGGGGGTAGCGTCTTTTACCTCCATACCGGCCAAGCCAAGCTGGAGCGGGAATATGCCCCCACCCTGGCCCGCTCGATCCTGGCCGCCATCGTGTTTCCCAGCGGTCTGGTGCTGGCCAATATGCGGGCCACTTTCGAGGCTTTTTTCAGCAATCGCATGGTTTTTGCCCGAACCGCCAAGGCCGGGGCCGTTCAGGTCGGCGGCTGGCGCGGGGGCCCCGAGCTGATGGCGGGCTTGTTCCTGCCGGCCTTCGCCTTTACGGAACAGGCTTGGAGCGCGCCATTTTTTGTGTTTGCCGTGGCGGGGCTGGTTTCGATAGGGTTCATGGGCTGGAACACCACTCCTGCTTCGGTCCCGGCGCGAGACGCTGGACCGGCGGAGTAACGGGCAATTCGATTCAATTTTAATAATTCGAATGCGAGCGGTTCGGCTAACGCCAATTTGAATGGCGACGCCATAGTTTCAGCGAAGGCCGTGGTGGGCTTGTAACGGCAATAAAGGGGCTTTGAATGACACGGCTTCCCGTTGGTCTCGCGGCAGCGATTGCATGCGCCCTTCTGGTTTCAGCTTGCGCCAGCACGCCAGACAATAGTGCTGCCAATCTCACCTTCCCCGATGACCAGACACCGCAGACCGAAGTGGCGCAGGCGCTGCCCGCTTATCCCGCACAGCAATGCGTGCCTTACGCGCGCATGCGTTCGGGCGTCGATATTCACGGCGACGCTTATACCTGGTGGGATCAGGCGTCGGGAAAATATGCGCGCGCCAGTGCGCCGTCGCCCGGCGCGGTTCTGATTTTGGCGGGATATGCGGGAAGCCATCGCGCCCATGCGGCCTATGTCAGCAATGTCGTTTCCGGGCGCGAGATTCGCGTGGACCATGCCAACTGGCTGAACGATGGCGCGGTGTTCGTGGACGATCCGGTGGTGGATGTGAGTCCCGACAACGACTGGAGCCAGGTGCGCGTGTGGAACGAGCGCACGGCGTCCTGGGGCGTGAAGACCTATCGCGTTCAGGGTTTCATCGGACCGGGTTCGGGCGGCAGTGACTGGCGCGTCGCCGGCAGCTGATCACACTCAAAAGCAATGGTTTTCAAGGATCTGGCGCGGGCCCCGCGCCATTCTGCCCCTGCCGCTTTGCATTGCAGGGCGGTCAGAATATGGTCCGCGCCCTTGATCGCACCCGACAACCCCCGGCCGGCGCAAATATGATGACGATGTTTCCTTTGCCGATAGTTGTGCGTTAGCCGATCAACGATGGCGCCCGGCGAACCCGTAAATCCTGACGACGTATCTGAAACCGGCGATCCGCTGGTTTCATCGTCCGATCCATTGGCCGCCGCAGACAACGATCTGCCGCCGCCGCCCACGACGGGACACGCCAAAGGGCGCACGGCCTTGCTGGCGCTTGGCGCATTGGGCGTGGTGTTCGGCGATATCGGAACCAGCCCGCTTTATGCGATGCGCGAAACCGTTCTGGCGACCACAATCGGCCACGGCAATCCCGGCCCCATCGCGGTGATGGGTGGGCTCTCGCTGATCATCTGGGCTCTCATCATTGTGGTGACGCTCAAATATGTCGTCATCATCATGCGCGCCGACAACAATGGCGAAGGCGGCGTGCTGGCGCTGGCGACGCGCGCGCACCGATCACCCGGCCTTAGCCGCAGAGTGAAAACCACCATCGGCATTGCCGCGATCCTCGGCCTGGCACTCTTTTATGGCGATGGGATGCTGACGCCGGCCATCACCGTGCTGAGCGCGGTCGAAGGCCTGACGGTGCAGAGCCATGAGTTCGAGCCACTAGTGATGCCGCTTGCGATCATCATTCTGGTGCTGCTGTTCGCGTTTCAAAGCCGCGGCACCGCCAAGATCGGCCGGCTGTTCGGCCCGATCATGCTGCTGTGGTTCGGAGTTCTTTCCGTGCTGGGCGTGATCTCGATCATGCAGGCGCCGCAAATTCTTCTGGCGGTCAATCCTTATTACGCCTTCGTTCTCATCGGGCGCGCGCCGTGGACGGCATTCGTGGCGCTGGGCTCCGTCGTGCTGGCGGTCACCGGATGCGAAGCGTTGTATGCCGACATGGGCCATTTCGGAAAGCGGCCCATCCGGCTTGCGTGGCTTGTGATCGCGCTCCCGGCATTGCTGATGGATTATTTCGGACAAGGTGCTGCCATCCTTGTTCATCCCAATCTTGCGCCGATTGCATTTTATTCCGTCGTGCCGGCGTCACTGCATTATCCGATGGTGATACTGGCCACCATGGCCTCGATCATCGCCTCGCAGGCGGTGATCTCCGGCGTGTTCTCGATGACGCGGCAGGCCGTTCAGTTGGGCCAGCTCCCGCGCATGGAAATCCGGCACACTTCGGCCACCGATTACGGCCAGATCTATGTGCCGCGCATGAACGCCTTTCTGCTGGTGGGTGTTGTGTTGATCGTTCTGATCTTCCGCAGTTCCGCCGCGCTGGCGGCCGCTTATGGCATCGCGGTGACGGGCGTTATGGTGATCGATACGTTCCATGTGTCACTCGTGGCGTTGCGGCAATGGAAATGGAAACTGCAGTTCGTGGTCGGCGTGTTCGGATTGCTGGCAATCATCGACATACTTTTTCTCGCCTCCAACGCGCTCAAGATTCCCGAAGGTGGCTGGCTGCCGTTGTTGATCGCTGCCGGTGTGTTCTTCGTGATGGAGACCTGGCGGCTGGGGCGCAGGCTGCATCAAGAGCGCATCCGCAACGAATCCATGCCGCTCGATCTTTTTCTGGAGCGCGCCGACAAGACGCCTGTGCGCGTGGCGGGGACGGCGGTGTTTCTTTCCGCCCGTGCCGACGGCGTGCCCGGCGCGCTGCTGCACAATCTGAAACACAACAAGGTGCTGCACGAGCGCGTGGTGCTTTTGCATGTGACGGTGGAGGACAGGCCGTTCGTGCCGCCGGAAAAGCGCATCGAAGTGGAAAAGCTCGGCAAAGGTTTTTATCACGTTGAAGTCCATCGCGGCTTTTTCGAATCGCCGGATGTGCCCAAGTCGCTGGAAGAAGCGCGCCGTTTCGGGCTGGCCTTCGACGTGGAAACCGCCACCTTCTTTATCGGCCACGAAACGCTGGTGCCGGGACCGAACCCGCCGCTCGGCCGCTGGCGCACCTGGCTTTATATGACGCTGGCCTCCACCGCGCTTTCCCCCGCGCGATTCTATGGCCTGCCGCCCAATCGCGTGGTTGAGTTGGGTACGCAGGTCACGATCTGACGCGTTCGTGATTGGCAGCCGCCGCATTGCCCCCGATAATCCGCGCCGCAAACTCGCACCGGAGCCGCCATGAAAACCGCTGGCATTCTTGTCATTCTTTCGTTGGCTGTCGCGCCGTTCGCCGCGGCCGCAGACGCCGTTGCGCCCTACGTTTCCGCAGCGGTCGCCGATCCGGCGCGCGGCAACGACACGGCCGCCGACGCACGGCGGCATCCGGCGGAACTTGCGGCCTTCGCGCAGGTGAGACCCGGCGACACGGTTGTCGATCTCATTCCCGGCGGCGGTTATTTCACACGCGTCTTCAGCAAGATCGTGGGGCCGAATGGGCATGTTTATGCCGTGTGGCCCAATGAATACGCGCATGAGGACGCCGACGACCTGGCGGCGACGCGGGCACTGGCCGCGCAGCCGGAATTTTCCAATGTCACAATCGTCGAACAGCCTGCCGCTGCGTTCGCCATTCCCGCAAAGGCCGACGTGATCTGGACATCGCAGAACTATCACGACTATCCCGACAAGTTCATGGGCCCGACCGATCCGGCGATCCTGAACAAGGCCGTGTTCGATGCGCTGAAGCCCGGCGGCGTCTTTATCGTGGTGGATCATGCGGCACAGGCGGGAAGCGCGCTGCGTGACACCGACACGCTGCATCGCATCGATCCCGCGACAGTGAAGGCGCAGGTGACGGCGGCAGGTTTTGTTTTCGACGGCGAAAGCCAGGTGCTGCGCAACCCGGCCGACGATCACACGATCATCGTGTTCGACAAGAAGATTCGCGGCCATACCGATCAGTTCGCTTACCGCTTCCGCAAGCCGGCCTAGTCGAGCGCGTAGACCAGCGCTTTCAGATAGGCCGTTTCCGGCAACATCGGGTGCACTGGATGATCCGGCGGTGCACCCGCCTGCCGCACGACGGCACCGCTGCGGTCCGCGCGACCCACGCCGATGGCGCACTCGGACGCGAAACGCTCCAGCGGCATATTGTGGGAGCAGGACGCGATGAAGAGATAGCCGCCGGGCGCCGTGACCGACGCGGCCAGCCTTGCCAGCTTGCGATAGGCGCGCGCGCCGCTTTCCAGATCCTTCTTGGCGCGCACGAACGGCGGCGGATCGGCGATGACGATGCCGAACTTTTCGCCGGCGGCTGACAGCCGTTCCAGTTCTTCGAACACATCGGTCTTCACGAACTTGCATTGCGCCACGCCGTTCGCTGCAGCGGATTCACCGGCCAAGGCCAGCGCAGGCTGCGAACTGTCCAGCCCAATGGCTTCCTTGGCACCCGCGCGCGCCGCCGCAATGGCGAAACCGCCAGCGTAGCAATAAGCATCCAGAACGCTTTTGCCTTTGGCTAGGCTGGCCATGAAAGCGCGGTTGTCGCGCTGATCATAATACCAGCCCGTCTTCTGGCCGGACGCGAGATCGGCGAAATAGCGCGCGCCGTTTTCTTCCACCGCGATACGCGCCAAAGGCTCGCCCTTCGCCCAGTGCGATTCACCCGCCATTCCTTCCAGCGCGCGCGAAGGCGTGTCGTTGCGCAACAGAACGTGCGTGGGGGCGACGACTTGATCGAGCGCTTTCAGAAACGGCGCCTGCAAAGCTTCCATGCCTGCCGTTGTCATCTGAACCACGCAGACATCGCCGAAGCGGTCGATGGTGACGCCGGGAAGGCCATCGGCTTCGGCGTGCACGAGCCGGTAAAAAGGCTTGTCGTAAAAATCGTTCCGGCGCTCCAGCGCCCGCGAAAGTTTTTGCGCGAAATAATCCCGGTCGATGTCCGCATCCGGCGCCGCGCAAAGCATGCGCACCGCGATCAGGCTTTTGGAATTGAAATAGCCGGTGCCGAATTCCTGGCCGTTATCGCTTGCGATATTGACCAGCGAACCCGCCGCTAGCGCCTTGGTGTTGGGCGTCATCGCCACTTCGTTGGAGAATATCCATGGCGCGCCGGCGCGCATGCGGCGGCCTTCCTTGGGCTTCAATCGGATCAGCGGATATTTCATCGGGGTCTTTCATTGTCCGGCGCGGACGTAGCACAACGCCGCGCTACGCACCCGGCCAAATCTGGCGTGTGGGGTAAGGGAACCCACAAGCACTTGATTGTCGTTTTTCGCAACGGGCGTACCCCCTCCCCCCCGTTGTTTGTTGGTTTTCTTGCGGGGTATCCCTCGTCCGGCCTTCCATTGCTGCAACGGCTACCTTTCCATTGGCGCAGCCCATGCCGCGCGGACGCCCATTATAAGGCCGTCCGGAACGTGTTGAATAAGTCGGAACTTTTTGGCGCAAGATTCTGAAATGTTAGAGAAATTCCTGGCGCCCGCCACGGGCCCGGAATCGCCGGTTCAGGCCGGGAATCGGGTCCTGATCCATTGCGAGAACAGCCATTTCTCGCCGGAGGCGGGCGGCAGGCCGGCGTGCACGGTGGTGCGGTCGGGCGTGCCGTCGCCGTTCACGCTGCGGAAGAAAAGCGCCCCACCCCTGGCGGGCTTGCTGCGAATTTTCAGCAACGGAAAATCGGTTTCGCCGCTTTCAAAGCCATCGTTCAGATAGATCAGGAAACTGGCAACGCGCTGGCCATGCGCGGCGATTTCCTGCGCCATGCCGGGCTTGGCGATATCAAGAAAATCGAAATGCGGGTGAAATTCCTGGCCCGGATGGTAATGCAGCACGTTGGTGTCTTCCAACGCCTCGGCCAGAAAGCCGGTTGCTTTCGCAAGCCTGGCGCGCACCAGAAGCAGAACCAGATCGGCGTCCCCAATCTTGAATTCGAAGGCGCTGTTGGTGCGCGCGGGATCGGGGCGCGCGTGTCCCGTCTGCGCATCGAAAACCTGCGCGCGCGCGATGCGTCCGCGCACCCTGTCTATCAGCCAATCGCAAATGGCCGGCGCGATGAAGTGCGGATAGGTGCGGATAACAGGGCGTTCGCTCAGGACGACAGGATCAGGCGGCGAAAGCCACGCGCGCAAATCGATCGACTGGCGCAGGCGTTTCCAGATATCGGGCGGCGCATGCACGCTTGCGGCCTCGGCCACCGCCACCGGATCGTCGCTTAAAACCGCGAGCTGCCCGCGCGCCGGTGCGAAGCCAAGCTCGGCCGCGCGTTGCAAATAGCCGAAAGCGTGCGCCCAGATTTCCGCGCTGTTCGCGGAGACGCCGACCAGCACGGCAATAAGGGCTGCGGCTTCGCCATCGCCTTTTTCATCCGCGGCCGCCAGAAGGCGCGCGGCCATTTCGGGATCGCGCGAAACGCCGTCACCCGCCAGATGGCGTTTGGCGAGCGCTGTTATCGCGGCGGCATCGCCACCGGTAACGGAGGTTAAGTCAGCTTCGTTGCCTGTCACCTGTGCCACCCGGCGCCGCGCGCGCAAGCTTGGGCCACACAGCCGCCCTCATGCAACCGGATGGGCCTTCGCCGCTTCGCGAAAGGAGACGAGTTTCTGGCGCGTTTCATCCCACAGGGTGAGGCGCACGGTGCGCAGGCTTTGCCATAGCGTGACGCGGCCCACGGCGCGCAGTTGCGGATGATCGCGCAAGACCTGGCGCAGCCGGTAATAAGGGATGCGGCTGCAAAGATGGTGAACGTGATGCACGCCGATGTTGGCGGTGAACCAGCGCAGCACGGCCGGCAGATCGTAATGCGAACTTCCCGACAGCGCGGCATCGTGAATCTGCCATTCGCCGTCGCGGCTCCATTCCACGGTTTCAAACTGGTGCTGCACATAGAACAGCCACACGCCGATAGAGGCCGCGATCAGCATGAGCGGCAAATGCACCGCGAGAAACGGGCCGACGCCGACCAGCCAGATCAAAATAGCGGCCAGCACCGCGATTCCAAGATTGGTGACAAGCGCGCTGACCCAGGGCCGCCAGCCGCCGCGCATCTGTTCGATGGGCAGGCGGTGCTGCAGGAAAAACATATACGCCGGGCCGATGCCGAACAGCACCAGAGGATTGCGATAAGCGCGGTAAGCCATGCGGCCAAGCCATGAGCGCGCGCGATATTCGCTTACGGTCAGCGTTTGCAAATCGCCGATGCCGCGGCGATCGAGATTGCCCGAAGTTGCATGATGCAGCGCGTGATTGCGCTTCCAGTAATCGTAAGGCGTGAACGTAAAAATGCCCAGCGCGCGGCCGATCCAGTCATTCATGAAACGGCTGCGGAAAAACGCGCCATGCCCGCAATCGTGCTGGATCATAAACAGGCGCACGAGAAAGCCCGCCGCCGGAACCGCCAGCAGAAGCGTCAGCCAATAGCCGACGCCGAGCGAAAGCCACATCAAGCCCCAGCTTGCCAGCAGCGCACCGGCGGTGACGCCAAGTTCAAACAGCGCGCGCCGCGAGCTGGGCCGGCAATAACGCAACAGCTTCTGCATGAGCGGCTGCGCGCTGGAGGCCGCGCTTTCCGCGTTGAACTTGGTTGCAATATTCAAATGCATACTCGTGCGAGCCTTGCGCTGTCCAAAAGCCCGGACACGCAGCGCAAAATGGTCAGAGGCGGCGGAAAATACGCACAAGCCGCATGCGTACGCAACCGCACGCGGGTAGCGATCCGTTCACGTTGCGGAGCGCGGTCTGTCATTAACTGCGGCATGGCATTGGCGTTTTGCGGAAGAGGTTTTTCGTAGGGACGCAGCCTCAGGAATAGAAAATAGTCCTTTGGTCAATCACAAGGCATGGCGCGCTTTTTTGCCGGAAAGGGCGATCCGGCGCGCTAGCATGATCCCCGCGAAAACCACGAGGACGGCATGGCACAGAACCCGGCGGCGAAATTTGGCGAGCTTCGGGGCAAGACGCCGGAGGAGGCCAAGTTCTTCTGGAGCGGCGGGCCGGTGCAGGTGGCCGAGCGGAGCTGGTTTCAATCGCAGTTCTCCGGTGTGACCGCGTTCGAAACGGACGATGGCCTGGTGCTTGTGGATACCGGCACCAAACAGTTCGCACCCATGCTGGCCGCCATGCTGCGCCAGAAAACAAACGCGCCGGTGCATACCGCCATCTATACGCACGGTCATGTCGATCATGCCTATGGACTGGATGCTTTTCTGATTGCGGGCCAGAAAAAACCGCGCGTGATCGCCCATAGCGCGATGCCCGCGCGCTTTGAACGCTACGCCGCAACCGCACGGCATAACGCGGCGCTGAATGCGCGCCAGTTCGGCGGAACAGTGGAGGCGCAATCGGGCGAATCTTATGCTGCCTTCGGCCAACCGCCCATCGCACCCGACACGCTTTATGACGACAGGTTAGACATCAACGTCGGCGACGTGGATTTCGAACTGCATCACTGCCGCGGCGAAACCGACGACCACACATGGATATGGTGCCCGCAGCGGCGCGTGCTTTGCCCCGGCGATCTTTTCATTTGGGCCGTGCCCAACGACGGCAACCCGCAGAAGGTGCAGCGTTACCCGTGGGACCGCGCAAAGGGGTTGCGCGAAATGGCGAAGCTTGGCGCCGATGCGCTGTGCCCCGGCCACGGCGGACCGATAATCGGCGAGGCCGAAAAGATTGCGCGTATGTTGAACGAAACCGCCGATTTTCTGGAGGTGATCGTCAAGCGCACATTGCAGGCAATGGAAGCAGGCTCGCCGCCGCATGTGGATATCGTGACCGGCATCGAATTGCCGAAATCGGATTCGCCGTGGCTGCAGCCGGTGTATGACGACACCGAATTCATCGTGCGCAATGTGATCCGCTTTTACGGCGGCTGGTGGAACGGACGGCCTTCAGATTTGAAACCCAGCCCGCGCGTGGGGCTGGCAAATGAGATCGCGTCGCTGTGCGGCGGCGCGCACAAGCTTGCCGCGCGCGCATTGGCATTATCCGGCGCAGGCGATCATCGCCTTGCCTGTCATCTTGCCGACTACGCTCTGGAAGCCGCCCCCGGCGACGGCGATGTGCAACGCGATGTCGCCGCCGTCTATGACGCCCGCGCCGCACAGGAAGAAAGCCTGATGGCCATCAACATTTTCAACTCAGCGGCGGCCTATGCGCGCGCGGGAAGGGCGTTTGCTTGATGGGTGTGTGAGGGAAAATCTGGTGCCGCCTGCGTGACTCGAACACGCGACCCCCGCATTACGAAAAAAAGTTGATGCCAAAACATTGCGGCACATACCAGCACCTAAGTCTCTGCGACCGTTGATATTTCCCGGCATGGGAGTATCGCGGCGAAACATGCGCGAACGCCGCTACGCGGCCTTTGCCCGAGACAATGGTGAGACAAATGAGACTGACCGATATTGTTATTCGCTCGCTCAAGTTGCCCGGGAAAGGGGCAATTATCTTCTCCGACGACCTTATTCCCGGCTTTGGGATCCGCGTCAGCGAAGGAGGCACGAAGAGTTTCGTCCTAACCCATGGTCCACGCCGCGAGCGCGAGACGCTCGGGAGGGTGGGCATCTTGAGTTTGCAAGAAGCCCGTATCGAAGCGAAACGGCGGCTTGCCGAGTATACGCTCGGAAAGAACAGGCCCCGCACCGCAAGCTGGAATGCCGCGAAAGATGAATACCTGACGGAAAAGGCAAATGATCTAAAGCCGCGAACCCAAGCGGATTATACCTACATCCTCAATAGGCATTTTAAGTACGGCGCAACGAAACTCTGCGAACTCTCGCCACATGATCTTCACAAAAGCCTCGCAAGGCTAAACCAGACGCCGGCGGAACAGCAGCATGCGTTCGTAGTCGTACGGGCTTTTCTTCGCTGGGCGCACCGCAAGCATTACTTCGACCGCAATCCTATTGAACGGATGCAAGCGCCACATTCATACGTGCCGCGCGAACGTACACTCACGAGTGACGAACTCGCCCGCGTATGGAATGCGGCAGAAAACGACACATTCGGAAAAATCGTGAAACTCCTCATTCTAACAGGCCAGCGTCGGGGTGAAATAACCCAACTGACCGGCAGCATGGTCGGTGAAGCCACCATTATCTTGCCATCGTGGCTTGCAAAAAACGGCAGACAGCACGTTATGCCATTGGGGAAGACAGCAAGGATGATACTAGGGGCCCCTCGCCCGCAGGATGCTTGCTTTTTCCCGGCCCTCGGGAAAACGACGCCTTTCAATGGCTTCTCCAAGTGCAAATCGAAATTAGAAAAGCGAAGCGGCGTGACCGACTGGACACTTCACGATTTGCGACGAACCTTCGCGTCCGGGCTTGCATCCATCGGTGTCCAATTGCCGGTCATTGAGCGGTTGCTGAACCATGTCTCAGGAAGCTTCTCTGGTATCGTTGGCGTTTATCAGCGTTACGATTTTTTCCCGGAAATGCAGGACGCGATTGAGCGCTGGGAAACACATGTGCTGAAAATCGGCTCGGCATTGCGAGAGTCCAACATTCCAAACTCGTGCGCAGTGGATGCAGCCTAAGTCTCAGCCTTCATATCGCGGCCCTCTTTCCGCCCAAACGGATTCGTCATCGTGTTTCTATTAATTCTCGTCTTCAAGAAATTTCAGGATCGACAACAGGCGCCGGCGGAGCCGCGGATCCGCGATTTGTTCGAACGCTTGCGCGAATCGGAGGCCATCCTTGGACAACAGTATCGGCGTTGGCTCCTCTGACACCGAGCCCTCTAGCTCGCGGTCATAGTGGATACCGTGATAGAAGTAATTGAGGCCTACATTTAAAGCCTCTGCGAGTGCCGGCAGCAGGCCAGCGCTGATGCGGTTGGTTCCGCGCTCATACTTCTGAACCTGCTGCAGCGATACGCCCAGCGCATTGCCCAACTCCCGCTGGGTCATGTTGAGCTGCGTGCGTCGCGCCCTTACACGCCCTCCAATGTGCCAATCTACGCTATGCGGCTTGCGCGGCATTCCGGTTCCCCTTCCGAAAGGCGCGCACGCTAGCACACGATTTGGCCGACAAGGATATTCACTGTTTGGCGGTTTGTGCCGTCCGCTATGCGGTGTGGCGTTCGTGCCGCGCATCATCGTTCGAGGGCCACGCGACTGGATGCATTGCGTCATCTAGCGGGTCACCATCCGCCATACCTTGTTTGTGTAGCGGTTGGAGTGGTGCACCGGGCCTTAGCCGGAAGCGCAATGCCGCATCACAATACCGCAACGAAAATGCGCGGCGGCTTGCGGACCCTCGATTGCCTTCCGAGCCGTGAATCGTTCGAAAATGATGCACGATCACATCCCCCGGCTCGACATCGATATAGTTCACGCCGTATGCCGCCGGATCGGTGTCGATGCGGGGCATGTCGGCGCCTTCGCTGCCGGGAAACGGCAGCGCGCTGACGAAGATATTGGGTTTGTAGATCGAGTCCCAGCGGTGCGAGCCGGGAACGTAACCCATTCTGCCGCCGCCTTCGACGACGCGATCAAGCGGTATCCAGAAAACACAACCCGCTTCACCGTCCAGGTTGAAATAGGAAATGTCCTGATGGAATGCGGCGCGGTCCACCGCACCCGGTTCTTTTACGAACATCTGGTCATCGTAATAACGAATGGTGGAACACCCTAGAAGATCGGAAGCGCCGCGCGGCAATGCGCTGGCTAGTGCGAAGCGGGCGAGCACGGGGATTCTCCGCCACACGCTGGTGTCGAGCAGGAATTTCCCCCGGGGCCTGCCGGCGACGGCCGCATCGACCAGTCTGGGCATCGTAGACGAGCGGACGGCTTGGGCGAGCGCAACAAGGTCATGTTGGTCCGACCCTTGATCGTCGTTGGCGGCTTGCGGCGTCCAGAATGCATCGGCGGCTGCGGTTACATCGTAACCGTTGGGACTTGAGGAAAGGCTCGCTATGGCGTCATCCATCGCGCCTCGCAGACGAGCGACTTCTGCGGCACTGAGGAAGCCTTTGAGCTTGACGTATCCACGTTCTGCGAATGATGCGATTTCTGCTTCAGTCGGCCGTTTTTGATATTGATACGGGCTAATGACGACTCTCCTTTTTCCTTTGGGCTGCCTCGCCGGATCGGGCAACGGGCCCGTCAATGAACTGGGCTGCAGCGACTTCCAGAAACATGGTCAAGCGATAGCGGTCCCAAGGACTGCGGACTTTCATGAGAATCGAACGAGCATGTGCGACATCTGCTTCGATCCCGGCCGGCTTTCGAATCCTGCGGCGCGGATGTGCCATTACGCTGCCACGACGATCTCGTTGTCGTTCGCTTCGAACGGCGGCGGCACGGGGCTTTGGGCAAGCACGGTGTAGCCAATGCCGCGGGAGTTTCGCGTGCTTTGCACATTTTCCTCGCCAACGTCGAACAGAACCGCGATGCAGGTTCCCTCGTCATAAGGCGTGGGCATACCCAGCGGGCGCACCTTGAGACCCATTTCAAGAATGGTGCTCATGAAAAACGCATCGCATAGAAGGCTGATATGCGAGAGGCCTGCCGCCAGCGCATATTCGAACATGGCGACGAGCAGCTCTCCGGCGGCCTGGCGGCGCTGCAGGCGCGGGACGCGCCCCGGGACCACGAAGTACCGGGTGAATTCGTAGATGCGTTCGCCCACGGGAACACGGCCGAATGTCACCGTGTGAGAAAATAGCGTTTTGATCAGATGCGGCCCGACTGTTGGATTCAGTCTGAGGCCGGAGGTGACGCGGCCGAGCGCGTCTATACCGAGCAGATATACCGTATCTTCGGTATCGAACTGATCGACATCGCGCCCGTCCGGGCTTTCAAGGGCCTTCCAACCCCGCCGCCCGACATAGATGTCGTGACGAATACGGAACATGTCCTCAAGCTGGACATCAAAGGCTTCCCGATTATTTTTGTCCACCACGTAGATCATTGCCAACTCCAGAAATCTGCTGGAGGGCATCCTTGCTCAAATGCAGGGAGAGCGCATGTCGGTGAACCACCGACACGAACTTAGAAGCGGATATCGCCAGAACGCAGTGCTTGTACGATGGCTTGTGCGCGCGTCGTGACGCCATACTTTCGCTTGGCACGCTCAATATGCACATTGGCAGTCTTTTCGCTGATCGTGAGTATCTCTCCGATCTCCCAGTCACTTTTGCCCGCCGCGACCCATTGCAAGCATTCGCGCTCGCGCGGCGATAATGGCGCGGTTGTGTGCTGGCGCCGCGATCCTGACAACGAGCGGATGCGAGAATGGGCATAGATGGCGGCCAATTGCAGCTCGGCACGTTCCCGCACACTGAGGGCGCGATTGGTTCCCGCGACAGTGACCATCGCCGGCCCCGTTCGCAGCCCAATGATGGGAATGATGAAGCCGGCAACAAGACCAAATTCGGACGCCTCCTCGACGATGCGGCGCTGCGCCTTGGTGTAAGCCGGATAATCCAGCATTTGATCCCAAGTATAGGGATCGACTGAGTTTGAAAGGTGTATCTGTGCCGGATCGCTTACAATGTAGTTATTTTCGAAATAGCGTTTGCGCCATTCTTCGGGCCAGGACAGGCAGAGCAGCGTGTCCTCTATTTTTTCGGTGGGTCCCGGCATATCAGCAAGGCCTCCAAACGCCAGACCGAAACTGCGGGAAAACTCCATAAAGGCGGCCCACGCCGCCTCGGCGGTCGGAAGCCGCTCCAGTCCGTCGATAAAATCGAGTACCCCCGGGTACACGCGCTCCACGGTTCTCCCCGCTTGTATTTGTCTTAACTACATTTAGCCAAGACTTGACCTATTCGCCAAGACAATTAGAGTTCATCGTGACTGTAGGCCTGCGCGCGTCAACGTGGCAGAAAGAGCGTTTTTTACCGAAAAGACAAAGCGCGTCGCTATTAATAAAAGCCGGCACAATTGTTCTGTGCCGACTCAAGTTCTCGCTTTAAGAACTGGAAGCACCTTTGCTCACGTTGGCTAATACGATGCTCTCGCCGTCCATAAAGTCACGGAATCGCACATCAATCTTGGGCTCCATGAGAATGCGATAGAGCGTGGGATCGGACAAGAGCGCACCTAGCTTGTTCTGAATGGGCGCACAGGCTTACGCACGAAGGCGTGCCGGATAATTCTCGAATTCGTCCCCACAAAAGCGCTGCACGGCATCGTTGCGGATGTCCTGCAAGACCTCGTTACGAAAATCTTCATCGGAATACAGAATATCCGGCGACGCTGAACCGTTTCGCTTCAGAAGGACATAGGACTGTTGCGCAGGACGTGCTCCGCGCGTGTGCCGCAGGCGTCTGGCCAGAGCTTCCTGAGCTTCTCTAGAAATCCCGAGACGGCAAGCGGTATCTTCATCGCGAACCTGCCGCAGGGATCTATCTGTGCGGCTGCGCGGAATTGGTGGCGTTCGGTTAAACGACGCGCGCAGCGTGGGCCGGCGGGATCGCGGCGGCCAAGCGCTCGACCAGACCGCCATGCGGATCGATGAGCGCGAAGCCAAAGCCCTGCTTGAAGTCTTGGCGCGCGAGCGTTTCGAGAAGTGTAGATTTCCCGAGACCGGTCTTGCCGATCAAATAGAGGTGACTCAGACGATCTGCCTGTTTGATCCCAAAGTGCTGCTTCCAGTTGCGGAAATTCATGCGCGAAATATGAAACGACTTTTTCTTGTTGGGCGGGAACTTCTGCATCGGCGGTTACCTGTTTCGCGCAAGAAGAGGAAAGAATCTTTCCGTCGATTCTCGACCTATCACACTCCCAGAAACGGAGTGGTGAGTCGAAAGTGTGTCTGGCGCAACCGTCCGAGGGAGCCGGGCGATTATCCAGCTATTCCTTCCTCGCGGTAGAACGATGGCGAACCTTAAAGGCTTCGGCTGAATAAGGCGTGTCCCCAAGCGTAGCTCAAAGCAACACCAGGCGGCCGACAATGGCACTATCGCGCGCCGCTGGTGCCATATTTCTCAATGTTCAGACAATCACTTAGTTCCATCATGCTGGGCGTTCCATTTATTCTGCCGACCATCCCTCAATGCTACCCAAAAACTCGCTCACTTGAAGTCTCCCGCCGCCGAGTAACGCGTATGGCGCCGGGCGGCAAAATTCACCCACAAAACATGCCGCCGGTAGGCAGATTTCACACCGTTTTATGTCCGACTTCATGTCGATCGATGTGCAAAATTCGCTCGCGTGAACATGGATTCCAATGCAATATAGCAACCGAATTCGATGCGGCAAATGCACAAAAGTCTGGCAAAGTAGACATCGCGATGGACATGCTTGGGGCACTCATACTTGGATTCCTGCTGCTCACGGTCGCGCCTGTTAACGCCGCAGAGCCTGCAGCTTTTCAAACGCTTTGGGATGCGCTCGCGCGCGATCCCGATTGTAAGCCATCACAGTTTCCAGATTTTATCTTGGTAACTTGCGAGCGGGAGCGCACATTTTGGTATTTCACAAAGCCCAACCATCCCGCATACCCGGGTATCGTCAAACGCTATCTCGTTGAGAAGGACGGTGCATGGTATGCACAGGAGGAGGGACATTCTTTTGCCGCGGACGCTGCGCAACCGGCCTTCAAATTGTGGCTGGCTCAGATTGCAGATCTGGACCGTCAGGCTCAGGAGTCGATCCAAAAAAGGCGTAGCCAAAATCCCGCTGGGCAGTAAATCGGGGCCGCTATGTGCGCGCCCACACACAAAATCGAGAGCCTATGGCGCAGATGGCCCCCCAATAGGAGGCCGCCTATTGGCTCTCCAAATGTAATCCAAGGCGATGAGAACCAAGCTTCCCCAGCAAATTATGAACAGATGTACCCCCCCATATCTGATTGGGTTGAACACAAATATCGACGCTAAAAGACCAATGACCGACAACGATAGATACAGGATGGAGCGGAACCTGTTCGAAAAGATTACCGCCAAAATTGCGGTGATTGACAAGGAGACGACATGGAAGGTGCTATACTCGACTACAAGAAGGTAGAGCGCAGGATTGCGAAAACTCTGTTCGCCTAACCCATCCTCCATTGTGAGATTAATCACGATTCCGATCAAGAGAGCAGCGGCTGCGATCAGAATATACCTCACAAAATTCAACCACGATGCCGACACTGTGCTTGCCCCTTGTTCCCCGGCCGTTGTCGATGATGCCGCTAGTGGTGCGTTGCTGCATAAAGTTGCGAAGCTATCGACGTATCCATGTTGTTGAATATGCCTGGCCCCAACACTTGGTTTGCTTCAGCTATAAATGCTCCTCCATAGTAACTTATCCCAGAGCCATGAGTGACCGAATACCAAGCGCCATTCACCTGAAGAGCGTTCCGATTCGCGTATCCGTCAAAAAGAATGTGACCCGGATCAGTTACGTTGGCCACAGTTAGACCATTCTGACCTACATATGAGTGGACCGTGCCGACAGGCACTCCGTTTTGATAGACCGTATACTGATTTCCGCTGACAATAGCTGCGTTGCTGGGGTTGCCGGGAACACCATTGTTGACTTGCGAATAGACGCTCCCAACCAAACCGGCCGAACAATGCCAAGCAGCCGCGCAGATCATATTCGCAGTGTTGTAATTATGACCGCCAGTTAACAGGCCCGCACTTTGGGAGCCACCATTTGTGCTAGACGCTGTCCAGACGGATATGCAGTGGCAACTCACAACCACTTCTTCGATGCCCGAGCCGGCATCGGAACCGGCGGCCGAATCCGAGGGCGACGAGCCGAGATTCACGGCGTAATTGGTGAGCTGGCCAAATTGCGGAAATTGAAAGACAACACTGCTCGCATTCGGCATTTGTTTTTCCGCCCATTCGATGCCTGCCGCAAATTGACCAGGGCCAAAGTCTTTCGGTACTCCGCCAACATTAAACGTGTACGAACCAAAATTGAGCATCGAATTGCCGAGGCCGTAACTATCCAGTTCGGCTGGAGTTACACCTCCGGAAAACGCGAGTTGCGCGCCCGCGGCACTGATAGTATTGCCGTCAAAAGAGACCCCCCAGACGCCCGGTCCGAAGCAACTCCAACATGGGATCATCCCCGTCGGATCGATCAAATTCATCGGATTGTTGTTGACGTAACTGTAACGATTGAAGCTCTGCCCGTTCATCGGATTTGGGATTACCGTGTCCGCGCTCATGAATCTGCCGATGGTGGGATCGTAGATGCGGGCGTTCATGTTAATGAGGCAGAGGCTGTCCATCATTTCCTGGGATGTGTAGCCGCGCGTGGTGCTGCTGGTGAGCGAACAGGCGGGGCTGGCGGCGGTGCCGTCGGGATTGCGGCGTGCGCCCCAGGCGTCGTAACTCAAGCGTTCGGCGATGTGGCCGGCGTCGTCGGTCAGGATCGAGACCGACTGCAGTGGATCGCTGACGATGTAGTTCACAGTCACTTCCGGGGTAACGCCCAGTGCATCCTTGCGCACGCCGAAGAGGCCTTGCCCTGGAACGATGAGATAATCCTGCCACGTGACATTCGCGCCTGAGACCACTCGTTCACTCACCACATTGCTGCCGCCGTCGTTGAGATATTCCGTGACGGTTGTGGGGGCCGTGCAATCGGGCACGCATTGTTGGATACGGTTGTGACCGGCGTCATAGGCAAGTGCTGCCTGTGCCGTGCCGATGGGCGCCACATCGGTCACGCTGCCCGTCATGTTGAAGCTGGTGTAGGCAACGGTACGGCCCGCGCCGGTCAGCATATTGCCGTTCGGGTCGTAAGCATAAGTGGGATTGACCACGCCGTTCACCGTGCCGGTGACGGCCGTGAGCGCATGCGGCCCCGCAGTTCCCGCACCGTAGGTCATGCAACTGTCGGTGCCGCACACCCCGCCCTTGCGGGTGATGTTGCCGGCCGCGTCGTAACGCACCACCTGGTTGGCGCTATTGGGCTGGGCCCGCGTCAGCCGGTTCAGCGGATCGTAGGTGAAGGCCTCGGTCAGGCTTTCGACCGCATCCGTGCGCTGGGTGAGATTGCCGATGGTATCCCACTGGTAGCCGAAGTTCGCCACGGCGCCGTCGCAGGGTGCCGCGGTGGCGGTGGCGCAGAAGCTGGTGGGATTGCCGGTGTCGGGATCGTAGTTGCGGAAGATTTGCGTCCACTGGTGGGTGGGATCGGAATAGCCCAGATAGGCCCGTGTCAGATGGTTTTCCGCGTCCATCGAGTTGGCGCGCCAGTAAGGCTTGGTGGTGGTGTGATCCTGCAGCGCCTGCAGATAGCCAGTGGCGTTGTAGACATAATCGGTGGAAAAGCCGGAGAAAGCGACGGCATTGGACAGCTTGCCACTGATCGTGTCGTAGGTGTCCTGGGTGGAATAGCTTTCGGTGCCGATGCCCAGCGTGAGGCTCGCCTGCCGCGACAGCGCATCGTAATGGAAGGTCTGCGTGGCGCCACCCGACGCGCAGGCGTTGCCCGATGCACCCGCCGCACACGCCGCCTGCGCCAGCATTCCAATGCCGTGCGTGGCGGTGTCATAAGTCCAGGTGGAGGCCATGTCCGGCTCGGCGCGATTGGTGACGCGGCCCAGAAGATCGTATTGCAGCGTGGTGGTTTGGGATTTCGCGTCGATCTGCGAAGTCAACTCGGAAAGCGCATCGTAGGCATAGGTCCAATCGCCCATGTCCGGGTCGTTGGATTGAGTCTTGCGCCCGCGCACGTCGTAAGTGTTTGAAATCGTGTGACCGGCCGGGTCCGTGGCGGTCAGCAGATCGCCGAAGCCGTCGTAACTGTAATGGGTCACCCCCGCCAGCGCGTCGGTAACTGTTTGCGGCAGGCCCAGGCCATTGGAGAGCGTGGCTGTGGTCTGGCCTTTGTCATTGGTGACGGAACTGGTGAGCGCGTCGTAGGCGTAGGTCGTCTGGCTGGCGTCCGGCATGGTGGCTTTGGTCGTGCGCCCCAGGTCGTCATAGAGGTAAGTGGTGTAAGCTGGACTTTGCGTCGCCACGCTGTAGGGACGGCTGGCTTGCGCCAGTTGGTATTTGCCGTTGTAGGCAACCAGCGTGCGCACCAGCGTGCCGTCGAAGCCGTTGGTGTTCTGCATGCGGAAGCGGCCAAGGGCGTCGTAAAAAATGTTGACGGGCGGTGCGATCTGCGTCGTGCCGTCGCTGCCGACAACGCTGGTGGCAGCCTGAAACGACTGGTTCCCAAAACAGCTTAGCGTGCCGCCGTTATAGGGGCTGCAGTAATTGTAGGCGACATGGGTTTGGGTGCCATCGGGACGGGTTTCCTGCGTCAGCCTGCCGAAGGTGTCGTAGGTCCAGACGGTTTGGAGGTTGTTCGCGTCCTTGTGGCTCGTGGGGACGCCCAGGCCAAAATCATATGAGAAGTGATCGGTCTGGCTGAGCGCGTTGGTGACGGTGATGGGGAAACGATCTCCTCCGTCATAGGTCGCGTCGGTTTCGCGCGTGGCGAAATTGTTGCCGCTGATGTTCACCTTGGTCACGACGCCGGTGTGAGGGTCGCGCGTGTAATCGGCCACCACTTTCATCGGGCCAGTGGTGGGCTCTACCACATGCTCGGTCAGAAAGCCGGTCGTGGTGTCGTAGGTATAGGTATCGATCCGGGTGACGGGATCGCTGGTACCATATTGGGCAATGACTTTGGCGTGGTTGACGTGACCGATTATCCAATTGTCCGGATCGTTCTGGCTGAATTCATATGTGGACGTGCGCGTCTCGGTGCCGCCACCCGCGCCGGACACCGTCTGCACCACAGTCTTTGGATCGCCATAGGCCGTGAAGTCCGACGAGTCAGTCTCCGTGGTCGGCATTACGCTGCCGTCCAGATCGTGGCGGTGAACGGTCGCGCTGCAAAGGAAGAGAGGATAGGGCGCTGCCGCCGGCAAGCCGGTGGCGCAGGTGGGTTTGGCGGCATAGACATTGGCCAGCGAAGAGAGCGTGACCGCGCCGTGCACGCTGGTTTGCGAATCCACCAAGCCGATATAGGGAAAATCCTGCCGATAGTTTGTGGTCGTCGCGATGCCAGTCTGCGGATCGGTCATGGTGACGGAGGCAAAGCCCAGAAAGCCGCGTCCCGACAGATCGTTCTTTGCGCCCGCATAGGCATAGTTGCTGACATAGGTGCCACCAATGCCATCGCTGGCTTCGATATGACTGACCGCATAAATCGGCTCGTCGATATCCTGCGTAGGATAGGCCGCCCCCGTTCCCTTGGCATAGAACGTGCCATTGTTGTTGAGCCGCTTATAAACGACAGTGGTCTGTGCGCCGATGCCATTGTCGACGGCGGCTATCAACTCAGGCACATACGAGAATAGATATTGATACCCGAGCACGGGCGTCCACAGATCGTCGGCGCCGTCGCTGTTCCAGTCCGCCACAGAGACTGCAGGCGACCCGCTTCCAATGCAGGGGCTTGCACCGCAGCCAAGCTCGGCAAATCCCATGCCCGTCGAAAGCTTTATGTGACCGGTAGTGCCGGCGGTGTTTGCAAAAAAAGCAAGATCGGTTTTGCCGTCGCCATTGTAGTCCCCCGCATAAATCGCAAAATTCCGCCAACTGTCGGGAACGGCGAAGCTGCTTAGAATGAAGCCGGTACCGGTGCCGAACCAAAGCTGGTTCGTGCCCGATGGTTTTACAACCAGTATGTCGGCATTGCCGTCGCCGTTGAAGTCGCCGGTTATCAAAGTATCGCCGGTCCAGTTCGGCGTCGTTGCCTGCGCAATTGCCGGCTGGCAGAAGAAATCGAGATTGCCGAGCGTCGGAGCCAGAATATCGATGCAACCATCGCCATTAAAGTCTCCGGCGATAAGCGTCGTGCTGTCGAGACCCGAATGCGAGTCACCTTGCGTATAGGTTCCGTCGCCATTGCTGAACAAGGGGCGGCCGACCGCGCCTCCCAAAAAACCATCGGAGCGGCCATCGCCGTTGAAATCCCCAGGGGCTTCGGTGATGAGCGCGCCGCCATAAGGCTGCGACGCAAAACTCGTCATGACAAAGAACGGATATCCTTGCGCATCGCCGACTTGGTTGAGGGCTCCCGATTTGTTGTTTTGAAGATGCTCTGTCGTTTGCGCTTCTATCCAGAGATTGTGTTCGGATTCGTAAATCCACTGACCGATGTTAATTGCCAAATCGGCGTAACCGTCTCCGCCGATTTCCTCGGCAATGGAATTGACGTTCTGAAAACAAGCCTGAGCGTTGTAGGTGTACTTCATTTCGTCATGAAATTTGTAATAGCTGTACTTCGCGGTCATATCCGCGGAGACAAAGGTGCCGTCCTGCTGCGAACGATAGATTTGTCCGTGGGTTGGACACGTCGTTGAATAGGCAACGACGTCTATGAGCCCATCTCCATTGAAATCGCCAGATGTCAGTATGCCGTCGAGTTGTGTCACCGACACCGGTGTGCCGGTCACGGCAGGAGCGTCGCGCGATCCGTGCCAAGTGAATGTCGTGGGCGCCAAACACGTACCGGAAGCATCGCAGCGCGCAACCGTTGCCAGTTCATCGTTTTGTGCCGTGTCGGCGTGGGCCAGCGAATAGCCAAGCTGATAATCGCTGACCACGGCGCCGCCGATAAAAGTCTTGATGTCGCAAAGAAGCTTGGTGGTCTGTATCACCGCGCCCGCTTGATACATCGGCGTAATGTCGGCACGGGTGCAATTGGATCGTGTGTTGTAGCTGAGCCGGACCGACGCGTAGGCTGCAATTCCGGCGCCGTCATTCGCCGTATAATCGATCCGCGTGGGATAATATTGGCCATTCGTCGCGTCGTTGACGTAGGTCACGCTCATGTAGTTGCCAGCGTGATCCGCAATGCGGTTCACCGCCCAGGCCCGCGCCACAGTCATCGGTCCGGAGCCGTCGGCATTGATAGGATAGATTTTCGAATCCACGGAATGGCCGAACTGAAGGATTTGTCCGCTCTTGGTCCAGGCGGAAAACCAGCCGTTGCCAGTCAGAACATTCCCGTTCGAGATGATCTTGGTGTAGGTGTCCACTTCGGTGCGGTATTCAGTGCCATCCACGCCGTAATTGCCGCCATTGACCACCACCAGCTGCTGGCCGCCCAGGCAAAAGCGATCCTGTTTGTTGTAATTCACGCCGCCATGCACGCCATTCTGCGCCATGGTTTCCGGACAGCGCGTGATCGCGGGCAGCCCGTTCAGCGACCAGCCCAGGCCTTCGAACCCGTCGCCACCCTTGCTGGAATAGCTGAGCGAAAGATTGGGCGCGATTCCGGCGGTTCCCGGCGGCACCGCAATTGGCGCCACGTAGTCGAATCCACCCGACGCATCGACATTTGCCTGACCGGGCAGCGCCATCATCGGCGCGCTTTGCGCCAAGGCTGGCGTCGTATTCGCAAGCACAACAAACGCGGCCAAACCCAGCCCCAACGCCGCATGCCTTGAAAATTTGGCGCCAAGGCTTTTCGTGCCGGGACCGATTGCTTTGTTTCTTTGGAGGGCACCAATAAAGACGCGCCCAAATGATGAAAGCATCAGCATCAAATCCCCCCGGATAGCCGCCGTGACTGTTCGCAGGATCGGCTCATTACCTCAGAATGGCAATCCCACCTTCGTGAATATTTGTATCTCTTTGTCTCGCGCGTGGCGAACCAAGACTAGCCTACAATTTGTTACTGGGCGCGGCTCCGCAGCCGGTGTGAGTTTCTATTCTGCTGGCTGACGTCCGGCATTTATTCAGTCCCAAGGCGCGAAGGAACTGCCATGGCGTGCCTCGGTATTACCAAAAAGACCCTCATCGACATGATCGGCCGGTTCTGGTTGCCCGTCGCGACTCCGTTTTCTTGGCGCAACCGGCATGGCGATTGACTGCCCGCTAAACGGTCTGCTTGGCGCGCCATTGATCATAAGCTTCAGGTAGATGCTGCGGTTCGCGAGATTGAGCAGGTCTTCAACGCCGAATTTCGGTTGAAACTCCTGTGCGAGCAGTACCGCATCTTCAGGGCCGACCCGGAACGAGAGCAGTGAACCCGCGTTGCCCAGCACCGCATGGCGGACGTCCGGCTCTAGCTGATGAAAATACTGGTGCGCCAGCACCAGCCCTACGCCGTATTTGCGCAGTTCGCTCATCATGTTGGCGAGCATAAGCGTGGTGAAGTTCTGGAATTCGTCCAGATAGATGAAGAAAGGCTCTCGCTGCTGGGCCGGCATTTCGGCGCGGCTAAAGCCGGCCAATCCCAGCGTCGATACGATGAAGCTGCCCAGCACCAGCGCGCTATCCTCGCCCAAGACGCCTTTGCTCACATTGACCAGAAGAACAGCCGCACCGTCCATGATGTCGCGAAATTGCAAGTCGATTTGCGGCTCGACGAGAATGCGATAGAGCGTCGGATCGGACAGCAGCGCGCCAAGCTTGTTCTGAATGGGCGCGCAGGCTTCTGCGCGAAGCCGTGCCGGGTAGTTCTCAAATTCACTCTCCCAGAAGCGCCGCACGACATCGTTGCGGATCTCTCGTATGGCTTCCTTGCGAAAGTCTTCATCGGAATAAAGGCGCAGGATATCGGGGAGCGTTGAACCGTCGCGCTCTAGAAGGACATACAGGCTGTTGCGCAGCACATGCTCCATGCGCATGCCCCACGCATCTGGCCAGAGCTTTTTGAGCGTCTCCAAGAATCCCGAGACGGCGAGCGGGATTTTGTCGTCGCGAACGCGCCGCAGGGGATTGTACCCAAACGGCTGTGTGGGATTTGTTGCATCCAGATAGACGACGCGCGTCATTTGTGCCGGCGGGATCGCGGCCGCGAGGCGCTCGACCAGGTCGCCGTGTGGATCGACGAGCGCGAAACCGCGCCCTTGTTCTATGTCTTGCCGGGCGAGTGTTTCCAAAAGTGTCGACTTTCCGACACCTGTCTTGCCAATCAGATAGAGATGGCTCAGCCGGTCAGCCTGCTTGATTCCAAAGAGCTGTTTCTCGTTGCGGAAATTGGTGCGCGCAAAATATGACACGTCATTTCCTTCTTTTTCGGTCATTTCGCAATCGTCGCCGATCACCGGCACTTAGCAAGGACGGGAAAGGCGCCTCTCTGTTGACCTTCGACACAGCCGGTCTCGAAGAAAGGGGAATGATGTGAGGAATACAGATGTACGAACATTGCGACGTGGAGAGTGCCGGTGGGCGCACGCGATCCCGCGACTTTGTCGCTCCTACGAATGCGCCGCTCCGCGCGCTTACAGCGCCGCCGGCACTCGACGGCCGCTTCCGCCCGCAGTGCGCGGGCTCCTTGCAGCCTAGCGTGAAGCGCGCGCGGCTTGCGCCACACAGCGCTCCGCGCATTGTTTGTTTGGTTGCTAAGGGGCGCCGCCCCTCGCGCGGTCAAGGGTAAAGGCGCTGCCCGGACGCGGCCGTATCCCCGGTCTTCCGCGCCCTGCGCTTTGCTTCGGGCTTGTGCAGACCGGGTGATCCCCCTCAGCCGCGTCCGCCCTTGACCTTGCTACCCCCGGTCTCGCCGACGGGCAGAGGTTCAGAGCGCCGCGCTCAAGCGCGCTCATGAACCTAAAAGGATACCAACGTCATGACGACCAACAACATATCCGAGAACGCCGTCGGTTCGGTCATTCGCGACATTCCTCTCAACAAGCTGGTGCCGTCCAAGGACAATGTTCGCAAAGCGTACAGTCCGGCAAGCGTCGCGGAGCTTGCGGCGAGCATCCTCAAACACAAGCTTCTGCAGAACCCTGTCGTAAGAACTGAACGCGACGAAAGCGGCACCGAGACCGGTAAGTTTGAGGTCACGGCGGGTGGGCGACGTCTTGCCGCCCTGAAACTGCTCGCCAAGCGCAAGCAGATCGCCAAGAGTGCGCCCATTCCTTGCAACGTTCGCGAGGACGGTATCGCCAAAGAGTTGAGCCTTGCGGAGAACGTCGAACGGGAAGACTTGCATCCCGCCGACGAGTTTGAAGCCTTCCGCGATCTCCATGTCGAGCAGGGCTTGAGCGCGGAGGAGATCGCCGCGCGCTTCGGCAAAACGGCGCGGCTGGTCAAGGAACGGCTCAAGCTGGGCGCGGTGAGCCCCAAGCTCGTAAGCCTCTATCGTAAGGAGGACATGACGCTGGAACAGCTCATGGCCTTCACTGTCTGCGACGATGCCACACGGCAGGAAGAAGTCTGGGCAAGCTTGTCGTGGAACAAATCCGCAGCGCACATCCGCGATGTCCTTTTGGAAAGCCACGTTCCGGCGACCGATAAGCGCGCGCGGTTCGTAGGGTTCGGAGCCTATGAAGCAGCGGGCGGCGTAACCTTGCGCGACCTGTTTGCCGAGGACGATGGCGGCTATCTCGCCGATCCCGCACTGCTTGATCGCCTCGCGGCGGCCAAGCTCGAAGCGGCGGCGCACGCCGTTCGCGCCGAAGGCTGGAAATGGGTTGAAGCAGCGGTGGACTTTCCTCATGGCCACGGCTTTGGCCGGTTCTATGAACGCGAAGTGCCATTGCCGGACGGTGAAGCCAAGCAAATCCACGACCTCGAAACCGAGATCGCGGTTTGCGAAGGCATGCTGGAAAGCGATGAAGGCGCCAGCGAGGAGGATGAGGCAGAGCATGCGCGCTTGTCGGCGGCGCTTGCGGCGTTCGATGCCAAACGCTTTGTGTTCGACCCGGACGCCGTGGCGCGGGGTGGAGCCTTTGTCACCATCGGCCATGACGGCGAAGTCGAAGTCGTGCGCGGTCTGTTGCGCGCGGAAGATGAAAGGGACGAAGTCGTTTTGCCGGATGCCGATGAAATATCGGCAGACAAACGTTGCGCGACAAACCCTACGAGAAGCAGCGCTTGCGGCTTGTCGGACCGGTTGATCGCGGACCTGACCGCGCAGCGCACCATGGGCCTTCGCAATGTGCTTGCCGAAAAGCCGGACGCGGCACTTGCCGCTCTAACCCATGCGCTTGTGTTGCAGTGCTTCTATAGTGCCTCTGCAGCGCAGTCCTGTCTGGCTGTTACCATCCGCAATGTGCCGCTATCTCCATTCGCGGAGAATATCGAAGATGGCGCTACGGCGCGTACCATCGCAGACCGTCACAGTGCGTGGGCGATAAGATTGCCGCAAACGGCGGAAGATGCGTGGGCTTTCATGTTGGCGCTTCCGTTGGAAGAATGTCTTGCGCTTCTTGCCCACTGCGTGGGGCTTTCGGTGGACGCCGTGCAACGCTCTGGAGAAACCTCTGCAATCCGGCATAGCGCAGACCGGCTAGCGCAAGCTGTGTCCCTCGATATGACGGGATGTTGGAAGCCGACCGCTGGCAATTACTTCGGACGAGTGTCCAAGGCCCTGATCGTGGAAGCCGTGCAGGAAGCCGGTTTTGAAGATGCCGCCCGCCGCATGGGTGACGGCAAGAAGGCTGCGGTGGCATCCGCCGCCGAACAGCTTCTCGCCAATACCAAATGGCTACCGGCCATCTTGCGTACGCCGGATAATGTTGACGGTACCGGCGAAGAAGCAGCGGCACAGGCTGCGGAATAAGACAAACCACATCAAACGAAGGGCCGCCCGCTGGGCGGCCCTTTTTTGCGGATGCGGACTTTGGGACGCCGCCCGCATCGCAATCAGAGCCGCCCAACGGCGGCAACACCGCGTCGTGGACATGGGGATTTTGGGGATGTTGCAGCGGCACTTGATGGCGCACCGTCGCGGGGCGCTACATAGCAGCCAAACTTTGCTGTGTCCCCACCTCGCCGTCTTTCCCGTCCTTTTTTGCTGGCGCATGCCAACGCAAGCTTGCTCGATGAGGCCCAACAGCGACCGCCCCATGATGTCACTGGACGATTTCAGGAAGGCGCTTGGCCAACGAGGGAAGAGCATGACCAACGAAGATCTCGACACGCTACGCATCGCTGCATACCGGTTTGCAGACGCCGTCTTCGACCGTTGGCTGCGTAAGCGAAATGCACCACACGAATCCGATTCGCGCGAATCCGCAGGTTAGCGATATACTCGACATTCCTATTTTTTTGTATGGCCAATCCCGCCAGCGTTTCTATTCCCGCCTGCATCATCCATTGCCGCGTCAGTACGACCAAGCAAGCGTACGAAGGCGAAAGCCTGGAGGTGCAAGAACAGCTGTGCATCGACATTTCGCGCGCCCGCGGCTGGGCCTTAGCGCACGCGCCATGGAAGGAGAGCTTTTCAGGACGCAAAACCGAACGGCCCGTCTTTGAGGAGATACTGAGCTATCTCGACGGCCATCCGGGAGGCGTGCAGTATTACCTCTTCCGCTCCATTGACCGCTTCACGCGCGGCGGCAGCCTCTCCTACGAACAGATGAAAGGTGCGTTGCGCGCGCGCGGTGTTGAGATGGTGGACAGCTATGGGCTTATTCAGCCGGTCAAGAACACACTCGAAGATCTTGGTTTTTCTTACGAATGGAGCCGCTCGTCCCCCAGCGAGATCGCCGAGGTGGTGGTCGCCACGTCCGCCAAGAATGACCTGACCAACATTCTCACCCGCATCATTGGCCAGCAAATACGCCTTACCCAGCGCGGCTATAAGTTCCGGGCACCCAACGACGGCTTCATCAATGTTCGAACCACGGTGGACGGCCGCAAGCGCACGATACAAAAGCCAGACCCCGAACGGGCCAAATATTATATCGCTATGTTTGAATTGCGCGCGGCGGGACAACTCTCTGACAAGGCCATCTGCGAGCGGATCAACGCTATGGGCTACCGCACCAAGGGCATTAACCGTTGGGACAAGACGCATACAAAGGTTCTGCGGCAGACCGGCGGAAAACCGCTAACGCCCAAGCTGCTGCAACAAGCTATCAAGCGCCCCATGTACTGCGGGTTTCTTTGCGAGACGTGGACGCATCGCAAACCGGTCAAGGGCGTGTTCGATGGCCTCGTGTCTGTAGACGCCTTCAACGCGGCCAATCGTGGTAAGGTGTTCCTTTGTCAGAGCGATAGCGGGGCGTGGGAGCTTCTTCACGACTTCCATCCCGAACGCATCATCTCCAAACGCAACAAGTACAATCCACTCTTCCCCTATCGGCATGTCGTTCTCTGTCCCCATTGCCGCAAACCGTTGCTTGGCAGTTCATCGCGTGGCAACGGTGGCGCGCATTATCCGGCCTATCACTGCGCGCGGAAGCACCCTTACTTCGGCATTCCGAAGGCGCGGTTCGAGGCCACCTTCGAAAATTTCATAGACCAGTTGCGATTGCGTCGGGACGCGCTCGATGCTGTGCGGGCCGCTCTGCCAAACCGTTATCGGGCGCGCCAAGCAGAAATTCTGTCCAGCGCCGCACAAGTTGGAGTCACCGTTGCCGAACTCGAATTGCACAAGGCCGAGAGCGTTCGCGCGTTCAAGTTTGCGGGCAGCGACGCGATGCGCAAAGGTCTTGAAGACGAAGTTGCCGCCTATGAGGAGCAGATACGGGAGGCTTGCGCCGTGCGCACCCACCTTGAGATATCCGAGGAGGATATCGCACGGTATCTCAACGACGCCGAAACGATAATCGAACACCCAAGGGTATTGCTAAGAGACCCAGCAAATCCGCTGGAGCAGAAGGCGCTCTATGACCTCGTATTCGCGCAGTTGCCGAGCTACGACGAAATCGTCAATCGAACACCCAAATTCACTGTGCTTTTCAGCTTGTTTTCGGATTCCATGGATGTGGAATCCTCGTTAGTGCGCCTAAGTGGTTTTGAATGGAACACCATCGAGCAGGCAATTCTGCATTGGAAGGGAATTCAAATGCACGTTCGTGTGTTGTTGGATGGGATTGGAGAAAGTCCCTAACGTCCCCATGTCCCTGTCGCCTTGGAGCGGACGAACTACACCTACTCGCTGTGCTACGGAACGCGCATCATGGACGCATGCCAACAAATGCAATCGACAAAGCACACTCTTCACGTAAAGACACTATGCCGACCGTCTCGCGCGTATGTACGGATACGCTAGTAGAACTTGTGTATGACCGTGAAAAGCGCAAAACCGCCCTAGCAGTCTCCCGTTTCAATGGGCTCTGGAATCTGGAGCAGGAAGTCAAGATCGAAACGGGTGAGACGCTGGTTCCATACGCGGCAAGCAACAACCTCATCGCGAGCGAATGTGTCCTGCTGCCCTCTATGCCAATCGAATATGGCTTCAAGAACGAACTCATAGAAGACATCCGCAACTTCCTTGGGCGCTATGTCGATCTGTCGGCGGGTTTTGAACAGGTTGCCGCGTATTACATCCTCCTGAGTTGGGTACACGACCGGTTCGGTGAGCTGCCCTATTTGCGGTTGCGCGGCGATTTCGGCACGGGGAAGACCCGCGGCCTGCTGACCATTGGTGCCCTATGCTACAAGTCATTCTTCGCATCGGGCGCAAGCACGATGAGCCCGATATTTCACACCATTGATGCCTTCGGTGGCACGCTCATTCTCGACGAGGCGGACTTGCCGTATAGCGACGCCAAGGTGGATTTGGTGAAGCTCCTTAACAACGGCACCACAGCAGGCATGCCGATTTTGCGTACCGTCGTAAACCGGCATAAGGAATTCAACCCGCGCGCCTTCAAGGTGTTTGGGCCGAAGATCGTAGCGTCACGGGAACGATTTCACGACGACGCACTCGAAAGCCGGTTTCTGACTGAAGAAACGGGGATGCGTCCGCTGCGCGACGGCATCCCCGTCCATTTGCCCCGAGAGATGAAAATAGAAGCGCTTCAATTGCGGAATCGCTTGTTACACTTCCGGCTTTGTGAGTTCTACAAAATCAATCCTGATGTGGACGCCGCGATGGCGGCGGCATCGCCACGCCTTAACCAGACCGCACTATCGCTTTTAAGCCTGGTAGACGATCCGGAAGCGCGCAAAGCCATGCAGGCTTGGTTGCTCGACGCCGGCGCAAAGTTAGCGGAAGAGCGGCGCGAAGCGCCTGACGCCCTCGTGCTCGCTGCCGCGCTTGCCGCGTTTGCGAATAACACGGGGACCAATGTTTCCATCGGAGCCATCACCGAACAGTTCAACCGCGCGCATTGCGAGGAGTTTGGCGCGGCGATGTCCTACCGTTGGATTGGGCAGGTATTGCGCACACGTCTTGGCCTCTCGACGAAGAAAACAAACGGGGTCTATGTCATCCCAGCAAGTGAAAAGCCCGTGCTTGTGGCGCTCGCGCATCGTTTCGGTCTCGCGCCGCCGAATTGAGAATTCGTTTTATCCGAATTTTAGGATTGCTTTAGAGCGAATTCACCGTCGCATCAGTTATGATGGGTAAAGCTCGTTGTCCACAGTGCGTGGTCGCCTCAGCGGCGAAATGCATCATCGTGCGCAGCGTCACGCGGTTTGCGACGATGACGAATATCGTATGCCACGACAACGCCCGCGCATATACCTTCGCACCTTTCGCCGCAAAGCGGGGCTAACGCAAAGCGAGCTAGGAGCGCTCGTAGGCGTCTCCAAGAAGACGATCAGCAAGTACGAACTGGAAGAGCGCAAACCATCGGCAAATCTCATCCTTGCGTGCGAGATCATATTTGACGCGCGAGCATCCGCCGTCTTTCCGTTCTTCTGCAAAGCCATTCAAGATGTTCTGGGTGCCCGGGCGCTCGCTCTGCATGACCGGCTTCAAGGCCGCACGGACGAATACTCGCGGCGCAAGCTTGCGATGCTAGCCGAACTTCCGCTGCGGACCGCTGACATTCGCGACGTATGAGCGTCGCTGTTCAAACCGGATACAAGGGCTTGGTGCTTGCCGTCCATCCAACCGCGCGGGGCTTTGGCTGGGTATTGTTTGAGAGCCCATTGTCGCCCATCGATTGGGGCATGGCGAGCGCCAAGCAGGGAAGGAACGCGCGGCTGATTTCCCGCTTTGAACGCCTTTTGAGGCGTTATGAGCCGGCAGTGCTTGTGCTTGAAGAGTTCGAACATGGCGCGCGCCGGATAGACCGGGTTCAGCGCCTGTGCCGTTCAATAATCCACCTAGCGGCATGTGCCGGAATGGAAACGCCAGTATTCAGTCGCGCCGTTGTACGAACCTGTTTTTCATCCGTTGGCGCCGCAACCCGGTATGATATCGCGCAATTGGTTGCGCAACACGTTGAACCTTTCCGGCTCTGGCTCCCGAAGAAGCGCAAAGCGTGGGAGAGCGAGAACCCGCGTCAATCGCTCTTCGATGCAGCAGCACTTGCCATGACCTATTTTGCCATCTGCGGCTCCCCCAGTTAGAAACCCTTCCTGACTAAGTCGCTAAACGGCCGCTATCACGACAAATAGCGCATCTGGGCCGCCGAAGGCCCGGAACAGTTATTTTCCCGGCGCTTGATCCCATATTTGTCGCGCCATACCTTTGAGGCTCAATTGCCTAAGCGAGATTTGTGATGCCCGATCAAAAAGCTTCGCCGCCGGAAGCCCTTACCCTCATAGAAATGACCGCGGTAGTTGTCAGTGCGTACGTAAGTAACAACGCGGTACCCGCCAACGATCTTCCTGCAGCGATCAAATCCATTCACGCCGCGCTGGCCGCCATCGCGGGCGGTACGGTCGAAGGCGAGTCACCGAAACCCGCCGTTTCGATCCGCAAATCCGTTACGCTCGACTATCTCATATGCCTGGAAGACGGGAAGAAGCTCACAATGCTCAAGCGCTATTTGCGCTCAAACTATGACATGTCGCCGGAAGAATATCGTGCCAGGTGGCGCCTGCCGGCCGACTATCCCATGGTGGCGCCGAATTACGCCGCCAAACGCTCCGAACTGGCAAAGAAGAGCGGCCTCGGCCATACGCCGTCCGTCCGGGCGCGCAGCAAGCGCCGGGTCTAAGAAGCTTACTTCACCGCTCGCGAACCGCTTTCCGCCGGCGCATTTGCGCGGCCCGAAACGACGGGCCGCGTGTTGCGTGCGATTTCGACAAGGAGGCGGATACCGCGCGCGACGAGCAGGCCAAATAGTCCAAATAAGATGAGGAAAGCGCCGCCCGCGCGTATGACACCCAACTGAAACTCGACCATGAGCTGCGTGGGCAGCGACGATGCGCCGGCGCATAGCAGCACGAGGCCACAGAAGATGAACACGGCGTAGAGCATCGAGGCCAGATCGGCGATGGTTTCGGCAAACGAAAATCCTTTGCCGCGGAACAACGATCCTGTGGCCATCCGGCGCAAGCCATCATGCAAGTCGCTCATAAACTCCTCCTATTCCTGCCGTTGCAGGGTTATCTGTGGCTGGGGAAACGAGATATCGAGTATCTGGTATTGGTTGGTGTCTGGCCGAAAGACAACGTGCGCATTCGCCTGCAATATTTGCGGGGTCAGCTGATAGCCCGCCCAAGCCGGATGCTCGTTGACGGTGAACTCGACATAGTAGCCATCGACAGTGCCGAGACCCGGCACCTGCGCTTGGTAGGGGTTGAACACGAGAATATCCGCCACACTCGAAGTGGCGAGAATGACACCCAACTCGAAGCCGGAGGACGGCCTAAAGATGCGGCGGTCATTCCATAGCTGCGGAACCACGAATGCGCAGTCCTGCGTCCAAGTCGCGTTGTCCCACGTCCGGTCGGTCAGGGTCTCGTGCTGCACAATGCCTTGGTAGAAGGCCCACCGCACCCAGTAGAGGGCGGCGCCAGGATTGGTTTCTGTCGCGTTGTAGATCCGATAGAGGTCAGGCCTGCATATGATCGCACCCGAACTGATTGGCTGATTATTGGCTATCGCCGCTTTGAATGCCGCGCGACCGCCGGATGGATCGACCTGTGTTTGCAAGTTTGGTTCGTGAGAACCGACGTAATCGTTAAGAACGGCGACCACGGCGTCACGGGCAGACGACTCTGGACCTTTGTTCTTCGTAGCGGGATGCGCATGGCCGACCGGCGCTTGATCGCAGCCGGTAACAAACGCCGCGGCCGCAAAAAACAGCGTGGCCGAGAGTACTCTGCGCGTTGAGAAGAGGCTCGCCATGGCGCTTACGGCGCGAGCTGCTGTTCGATTTTCTGGTAGAGCCAATTCTTGAGCAGTGCGACCTGTTCTTGGTTTTCTCCACTCACATCGTGAAAGGGTGTCGATCCACTAGTTGCTGACTGGGAGATTTCCAGGAAGCACGACACAGTGATGCTCGTGAGCTTCTTGCCATGGGACGCGATGAATACCGTGTACTTGTAGCGGGTGTGGTCGGCGCTCACTAAGCCCAGACCCACCAGCTGCGATTTTCCGGCGATATAGTCGGTCGTAATCTGTCCCGTTGCGGGGGAGCCGCTCGCTATCGGGATAGCGTTCGCGTTGAGCGCGGCGACAACGCTCTGATAGGCCTGACCTTCGCTCACAGCGTAGGTGAGTTTTGGTGTGAAGCCGTTGTCAGGCTTGGGAAAGTCGGTCCCGCCCATCGGGATGCAGGCTGAAACGATAAATGTGACCATCAGCGCCGCGCAGGCACTGATAGTCATCCTTTTTGAAAAACGCATGAATTTCGCCCCCTCGTGCGTCCAAACCGAGCCGGAAGGGGACTTCTGGCAGCGATCTGAACAGAATGAGGCATTCTGTTTAGCCACTGCGCAAAGAATTCTCGCGCCTATCAGAAATGTAGATGTATAATGTTCAACGTTAGGATTGGGCGCGGCACCGTAGCGAGAATGCGGTTTGTCAACTATCTGGAAAAGCCTTGATAGCGTCGCAACCGCGGTTTTGACAATTGCGGGCGTTCTTCTCCTGCCTGTCCAAACTTACGAATTAACAAAATCGTGCATGATTACGGTATTAGTTGGCGCAGTTGTACTCTTTGTATTCAGCCACGCCCTTTTTAGGTTCTGGTATCCCGCATCAGCACATTGGCGAGCGGGATACAATCGATACCCAACGGAAGCCTTCATTACGCGCAAAGACTCGCGAATAACAATTGATGCGAAGTACGTTGCGACAATTCGGCGTTGCTCAGAGTTCTTTTTCCTGAGAGACCCTCAGAAAGAAGATCTCGTGGATATGATCGATACGTTGCCGGGTGAGGAAATAAATCTGCGTCTCTACTCATCAATCGATAGCGAGATTGGGGATACGAGGCACAAAACACCTAGCGATCTCGTTGTCTATTGGCGGCCAAAAGTCCCGATTAAACCTTTTCAATCATACACGCACTGTAGCTCGCATGTGTCGCCCAGCAAATACGGAACAGATGCGTTCTACCATTCCATCTACTTCGATCGCGACGTCGGGATTTCCGAGTTGGTAATCGAAACCTCCGTTCCAATTGGCGAGGCGGTAGCATATGTTTTGCCGGTTTATCAAAGTCAAATAACAGCGAAAAGGTTATATCAGCACTGGCTCTCGAAATCGCGTCGAGGATGTGAGCAACCAACAATGCTTTCGCCAAAGCATATTTTATGGAAGTTGGAGCGCCCGCAAAAGGGACGTGTATATGTACTATTCGCGATATATGAAGGCGAAAGAGACAGGTATGTTTCTGAATCTCGCGATCTTTTCTTTCGCTATAGTATTAAAGCTTATATGAAGCAGCTTGTTGGTCGGGCGCGAGTTTACCTGGCGCAATAGTAAAGGGCTGGCTTGTGCGTCTCTGCGCTTAGTTACAAGGCGATTTTGCAAAATAGGCTGCAAGACACCAATTCGTCCGCTCGGTGAGGGGCAGCTTAAGCTCGTGTTTACACGCGAGGGCTATTTTATTTTTCCCCAAGTACGGGCCGCAAGCGCTCGCTCCTCTCGTCCAACCGCGCTCGCATAAATAGCCGTAGTTTCAATTCGCGCGTGGCCAAGCCAGCGCTGAATTATGTTCAATGCGATACCCGCTTCCGTTACTCCTTCAACTGCTAACGCGTGCCGTAGTCCTTTCGGCACAGCCCACGGTCCGCCGACTACTCGTGCTTTTTTCATAACGTTTGTTACTCGAAACCAAGCTGTAGTACGGCACCACGGCCAAATTCGCTGGTCTCTTCGGTCTCGGTCTAGCTGCAGAGCGGTTACACCGTGCACCACGTTTATTCTTTTAAGAAGGCTCTTAGGAACCGGGACGGTCCGAAAAACCCCGCGTTTTCTCCTTTTTAGAGATTCTATCGAAATTCCTTGAACGGAAAGATCGAAGCTGCGCGGCGTAAGAGCTAGAACTTCGGATATTCTCGCGCCCG
The DNA here is from genome assembly GCA_036267995.1 of Rhizomicrobium sp. GTDB lineage: Bacteria > Pseudomonadota > Alphaproteobacteria > Micropepsales > Micropepsaceae > Rhizomicrobium. The sequence goes on from DATAUZ010000029.1 coordinate 106,267, forward strand.
TGTAGGCGAGAGTGAGACAAAAGGTGGCGTTAGCAGCCTCCTCATGTTCCGCGGCGTTGATGAAGGCGCGCCTTTCTTTCGCTGTCAAATACTTACGATTGCCTGTTCGGTCGTAAAGCATGTTTCTGAATGAAACGGATAAGGACGTATCTCCAGAAAAAGTTCTTGACGATGCTAGCGAGTGTTGAACAGAATGCCTCATTCTGTTCAGGCATCAGGATATTCCTTACGCTGTGAAGCTGCAGTGAGATTGCGGATTTGCAACTCGTACGGAGAAGCGATTGGCCGCTTTGCGCGAGCCGGACTATGGAGGTTACAGCGATCCTCCAGCATACGACTGTTGCTCAACCTGAAATAATTTAGCGAATATTGTTACTCTCTTCACCGCAGCTATCTGCGCTCCAAGAGCTATAGATCTAGAAAATCTCCCTGACCGCTGTACTTTGAGCGTTCATTCCTAGCGTGTTTAATTGCTTCTTTAATCTTCTCCATCACATAGACTGAGCCAGATAGCTTTCGATGGGCATAGCCCGGATGCACGGCCAAAGTTTTGCTCTGATGCCTTAGGTAAGTTTCGAAAGCTTCAACTAGCTGAACTGCTTGATGGAATAATAAGTGGCCGCTTCTGTTCTCCGCCTGCATAAGATCGAAAACGTGTGCCGATAGTTGCTTGTCGTTCATTGGGGTAGTCGGCAGTACCGACGCAATGTATTCGACACGCGAAGAAAGCAGCCGCATATGAGCCCATCCCGCAGCCGTCGCTTTAAGGCTGTCTCGGTCTCGAATCTTGTCGGGCGAGGATGTCTCGACCTCTATAAGCTCTTTGACCAAACAAAAGCGCGCTGCATCCAGAACGTCCTCTCGGACAAATCCCAAAGTTTCCATCTCCAACAAAAGGCGCGAGAGTGAGACAAAACCCATCTGGCCATTGTCTCCACGAACTTTGCGCTGGCCCAGCAGGTAGAAAAGCAACTCGGGAATCAAGAAATTCGTTGGCCGTTTCCATTGGCTATCGCAGTAAAAAATATTCGCGACGAAGCCCGTATTGTCATTGAAAAACCGATAGTCCTGTCTCATCAGCGCTCGAAGAATGCGATACTCTGGAAAGGAGCGAAAACCCGTGCCTTGTGCGACCGAAGCGATTATCTCTTCGGGCATATGTCCTGATGTAAGAATCGCGAGGAACATATCGAGAGCGCGCCGCACATTGCGTCCGGCAAGCGCTTCTAAGACTCTGGAAACGTTGTTTGGGCGCTGGAAGAGTTCTGTATAAATGCCACGGAGAAATTCGCCGGCTCTGCTTTTGGGGTATGACACAGCAACGCCAGTCCGGGTATAAAAGGTGACCTGTTCTGGAGCTTCATTTGTCAAATCCTCCAAGCTAAGTTCCAAGCGCTTCTTCACAACATTCACAAACCGCGGAGGGCTGATATGAAATATTTGGCCAGTGCGATAGGTGTCTAGTGGCGGTTCATTTTTGTATGCTTCGAACGTGGAATCGCGCATTTGAAGGATGACCATGCAGCGCGTTTGATCCATGAACCAGAGTGCGGTCTGAAATGCAGCAAGCTGTGCCGCGCTCTCTCGACGGTCTACGTTATCAAAAACGACAATAAGATTTTCTCTTCGATCTCCTTGGAAATAGCGGGCTAGGCCTTTAGTGAGCTTTAGGGCGTCTTGACGCCATTGCTCAATGTCACGCGCTTTTTCCAGCACGCCGCGCCCAAGCTGCACGCCTTCCATGCGTTCGTAAAAGGCCCGTCGATCGGCTAGATCGTTCGCAAAGACACGTTCTTGGTCATCGGCATCCCGCAAATCTACGGGCGCACCCTCTTCAGCTAAGCTAGAAACAAAGTTCTCGCAGACCCATTGATTCCAACTGTTGAAGTCCTCCGGGGGACTGATGAAATTTATGAACGCCCAATGATTTTTCTCGGCGAGGGCGGCTGGTTGAAGATATTCTTTGTATCGTCGCGCAAAGAGGGACTTTCCGGCACCCACGCCGCCCGTAACAAGTTGTAAATCTCCGCCTATGGGCTTCTTTTCATCAAAGGTTGATAGGGTCTTTGTAATCTGCTCTGATTTTCTCTTTGTCGTCTTTATTTCTGTTCGCCTTTTCGATCGTGTGAGTCGATCTTTGAGGTAAGATTCCAAAATTCGATCATAGCTCGTAATTTCGTTCGACGAGATATAGGCTCGGCTATAGATTTCTTCGTCGGTTGTCTGGTCCCTCGATGAGAAATATCGGCGCAACACGGGACTGAGATCGGCCGCAAACGTATTAGGTTCGATACGCCTACTGATCTGAGTGGGACCCGCTCCCTGATTAAAAGGGCGTTTAAAGTCTGACGACCTCAGAGCAGTGCTGATCGGTCCAATTAGTCGAGTAATTTCCTCCGCTCCGAGAAGAGCTATCAAATTAGTTAAGGCCGTGGTGCCTGGGTGCAGTTCAACCACAGGGATCGAAATTGAGGGGTCGGCATCCCAATGACCGGCGGCGATGTCCAGCCCATTGGTCGAAATAATCCGGCAACAGGGGTTTATGCCGGCGGGGAATGAACGATTGATCTCGCCGGCATATAATCGCGCTTCTGCATAACCAACCAATACGTCGTTGTCTGGAGATTTTGCTTCGACGACCAAAGCCGGAAGAGAATTGCTGTACACACAGAAGTCCGGAACATAGCTCTTACGCTTCGCCCCTTTTCCGATGTCGAGCGCGACTATACTTTCTTTGCTACGAATATCCTCCAGGGCGATCGAGAGGAGTTCTTTACGGGTGAGTAGGGGCAACACGACCTGAGTTTCCACATCGCCTTCGCTTGCACTCCTTTGAACGGTAAACATTAAACCCTCGCAGTCCTCTATTGAGTGCCTCAAAGCCTGAATCCACCACGCTGCCCAGTCAGACGACTCGAAATAGTTAGCCGCCACATTTAGCATTTAACTTGCTGAGAGTCAGATGCGCCCACCCAATCTTGGTGCTGGCAGAAAATTTTGTTCGCTAAATGCGATTGAGGGCAGGTGGTTAGAGTCAGAATGAGTTAGGCTGCTTGGCCTAATCTTGGGCGTGCCACAGTTCATGAAGCGCTCGCTTCCAGACCAAGTACCGCGCGCCAAAGCTTGCTCCTCGCGGCCGACTAGGGCCGTGTAGAGTTCTGTCGTAATATTATGATTGCCATCCCTTTTTTGATCAAGGTGAGCCATCCAGATGGGCGAGGCTTCTGCTCCAAACGCTGCGACGTCGTTTCGGATTCCGCTGCGCTTCTCGATAGCTATCCACGCCGTTGAGGTACCGAAGTAGTTGTCTCGGGCTAGGGCTGGCCGATCCTCGCTTACGCCGTTGCTTAAGCGTCTCGATTGTAATCGTGATGTTCCTGTCTTCAATGCGTTCAAGTACCAGCGCTAACATCTCCGAGATGCTAGCACCGCTTAGCGTAAGTACAGCGCAAATGTTGCTGCATTCCTTGCTGAGAGACATTTGTGACACTCTCGAGCGCAATAAAGAGACCAATCCATGCCCACAATTTCCCAGACTTAATCCCTTTGCTAAATATCGTTTGTTGACTTCTCTATTCGTCCCGCAACAGAATTCGCACATTGCTTCATAAAAAATAGACATCAATATACGGCGACTTTTTGCGAATTCTCAATGGACACGCCCTCTCTCAGTCGGAATAGAAGTTACGCGCGGATGGCTGCCTCGTCGGGAGGCATGAGCGTCGCTGCTGCCTTCTGTGCGGCTGCGGGATTAACCTTTGGCGTACCGGAAGGAATGAATCCTTTCGATGGATCACATTTGTGGGGACTGACTGCGTACGCACTTCTTACGTTTCCATATTTTTATAGCCGTTATCTCTCTCTTGAGGGCCCATCCCAAGAAGATAACCGCGTTGACGCCACAATATTTATTCCCCTCTTGTTTCTTGTGATCGCACTTATGAGCATTTGGTTCACGCGGGACTATCTTTTTCAATTCAGTGGTTGGAAGTTTGTTGCGCTTGCACTTTCGATTGCCGGAGGCACGTTTTTCTATCTCTGGGCACGCATGTACTATCGTCTGACGCTAGGCGATGATGTTGCCACGGAAGAACGTCTTTTTAAGAATCGTGTTCTCATTCCTGCGTTTTCGACGTGTTTGGTGTCGTTCACTTATGGATGGATTTTGGCCAACAGTGACGATTGGTGGGTAATTGCCATCCCGCTCGCGCTCACTATTGCTGGTCGAGAGCTACTTGCTGCTCAAAAATGGACCATCGCTGTATTTGGAATGACTGCTAGCATTTTCGGTTTTTCGCTATTTTCGGTTCTCAATAATTCCGCTATTGGCAAGGTCTTGGTTGTCGGAATTATTCTCACGATGGCGATGGGTGTGGCGGAGGTGTGCAAACGTGCAGTGTGGATCAAGTTGAATAAGCCATTCATCGGCGATGTTATCGATGGGGAAGACGCGAACTATTATTTAGCGGGCGCAAATTATTCTAGTACCGTTTTCCCTCTTCTGCTCTGCCTCCTTCCCTTGCTGATCCCAGCGCTGTCAGTAACTCCGATTTTTGTCGTGCTGAGCTTTCAGTATCTGCATTGGCACTTCATATTCGTAAATAAATCTAGCCGCTGGATTTCTGGTCTCAATGTGGTGTTGGGTTTTGCTCTTCCGGCAGTCCTCATTGCCGCGCATTTCATACACGTCCCAAAAGTCAACGATTATCCGAAAGGGTTATTCATTGATGTAATCGGCTTTACGGCCCTATTCGTAGCGGCCATCGGGGTGATGGCCGCTCCCTGGAGTGTGAAGTTTCACAAATTTTTGCAGTTGGTGGATCAGCGGAAGCTGTATCTGCATCCAGTGGAGTGCTTTTGTCTTTTCCTGCTGATCGCGTTTGGGATAATTCTCTTCATTATGTATCTCTCCCTCTGGGTTGGCGAGGGAACTTATCTTGAGCCCAAAGCCAAGGAAACCATACTGTATCTCTTGGGTCTGATCGCCACGACGGGGGTGCTGTTTTGGTGGCGCTATGTTAGAATATCCACCGACCCGCGACCGCGGTGAGGTTCACAGAACCGCCATGAATATACAGCTTTCCCAGTTCAAACATTTTGCATCGAGCGCATGGGCGCTGATTTGGCAAACTGCGCGGTTGCCGGTGGGGCTCATTAGCTGCATACCTGTAGTAATGCTGATGGCTCGAACTGGGAGTTCGCCAGCGCATGTATCACTTGCCGCATTGCCCATCGCGTTCATTACGATGGCAGGCTTTCTGCTGAACGATATTTTCGATGAAAAACGCGATCTTCACAAAGGGCCGAGAAAGCCAATCGCGTTCGGCAGCGTGGCACGATCATCCGCTCAGATCGCGACGATAGCTCTGGTCGTTTCTGGAATCGCGCTGGCAGTTCTTACTTCGCACGCCGGTTCTGTTTTTGTTATCGTCAGTTCGGTGATTGGAGTGTTCCTTTATTCGCCTATAGCTCGGCGCGTGCCGGTGTTGAAGGGAGCTATCACCGCGATACTCTGCTGCACACCATTTCTGTACGCTTCTGCGCTGACAGGTGTTCAATTCCCTGCCGCATACTACTTTTTACTCACTCTGTTCATCGTAGGTCGAGAGCTTCTCTTGGACGTTCGGGATTTTCAGTGGGATAGAGCATCAGGAATGAAAACCCTCGTGGAATATTTGACGCCCACCGTCAGCCAAATTTTCGGCTGGGTGCTTATGATACTGAGTTTGATTGGGCTGACTGCGTATTCAACTGATATTTCGCGGATGATTTTTGAGACTGCCACGGTGGCCCTAGTAGGTACCGGGCTGATATATTTGTATGACAACAAAAAAGGCCTAGCAGCCTCGCGGCTTGTTCTTCTTTTGGCAACAATCGCGGCAGCAAGCTGATCACTTCTACGCTTTTTGTGGGCGAAACTTCCAGATTGGTATGGCTCCGGTTTCAACCGAAGACCAAGTCCGCAGTGAGAACCTCGATGCAGGAGAAACGCACGCGCACGTACGCGGAGACGCGGAGGTGAGCCATCCGCGAGGTCGATTGCTTCAAAGCGGTAAGTGGCAGTCAAAACGCCATTGAGCATCCAGACGCGCAACGGAAGCTTTCGGACATTCGTTCGAAGCACATCCCCGGCCTTGTATTCAGCAACATCGCGCGCCTCGCCCGCAGTGCGAAAGCATTGTCGGAATTCGCTGATGATTTCTATGCAGATGCAGGCATGGTGAACTTGCAGGAGGCAATCGATAACGCGTTTCCAGTAGGTTGGCTCTTCTTTACGATTGTGGCCGCATGGCTCGATGGGAGCGCGAGGAGATCGCAGATTGGATTGCCTCGGCGTTAGAGATCAGTAGAAAGGCAACAAAACCGCGCCGGTACATCGACTACGCAGGCTAAAGTGGCTATGGTTTTGAAGCCAACCGGTACGGCATTTCGCAACCGGGGCGTCGATGCTCCCTATCAAGGGAGTAGATCGATGGCCGGATACGAGAAGCAAGTCGTATCGAAGAAGGAGCTAAAGACCGTCTGTGGCATTCCGTATTCACCCCAGCATATCGCGCGGCTTGAGGCGGCAGGGCAGTTTCCCAAGCGGATTCGGCTCGGCCAGAATCGTGTCGCGTGGCTGTTGTCTGAGGTGGAGGAATGGCTCAACGACCGCATCGCCAAGCGCGACGCGGCTATGAACCACTGACACTTCCTTCAAGGGCATTTCAGGGACCGGCAGGCCTGCCGGTCCCTTCTTTTTTTGGCGATACGGTGGGGGATACAGATGGCCATACCGTATCGCCGGTTTGCGCCGCCGAGTGGGCCATTTCCGCGTTGTTTTTCACGCGCTTATCTGCTGGCGAGAACAGCACGACGTCGCGACTTCGGCCTGTTACCACTCCTCTGAAGCCGCAGCCGGATCGGCTGCGGACGGCGGAGGTGTTGCGTCCGGCTCCGTGCCTAGTATCGCTTGCTGAAAGGGAAGGCTGACTTTCTCACGGTTGGAGTCCAGGAGACGTTGGTAGGCCTCGTCTGAAAGGCGCTCTTCGTTTTCCAGCTGCCCGACAGGGATTGGGATGGAGACCGCATTCGGCGTCACGCCACGGATGTGGCAGGCGAACTGCAGCATGGGCTGTGAGGCGATGAAATCCGCCGTCGTGCGCATGTCGGGGGCGAGTGCCTTGGCGTCGGAGACAGAAACGCCGCCAGCCAACTTGATCGCCGTGTTGGCTGCGAGTGACGCGCGCAAGGACGATGTGGCCTGGTCGAGAAACTGATGGGCGAAGACGCAGCCACACTTATATTTGCGAGCTTCGGTCAGGAAGTCGTCCATGTTGCTGTCGAAATAGGCTGCGGCCTCATCGACGATGAGGAACGTCGGCCGGCGATGGCTTTCCGGGATTGCCGCCCGCTCGAGTACGGCTTGGAGCACCAGCGAGATGAAAATGCGTCCGAAGTGTCCCGACGCCCCTTTCAGAAAATCCTTGGCCGTATCGACGAGAACGATGCCGCCTTGGTTGAGGACCGTGAACAAGTCGATCTTGGTGTCAGGCACGGTGAAGAGACGGGCGAGCGTTGGGTTTTCGAGTATTGCGTTCAGGCGGTAGCGGATCTGTTCCTTGGTCTGCACGAAGGTCTTGCTCGCGAAGTCGCGCTCGAAGAACTGGCGCTGGATGGGCGGCAGGGATTCGATGGCCGCGCGGTACGGCGCGGCATCGTCCATAAGCGCCAGCATGTCGAGAATGGTCGCATTGCGGCCCAGCGTCGCCGGCAGCGCGAGCATCAGCCGCGCGACGAAGCGGAAGAACACGCTCTGTTTGGCGGTGAGATCGGCGCCCAACAGTCCGGCAAAGAGATAGTCGAAGGTCTGGATAACGCCCGCCACCACCTGCTCTTTGGCGACTTCGTCGTAGCGGCCCAGCCGCTCGCGGTTCACGTCGAAGATGTTGAGGGCAGGCGGGTGCCGGATGTCTTTCGGCGTGATCAACACCAGGCGCTCGGCGAGCGCGCCGTAATCGGGATCGAAGAGGTCAAGGTGCGAGAGCTTGTCGATGAGGTCGCCTTGGCTGTCCACGATCACGAGCGAGGGTGGATCGTCCGACTTGAGATCGTTGAGGACGAGATTTTGCAGGAGCGTGGTCTTGCCCGCGCCGCTGCCGCCCAGCACGTGCATATGGTTGAAGCGTTCGGAGAAGGTGAACCGCAGCGGAATCGGCGCGAGGAAAAGATCGTAGAAGGGCGTAGCTTTGAGATAAACCTCGACAAGCTCATGAAGCGGCAGATCGCTTTCAGATGCAAATTTGAGCGGTTTGTTGGGTGCGTAGGCGTCGGCAATCCCAGATGCTGCGCACAAGTTCAGCCAAAGCGTGCGGAAGAGTTCGATGTAAAGGCCGGCGTCTTTGTATCGCTCTTGATGGAGTTCGCCCAACAGCCTGTCCAGCATGACGCGCGGTTCACCTAGCGCGTGGATAAGGGGGATTGTGAATGGAGAGGGCGCTTGTGCTTGCGGTAGTGCATCGGCGAGCCATGTGAGAAGGCGCGTAAGACTCTCGTCAAGAAGGCTTGCAATGCGGTCCTCATGCGCGTGGAAATGTTCCTTGCGACGGAGGAAGCTCCGTACATTTGCCGCTTCCGAGAGCGTCAGGAACTTGAAGTCCGTCACCGGCATCCGGAATATCTGTGGCTCCATCTCGATGATTTGCCAGAGCGCATCCGCAAATTCATCTACGCAAGAATCCGGCAGCCTGCGCTCGATCTTCGCCCAAATATTGGCGCCGAAGGTGATACGCGCGTTCTTTGCCGAAAAAGGCGAAGCGGCGAACTCATGCGCTACCCGTCGATATAGTTTGCGTGTGTCTTCGTCGTCGCGTGCGCGCTCGTCCGTGAACCGGCGCAGGAATGGCGTAAAGGCTGACGGCTTGAAGTCATCCATTCAAAGCGCCCACCACAGGAGCAATGCAATTACCGCAGCGGTGATGCCGCATGCCGCCCGCACCTCGACTTCACCTACGGGCCGTCCGTGATCGAGCATGAACGCGATAGCCTTCTGTTCGAAGGCAAGCCAGTGGCTTTTGGCACTTGTCGCTATTGTATTGATCTGGTGTGCAAGATCGGGCGCGCCTGAGATTGTCTTGGTTCTGCGCTGATCCGTGCCCCGCTCGGGCTCGTAGCTGAGCAGAGGAGGAGCATTCTGCGTTACGCAAACACGCTCTTCGCCTCTGTCATATTCGATGACGACCTCGCTACCGTCAAAACTTGCGGCTGTTTCGAGATAACGCGTGACGCCCTTGCAGGCGTCGCGCACAGCGTCTTCCGCGTCGAGCAATTCGCCCAAATCTTTGCATTCAATGTGATGGCCCCGCGCCAGGCTTCCAAGTGTGATGGTGAGATTGGCTTTGGCTAGCGCCAACGACACGACGCCGCGTGCGAGTGCTATCGCTCGGTGACTGTTACTACCGCTTTGCGCGTTGTCCAAGTGCGCTGTTGCGTGTCCAAGATGTTTGCGCGCTGCTTGGCTGTTGTAGACGACCTCGCCGCCCAATCGGTAGCGGCGAACGTTGTCCCGCTCTTGCGGCGCATAGTCCGCGCGAACGTCCAGACAGAATATTGGCGTGCCGAACACGCCAGCGCGCTGGGAGCGCTGGATCTTCAGTTGCATGGAACCCCTCCGATACAACCTAGGATTGATATTTTTAGGAACCCGGTCAACCCTGAGGGATTCGTGCGGTCACCCCAAGCCTTTGGCGGCCTTGATGCCCAACCTAGACGGCAACGATCTAGGATCGCCCGACCGTGAGCCAAATAAGCCCGAGCACCGGCGGCTTCTCGCAAAAATTGACCGCCCGGCAGACTTGGGTTGAGACCCGCCATACGCGCCGCCGAATTGTCTGCCCAGAAATGTCCTGAGCCGTCACGTTTCGACGCTTGGCCGACATTCGAATCGCACGCGCTGGCATGCACGTCATGCCGCGCGCGATCGCCGGCTACCGGCTGCTTGGCGTTGCTGCGCTGGTAAATGGCCGTGCTCAGGTTTGCCGCTTAAAAGCCCGAGCATTGGTTACGAGACTATGAGTCGCGATACACGCAGGCGATATTCCATGTGTTGCAGTGTGCAAACATCACAAATTCCTTCAATTCATCGACGAGAGACGGAGCATGCAAGGCCGCGCAAGAACATTTCGGAACATGCTTGCACGTTTTTGAAATAGCGCCGAACGGCTATCAAATTTCTATGGCTACAAACCGCCGATGCCGAACGCGTCGCATGAGAACAGGGAAGGCAATCGCGCTAACCCCACGCGACCTTGAGATATTTCGTTCTCTGATCCACTACCGCTACCTGCGCTCGACTTACCTACACGCATTCGCCGGCGGCGCTTCGCCGACACGCTTTAAAGAACGGTTGGGCGATCTGTTTCATGAGGGTTTTCTCGAACGGCCCGGCCAGCAATGGCAGTTTGCCCATGCGCGCTATAGGCCCGCGCTCTACGAGATAGGCGACGGCGCCAGACGCGCATTGCATGCACACGGTGTCACAGAAACTGGCGCAAGAACCTTTCTACGCGGTACTGTGCATAGGCAGTTTGCGCACTCAGTCATGATATGCGAATGCCTGGCGTCCATTGAACTCGCAGCCCGGCAATCAATCGGGCTTCGCTTTATCTCTTGGCCTGAGATAGTGGCGCGCGCGCCTGCAATGACACGAGCGGCGCCCATTCCATTTCGAATTGAGCTATCGTCCAGAGCGCTTATTCCGGATGCTATCTTCGGTCTCGAATACGCACAGGGGGACAAAAGGGTATATCGTTTCTTCGCACTTGAAGCGGATCGTGCCACCATGCCGGTATCGCGATCCAGCACTGGACAAACTTCATATTTGGGGAAGCTAGCGGACTATAGCGAAATCACGCGACGCGAATTGCACAAGTCGTGGTGGAGGATTCCAAACCTGATCGTCCTCACGGTCACTACGAGCGAACCCCGCATGCACGAAATCAGGCGTCGCTTGACGACCAATGCAGATGGCAATTCTGCCTTTTTGTTCAAAACAGTTGCCGAAGAAGGATGCCCACTTAAAGATCCAGTGCAGAGCTTACTCTGCGAACCCTGGACACGCGCAGGTGACTTGCCGCCGCTTCGCATCGATGAGTCAGGTTGACTCACCTCGTTCACGCGGCTTGAGACAATAGCGAGACAAGTGTATTTTCCGGAGGACTTAAGTGCTGGTGCCGCCTGCGTGACTCGAACACGCGACCCCCGCATTACGAATGCGGTGCTCTACCGGCTGAGCTAAGGCGGCCTCTTCAGGCGCGCGGAAAATACGCATAGGGCTGCCCGGGCTGCAACCCGCCAAACCGCGCTATTTGCGATTGGGGCGGGGATTGCCTATGTCCCTGCCCCTTCCTTCTTCAGGGACGTGGCGATTTTGAGAATTCCCATCCATCGCGAAGGCTGGCCGTTCATCGCCATTGCCGTGGTGATTAATGCCCTGGCCTTCTGGCTGCTGGGCTGGTGGGGACTGGTTCTGCTGCCCATCACCCTCTGGGTCTTTGCTTTCTTTCGCGATCCTGAGCGCGAAACGCCCGCCGGGCCGGGCCTGATCGTGAGCCCGGCCGACGGCAAGCTTCTGCCCATCGTGCAGGCGGTTCCGCCCGCGGAACTGGGGCTGGGCCGTGAGGCCCGCACCCGGCTGAGCATTTTCATGAATGTTTTCAACGTTCACGTGAACCGGAACCCGGCAAACGGCACGGTGGTGACCCTGGCCTACAAACCGGGTAAGTTCATCAACGCATCCTTCGACAAGGCCAGCGAACACAACGAACGCATGGCCATCAGGGTCCGCATGGACGGGCCTGACGCAGACAAAGAATTTGCGGTCGTGCAGATCGCGGGGCTGGTTGCCCGGCGTATCAAATGCGATCTGAAACAGGGACAGCAGGTATGCCGCGGCGATCGTTTTGGAATCATCAGGTTCGGGAGCCGGCTCGACGTTTACTTGCCCGCCGGCGCGCGCGTCTTGGTCAGCGCCGGGCAGACGACGGTAGCCGGCGAGACCGTTCTGGCAGATTTCCCGGCCTGAGTGCTAAATTGGCCGGAATGAACAGGTTCCGCCGCGACCGCATTGCCGAAATGCGCGACGACATGCCGTTCGGGAAGTTCATTCCCAGCGGGCTGACGCTTGTGGGCCTGTGCTGCGGCGCGACCTCGATGCGCTTTGCCTTTTCCGGGCAATGGAAAGCCGCTGTTGTCGCCATCGCCTGTGCCGCCATCTTCGACATGCTGGACGGGCGCGCGGCACGATTGTTCGGGGCCGACAGCAAATTCGGCGCGCAACTGGATTCGCTGGCCGATCTCGTCAGCTTCGGCATTGCGCCCAGCGTTCTGGTTTATATGTGGACGCTGTATCACGCCAACGGCGTGGGCTGGGCGCTGACACTTATCTATTGCGTGTGCTGCGCTATCCGGCTGGCGCGCTTCAACATCGAGGCCGATGCCGAACACGAAGACGGTGAAGAGGTTGAACCGGCCGGTCACTTTACCGGCGTGCCGACGCCGGCGGCGGCTTGCCTTATCATGCTGCCGCTGCTGTTGAGCTTTCAGTTCAGCGATCCGGTTTTCAGCGGGCCGATACTGACGGGCGCCATGATGGCGCTGGTTTCGGTTCTGATGGTGAGCAAGCTTCACACCTTCTCGTTCAAGAAACTGCGCGTGCCGCGCCATATGGCCGTGCCGGTGATGGCGCTGGTTTGCATTGTTCTGACGTCGGCGGTGATCTGGCCCTGGGCCACGCTGACGGCCGGATTGATCCTCTATCTCGCCACGCTGCCCTTGGGCCTGATCCCGGTGGAAGTGTGGAAGCGCCAAAGCCTGCGCTTGCGGCGGCCACCGCTTTAGTTCCATTTGAGAATTAACGGACCACCCTCCCCTTGAGGGAGGGTCGAAAAATTCGAGCCCTTCGCGAGGATTTTTCGGGGAGGGGTCAGTTCCACCAGCGGGGACGGACCCCTCCCCGAATTGCTGACGCAATTCGACCCTCCCTCAAGGGGAGGGTAGTATGTGACAGTTCACGCTGCTTTTGGTTTGGGTTTGGCTTTCGCGCGAGGATGCGCCTTTTTGTAAATTTCCATCAGCTGGGAAGTTTCGATCTCGGTATAAGTCTGCGTGGTGGAGAGCGAGGCGTGGCCCAGCAATTCCTGCACGCTGCGCAAATCTCCGCCGTTGGCCAGCAGATGCGTGGCGAAGGAATGGCGCAGGGCATGCGGCGTGGCGCGTTCGGACAGGCCAAGCTGTGAACGCAAGGCTTGCATCACGCTTTGCGCCTCGCGCGGGCTCATGGCTTTGCCGAGGCGAGATAGAAACAGCGGCGCGTGCGGACCGAGGTTCAGCGGGCAGGCTTTGAGATAATCGTCAATCGCTTTGCGCACGGCGGGCAGCACCGGCACGCTGCGTTCCTTGTTGCCTTTGCCGATAATCGAAAGAGACTCGCTCAACGGCGCATCGCCGCGCTTCAGGCTCAGGGCTTCGGAAATGCGCAGGCCCGCGCCATAGAGCAACGTGAACAACGCCGCATCGCGCGCAGGCAGCCATTTGTAGTTTTTATTTTTTTGCTGGGCCGTTTTGTCCAGAAAACTTTTGGCGTCCTTCTCGCTCAATGGGCGCGGCAGGCCGCGTTTCACGCGCGGGCCGCGGATGGCGCGGGGCGCGGGGTTTTCCAGAATTTCCTCGCGCGCCAGCCAGCGGAAGAAACTGCGAATGGAAGCCAGCGTTCGCTGCACGCTGCGCGAACTTAAGCCTTCGCTGCGGCGCAAGGTTATGAAGGCGCGAAAATCGGCGGGCGAAAGCTTGGCCAGCGCGCGCGCATCCACCGCGCCGCCCAGATGATCGTGCAGAAATCCCAACAGACGCGAAAGATCGTCGCCATAGGCGCGCAGGGTGTTGGCGCTGAAACGCCGCTCATGCGCCAGGGCTGCGAGCCAGTCCTGCTTCAGGTCTTGGGCAGATCGAGCCATGCGCGTATGGCGCGCTCCAGTGCGCGGGCAAAGAAAGAAAGATCGGCGGCGGTTTCTTCGCCTTCAAACGAGCCTTCGCTCAGCGCGCCCAGAACATAAAGGGCCGCTGGCGTGTCGCGCCCGATCTTCAGGCGGAACGCGGCGAGGCTTTTACATTCCGCGCCGCCCGCGCCCAACAGCAATTCACCGCCGCCCGAAAGAATGGCGCCGGTGCCTTCGCGGCCCAGAACCGCGGCCACGGTGCCCGGCGGAATCATGCGCACGCCTTCGGCGTTTTTGGGAACGGCCGCGCCATCGCCTTCCACGCAGAGGGCTGCTTTATCGGCTCCGAAACTTTGCGCGGCGTGGGTGGCGACGCGAACCGCTTCCTCAAACGTGCGCGCGTCGATGAGATCCAGCACCAGCCCACGCACGCCTTCGCCCAGCGACAGCCGCTCCACGCGCAGGCTTTTGAGGCCGTCGCGTTCGGCTTTCAGGGTGGCGTTCTGGGTGGTCAGCCGGTCGATCACGAAACGCTGGAAATCCTGCGCCTGCCCATCGGCAAAGCGCTCGGGCAGCAAAAGCGCCAGAAGCTCGCCATCGGCGGCCAGCTTTTCGCGGTGCATGCGGATATAGGCCTTCACCGCTTCGGCGGCGGCCATGGCCGGTTCCAGCGATTGCGCGCGATCCATCAGCTTGGCCTTTGGCGCGCGGTTGCGGCGCGCCCGCAAATGTTGTTCAGACCGGCCTTCACAATGAGCGCCATGAGCCTTTTGGCTTTGACCAAAGAGAATCGCGAGCGAAAGTGTAGCCATGAACGGCGCGGCCTTGAAGCCTGAACCTGCCCACGCGGTTGTGTCGCGTGCCGGCGTGCTTCTGCCGCTGCCGCTTTCGGGCGCATACGACTATGCGGTGGACGCCGCGTTGCCGCGTGGCACGCTGGTAGTGGCGCCGCTTGGCGGGCGCGAAACGCTGGGTGTCATCTGGGGACAGGCCGACGGTTCGGTTGCCGACGCAAAGCTGAAGCCGGTTGAAGCGTTGGAGGGCCATCCGCGCCTGCCCGAACGCCTGTGCGATTTCATCGACTGGGTGGCGTGCTACACGCTCAATCCGCCGGGCATGGTGTTGGCACTGGCGTTGCGGGCGCGTTCGGCATTCGAGCCGGAGGTACATCGCACCGGCTATGCGCGCGGTGAAGAGACGCCCACGCGCATGACGCCGGCACGCGCGCGCGTTCTGGAGATTGCGGGCGACGGACTTGCGCGCAGTGTTGCCGCGCTGGTGCAGGACGCTAACGTCAGTTCCGGCGTGGTGAAGGGGTTGATCGAGGCCGGTGCGTTGCAGGCAATGCAGCTTCCGGAATTCGCGCGCCACGATTGCCCCGATCCGGATTTCGATGCGCCGCAGCTCAATCTCGAACAGACGCAGGCGGCGAACGCGCTGGTGGCATCGGTGCGGGCGGCGGAATTTTCCGTGTCGCTGGTCGATGGCGTGACGGGTTCGGGCAAGACCGAAACCTATTTCGAAGCGGTGGCCGAGGCGGTGCGGCAGGACAAGCAGACACTGATCATGCTGCCGGAGATCGCGCTGACGGTGCAGTTCCTAGACCGCTTCGCGGCGCGCTTCGGCTGCCGCCCCGCCGAATGGCATTCCGACCTTTCGCAGAAGGAACGCAAGCGGGTTTATCGCGCGGTGATGAACGGCGAGGCGCGGGTGCTTGTTGGCGCGCGCTCGTCGCTGTTTCTGCCGTTCAAGGAGCTTGGGCTCATCATCGTGGATGAAGAACACGAGCAAGCGTACAAGCAGGAAGAAGGCGTCATCTATCACGCGCGCGACATGGGGGTGGTGCGCGCGCGCATCGAGGATTGCCCGGTGGTGCTGGCCAGCGCCACGCCGTCGCTGGAAACTTATGTGAATGCGACGAGCGGGCGTTACGCACACTTGAAGCTTTCGCGCCGGCACGGAGCCGCGGTAATGCCGCAAGTGCGGCTGGTGGATTTGCGGGCTGTGCGCGGCGAACCGGGAAGCTGGCTTTCCACGCCGTTGCGCGAAGCACTTGCGGTGACGCTGGCAAGCGGCGAGCAGGCGATGCTGTTTCTCAACAGGCGCGGTTATGCGCCACTGACATTGTGCGAAGCCTGCGGGCACAAGATGGTGTGCCGCGATTGTTCGGCGTGGCTGGTGGAACATCGCTATCACCGCAAGCTTGCCTGCCATCATTGCGGGTACGAGACGCCGCTGCCGCCGAACTGCCCGCAATGCGGAACGGCAGGTAGCCTTGTTGCCTGCGGCCCCGGCGTGGAGCGCGTCGCGGAAGAATTTGTGAAAGTGTTTCCTGGCGCGCGGGTAGCGATTGCTTCCAGCGATACCATGCATGGCCCGCAGGAAACCCAGAGCGCCATTCGCGCCATGCACAAGCACGAGATCGACGTGGTGATCGGCACGCAGATCGTGGCCAAGGGACATCACTTTCCGCAACTGACGCTGGTGGGCGTGATCGACGCGGACTTGGGCGGATCGGACGGCGATCTGCGCGCGCGCGAACGCACGTTCCAGCTTTTGCATCAGGTTTCGGGCCGCGCGGGGCGCGCGGAAAAACCGGGGTTGGTTCTGATTCAAACACGCAATCCGGATGATGCGGTTTTGAAAGCGCTGGCGGCGGAAGACCGCGATGCATTCTACGAGCAGGAAAAAGAATATCGCGAGCGTGCCAGTGCGCCACCGTTCGGGCGGCTGGCCGCCATTATTCTTTCCGGTTACGACGGCGATCTGGTGCGCGAGGCGGGACGCGCGCTGGCCAAAGCGGTGCCGCAAACGCGCGGCGTGAAAGTGTGGGGACCAACGCCGGCCTTCTATCAAATCCTGCGCGGACGCACGCGCGAACGCCTGCTGGTGCAGGCCGACCGCAGCGTGGATGTGCAGGCCTTCCTGCGCGCCTGGACCGAACGCGTGAAAGTGCCGGGACAAGTGCGGCTGACGGTGGACGTGGATCCGGTGAGTTTTTTCTGATCGCTTATGCGATCAAAATGTCCGTTTTTGAGAAATCCTCGCCGACGAAAAGAAGCGGCGCGTTCAACGCTTTCGCCGCGGCGTAGGAAAAGCAATCGCCCAGATTGAGCCGCGCGGGATGGCGGCCCTTGCCGAAAAGAAGGAAGGCTTTGCGCGCCCATTCGGCCTGCGCCGCATCAATATCTTTGATCTGGATATGCGCGGTGTGGAAATAGGCATCCACGACAGAGGATGGCTCTGCATATCTTCGCGCGAGAGCCATTGCCGTTTCGACGGCGGACACCGGCGACATGAAGCGTAGCTCGTCAGCCACCATGCGATCGGCGACGCTTTCGTAGCCGGGCTCTTTTTGGATGATCGCCACCGCCGCAGAGACATCAATAACCATCATTTCGGCAAGCCGTGCTCGTCGTAAAGCTCATCGATAAGCTCGCGCGCCGTGCGTTTGTCGTCGGGATCGATCTGCTGTGCTTTGAGCGCATCCTGCAGCGGGCGGATGGCGGCGAGGAATTCTTCCAGCGTCTGTTTGGGTTTTTGGCCCAGGCGTTCCAGCCTCTCGCGGGCCGCGGTCTCGATGGCCCCGGTCAGGCCTTCGCCGGTGCGCGCCGCCAGTTCGCGCACAACGGCTTCCGTGCTTTCGTTTTTGATGTTGATGCCCATATTTCTACCTTTCTATACTTTATGGTAGAATTATAGACAGAAGCCGTCAACCCTCAGTGCTGGCTGGTGATGTAAAGGACCAACATGATGATGACGATGGCGATGAACTGCGCCACCACGCGGTAGCGCATCAGCCGGTTTGACCATTTGGCGGAGAATTCGCCGCCGATCCATAAGGTGGACAAGCCCGCCGCCAGAATGGCGACCACGGCGACGAGCGCGATGGCGACAACGATTTTCCCGCTCATGCGGCTGGCTTAGGCGATGGCGGCAGCGGCGTCGAGGCGCCCGCAGCCTTGGGAATCCAGCCGGCGGCTTTTTGCGCCAGCTCGCGGAATTTTGCGGACGCCGTTGTGAGCCGCTCTTCCCATTGCGGATCGGGCGTCTGGCCTTCGATGGTCTTGAAATAGACCTGCATCAACGAAGCGATGGCCAGCGGCTCCAGCAGCGATTTCTTCAGTGCGATGGCGAAGATGATGGCGAAGCCGAACGCCCACAGCGCGGCACTGCCGGGAAATTTGTAGGCAATGGCGGTGGCAGGGCCGAGCAGCAGAATAAAGATCGCGATCGTCACCACCCACATGAAGATAGACAACCACACCGCGTTCTTGAGGAAGTGCTTGTAGTTCTGCGCGTAGAGAATGAGTCCGTCCTTCGCCGAATCCCACGGGTTCGTAGTCTGTGTGCGGATGAGATAGGCCAGAATTATCTCGTCCACATAGGTCAGCGACATGCGGATGATGGAGTTGGCGATATTCACCAGCGTCTGCAGCGCCGGCACCGGCAGAAACGCGGTGAAAGCGGCCAGCGTGCCGGTGATGATGCGCAGCACGCCCTTGATGATCTGATCGACGCCGAAAAGAATGGATGATTCGGCGAAATGCGTTTTCACGAAATCCGCGCCATACGAAACCTGGTTCTGACCGCCGGGAATGGGCTTGCCGTCCAGCACCTGCACCAGCACCGCGATGTGGGCAGCCTTGACGAGATACAGAAGATATTCGCGCGCCAGATACAGCACGGCGCTGACAATGCCGAAGCCGAACAGCCCGCCCCAAAATCCGCCGGCTGCGTGCGCGCCGGTATCGCTCCAGAAATGGCCGATGCCGTAACCCACCACCGCGCCCACGCCGACGGCCAGGATGTAAGCGATGCCGATGCCGATATAGACGAGCAGCCGCAGGATGATGAACGGCAAGGTCTGAATCATCATGGCGAAGGATCTGGAGAGGCTGAAATCCCACATGGCGCGCTCTTGAAAGGGACCGCTGGAATATCGCCGCCGTTGGCGCGCCGACGCAAGAGCGGAACCTGACGATGGCGTCAGGCGTCGCACCAGCCGCCGCGATGGCCGCCTTCATAGGGCCGCGCAAGGTTGGCGCGCACCATGGCTTCGCCGATATCGCCTTTTTCGTCTTCCACGGTGGCATCCACACGGCCGCCGTATTTGTCGTAATGCACCTGCTTGAGGCGCACATCGCCACCTTCGATGCGGCGGGCCAGATAATCGCGCGCGGCTTGAGCGCGGGTCAGTTCCTGTGGGCAACGCGCATGCAATTCCGGTGCGTCGATGCCTTCGATGCGTACGCGCACATTGATTGCTTCGCCCAGCCAGATGATGGCGGCGGCTTCAAAGGTGTCGCCGTCGATCACGCGGGTGACATGCGCGCTGACCGGGCCATCGAAACCGGCGGCTTCGACACGCCAGGCGGCGGGGGCCAGATCGCTGGCCGGGTTCAGCGCCGAGGCCAGCAGAATGACCAGCGAAGCAGCGGTGCCGCAAAGGATTGCGATGGGCGGGGCCATCGGGCTACTCCCGTCAAATACAATCGGAAGTAGTAAATCAGGAACAAGACAAGAACAAGAAAATTCTGCGCTCAGGCCAGCGCGTCCACCGTTTCATCCGAAAGCCCGCCCGGCACGATGGTGACGGGAATGGGGTACTGGCTGGCACCCGCCATAGCGACCAGAGGCCCCGGACCCTCTTTCGCGGTGCTGGCGGCCAGCACAAGGATGGAAATGTCCTTGTCCTGCTTGATGAGATTGAGCACCGAATCCGGCGCGCGGCCATCGAGGATGACAAGCTCCGACATGATGCCGGACAATTCGTTCACCGCTTTGGCGGCTGTGTGAAGCAGTTGTTCGGCTTCCTGATGCGCTTCGTCTTTCATGATTTCCTCGACGCCGCGCCATTGCTGGTAATCGCCCGGCTGGGTGACGCAGAGAAGCGTGACGCGGCCAGATGTTGCCTGTGCGCGCCGCGCGGCAAAGCGCAGCGCGACATGGCACTCCGGCGATTTATCGACCACCACCAGAAACTTGCGCACGCGTTCCTTGGCGTGACGCAGGGATTCCGGCTGATCGGGGGCGGGCGTATCGCTCATGATGGATGATGGTGCATCGCGGTGCGCCCGCCAGCAAGCGGGCTAAAGTTTGGCCTTGAGCGCATACAAAAGCTCCAGCGCTTGTTTGGGCGATAACGCATCAGGCGAGATTTCGCGCAACACCTCTTCCACCGCGCTCGATTTGGCGGCAAGTGGCGTGTTGGCCTGGAACAGCGGCAGGTCGTCGATGCGGGCCAGCGGTTTGTGGCCTTCGCGGCCTTCCTCCAGCGCACGCAGCACATCTTCGGCGCGTGCGATGACGGGAGACGGAAGCCCGGCGAGCTTGGCGACGTGGATGCCATAGGAACGATCCGCTGTGCCGGGTGCGACTTCGTGCAGGAAGACGATGGTGTCGTTCCATTCGCGCACGCGCATGGTGACGCACGCCAGCGACGACAAGCGTTCAGAAAGTGCCGTCATCTCGTGATAATGCGTGGCGAACAGCGCGCGCGATTTGTTGGCTTCGTGCAGATGTTCGGCGGCGGCCCATGCGATGGCGAGACCATCGAAGGTGGCAGTGCCGCGGCCAATTTCGTCGAGAATAACGAGACTCTTTTGCGTGGCCTGATTGAGGATGGCAGCCGTCTCCACCATTTCCACCATGAAGGTGGAACGGCCACGCGCCAGATCGTCGGCGGCGCCGACGCGGCTGAAGAGCTTGTCCACGATGCCGGTGTGCGCGGACTGTGCCGGCACGAAGGCGCCCATCTGCGCGAGGATTGCGATCAAGGCATTCTGGCGCAGGAAGGTGGATTTGCCGGCCATGTTGGGGCCGGTGACGAGCCACAAGTGTCCCACGCCATCGGGCGACAGATCGCAA
The DNA here is from genome assembly GCA_036267995.1 of Rhizomicrobium sp. GTDB lineage: Bacteria > Pseudomonadota > Alphaproteobacteria > Micropepsales > Micropepsaceae > Rhizomicrobium. The sequence continues at coordinate 127,110 of DATAUZ010000029.1, forward strand.
TCGTTGGGCACGAAGGGTTGCGCGTGTTCGGATTGCAACGCGGCCTCGACAACGGGATGGCGGCCGCGCACGATTTTGAAGTTCAGACTTTCATCCACTTGCGGGCGCACATGGCGCGCGGCGACAGCGAGCTCGCCCAGCGCGCTCGCCACATCGATACGGGCCAGTGCGTCCGCGATGGCGGACAGCGGCGATGCCGCTTCCAGAACAATCGCCACCATCTCATCGAACAGCGCACGTTCCAGCGCCAGCGCCTGTTCGGCGGCTTCAGAAATGCGCGTCGCCAATGTGGCCAGTTCATCGGTGGAAAAACGCACCGCCGTTCCGATGGTCTGGCGGTGGCGGAAGGTTTCGCGGTTGGCGCCGGTCTGAAGTTTATCCGCGTGTTGCGGCGTGACTTCGATGAAGTATCCGAGAATGCCGTTGTGCTTGATGCGCAGCGCCGCCACACCGCTTTCGCTGCGATAGCGCGTTTCCAGCGAGGCGACGACGCGGCGGCTTTCGTCGCGCAACGAACGCACTTCATCCAGCGGCGCGTGGGCGCCTGCCACGATGAACCCGCCGTCGCGCGCCAGGAACGGCGGCTCTGCCACCAGCAGATATTCCAGCCGGTCGGTCATGCGCGACGCATCGGCAATGGCCTGCGTGAGACGGGCGCGCGCGGTTTCGATTTCGCCCAGCGCGGGTTTCAAGGGATCACCCAGCTTGCTCAGGCCATCGCGCAGGGCGCGCGCGGCCTTGATCCCGTCACGAATATTGGCCAGATCGCGCGGGCCACCGCGTCCCACCGAAATACGCGCCAAGGCACGCGCGATATCGGGCGCCTGTTTCAGATCGGCGCGGATGGTGCGGCGTAGTTCGCTATCGCCCGCGAACAACGCCACGGCATCGTGACGCTGCGCAATCGCGTCAACATCGGTGAGCGGCGATGAAAGCCTGTTGCATAATTCGCGCGCGCCAGCAGCGGTGACGGTACGGTCGATCACCGAAAGCAAACTTCCGTTGCGCGCGCCGCCAAGTGTTTCGATCAGTTCGAGATTGCGGCGCGTGGCGGCGTCGATCGACATGAAGGCGCGCTCGCCTATGCGCGATAGCGGCTTCAGCGCAGGGAGCTTTCCCTTCTGCGTGAGATCGAGATAGGAGATCAGCGCGCCAGCAGCGGACAGTTCCGCGCGGGAGAATTGGCCGAAAGCATCCAGCGCGGCGACTTTATAAAGCGCCTTCAGCGCGCGCTCGCCGTTGCCGGAATCGAATTTCACCGACGGCAGCGGCGTCAGTGCCGCGCCGAAGAATTTTAGAATCGGCGCCAGTGTTTCATCGGCGAGCAGGCTATCCGGCGCCAGCAATTCGCGCGGATTCAATCGCGCCAGTTCCGCGCCGATCTCGTTCGCCGAAAGTGCGCCGACGATGAATTCGCCGGTGGACATATCAGCGGCGGCAATCGCGAATTCCGAACCGCTGCGGCCCAAGGCGCACAGCATGTTGGCGGCCCGCGCTTCCAGCAGCGAATCCTCGGTCAGCGTTCCAGGCGTGACGAGGCGGATCACTTCGCGCTTCACCACCGATTTGGAGCCGCGCTTCTTGGCCTCGGCGGGATCTTCCACCTGCTCGCAGACGGCCACGCGGAAGCCCTTGCGGATCAGCTTTTCCAGATATTGCTCGGCGGCATGGACGGGCACGCCGCACATGGGAATGTCATCGCCCTGATGCTTGCCCCGCTTGGTGAGCGCGATGTCCAGCGCCTCGGCGGCCTTGGCGGCATCCTCGAAGAACAGTTCGTAGAAATCGCCCATCCGGTAGAACAGGAGATATTCGCCATGTTCGGCCTTGATCTGGAGATATTGCGCCATCATCGGTGACGCAGTCTCAGTTCCGGAAATGGGGGCGGCCTCATTCATGGGCGGAACCTAGCATCCTCCTGCGGCGCATGGGTGCAGCCCGCGCATCGGCCATTGAAAGGCCACGCAATAGCGGGAGATATTCTGTGGATTGAACGTCCAGGAGCCTCATGGCCGACAGACCCACCTTCACCGACGAAGAAGCCCTCGCCTTCCATTCCCAGGGCAAGCCCGGAAAAATCGAAATCACGCCGACCAAGCCGATGGCGACGCAGCGCGACCTGGCGCTGGCCTATTCGCCGGGCGTGGCGGTGCCGGTGCGCGCCATCGCGGCCAACCCGGATGCCGCGTTCGATTACACCGCCAAGGGCAATCTGGTGGCGGTGATTTCCAACGGCACCGCGATTTTGGGTCTTGGCGATCTGGGTGCGCTGGCCTCCAAGCCGGTGATGGAAGGCAAGGCGGTTCTGTTCAAGCGCTTCGCCGATGTGGATTCCATCGATCTGGAAGTGGACACGCGCGACGTGAACGAATTCATCGCGGCGGTGCGCTACCTCGGCCCGTCGTTCGGCGGCATCAATCTGGAAGACATCAAGGCGCCGGACTGTTTCGTGATCGAAGAGAAGCTGCGCGAGCTGATGGACATTCCGGTGTTCCATGACGACCAGCACGGCACCGCGATCATCTCCGCCGCCGGCGTGATCAACGCGCTGTATCTGACCGGGCGCAAACTTGCAGACATCAAGGTGGTGGTGAATGGCGCAGGGGCGGCGGGCATCGCGTGTCTGGAATTGCTGAAGGGGATGGGGCTGCCCAACGCCAACGCCGTTCTGTGCGACACCAAGGGCGTGGTTTATCGCGGGCGCACAGAGGGCATGAATCAGTGGAAGAGCGCGCATGCGGTGGATACCAAGGCGCGCACGCTGGCCGATGCGCTGAAAGGCGCGGATCTGTTTCTGGGCCTTTCGGTGAAAGGTGCCGTGACACAAGACATGGTGAAAGAGATGGGCAAGGCGCCGATCATTTTCGCCATGGCCAATCCCGATCCGGAAATCACGCCGGAGGATGTGAAGGCTGTGCGGCCCGACGCCATCGTTGCCACGGGGCGCAGCGATTATCCCAACCAGGTGAACAACGTGTTGGGCTTTCCCTATATTTTCCGTGGCGCATTGGATGTGCGCGCCAAGACTATCAATCAGGAAATGAAGATCGCGGCGGTTCACGCACTGGCGGAGCTTGCGCGTGAGGATGTGCCCGATGAAGTGGCACTCGCATATCGCGGCGCGCGCCCGGTGTTCGGGCCGGAATATATCATTCCCGTGCCGTTCGATCCGCGCCTGATCAGCCGCGTTTCGGCGGCGGTTGCCGATGCTGCCGTGAAATCCGGCGTGGCGCGGCGCGAATTGAAAGACGCCACGCATTATCAGGACCGCTTGTCAGCGCGGCTGGATCCTTCCGCGACGCTGTTTCAATCCATCACGGCAAGTGTGAAGGCCAATCCCAAGCGCATCGTGTTCGCGGAAGGCGAAGAGCCCAGCGTGATCCGGGCCGCGGCGGCGTTCCAGCATTCCGGTTTGGGCCGCGTGCTGCTGGTGGGCCGCGAGGACGTGATCCGCACCAAGATCAAGGAAGCCGGTATCGAGGATCATCTGGAAATTCGCGTGCCGCATTCCGCCGAAGCCGCGGCGCCTTACATCGACGCGCTTTACAAACGGCTGGGCCGCCAAGGATACCTCTATCGCGATTGTGTGCGCATGGTGACCAACGACCGTAATGTCTATGCGGCATCGATGCTGGCGGCCGGCGATGCGGACGGCATGGTGACGGGTGTGACGCGCAGCTACAGCGCCTCGTTCACCGATGTGCGCATGGTGCTGACCTCGCCCAAGGGGCAGAAGCCGCTGGGCATCACCATCATCTTCAACAAGGGCCGCGTGGTGTTTGTGGCCGATACCTCCGTCAACGAAATGCCCAACGCCGAAGAGCTGGCCGACATCGCGGCGCTGACGGCGCGCGTGATCCGCCGCTTCGGTTTCGAGCCGCGCGTGGCGATGGTGTCTTATTCCACCTTCGGATTGCCGCGCGGGCCGCGCACCGAACGGTTGATCGAAGCGGTGAAGATTCTGGATTCGCGCGGCGTGGATTTTGAATATGACGGCGAAATGGCGCCCGACGTGGCGTTGGATCGCGAGAAAATGGCGCTTTATCCCTTCTGCCGCCTGACCGACACGGCCAACATTCTCATCATGCCGGGCGTGCCCAGCGCCTCCATCGCCACCAAACTGCTGGAGCAATTGGGCGGCGCGACGGTGCTGGGACCGTTGCTGATCGGGCTGGAAAAATCCGTGCAGATCGCGCCCTTGGGCGGCAAGATGAGCGAAATCTACAACGCGGCGATCATCGCGGCGCTTTGAGAGTTGGATATCATGAACAACGAGCAGCTTGCGAAATTCATGGAAAACGCATGGGAGAAAGACATTCTGCCCACGCTGACCGATTACATCCGCATTCCCAACAAGTCGCCCGCCTTCGATCCCAAATGGGTTGAGCATGGCCACATGGACAAGGTGGTGGCGATGTTCGAGGCGTGGGCGCGCGAGAAAGTTGCAAAGCTGCCGGGCGCCAAGCTGGAAGTGGTGCGCTTGCCCAAGCGCACGCCGCTGATTCTCATCGAAGTGCCGGGCAAGAAAGACGACACGGTTCTGCTTTACGGCCACATGGACAAGCAGCCGGAAATGAAAGGCTGGGCCGATGGCACGGGACCGTGGGAGCCGGTGCGCAAAGGCGACAAGCTGTTCGGGCGCGGCGGCGCGGATGACGGCTATGCGATGTTCGCGGCGATATCGGCGCTCTTGGCGCTGGAGGAGCAGAAGATACCGCATGCGCGCGCGGTGATCGTGATCGAAGCGTGCGAAGAATCCGGCAGCTATGACCTGCCCTATTATATCGAGCATCTTTCGGATCGCATCGGCACACCGTCGCTTGTCGTGTGCCTGGACTCCGGTTGCGGCAATTACGATCAGTTGTGGCTGACGACATCGTTGCGCGGCATCGCGATGGGCAATCTCACCGTGCGCGTGCTGACCGAAGGGGTGCATTCGGGCGATGCCAGCGGCGTGGTGCCGTCATCCTTCCGCATCGTGCGCCAGCTTCTGTCGCGCATCGAGAATGAAAACACTGGCGAAGTGACGTTGCAGGATCTGTATGTGCAGGTGCCACCGGATCGCATCGAACAGGCCAAGCAGGCGGCAAAGATTCTGGGTGACGAACTTTATACCAAGTTTCCCTTCGCCGGCGGCACGGAACCCGTGACGAAGGATTTGTCGGAGCTTGTGCTGAACCGCACATGGCGGCCGCAGCTCGCGGTTGTTGGCATGGATGGCTACCCATCGCCGGAAGACGCTGGCAACGTGCTGCTTCCCTATTCAACCGCAAAACTTTCCATGCGCCTGCCACCCACCTGCAATGCGGATGCGGCGACCGCTTCGATGAAGAAAGCGTTCGAGGATGCAGCGCCCGATCACGCGGAAGTGGAATTCCATGCTGAAGCGGGGCAAGGCGGCTGGAATGCGCCCAAGCTTGCGCCGTGGTTGGAGAAATCTTTGGCCGCGGCCTCGCAAAGCCATTTCGGCGCACCGACCGCATTCATGGGCGAAGGCGGCAGCATTCCCTTCATGGCGATGCTGGGCGCGAAATATCCCAAGACGCAGTTCGTGGTGACAGGCGTGCTGGGGCCGCATTCCAACGCGCACGGGCCCAACGAATTTTTGCATATCCCCACAGCCAAGAAAGTTTCGGCTTGCGTGGCGCAAGTGCTGGCCGATCATGCAGCTTCTTGATCTTGCGCCGACCGCGCTGACCACGCTGTTCGTGACGGTGGGGCCGATCGAGGCGGCGCCGATTTTCCTGGCGCTCACCGCGAACGACGATGCCAAGCACAGGCGGCGCCTTGCGCTGACCGCTTCCATTATCGCGGCAATCATTCTTGTGCTGTTCGCCATCGGCGGCGTGCAGGTGCTTTCGCTGTTACAGGTCGGGCTGCCCGCATTCCGGCTGGCCGGTGGCATTCTGCTTTTGATGATGGCGGCGGATTTGCTTTTGGCACATCGCTCCAGCCTTTCCTCAATCACCAAAAGCGAAGAGCGCGAAGCCAAATCGCAATCCGACATCGCGGTGTTTCCGCTCGCCATTCCGCTGATCGCGGGACCGGGCAGCATGACGGCGGTGGTTCTGCTGATGAGCAAGGCACACAGCTTGCCCGAGCAGGGCGTGGTGATCGGCTGCATTCTTGCGATCATCGCGCTCACCTGCATCGCCATGCTTGCGGCTGGCGGATTGAACCGCGTGCTGGGCGTGATGGGCAACAATGTGATCGCACGCGTGTCCGGCATTCTGCTGGCAGCACTTGCCATGCAGTATATTCTGGACGGGCTGCATCAGAGCGGAATTTTCCGCTGATGACCGATCTGGACCTCGGCCCCATGGATAACGAGCGCCGCAACAAGCTGGTGCTGTTCGCGTTCCTGTTGGTGACGCTGGCGGTGGGCGCGTTGTCCAGCATCTTCACCGAACCAAACGTAAGCGGCTGGTACACCACCATCGCGCGGCCGAGTTTCGATCCGCCCAACTGGATTTTCGCGCCGGTATGGACGGCGCTTTACGCGCTGATGGCGGTGGCGGCATGGCGGGTGTGGCGCGTGAATGGATGGCGCAGCGGCGCGATGGCGCTTTACGCGATCCAGCTTGCGCTGAACTTCGCTTGGTCATTCATTTTCTTCAGCCTGCACCGCATCGATCTGGCGCTGGGCGAAATAGCGGTGCTACTGCTGGCCATCGCGGCCACCACGATCATCTTCTTCCGGCGCGACGCCATCGCGGGGCTTCTCTTCCTGCCCTATCTGGGCTGGGTGGCGTTCGCGGCTTTCCTCAACTATTCGATCTGGGTTCTTAGCCGCTGACAATCTGTTATGCGGCACTCCCGGCAACAGGGAACCTCCGTGCCTTCGCCTTCCCGCGCGATAGGGATTGCAGTACAATTTCGCGGAAAAGCCTCCTGAGGAAAACGCCATGCCGCGACACAACGGCCCTGCGAGTGGACAGCCTGCCAACGAATTGGCGCCTGTTTCGCCCATTCATGTTGAGAACAGCTACACCGGAACATCGGGCAACAATGCGCTGACGGGTACAGCAGGCGCCGACACATTCGACATTTCCCAGGGCGGCAACGATACCGTGAAAGGGCTCGGCGGCGATGACTACATCTACGCAGGGGGCGCGCTTACGGCTGCGGACAAAATCAACGGCGGCAGCGGCAGCGATACGCTGGAGCTGAATGGCAACTATGCCAAGAACCTGACATTGCAAGCATCGACGATCACCAATGTCGAAAAGCTCATTCTCGATGCTGGCCATAACTACAATCTTACAATGAACGACGGCAATGCCGCGGCCGGCGCCACTGTCGCTGTCGACGCCTCTGCGCTTGGCGTGCATAACTTCCTAACCTTCGACGGAACCTCGGAAACCAACGGGACGTATGCCGTAATAGGCGGACATGGAAACGACGTTATCTCCGGCGCTTTGCAAGTGGACATCTCGGAGGGAGGCAATGATGTGGTAAATTGCCTGGCGGGCACGATCGTTACCGCCGGCGCGGCTTTGACCAGCGACGATCAGATTATCGGCCAGGGAAAAGCTACCATCGAGCTGAATGGCGACTACGATCTTGTGTTCAATGCTAGCACAGCAACCAACGTCAGCAGGATCCTGCTCGGCGCTGCGAATTACGATTTGACGTTGAATGACGCAACGGCATCCGCAAGCGGGCTGATTATTAATGGGGCAAGTCTTGGACTTTCGAATACATTAACGGTGGACGGCTCGGCGGAAAAGCATGCGCCGCTGACGCTGATAGGCGGCGAGGGTGACGATATTCTGACCGGCGGAGGCGGAGATGACACCTTTACCCTACGAACCCACGGCACGGACATCGCCAACGGCGGTGCGGGCAATGATCTGTTCGAGGGCCTACGTACTGATATAGCTCATCTGAGCGGCGGCGCCGGCGACGACGTTTTCGACGTCGCTCTTTCTTCTAGATTTCTTCAAGATACCCTCGATGGAGGGTCCGGAAATGATGTACTGATTCTAACCGACACCGTTAGCGCCCCTAGTGAGATCGATCTCAAGGGCTCTACCATCCACAGCGTGGAAACCATTCAATTGATGGCCGCCCCGGGAGTGGAGGACGGATATTTTCAGTTAATCTTGAAAAATGAAAATGTCAGCGCCGGGCATGTTCTCACGATTGACGCCACGACAGTGAATGACTTGGGCGCTGCAGCCGAGCTGCGTTTCGACGGCAGCGCGGAAACCAATGGCTCATTCGTGATTGAGTTGGGAGCCGGTGGTGGAGCGGTGGTCGCCGGACAGGGTGACGACACAATAACTGCCAGCGGCGATTTTTATAGTATCGACGGACAAGGCGGCAATGACACCTTTACACTAGACGGTGATTACTCGGGCCAAGTTTATGATTACGCGCTGAAAAACATCGATACGATCAAGCTCACGATCGGGCACACTTACGATATGACGTTCGCCGACGGCAATGTGGCGGCCGGCGCAGCGATGACCATCAATGGCTCGGCTTTGACACCAGCAAGTCCTGTCATACTCGATGCCTCGGCGGAAACCGATGGTAGCTATCACATGATCGGGGGCGCCGAGGCGGACCATTTCATCGGCGGCGCCATGAACGACGTTCTGACCGGCCGCGATGGCGTGGACTTTCTGACCGGCGGCCTGGGGCAAGACATCCTCACAGGCGGCAACGGCGGGGATCGTTTCTTCTATTCATCCGTGGCGGAATCCACAGGCGCCGGATACGACACCATCGTCTATCTGGGGCAAGGGACCGACAAATTCCATCTGCCGGTCGCGGTAACTGGCATCGATGGCGCGGTCACGCATGGCGCGCTTTCCAACGGCAGTTTCGATTCCGATCTTTCGGCAGCGCTGACATCATCCAAGCTGGACGCCGGCCACGCGGTCCTCTTCACGCCCGACAGCGGCGGCCATGCCGGTCAGACATTCCTGGTCGTGGACGCCAACGGAACTGCGGGTTATCAGGCGGAACAGGACTTCGTTTTCCTGCTGAGGACACCGACCGACCTGTCCAATCTGGACCATATGTTCACCACCTAACCCGTGGTCCGTTTGCCTTGCAGCATTACTGACCCGACCCTATATACCCTCAAGGACCGGCAGGGCTTCGCCCAGCGCCGGTTTTGTCAATGAAATCAATGGGGACGGGCCGAAAGGCGCTCACAAGAGGCCGGGAACCGTCCGCCGGTAGAGAGGAATAAGAAGACATGGCCAAAGTGATCGGCATTGACCTCGGCACGACCAATTCGTGCGTGGCGGTTATCGAGGGGTCCACCCCGAAAGTTATCGAGAATGCGGAAGGCGCGCGCACCACGCCCTCCATCGTGGCGTTCAGCGCCGACGAGGAACGCCTTGTGGGACAGGCCGCCAAGCGGCAGGCCGTCACCAACCCGGAATTCACCTATTTCGCGATCAAGCGGCTGATCGGCCGCCGCTTCGACGATCCCATGACCCAGAAGGACATGGGCATGGTTCCTTACAAGATCATCAAAGCGGACAACGGCGACGCCTGGGTGGCGGGCCGCGACAGCAAGAAATATGCGCCCAGCGAAATCTCCGGCTTCATCCTTCAGAAGATGAAGGAAACCGCCGAAGCTTATCTCGGTGAAAAAGTCACGCAGGCGGTGATCACCGTTCCCGCCTACTTCAACGACGCGCAGCGCCAGGCGACCAAAGACGCCGGCAAGATCGCGGGCCTTGAAGTGCTGCGCATCATCAACGAACCCACGGCGGCGGCGCTCGCCTACGGTCTCGACAAGAAACAGTCCGGCACCATTGCGGTGTACGACCTTGGCGGCGGCACCTTCGACGTGTCGGTGCTGGAAATCGGCGACGGCGTGTTCGAAGTGAAGTCCACCAACGGCGACACGTTTTTGGGCGGCGAAGATTTCGACATGCGGCTGGTCAATTACCTGGCCGACGAGTTCAAGAAAGAATCCGGCATCGACCTGCGCAGTGACCGCCTTGCGTTGCAGCGCCTGAAGGAAGCCGCCGAAAAGGCCAAGATCGAATTGTCGAGCGCCACACAGACCGAAGTGAACCTGCCGTTCATCACGGCGGATGCGAGCGGTCCCAAGCATCTGACCATGAAGATCACGCGCGCCAAGCTGGAAGCGCTGGTCGATGACCTGATCCAGAAGACCATCGCGCCGGTTAAGCAGGCGTTGAAGGACGCCGGCGTTTCCGCCAACCAGATCGACGAAGTCATTCTCGTGGGCGGCATGACGCGCATGCCCAAGGTGCAGGATGTCGTCAAGCAACTGTTCGGCAAGGAGCCGCACAAGGGCGTCAATCCGGATGAAGTGGTCGCCATGGGTGCCGCCATCCAGGCCGGCGTTCTGAAAGGCGAAGTGAAGGACGTTCTGCTTCTGGACGTGACACCGCTTTCGCTGGGCATCGAAACGCTGGGCGGCGTGTTCACGCGGCTCATCGACCGCAACACCACGATCCCCACCAAGAAGAGCCAGATCTTCTCCACCGCCGAAGACAACCAGACGGCGGTGACGATCCGCGTGTTCCAGGGCGAGCGCGAAATGGCGGCGGACAACAAGATGCTGGGCCAGTTCGATCTCGTTGGTCTGCCGCCCGCACCGCGCGGCGTGCCGCAGGTGGAAGTGACGTTTGATATCGACGCCAACGGCATCGTGAGCGTCACCGCCAAGGACAAGGCGACCAACAAGGAACAGCAGATCCGCATTCAGGCGAGCGGTGGTCTTTCGGATGCCGACATCAAGAAGATGGTGGAAGAAGCCGAAGCCCATGCCGCGGACGACAAGAAGCGCCGCGCGATGGTGGAAGCCAAGAACCAGGGCGACGCGCTGATCCATTCCACCGACAAGGCGCTGTCCGAACACGGCGACAAGATCGATGCCAACGAACGCACCAGCATCGAAAACGCCATGGCGGCGCTGAAGGAAGCGCTGAAGGGCGAGGATGTTGAAGACATCCAGGCCAAGACGCAGGCGCTGGGCAACGCTTCGATGAAGCTAGGCGAGGCCATGTACAAGGCGCAAGCCGCCCCCGCCGAAGGTGCCGCACCCGGTGCCGAGGGCGGCGAAGCCCCGCCCAAGGACGAGAATGTGGTCGACGCGGAATTCTCCGAAGTCGATGACGAGAACAAGAAGGGCGCGGCGTAAGCCCGCCCGCACTTATTGCGCCGGGGGGCGCGCATAAGTTGATGTGCCATTGGTGTTGAATTGACGGACGGCCCGCTTACCTCTGAATGAGGCAGGCGGGCCGCTGTTTTGAGAGTCAGATCGGGTCGATGAAACGCTGTTATTACGAAATTCTTGGCGTGGAGCGCTCGGCCAGCATTGAGGTCATCAAGGGCGCCTATCGCAAGGCCGCCAAGGAACATCACCCCGACCGTAACCACGGCGACACCACGGCGGAAAGCCGCTTCAAGGAAGTCAGCGAAGCCTACGAAGTTTTGAAGGACGACCAGAAGCGCGCGGCTTATGACCGCTTCGGCCACGCGGCGTTCGAAAACAACGGCATGGGAAATGGTCGCGGCGGCGCGGGCTTCGGCGATTTCGCTTCGTCCTTCTCCGATATTTTCGACGACCTGTTCGGCGAATTCACCGGTGGGCGCAAAGCGCGGCGGCAAAATCGCGGCGCGGACCTGCGCTACAATCTGGAAATCAGTCTGGAAGAATCTTTTAAAGGCCGCAACGCGCAGATCAAGGTGCCCACGGCGGTGGCGTGCGAAGGCTGCGGCGGCAGCGGCGCTGAGGCGGGCTCCAAACCGGAGCAATGCCCGACATGCGCCGGTATCGGCAAGGTGCGCGCGCAGCAGGGCTTCTTCACCATCGAACGCACCTGCCCGCAATGCCACGGCAACGGGCGCATCGTGCGCCATCCCTGCAAAGTATGCCGCGGCAGCGGACACATCCAGAAAGAGCGCACGCTGGCGGTGGATATTCCGCCCGGCGTGGAAGAAGGCACGCGCATCCGGCTTTCCGGCGAAGGCCAGGCCGGGATGAACGGCGGGCCGACGGGCGATCTGTATATTTTCATCTCCGTTGCGCCGCACGACATCTTTCAGCGCGAAGGCCACGATCTTCATTGCCGCGCGCCGGTGAGCTTCACCACCGCGTCGCTGGGCGGCGCCATCGAAGTGCCGACGCTGGATGGCGGCAAAGCCAAAGTGGCGATCCCCGAAGGCACGCAATCGGGCCGCCAGTTCCGCCTACGCTCCAAAGGCATGCCGGTGTTGCGCGGCGGCGGCATGCGCGGCGATCTTTACGTGGAGCTGATGGTGGAAACGCCGGTGAAGCTGAACAAGAAACAGAAAGAGCTGCTCAAGCAGTTTGAAGAAGAAGCCTGCCCCGGCAGCCAGCCGGAATCGGAAGGCTTCTTCGCCCGCGTGAAAGAATTCTGGAGCCGCGAGGCTTAAGCGCCGAACCATTTGTTGAAGTCCGGGCAATCGTTGCTGGTTTCGAAGATCGCGCCGCCTTCGCCTTCGTCCAGCAGCATCTTCACCGCGCGCACGGCTTTGCCGTAAGCCGCGCGGCCGATGAGCGCGCCGGCGCTGATGCGGCGCACACCGGCTTCTTTCATCTGCGCAAGCGGCGGCGTTGCGCGCATCAGAAGAATGTTGAGCGGCAAATCAACTTCGCGAACAACTTTGCCAATGTCTTCAATATTCGTCATTGCCGGGGCGAAGAAGCCATCCGCGCCGGCCTGCGCATAAAGTTTGCCGCGGCGGATCAATTCCGCGAGTTTGGCATCATCCGGCACGAGGTTTGCGAGATACACGTCGGCGCGCGCGTTGATAAAAATGTCCGTGCCCTTCGCCTTTGCCGCGGCCTTGATCGCCTTGATTTTGGAGACGACAAGCTCCGGCGCATCCTGCCCATCTTCCAGATTGATCCCCGCCACGCCCAGATCGATCAGCAGCATCACATGCTCGGCCACCTTGGCCGGGTCTGCCGAGTAACCGGCTTCGCTGTCCACCGTGACCGGCAAATTCACCACGCGCAGAACCTCGCGCGTGGCGGTCATCACAACTTCGCGCGGCATCGTTTCGCCGTCCGCGTAACCATGGCACCAGGCCAGGGCGGCGCTGGAGGTGGCGATGGCTTGCGCGCCGGCCTCCTGCGCCATGCGGGCGCTGGCGGCGTCCCAACCATTGGGCAGGACCAGAAACTTGCCCGGACCATGCAAAGAGCGGAAAGTCTCAAAGTTCTCTTTTTGGCTGCTCATGGCCTGTCCTTTCCGTGTGTTCGCGCGTTTAAGCATGGTTGGCTCTGGCCACACGCCGGTCAATCGCGTACGCAGCACGACAGACATGCAACGGCGGATTTGATAGGAACAAGCATGGCCAACACCACCGCCGCCGAACATTTGCACTTCATCCGCGGATTGATCGCCCGGCCCAAAAATGTCGGCGCCATCGCGCCCTCCAGCCCGCAGCTTGCGCGCGCCATCGCGCGGCAGATCGATCCCGCCATTCCGGGGCCGGTGCTGGAGCTGGGGCCGGGGACAGGTGTTGTAACCGAAGCGCTGATCGAGCGCGGCGTCGCACCCGAACGCATCACCGCCATCGAATACGATGCGGATTTCGCCAAGCTTGTGGCGCAACGCTTTCCCAAAGTGCATGTGGTGCGCGGCGATGCCTTCGACCTGAAACGCACGCTGGGCAACGGCGACGGCGAAAGGTTTGCCGCCATCGTTTCCGGCCTGCCGCTGCTCAATCATCCACTGGAACGCCGCCACGCGCTGATTGAAGGCGCACTCGCCAAACTGCAGCCCGGCGCGCCTTACATTCAGTTTTCCTATGGTTTCCAGCCGCCGATCGCGGCACCCGCCGATGCCACCGTGAAGCGCGCCGCATTCGTCTGGCGCAACCTGCCACCCGCGCGCGTTTGGGTTTACCGCACCAAATAAAAAGCCCGCGATTGCGCGCGGGCTTTTGCATTCCGATTTTGAAAAACTATTCCGCCGCTTCCGCCAGCATGGGTGCGGCTTCCAATACATCCTTGCCGACATGGGCTTCGAACTTCTTGAAGTTCTCGCGGAACATGCTGACCAGCTTGCGGGCCTGCGCGTCATACGCGGCCTTGTCGGCCCAGGTGTCGCGCGGGTTGAGAATTTTGCTGTCCACGCCCGGCACCGCGACCGGCACGCGGAATTTGAAATGCGGATCGATGCGCATTTCGGCGTTCGACAGGCTGCCATCCAGTGCTGCGGCCAGCAATGCGCGCGTTGCTTTGATCGGCATGCGGCTGCCGGTGCCAAATGCGCCGCCCGTCCAGCCGGTGTTCACCAGCCAGCAATCGGCCTGATGTTCGCCGATGAGATCGCGCAGCAGGTTGCCGTATTCGGTGGGATGGCGCGGCATGAACGGCGCGCCGAAACAGGTTGAGAATGTGGGTTGCGGCTCTTTTCCCAAGCCCTTTTCCGTGCCGGCCACTTTGGCGGTGAAGCCGGAAAGGAAGTGATACATGGCCTGGCTCGGCGTGAGTTTGGAGATCGGCGGCAGCACGCCGAAGGCATCGGCCGTCAGCATGATGACGTTTTTCGGGTGGCCGGCGCGGCCGGTGTCGCTGGCGTTCGGAATGAAGTCGATGGGGTAAGCGGCGCGGGTATTTTCCGCGTACTCGGCGCTATCCAGATCAAGCTCGCGCGTCTGCGCATCCATCACAACGTTCTCAAGCACGGTGCCGAAGCGTTCGGTGGTGGCGTAAATTTCCGGCTCGGATTCTTTGGAGAGCTTGATGACCTTGGCGTAGCAGCCGCCTTCGATGTTGAAGACGCCGTGCTCGCTCCAGCCGTGTTCGTCGTCGCCGATCAGCGTGCGTGTCGCATCCGCCGACAGCGTTGTCTTGCCGGTGCCGGACAGGCCGAAGAAGATCGCGGCCTTGCCGTCCTTGCCCACGTTGGCCGAGCAATGCATCGACATCACGCGCTTGGGCGGCAGCAGGTAATTCATGATGGTGAAGACAGACTTCTTCATTTCGCCGGCATAAGAGGTGCCGCCGATCAGAATCATCTTCTTGGTGAAGTTCACGGCGATCACCGTTTCGCTGGCGCTGCCGTGCTTCTTCGGATCGGCGCGGAAATTCGGTAGATCGATGATGGTGAATTCCGGCGTGAAGCCTTTCAACTGTTCGGCGGTCGGGCGGATAAGAAGCTGGTGCACGAACAGCGAGTGCCAGGCATATTCGGTAACGATACGCACCGGCAGGCGATAGGTGAGATCGGCGCCGCCGAACAAATCCTTCGAGAATAGCTCGCGGCCTTCGGCGAATTTCATCATATCGGCATAAAGCGCATCGAAATGCGCCGGTGTCATTGACCGGTTCTCGTCCCACCAGACCTGATCTTCGGATGCGGCATCGCGCACGATGAACTTGTCGGTGGCGGAGCGGCCGGTGTGCTGACCGGTGAGCACGACGAACGGACCGTTCTTGGCCAG
Source organism: Rhizomicrobium sp. (assembly GCA_036267995.1). Lineage (GTDB taxonomy): Bacteria > Pseudomonadota > Alphaproteobacteria > Micropepsales > Micropepsaceae > Rhizomicrobium. Next base: position 142,533 of record DATAUZ010000029.1, read on the forward strand.
ATGGCCTTCGCCGCGCGCGATGGATTCCTCATACAGCGCCGGAACGCTGAGGTTGGAATGCACCGCTTTCAGATTGCGAAAACCCTGCTGCTCAAAACCGCTGCCAGACATGCTTGCTCCTGCCAATTCCCGGTGGCGCGCTATGTCGCGCCTTGTCTTTATATCGGGCCAGAATAGGGGCTGAGGCCCAAACTCGGCAAACAGCCGATCTGGGCGCAAAAGGCAAGTTTGGCCGCTTTATTGGGCCGATGGCGAATTGCCGCGCTGCAACATGGGCCTTTCGGTGGGCCTATGGGCGGCTGCGGGCGCGCGGTATGACAGGCCATGGCGCTATCGGACGACGAACTGGAGCGATACGCCCGCCACATTGTGCTGCGGGAAGTGGGCGGCCATGGCCAGGCGCGGCTGAAGGCGGCGCGGGTGCTGGTGATCGGCGCCGGCGGGCTGGGCAGCCCTGTCATTCTTTATCTGGCGGCAGCCGGGATCGGCACCATCGGAGTGGCGGATTTCGATACGGTGTCGCTTTCCAACCTGCAGCGCCAGATCGCGCACCGCACCACCGATGTGGGCCGCGCCAAGACGCAGAGCGCTCGCGATGCGGCGCACGCGATCAATCCGCATGTGGAGATCGTGACGCACACCGCGCGGCTGGATGCGGGCAACGCGCTGGATGTGATTTCGCAATACGACATCGTGGCCGACGGTTCGGACAATTTCGCCACGCGGTTTCTGGTGAACGATGCGTGCTTCTTCGCCAAGAAGATTCTGGTATCGGCCGCAGTGACGGAATTCGACGGGCAGCTTGCCACCTTCAAGGCGTTCGATAAATCCGGTTTCTATCCCTGCTACCGCTGCCTGTTCCCGGAACCGCCGCCGTTGGGAACCGTGCCGTCATGCTCGGAAGCCGGCGTGCTGGGTGCTGCTGCTGGCGTAATGGGAACATTGCAGGCGCTGGAAGTGATGAAAGAAATTCTTGGGATCGGCGAGAGCCTGGCGGGCCGCCTGCTGATTTACGATGCGCTATCGGCAAACTTCCGCAACGTGAAATTCAAACCTGATCCGGCGTGCGCACTGTGTGGGATGCGCCCAACGATCAGAGATTTGGCCACCAACCAGCCCGTCATGGCCGGGCTTGACCCGGCCACCCAGTAGGCGCGCGTCTGCGCGCCGAAGTGAGTCATCTGCGCTCGCGGACGCTCGCGCGCTGGGTGGCCGCCTCAAGGGCGGCCATGACGAATGGGTGTTAGTGCGCCTCGTCCCAGTTCTGGGCGGCGCGGGCTTCGACCAGAAGCGGCACAGAGATTTCGACAGCGGGCATGGCAGCCGCCTCCATCACCGATTTTGCGACCGCCATGGTGGCGTCCACTTCCTTGTCAGGCGCTTCGAAGACCAGTTCGTCGTGCACTTGCAGCAGCATTTTCGCTTTCAGCTTTTTCGCGGCCAGCGCATCGGGCATGCGCACCATGGCACGGCGGATGACATCGGCGGCCGCGCCCTGGATCGGCGCGTTGATCGCGGCACGCTCCGCTCCTCCGCGGAACGACGGGTTGGTGGATTTGATTTCGCGGATATGCACGCGCCGCCCGAACAGCGTTTCGACATAGCCGTGCTCGCGGGCGAATTCCTTGGTGCTTTCCATATAGTCGCGGATCTGCGGAAAGCGCTGGAAGTATTTCTTGATGTAATCGTCGGCATCGCCGCGCGGGATTCCCAGTTGGTTGGCGAGGCCGAACGCGGAAATGCCGTACACAATGCCGAAGTTGATGGCTTTGGCGCGGCGGCGCACTTCCGGCGGCATGCCTTTCACCGGCACGCCGAAAATCTCCGACGCCGTGAGCGCATGAATATCCACGCCATCGGCAAAGGCTTTCTTCAGCGCCGGAATATCGGCGATGTGCGCCAGCAGGCGCAGCTCGATCTGGCTGTAATCCGCGCTGATAAGTTTCGAGCCTGCTGGCGCGATGAAAGCACGGCGGATTTTGCGGCCTTCCTCAGTGCGGATTGGAATGTTCTGCAGATTGGGATCGGTTGAAGCGAGGCGCCCGGTACTGGCTGCCGCCATCGCATAAGATGTATGCACGCGGCCCGTATTGGGATTGACGTATGTCGGCAACGCTTCGGTGTAAGTGCCGCGCAGCTTGGACAGTCCGCGCCAATCCAGCACCTTGCGCGCGATCTCGTGGCCCTGCGCGGCCAGATCTTCCATCACGTCCACATCGGTGGAATAAGCGCCGGTCTTGGTCTTGCGGCCGCTGTCCAGCTTCAGCTGCTTGAACAGCACTTCGCCAAGCTGTTTGGGCGATCCGATGTTGAATTCGCCGCCGGCCAGTTTGTAAATCTCTTTCTCGAAGCCAGCCATCTGCTTGCCGAAATCGTTGGACAGGCGGCGCAGGAATTCGGGGTCAATGGTGATGCCGGCACGCTCCATATCGGCCAGCACGGGAATGAGCGGGCGTTCGGTGGTTTCGTAAACGCCGACCTTGGCATCGGCGATCAGGCGCGGCTTGAGCAGCGCGTGCAGGCGCAAGGTGACATCGGCATCTTCGGCGGAATAGCGCGTGGCTTCCTTCACCGGAACGCAATCGAACGTGACCTTGTCTTTGCCCTTGCCGGCCACTTCGTTGAAGGTGATCGGCGTGTGGCTGAGATGCAATTCGGACAACTCATCCATGCCGTGGCCGTGCAGCGACGAATCCAGCACGAAGGACAACAGCATGGTGTCGTCGTACGGCGTCACGCGGATGCCGCGCTGCAGGAATATGAGATAATCGTATTTCAGATTCTGCGCGATTTTCAGAACCGTTGGGTCTTCCAGCAACGGCTTCAGCCGTTTCAGTACGTCGGCTTCCTGCATCTGCACGATGGCATCGCTGCCGCCGAGATCGAGACTGTCGCCGGTGCGGTGGCCGCAGGGGATGTAGCAAGCCTCATTGGGCGCCACCGCCATCGAGACGCCGCAAAGTCCCGCCTGCATGGCATCGAGCGATGTTGTTTCGGTATCCACCGCCATGCGGCCCACTTCGCGCGCGCGCGCGATCCAATGATCCAGACGCGCGGGCGTGGTGACGGTTTCGTAGGCGCTGTGATCGATCGCTTTGAGCAGCAGGCCGCGATCCATTACCGCGCCGGGTGCGCCGGCGGCGCCGCCGGATGCGACAACGGCTTTTTCGGTGGGAAGCGGTTTCTTCGCGGCGGCACTCAGCGGTGAGGCTTTGCCGGGCGCGGGCAGCGCTTTCTCCGCGGGGTCGGCCGCGGGCGCGATGGTTTCAGGATTGTCGATGCCGTAGTGCGATGCGGCACGGCGCGTGATGGTGTTGAATTCCATGGCGCGCAGAAAGCCGATGAGGGTTGCCGGTTCAGGCTCGCGCACGCCGAATTCGTGCAAGCCTTCTTTCACCTTCACCTGATCGTCCAGCGTCACCAGCTTGCGCGAGATACGCGCGGCATCCGCATTCGCCATCAGCGTTTCGCGGCGCTTGGGCTGCTTGATTTCGCCGGCGCGCTTGAGGAGCGTTTCCAGATCGCCGTAAATGCCCAGAAGTTCGGCGGCTGTCTTTACGCCGATGCCGGGAACGCCGGGCACGTTATCTATCGAGTCGCCGGCCAGGGCCTGCACCTCGATCACTTTGCCCGGCGCCACGCCGAACTTTTCCAGCACTTCGGCGGAACCGATGCGCTTGTTCTTCATGGTGTCGAGCAATTCGATGTGGCCATCGATCACTAGCTGCATCAGGTCTTTGTCGGAGGAGACGATGGTGACGCGTGCGCCTTTTTCATGCGCCAGCCGCGCATAGGTGGCGATCAGATCGTCGGCCTCGAAATTGTCCATCTCCACGCAGGCCACGCCGAAGGCGCGCGTGGCTTCACGCACCAGCGGAAATTGCGGGATCAAATCTTCCGGCGGATCGGGACGGTTGGCTTTGTATTGCGGATAGATCGCGTTGCGGAAGGTGGTTTTGCCGGCATCAAAGATCACCGCCAGATGGGTCGGCTTGTCGCCGTCCTTCATATCCTCCAGCAGCTTCCACATCATGTTGCAGTAGCCGGAGACGGCGCCGGTGGGCAGGCCATCGGACTTGCGCGTGAGCGGCGGCAGCGCGTGATAGGCGCGGAAGAGATAACCCGATCCGTCGATCAGATAGAGATGGTCACCCTTCTTGATAGGGCGTTCGTGATCTTTGCCGGTCAATGCGAATGGGTTTCCGCGCCCGCTTTCAACACGAACCTGCGGTCGCAATAGGGGCAATCGACGAAATTGTCTTCGCCGATTTCCAGATAGACTTTGGGATGGCCCAGCGCGCCATCGCCGCCATCGCAGGATACGCGCCGCTCGCTGACTTCGAACGTCTCGGGTGCGGGCATTGCGGTAGACAGTTTCTGGCCGGTATCGGGCATGCAAGTTCCTGAAAACGGATGAGGCGGGCGGATAATAGCCACGCACCCTTGCGCCGCAACCCTTATTGCCAGCCCTTATCCAATGGGGCTTTTCGCGCTAGCCTTTGGCCATGGTGGTTCTCAACCGGATTTACACAAAGACGGGCGACAAGGGCGAAACCGGCCTTGGCGACGGCACGCGGCTGCCCAAGCACGCCTTGCGCATTTCATCCTACGGCACGGTGGATGAAGCCAACGCCGCCATCGGGCTGGCGCGGCTCCACGCCAAGGACGCAATGGACGAGATGCTGGCGCGCATCCAGAACGACCTGTTCGATCTGGGCGCGGACCTGACGGTGCCGCTTGCCAGCAAGCGCAGCGAAGGCGCGCTGCGGATTGTGGAAGCGCAAGTGGAGCGGCTGGAGCGCGAGATCGACGCCATGAATACCGATCTGGCGCCGCTCACGTCTTTTGTTCTGCCGGGCGGCAGCCACACGGCGGCGCATCTGCATCTGGCGCGCACAATCACGCGGCGCGCCGAACGGCTGATGACGGAGCTGGCGCAAAGCGACGAGCTGAACCCGGCGGCGATGCGATATGTGAACCGGCTGTCGGATCATCTTTTCGTGGCCAGCCGCTGCGCCAACAATCAGGGCTCGGCGGATGTGCTGTGGATTCCCGGCGCGAACCGCTAGGCGTCGATGCTGCGCCGTCCGAACAGGAAGGCCAGGATCACACCGACCACGCCGAAGATCGCCCAGCCGGGCAGCGTGAGGAATGAATAGACCCAGCCCGGCGTGGGTTGCGGCAGCGTGCCGTTTACCCATGCCTTGAAGGCGGCGAGATTGCCGGCATCGAGAATTGTCCAGACCTGCTCGAGCGAGCGCACCGTGATCTGGCCGCCTTTCTCCAGCGACGTGATGAGATCGGCGCCCAGCAACATCAGCGCGATCACGATGAGGATAAGGCTGAGAAAGCGCAGCGCGACCGACATAGACACCCCAATGCGCCCTGCCGGCGCTTAAGCAAAAGGTAGCGGCGGACGCGCCTTTTCTCAAGGAATGCGCCGCCTATTAATCGTGAAATGGTGAATGGCGGCGCTATTTGCCGCCGGGCTTGGGGTAAGGTTGGCCATCTTTGTGCGCATACCAGCCGATTTTGCTGTCGATCATCATGTCTATGTCGGGATAAGCGCAGACATCGTCGTCCGAGCGGGTGCCCACTTCAAGATAGATGGCGACCTCTTTTCCCTTGTTGATGAAGTGATGGCCATTGGGCACGTTCCTGGGAAAGGCCGCGCAATCGCCCGCGTGCAAAACTTCCTCGCCATCATCGGTGATCAACGTCACTTCGCCGGACAGCACATAGATCAGTTCGTCTTCCTTGCTGTGCCAGTGGCGCTGGCTGGACCATTCGCCGGGCGGCAGATGCGTGAGATTGACGCCGAAATCGGAAAGCCCCCCGGCATCGCCAAGCGATTGCTTGGTGCGCGTGCGCGACCGCTCGTTGAATGGCGCCGGATAGCCGGAGCCTTTGCGCTGCGGAACGTTCTTCACATCGATCTTGGGCATGACTTCACCGTCAGTAGTTGAAGTTGAAATTTACGAGATTGAGCGTGAAAGCGAACCACGCGATGGAAAGGCACGCCTGCGCGATCAGAACATCGGTCGCTTTCGTCCACCAAGGACGCACGCTGGCGAACGCGATCCAGACTTCGTAGAGCGGAATGAGCATTCCCACGACGCCGGCCACGCCGAGAATTTGAAGCAGCGTAAAAAGCCAGTCACTGGACGCGCTGAAGAAATCCAGATGCGCGCTCCCATAGGCAAGCGCGCCGAAATAGCCGCCCAGAAACATAAGATCGATCACCGCTACCACGCGGGTCAGCCGATAGACGGTGGCGGCGCGGCCTTTCAGCGGGAACGGGCTGGAATAACGCCAGCGCAGGATGGCTTTGATCGGCCAGAACAGAACCGTCAGCAACAGCATTGCCAAAGTGGCAATCATCAGAGGCTGATTCCAGGCCGAAGAATTCCAGAAGGACGATCGCGTCAGCGTTACGATCTGCGGATAACCGTCCGATGCGATCTCGCTGACTTCACCATTGTGCAACGTCGCGATCAGCATGAGCTTGCTGTTCACGTCGCGCCAGACGAACGGTTTTATTTCCCGCCATTTGCGCGGTTCGCCATTCAGCCCATTGCTGTCGTTCAAACTGATCGTGCCATCGTCGTTCAGGCTGACTTTTGTTTGCTGCGCGGCGATCCGGAAGAAATTGGAGTCTGAGCGGCGGCTGGCGTCGTAGATGCCGGCCACGCGCGCGCCGTCGGCTTTGGCGGACGTCAGCGTGGGTTCCGGCGCGGCTGCGGGCGCGGGGAAATAACGATCCATAAAGCCCTGAAACAGCGGCCCGCGAACGCCCGAATTGTCTTTGCCAGCGCTGTTCTGCGAATAATAAAAGCCCACATGTGCATCGGGAATGAGATGCAGGTCACTGTGGAAAACAATGGTATCGCCACCGTGACCCACGATCACATGACCGTTGGTGTCTTCGTGGTAAAAGCCAAGTCCCATGCCCGGCACGCGCGGATCGCGCTGATAGATTTCACTATGCATCAGCGCAATGGTTTGTGGCTTCAAGATGCGCGCGCCGTTGTATTCGCCGCCGTTCAGGTAAGCGATCATGAACTTCGCGATGTCGCCGGCCGTTGTGGAAAGCGCGCCGGCCGGCCGCATCCAGACCAGTTCGAATGGTTTGGGTTCGCCGGACGCGGTGTCGTAGCCTTGCGACATATCCCTCGCCAACGCCGCTGGAAGCGGTTGCACGAAAGTGGAATGCGTCATGCCAAGCGGCTCTAGAATATGTTTGGCAACATATTGCTCGAACGGCTCGCCGGACACGCGCTGCACGATATAGCCCGCCAACGATGCTCCGTAATTGGAGTAAGCCGGCGTGGTGCCGGGCACAAACATTTCTTCCGGCACCCACGCTTTGAGGCCGGGACCAAGGGCTTCCATTGCTTTGGGATCGGTGGCGAGCAGATTTTTGATCGTTTCCTCAAAGCCCGGCGTGTGCGTCATCAGATCGCGCAGCGTGACGGGCTTGCCCCAGGTGTGCGGGACTTTGAAATCGAGATAGCGGTTCACGTCGGCATCGAGATCGAGCTTGTGCTGCTCGACAAGCTGCATCACCGACGTCCAGGTGAATAGTTTGGAGATCGAGCCGGGGCGAAACAGCGTGGTTTCGGGATCGACGGTTTTGCGCGTCTTCATGTCCGAAAAGCCGTAACCTTTTTCGAACAAAACCTGGCCGTCTTTCACCACCACGACTTCCGCGCCGGCGATATTACCCCGCCCGATGGCGAGCGGAATGAAGCCATCAAAATAAGCGTCGAGATCGGCAGCGGTCAGTGGATGGGTGCCGCTGTTCGGTGGCGCTGCCGTGGCAGCGGGCTGCGCAATCGCCGGTGCAGGGCCGGTGGCTTGCGGTTGCGCCACGGCGCCGGTTGCGAGCAGAAACGCAAACGACAATCCGATCCCGGCCGATAGCAATCTCATAAAACCCTCCGCGCTTGGCGACAGCCTAAAACAAAACCGCCCGTGGAACATCTTCCGCGGGCGGTCTGTTTGTTCGCAAGCCTGCTATGACTTATTCGGCGGGCTGGCCTTCGGCGGCTTTCTGTTTCTTGGACAGATCCTCGCCCGTGGCCTGATCGACCTGCTTCATGGACAGGCGAACCTTGCCGCGATCGTCGAAGCCGAGAAGCTTCACTTTCACGGCCTGACCTTCGCTGACCACATCGCTCGGCTTGTTGACGCGCTGCGCCGCCAGTTCCGAAACGTGCACCAGACCGTCCTTCGGGCCGAAGAAGTTCACGAAGGCGCCGAAGTCCATGACCTTGACGATCTTGCCGTCATAGATTTCGCCCACTTCCGGCTCGGCGGTGATGCCTTTGATCCACTTGAGCGCGGCCTTGATCGACTCGCCGTCGGCGGAGGCGATCTTGATCGTGCCGTCGTCTTCGACGTTGATCTTGGCGCCGGTCTTTTCCACGATCTCGCGGATCACCTTGCCGCCCGAACCAATCACGTCGCGGATCTTGTCGACCGGGATCTTGATCTGCTCGATGCGCGGCGCATGTTCGCCAAGCTCTTCGCGGGCGTGGCCGATGGCCTTGTTCATCTCGCCCAGGATGTGCATGCGCCCACCCTTGGCCTGATCCAGCGCCACTTTCATGATTTCTTCGGTGATGCCGCTGATCTTTATGTCCATCTGCAGCGCGGTGATGCCGCCATCGGTGCCGGCCACCTTGAAGTCCATGTCGCCCAGATGATCTTCATCACCCAGAATGTCGGACAGCACGGCGAAGCGGTCGCCTTCCTTGATCAGGCCCATAGCAATACCGGCCGTTGGCTTCTTCAAAGGAACGCCCGCATCCATCAACGACAGTGACGTGCCGCAGACCGTTGCCATCGAGGACGAACCGTTGGACTCGGTGATCTCCGACACGACGCGGATGGTGTAGGGGAACTCATCCTTCTTCGGCAGCATCGGACGGATGGCACGCCAGGCAAGTTTGCCGTGGCCGATTTCGCGGCGGCCCGGTGCGCCCATGCGGCCCGTCTCGCCCACCGAATAGGGAGGGAAGTTGTAGTGCAGCATGAAGCTTTGCTTGGAGGTGCCTTCAAGCGCATCCACGAACTGTTCGTCTTCGGCGGTGCCCAGTGTTGCAACAACGATGGCTTGCGTTTCGCCACGCGTGAAGAGCGACGAACCATGCGTACGCGGCAGAACGCCGACCTGCGCCACAATCGGACGCACGGTGACGAGATCGCGGCCGTCGATGCGCTTCTTGGTGTCGAGCACCGCGTTGCGCATGACATCGGCTTCCAGATCGTGGAACAGGTTCTTGAACTTGTTCTCCGGTAGGTTGCCTTCGCCTTCGCCGACAAATTCCGACGCCGTGGCTTTGCGAATTTCCGCGATACGGTCGCGGCGTTCGTGCTTGACCGGAATCTGGAACGCGGCGTTCAGATCGGCGGCGGCTTTCGCCTTGATGCGATCATAGAAGGCCTTTGACTCATCGACCGGAACCGGACGCGGCTCCTTGGCGGCTTTCTCGGCCAGCTTGATGATGCCGTTGATCACGGCCTGCATTTCGCGATGGCCGAACATCACGGCGCCCAGCATGACGTCTTCCGAAAGTTCCTGCGCTTCGGATTCCACCATCAGCACCGCATCGGCGGTGCCGGCGACAACGAGATCGAGCTTGGTGTTGACCATGTCGTCGATCAGCGGATTGAGGCGGTATTCGCCGTCAATGTAACCGACGCGAGCCGCACCAATCGGGCCCATGAAGGGCACGCCGGACAGCGTGAGCGCAGCGGATGCCGCGACGAGGCCGATGATATCGGGATCATTCTCCATATCGTGGGAGAGAACCTGCACCACGACCTGGGTTTCGTTGCGATAGCCTTCCGCGAACAAGGGGCGGATGGGGCGGTCGATCAGGCGCGAGGTCAGCGTTTCGCGTTCAGTCGGCGCGCGCTCGCGCTTGAAATAGCCGCCCGGAATCTTGCCGGCGGCGTAATAACGTTCCTGATAATTCACGGTGAGAGGGAAAAAATCGATGCCTTCTTTTGGCTTCAGTGCGCCGACAACAGTGGCCAGCACAACGGTTTCGCCATAAGTGGCAAGCACGGCGCCGTCTGCCTGGCGCGCGACGCGGCCGGTTTCAAGCGTGAGCTTGCGGCCACCCCATTCGATTTCCTGCGTTTGGATATTGAACATTGGTACGTTCCTTCATTCCCCGAAGCCGGATTGCTTCGGGCGTGTTTGCGGAGAGAAGTCTCGGACAAACGGATAATGCGCGGGCGCGACCATTCGCACCCGCGTAAGAGTCCCGGCCTTGATTGGGAGACGGCGCGCTCAGCGGCGCAGGCCCAACCGCGAGATCAGCGCCGCATAGCGCTTTTCGTCGGTTGCCTTGACGTAATCGAGAAGACGGCGGCGCTGCGAAACCATCTTGATGAGGCCGCGGCGCGAGTGATTGTCTTTCGAGTGCGTCTTGAAATGCTCGGTGAGGTTCGTGATGCGCTCAGAGAGCACCGCCACCTGCACTTCCGGCGAGCCGGTATCTTCCGGCTTCGTCGCGTATTCTTTCATTACTTCGGCTTTGCGTTCGGTCGTGATCGTCATTCTATCAACAAGCTCCGGTCATCCAGGATTGAAATTGAAAACACGAAACGGTCTGAGCTCTCCTTGTGCGAGTTCGGCCAGTGCGACCGGCTCACCCTCTGCGGTAGAGAGATAGACCGTGAGCCCCTGAAGATCGTCCGTTTCCGGAAAGGCGTCCGCGATGCGGGCGAACAAATTCGCACGCATCAAAATCGGATTGCCGCTACGGAGGCGAACCGCATCCGGACCCGAAACGGCCAGTGCCGGGATGCCGTCCAGCGCGGTCGAAATGGGTCTCAAGTGCTCAAAAGCGGCGGGACTATGCATAAAACCCCTCAGGGTTTCCAGAGGCACGGACTGGCTTTCTGAGAAGCCGCCAATGGCGGTGCGCCGCAGCTGGCTGACATGGCCGACGGTGCCCAGCGCCAGGGCGATATCGCGCACCCAAGCCCGCACATAGGTGCCTTTACTACAGGTCATTTCAAATACGGAATGATCTTGGTCTGGTGTTTCTACCAACCGGACAGCCTCGATTTCCACGGTTCGGGGCTCCAGAACCACCGCCTCGCCGTCGCGCGCCAGGTCATAGGCCCGCTCGCCCTGGACCTTGATAGCCGAGTAGGCCGGTGGGGTTTGGACGACCTGCCCCACGAAGCGGGGGATGGCGGCTTCGATCTCTTCGCGGGTTGGGCGCTTGTCCGATGTCGCGACGACCTTGCCTTCGGTGTCGTCGGAATCGCGCGCTTCACCCCAGCAGGCGGTGAAGCGATAGGTTTTTTGCGCGTCCATCGCGTAAGGCACCGTCTTGGTGGCTTCGCCCAAAGCCACCGCCAACACCCCGGTTGCCAGCGGATCGAGCGTGCCGGCATGACCGGCCTTCTGCGCATCGAAAATGCGCCGCACCGCCCCCACCACTTGCGTGGAGGTGATCCCTTCCGGCTTGTCGATGATGACCCAGCCGTGAACCGGGTTGCCCTTGCGCCTGCGCGCCATTTGGAAAACTTCGTATTTGCGGCGCCCTAGTGCCAAAGGCGGCACGCTTGCGCAAGCTAGCCGCGAATGGCCATCAGCGATTTGGTGAGGCCGAAAGCTTTTTCGCGCGCGATCTTCGCATCGGGAAACAGATGCGCCATCTGGGCGGCGGTGAGAAGAATGGCGCTTTGCGCGGCGGCGGTGGCTTCGCCGATGTTTTGTCCACGCATCCAGCCGCGCTGTTTCTTCAGGATCATGCGCGCACGCGCGGGTTCGGGCAGCCAGTGAAAGAAGGGGCTGCGTGCGTGCGGCTCGACCGGAAACCAGAAGTTCGGCGTCTGCACGAAATAGCGCGGCGCAACGCGGCGCACTTCTTTGGCCATGCGTTCCATGTCGCGCCACAGGCCGACATGCTCGATCACCGAATTGGAATGTGCGATGTCGAATCCACCGTCTGGAATATCGCTGAGATTGCAGGCATCGCCGCGCGCAAACGCGATGGACGGATTGGTCACCACATCCTGATCCGGTTCCAGATTGACGGCGGTGACGCGTACGCGACTCCAATCCAGATCTGAACCGAACACCTGCCAGTAGCCGCGCCGTCCACCAACATCGATGATGGAGCAGGTTTCTTTTTCCGCCAGAACGCCGCGCACCAACGCTTCGAACAGCGCGAAGCGGCGCTTGCGAAATGTGTTGTTGGGGCTTTCGGCGGCAAGGCTCAGCATTGCGCCAGTGTGGCGCAGCAGCGGTTACCCAAGCGTGAAGCGGCGTTAACCTTCGTCTTCTTCCGCCGCCAGATCGCGCTGCACGCGGCTGGACTTGAGAAGGTCTTCGATCTTCTGGGCTTCCGCGAAGGACGTATCCTCCATGAAGCGCAGATCCGGTGTGAATTTCAGGTCGATCATGTGGCCCATCTGGCCGCGGATAAAGCTGCGGGCGCGGTTGAGCGCATCGACCACTTTGCCGGCATTCTGCCCGCCCAACGGTTCCACAAAGACGGTGGCGTGGCGCATATCCGGCGACGGTTTCACTTGCGTCACCGTTACCGAAACGCCCAACAGATCGGGATCGCGCACATCGCCCCGCGTGAGAATGTCGGAGATCGCGTGACGCAACAGTTCGCCCACGCGCAGCTGGCGTTGCGTCGGTCCGTGATCGCGGGGGGTATGATGGCGGGGCACAAAGCTCTCCAAGGCCGAACGATTCAGCGCGTTACAATGCGCGCTGGATGGTTTCGACTTCGTAGCACTCGATCACGTCACCCTTTTGCAGGTCGTGATAATTGGCGAAGGACATGCCGCATTCCTGGCCGGTCTGCACTTCGCGCACTTCATCCTTGAAGCGCTTCAAGGTGGAGAGTTCGCCTTCGTGGATCACGACATTGTCGCGGATCAGGCGCACGCGCGCGCCGCGGCGCACCACGCCTTCGCTGACGCGGCAACCGGCGACTTTGCCGATTTTGGAAATGTTGAACACTTCCAGCACTTCGGCATTGCCGAGGAATTTCTCGCGCGTTTCCGGCGCCAGCATGCCAGAGAGCGCTGCTTTCACATCGTCCACGACATTGTAGATGATGTTGTAGTAGCGGATTTCGACGCCATCGCGCTTGGCCCGATCACGCGCCTGATTGTTGGCGCGCACGTTGAAGCCGATCACGGCCGCACCGCTGGCATGCGCCAGAATGACGTCGGACTCGGTGATGCCGCCGACGCCGGCCTGCAACACCTGCGCACCCACTTCATCGGTGCCGAGCTTGGCAAGCGCGCCTTGAATGGCTTCTACCGAACCATGCACGTCGGCCTTGATGACCAGCGGCAACAAACGCTTCTCACCCTGCTGCTGGCTTTGCAGCAATTGATCCAGCGTCTGACGGCCGGCCGGCGCGTGACGCGACTCGCGGCGCTTGCGCGCGCGGTAGGTCGTCACTTCGCGGGCGCGGCCTTCATCGGCCACGACAACAAGTTCATCACCGGCTTCCGGCACGCCGGAAAGACCCAACAACTCCACCGGCATCGACGGTTCGGCGCTTTGCACATTCTCGCCGCGATCGTTGACCAGCACACGCACACGGCCCCATTCGGAACCGGCCACAACGATATCGCCCAGCTTCAACGTGCCGCGCTGCACCAGCACGGTTGCGACCGGACCACGGCCCTTGTCGAGCTTGGCTTCGATCACCGCACCTTCGGCGGTGCGATAGGGATTGGCTTTCAGGTCGAGCACTTCGGCCTGCAGCAGAATGGCTTCCTCGAGCTTGTCGAGGTTCATGCCCTTGGTGGCCGATACGTCGATGGACAGAACATCGCCGCCCAGATCTTCCACCTGGATTTCCTGTTGCAGCAGTTCGGTCTTCACGCGCGCCGGATTGGCGTCGCCCTTGTCGATCTTGTTGACGGCCACGATGATCGGAACGCCAGCCGCTTTGGCGTGGCTGATCGCTTCCACCGTTTGCGGCATGACGCCATCGTCGGCGGCGACCACCAGAATAACGAGATCGGTAACCTTGGCGCCGCGCGCGCGCATCTGCGTAAACGCAGCGTGGCCCGGTGTGTCCAGGAAGGTGATCTTCTGGCCGCTCTTTAACTGCACCTGATAGGCGCCGATATGTTGCGTGATGCCGCCAGCTTCGCCCGACACGACATCGGTCTTGCGCAGCGCATCGAGCAGCGAGGTCTTGCCGTGATCGACATGGCCCATCACGGTGACGACCGGTGGACGCGGCACCAGCGTTTCGTCGGCATCGTTGCCGCCTGTCAAACCTTCCAGCACGTCGGATTCGGCAACACGCTTGACGGTGTGGCCATATTCGGCGGCAACCAGTTCGGCGGTGTCGGCGTCGATGGTGTCGTTCACCGTCACCATCATGCCGTTCTTCATTAGCACCTTGATGACGTCCACGGCGCGGCGCGCCATGCGGTTGGCGAGTTCGGAAACCGCGATGGTTTCGGGAATGATCACTTCGCGCGGGGCGACGGGTGCCGCCTGCTGCTGCTGGCCGGCGCGCTGCACGCGCTGGAGATGGCGGCGATAGGATGCGACCGAACGCATGCGCTCGTCGTCGCCGGAAAGCGCCTTGGTGACGGTCAGCCTGCCGCGGCGGCGATCGCCTTCGGCCTTGCGCGCGACGGGCTGCTTGGGCGCAACCTTGCCACCCACCTTCTTCGGCGCTTCCTCTTCTTCTTCGTTGACGCGCTTGCGGGCAGGCGCTTCCACAACCGTGCGCGCGCCGGCATCTTCCTTCTTGTCGCGGCGGGTGACTTCTTCTTCGGCGTGGCGGCGTGCCTGTTCCTCGGCGGCCTTGCGCGCGTCTTCTTCGGTTTTGCGCTTTTCGGCCGCGGCGCGCTCGCGCAGCATCTTTTCATCTTCGACGGCGCGCAGCTTGGCGTCGTCTTCGGCGCGCTTGCGGGCTTCCAGTTCTTCAACACGGGCGCCGGCCAGCGCGCGCGAGCGTTTGGCTTTTTCTTCGTCCGTCAACTGGCGCAGCACAACGCCGGGGCGCGCATCGCGCGGCGACACCTTCGCCTTTTCCGGCGTGGGCGTTACGGCGGCCTTTGCCTCGACCGGTTCGGCAGCCTTTGGCTTGGCGGACGCCGACGGCGCATGGGCCGTGCGCTTCTTCTCCACCACCACCGCCTTGGTGCGGCCGTGGGAGAAGCTTTGCTTCACGGTGGACGTTTCTGTCTTTTTCAATGACAGCGTCTTGGCCGGGCGTTTGCTGTCCGTCGTATCGGTCATTCGTTCCTTTCGCGTCCCAAACGGCCCTTTGGCCGCCTGGTGCTTTCAATACTTTCCGGCGCCGGGCGGAAGCCTCTGAGCCGCCCTGCCTCGAAAATCAGCCGTTCTGCCAGGCGCCCGCCGGTGAGGGCGGCATGTATCACATTCTCGCGGCCCAAGGCCAAGCTCAATTCAGCGCTGGAAAGCCCATCTATGACCGGCAATTCCATCCCGCGGGAGCGCGCCGCCCCCCACAATTTGCGTTTGCCGTCCGCCGCCCCGTCACGGGCTTCAATCAGGGCCACAGGCGCTTTCTTTGCTTCCAGAGCGCGCACCACATTGTCGAAACCGACGAAAAGCGCGCCGGCGCGGCGCGCAATGCCCAAGTCGCCCTGCATGCGCTCGACAAGAAGGCGTTCAACGCGGGCGATGAGATCGGCATCGGTGCGCAAAGGCGCCTTGGCCGCTTTGGAGAAATGGTTCTTCGCCACCGCGCGTTCAAGGATCGCGCGTTCGGCTTTCACCCAAAGACCGCGGCCCGGCAGCTTGGCCGCCAGATCGGGCACAACGTTACCATCGGGATCGGCCACAAAACGCACAAGCTGACTTTCCGGCAGAACGTCGCCGGTAACGATGCAGCGCCGCTCGCGCATCTCATCGTCCTCGCTTGCTGTCATGGCCAATGCCGATCTCACGCAGTGCCTTCCTCCTCGGAGGCTTCGTCTTCGCCGCCTTCGGCTTCAGCTTCCGGTTCGGGTTCTTCTTCGACCCAGCCGATCTTCACGCGCGCCTTCATGATGATGGCGTTGGCGTCTTCGGCGGTGAGATCAAAGCCTTCCAGGGCGCCTGCGATGCGCACGCGCTCCTTGTCCTTGTTCTGCTCGTAATAACCCAGCAGATCGTCGGTAGCGCAACCGGCGAGATCTTCCAGCGTCTTGACGCCGTTCTCGCCTAACGCAACCGCCATCGCGGGTGTGACGCCATCCACTTCGAGAACCGAATCTTCCACGCCAAGCTCCTGCCGTTTGTCGTCCATTTCCTTATTGCGTGCTTCGAGGAATTCGTTGGCGCGGGTTTGCAGTTCCTGCGCCGTGTCCTCGTCAAAGCCTTCGATGGTGGCCAGTTCGTTCAGTGGCACGAACGCCACGTCTTCGATGGAGGTGAAGCCTTCCGATGCCAGCAACTGTGAAACCGTTTCGTCCACGTCGAGCGATTCCATGAACAGAGCGGTGCGCTCGGCGAATTCCTTCTGGCGCCGTTCGGATTCTTCGGCTTCCGTCAGGATGTCGAGTTGCCAGCCGGTGAGCTGCGATGCCAGGCGCACATTCTGTCCGCGGCGGCCGATGGCGAGCGAAAGCTGCTCATCGGGCACCACCACTTCGGTGCGATGCGTGTCTTCATCCAGCACGACTTTGCTGACTTCCGCCGGCGCCAGCGCATTGACGATGAAAGTCGCCGCTTCGCCGCTCCACGGAATGATGTCGATGCGTTCGCCCTGCAGTTCCTGCACAACCGCCTGCACGCGCACGCCGCGCATACCGACGCAGGCGCCGACCGGATCGATGCTGGAATCCTTGGAAATCACCGCGATTTTGGCGCGGCTGCCCGGATCGCGCGCCACGGCGCGTATTTCGATGATGCCGTCGTAAATCTCCGGCACTTCCTGCGCGAACAGGCGCACCATGAATTGCGGATGGCTGCGCGAGAGGAAAATTTGCGGACCACGGGTTTCGCGGCGCACGTCGTAAATATAGGCGCGGATGCGGTCGCCGATGCGAAAATTCTCGCGCGGGATCATCTCGTCGCGGCGGACAACGCCTTCGGCGCGACCCAGATCGACAACCACGGAACCGAATTCCGCGCGTTTTACGATGCCATGCACCACTTCGCCGATGCGGTCCTTGTATTCTTCATACTGGCGCTCGCGTTCGGCATCGCGCACCTTCTGCACGATCACCTGCTTGGCGGCCTGGGCAGCAATGCGGCTGAAATCGACCGGTGGCAAAGTCTCGGCGATGATGTCACCAACCTGGGCGGCGGGATTGCGCGCGCGCGCATCTTCCAGGCTGATCTCGATCTTGTCGTTATCGACAAGTTCCACGACGTGCAGATAGCGCGAGACGTTGGTTTCGCCGGTCTTGGGATCGATCTCAACACGGATTTCGTTTTCGCTGCCGTAGCGTGCTTTCGCGGCGCGCTGCATCGCCTCTTCCATCGCGCCCAGCACGACCTGCTTGTCGATCGACTTGTCGCGCGCGACAGCGTCGGCGATCTGCAAAAGTTCGAGCCTGTTGGCGGCAATTCCGGTGGCCATTCTTCTTCTCCTATTGGTCGCTCGCCCATACGCTGTCGCTATGGGCCTCGCCGACGCTCCTATTCGCGCGCTTCCCGCGCCTTCAAATCTTCCTGGATAAGTTTATCAGTCAGAACGAGCTTGGCTTCCGCAATGGCGCGGAAGGGAAACTTCAACCGCTGGCCTTCGACATCGGCCAGCACATCGTTGCCGTCGAGCCCGATGAGCAATGCCTTGAAGCGCTTGCGGCCAGTGGCGTCGGGTGCGGCCAGTTCCAGCCGCGCTTCGTGGCCGGCCCAGCGCGAGAAATCGGTCAGCCGCGTCAGCGGCCGGTCAATGCCAGGCGAGGACACTTCGAGGTTGTATTCGCCTTCAATGGGATCATCCGCTTCCAGAAATTCGGAAAGTGCGCGCGAAAGCGTGGCACAATCTTCCACATTCATCGTGCCATCGGGCCGCTCGGCCATGATCTGTAGCGTCTTCACATGGCCGCCCATCAGGCGCAGGCGCACGAGACGAAAGCCCGCGGCCTCAACGGCGGGGGCGATGATCGGCTCCAAATGCGACATCTGCGAGATAATGGCGGCAACTCCAAAGCAAACGGTTTTCCCCGGCGGCGGCTCTTTTCGAACCGCCACACAACAGGCGTCTGTTGTCTGGGATGACCGGCGATATACGCGCATGGCGCGCGCCGTTCAAGTGGGCATGGCCTGAAAAGGCCGGAAATGGGCTATTTTGGGGCGCGCGGGCCGTTTTTCCCAACAGTCCATTGTTCTGAATTGGCGGCATCATCGATGGCCAGTTCCAGTTCACCCACGATTTCGGGCATGCCAATCATGCGGCCGGCATAATCGCGGACGCTTTTGCTGTGGCCGTCGTACGAGATCGACGTCGTGAACGACGGCAAATCGGTGACTTGCGCCGTATATGAATCGTTCAGCCAGAAATAATCGGCCTTGCGGAACAGCGTATAAAGATCGCGCACTTTCTCCGGCGCGATTTTCACACTGCGTTCGCCGGTGACGGCCACAAAACTTCCGCCGCGATAGATCACCGTGCCGTCGCCGTGGATTTCCACTTTGTAAGTGGGGCAACGGCCGAAACAGGGCGAGCGCTGCAATGTGATGCGCAGCGTGTTCCAGTCTTTTATCGGCGGAAAGGCGATGTGTTTCGCCGGCCTGCCACCATTGGGAAGCTTGGTGTTGGTGCCCACGTAATAGCCGGTAATGCCAGCTTGCGCGTTCGCTGGGGATGCTGTCGCGAACGCGGCGGAGAGCACCGCGAGGATAGCAATTTGCGCGCGCATTCTAATGCGTCTTACTGGGCTGCGTGATGGTAGAACCACTGCCGATGCCGATGATCACTTCGTTCGGGTTGGCGGGCTTGGGCGGCGGTGGTTTCAGGAAATCGGGTCGCGCGAACAGGATCAGGTAAAACGCGGCCAGCGAGAAAACCACGGCAATCGCGATGACGCCGATATCTCCGATATGCAGCCGCATGGGCAAATCCTCATTCCACGCGTCCAATATAGTCCAGACCGCTGTGTAATTCAGCCCACCTTGCGAAAGATGAGATAGGCCGGAGGGCCGTGCAGCGCCTTGGTTTCGTAGCGGGTTTGCGGCTGGTCGAGGGGCCGCGTTTTCCAGTCGGTGGCGCGGGTTGCCGCCCATTCGAAGGCTTTATGCGCCATCAGCCGTTCCAGCGCCCAATTCAGATAACCGGCATCGTCGCTGGCGAAGCGCAGTTCGCCGCGCGGTTTCAAAACGCGCGCAAGCTGATCCAGCATTTGCATCTGCACAAAGCGGCGCTTGTGATGGCGCGTCTTGGGCCAGGGATCGGGAAAGAGAATGAATACGCGGACGATGCTCGCGTCCGGCAATGCTTCGATGATGTCGCGTGCATCGTCCATATAGATGCGAAGGTTGGGAACGGGCGCGCTTTCAAGCTTTGAAAGCAACTTGGCCACGCCGCTTTCATAAGGCTCAGCGCCGATCATTCCGACACGGGGATGAGCTTGCGCCTGCGCAAGAAAATGTTCACCGCCGCCGAAGCCGACTTCGAGCCAGACTTCTTCGGCCGGTGGGGAGAAATATTCGCACGGGTTTGCCTTGTCGCGAATTGCGAGCGCGAATACCGGCAACAGCGTATCGAACAGCGATTGCTGGTGCGCGGAAAGCCGTGGCCCCTTGCGGCGGCCATAAAGCTTGCGGCGTCTGCGTTCGCCCTGTTCGTTCAAATTCAGAACGCGTTCTTCAGCTGGTCGACGAGATCGGTCTTTTCCCAAGTGAAGCCGCCGGTGGAATCCGGCTCGCGTCCGAAGTGGCCATAGGCGGATGTGCGCGCATAGATCGGGCGGTTCAGGTTGAGATGCGTGCGGATGCCGCGCGGCTTCAGGCTCATCAATTGCGGCAGGATTTTTTCGAGCTCGGCTTCATCCACTTTTCCGGTGCCATGCAGATCGACATAGACCGACAGCGGTTCGGCGACACCGATGGCATAAGCAATCTGGATGGTGCAGCGATCGGCAAGGCCGGCGGCCACCACGTTCTTGGCCAGATAACGCGCGGCATAAGCGGCCGAGCGGTCCACCTTCGTGGGATCCTTGCCGGAGAACGCGCCACCACCGTGAGGGGCTGCGCCGCCGTAAGTGTCTACGATGATCTTGCGGCCTGTCAGACCGCAATCGCCATCAGGGCCGCCGATCACGAACGAGCCAGTCGGGTTGATGTGCCAGACGGTCTTGTCGTTGATCCATTCTTTCGGCAGCGCCTCGCGGATGTAAGGCTCCACGATCTTGCGGATGTCGTTTGAGGTCTGGTCTTCGTGGCTGTGCTGCGTGGAAAGCACGATCTGCGTCGCTTCCACCGGCATGCCGTTTTCGTAGCGCAGCGTGACCTGGCTCTTGGCGTCCGGCTGCAATGTCGGCTCCTTGCCGGAATGGCGCGCATCGGCCAGCAGCTTGAGAATCTTGTGGCTGTAGAACAGCGGTGCCGGCATCAGCGCGGGCGTTTCGCGGCAGGCATACCCGAACATGATGCCCTGATCGCCGGCACCTTCATCCTTGTTGCCGGATGCATCGACGCCCTGCGCGATATGCGCGGACTGCGCGTGCAGCAGCACTTCAACCTTGGCGGTCTTCCAGTGGAAGCCTTCCTGCTCGTAGCCGATATCCTTGATCGCCTTGCGCGCGATCTCTTCGACTTCTGCGGGGCCGATGCTTTTGGGGCCGCGCGTTTCACCAGCGATCACCACGCGGTTCGTGGTGCAAAGGGTTTCGCAGGCCGCGCGGATATCCCATTCCGACAGGCCGCTCTTGGGGCCTTCGCGGAAGAACGCATCCACCACTTCGTCGGAGATGCGGTCGCTGACCTTGTCGGGATGGCCTTCGGAAACGCTCTCGCTGGTGAAAAGATAGTTCTGCCGCATCTACCCAAATCCTTGGCTCGTGGAGAAAGCGGCGCGACTTTTTGCAAGGATTGGCCGGGGGGTCAACTGGAAGCCTGTGTGACAGCGGTCTAGGATCGAAAAGCCACGAAAACGGGAGTGTATATGCCGGTTCCTTTTGACGGCGGATGCCGCTGCGGGGCGGTTCGCTATCGCGTTTCGGCCGAGCCGATCGCGATCATGGATTGCCACTGCCGCGACTGCCAATACGCATCCGGCGGCAGCCACACGACAGCCGTCGTGGTGCCTGCAGCGGCATTCCAAATCACCAAAGGCACGCCCCGCCGGTTTGTGACAACCGGCGATTCCGGCCGCGAGATCGCGCGCGGCTTTTGCGACACCTGCGGCACACCGCTGTTCAGCGAGCCGCCGGGCAATGTGATGCGCGTGGTGA
This sequence comes from Rhizomicrobium sp., assembly GCA_036267995.1. Lineage (GTDB taxonomy): Bacteria > Pseudomonadota > Alphaproteobacteria > Micropepsales > Micropepsaceae > Rhizomicrobium. The sequence goes on from DATAUZ010000029.1 coordinate 163,908, forward strand.
AGGCGGGAACGCTGGACGATCCAAGCTGGCTGGAAGTGCGCGGCGCCATTTACACCAAATCCGCGCAGCCCTGGGCACACATCGATCCGAACAAAATGATGTTCGAAAAGATGCCGCCCGGCGCGCCCTAACGCGCCAGGAATTCAGATCGTTTGGGGGGCGCATGCCGCCGGTTGCGCCGCGCCGCCGTTCCACAGCGAAGGCCGGAATGGAACGCTCCAGATATTGCCCTTTCCATTGTCCCAGGGCCCGGCAACGGGTTGACCTTGCTCATGCGCTGCACGCCTGCTCGCGAAATAAAGATTTTTCCGATCGGGGCTGAGGCGGGCTTCTATTTCCGAAAGGGAAATATCTTCGAAGCCGGGAATATCCAACCGGCACACCAGCGGCGCGGATGTCATTGGACGGAAGGCAATGTAAAGCCGTTCACGGCCCGGCAATCCATTCCTGCCCGGTGCGCCGCGATCCGAACTAAAGATCAGAAAACTTTCGTCCGGCGCGATGTAAGGATCGACATCGTTCGCTGCGCCGGTGCTGAAGGCCAGATTGCGCGTGGCAATCTCTTTTCCCTGCGCCGCGACATGAAGCCGGAACCGGCCGGCTTTCGCATCCGTCGCCATGAAATAAAGATCGCCATTGCGCGCGATGGACGGCGTCCAGACGGAATTTCCGATATTGATCGCGGATGAAAGCCGATAAGGCTTGCCCCAACCGCTTGCGGCGCGATCCACACGCCAGAGGTTGCCCCCAACCTGTGTTTTTCCGAAATACAACGCCTGCAATGGCGCGCCGCGATCCGACGCCGGTCTGTTGGAAGCAAAAACCATATAAGAATCATCCGGCGCGAGAGACGCTTCAAGATCCACCCAGCGGCCTGAAAACGGAGCGACGGCAGGCGTGGACCAAGACCGTCCTTTGCGCCGGGAAAAGAATATGGAGGAAAGACCGTTGTCGCCGCGGGTGAAAAAGAGCCATGACATGTCTTGCGAAAACGCAGGCGCAAAATCGTTCTGCCTGGACGAGATGACGCCCGGCGCGAAGATATGGCTTGAAGCCGTTGTCATTGAAAGTCCGGCCAAAAGAACAATTGCGGCTTTCATCCATCGCCCTTCGCCAAACGCGGCGCGAGTGTTTTCCGGTCCGGCGGCGTGAGCAAATCACATGCCGGTGATGTGGCGGATGTGAACCGGCCACCATGAAGCCGATGCCGTCAGCATCGCGTCATCACCGCGCGGCGGTCGCGCGGCGTAGTCCATCATCGAGATCTTTCGAGAATTCGTCCGGCGCGTCGACCCAGCCGTAGTGACCGGCCTGTGGCAATACTTTCACCTGGACGCTGGGGGCGCGCGGCGCAATCGCGCTCCAGGCGCTGGCGGACGGGTCGAGATAATCCTGATCGCCCTGAATGATTGTGATGGGAATGGGGTGGGCTTTCAGCGCCGTCAGGATGTTCATGTCCGCCGGCATTGAGTCGCCGATCGCATCGTCCACCGCTTCCTTGTAGTAGACATTGCCGCCTTGCACCTGCCGCCATCTGTCGATGTGAACGACATCGATGGGCGCAAATCTGGTGATTCGCCAACGCATCGAGGACTGTTCCGGTGTGTCCTGCGCCGGGTCGGCCGGCAAATTTTCCGCGCGAACTTCGGCCGCCACTTCGGGACGCGCCGTCAGCGCCGCCTGACGCGGGCGCATGGCCTTGATGGCATCCTGAAGTTTGCCCGAAGGCGCGAACGATCCGGCCAGCACAAGGCCAGCCACATGATCGGGATGCTGGATATAATAAGACAGCGCAAGATAAGTGCCGAAGGAATGACCCAGCAGCACAAGCTTGTCTTGCCCCGTTGCGATGCGCAGCGTTTCCAGGTCGTCGACCAGTTGCTGCAGCGTGAGGTCTTTGACTTTCGCGTCCGGCACCGGCGAGAGCAGGCTGCCGCGCTGATCGAACACAATGAATTTGTACTTGCTGGTATGCGGCTTCAGCGCGTCGATAAAATAGTTGAAATCATTGCCCGGCCCGCCATGCAGAAACACGACCGGCGAACCGTTGCCGACAGAGGTGACGTAAATGTCGGCTGCCTTGTCTGCCGTTTTCAGATACCAGACGTTCTGCTGAAGCTGGTCGAAGGCATCGGTAGTTATGGCCGCACCCAGCGCCGGCGTGGTCAACAATGCAGCCGCAACGACCGCCAAATATCTGCATTTCATATCCGCGCTCCAAAACGAAACAGCCTGAACGTGGGCGCGGTCTACTAGTGACTCCAACATCGCCGGATGGCTAGCAGCCTTGCAGAAAACGCGGCCCTTCACAAAATGAAGCGCGACAGATCCTGATCCTTGGCGAGATCGTCCACGCGGGCGTGAACGTAGGCCGCATCGACGGTGAGCGTTTCGCCGCTGCGGTCGGTGGCGGAGAAGCTCACTTCGTCCAGCACGCGTTCCATCACGGTGTGCAGGCGGCGCGCGCCGATGTTTTCCACACTGCCGTTCACTTGCGCCGCAATATCGGCGATGGCGCCGATGCCGTCATCCGTGAAGTTCAGCTTCACGCCTTCGGTATCGAGCAGTGCTGTATATTGCTTGATGAGGCTTGCTTCCGGCTCGGTCAGGATGCGCTGGAAATCGTCGCGGGATAGCGCTTTCAACTCCACGCGAATTGGCAGGCGGCCCTGAAGTTCGGGCAACAGATCGCTGGGCTTGGCGAGATGAAATGCGCCGGACGCGATGAAAAGAATGTGATCGGTTTTCACGGCGCCATGTTTGGTGGCGACCGTTGTGCCTTCGATCAGTGGCAGCAGATCGCGCTGCACGCCTTCGCGCGAAACATCCCCGCCGCCGCGCAGTTCGCTGCGCGCGCAAATCTTGTCGATCTCGTCCAGAAAGACGATGCCGTTGTCTTCCACGGCCGTGATCGCTTCGCGGATGATGTTGTCGTTGTCGAGGAGCGCATCGGCTTCTTCGGCGATCAGCGGCTCGTGCGCTTGCGCCACCGTCAGGCGTTTGGTTTTGCCACGCGCGCCGCCCATCGCCTTGCCGAAGATGTCGCCCAGATTGACCATGCTGATCTGCGCGTTCGGCATGCCGGGAATTTCGAACATCGGCTGGCCGCCGGAATCGCGCATCTCCAGCTCGACTTCCTTGTCGTTCAGGTTGCCTTCGCGCAATTGTTTGCGAAAGGTCTGGCGCGTGCTTTCGGAGGCTTTGGCGCCCACAAGCGCATCGAGAATGCGGTTCTCGGCGCGGTCTTCGGCTTGCGCCTGCACATCGCGGCGCATGCGCTCGCGTACCTGCGAAATCGCGATCTCCAAGAGATCGCGCACGATCTGTTCCACATCGCGGCCGACATAACCGACTTCGGTAAACTTGGTGGCTTCCACTTTCAGGAACGGCGCCTGCGCCAGCTTGGCGAGCCTACGAGAAATTTCGGTTTTGCCGACGCCGGTGGGGCCGATCATCAGGATGTTCTTGGGCAGGACTTCCTCCCGCAATTCAACAGGCAACTGCTGCCTGCGCCAGCGATTGCGCAAAGCGATGGCGACGGCGCGCTTGGCGTCTGCTTGTCCAACGATGTAGCGATCGAGTTCGGAAACGATTTCGCGCGGCGTGAAAGAGGAACTCAAGATTTTAGACTTTCGATGACAATGTTCTCGTTGGTGTAAATGCAGATGTCCGCGGCGATCTTCATGGCGCGTTTGGCGATGTCTTCGGCGGGCATGCCGGAATCGAACAGCGCTTTCGCGGCGGACAGCGCGTAAGGCCCGCCGGAGCCGATGCCGATCATGCCATCTTCCGGTTCCACCACGTCGCCGGTGCCGGAAAGAATGAGCGAGGTTTTTGAGTCCGCCACTGCCATCATGGCTTCGAGGCGGCGCAGATAGCGATCCGTGCGCCAATCCTTCGCAAGCTCCACGCAGGCGCGCGCGAGATTGCCGGGATGCTGCTCCAGCTTTGCTTCCAGCCGCTCGAAAAGCGCGAAGGCATCGGCGGTGGCACCGGCAAAGCCCGCAATGGTGTCACCCTTGCCCAAGCGGCGCACCTTGCGCGCGTTGGCCTTCATCACCGTGGCGCCAAGCGTTACCTGCCCGTCGCCGGCAACAATCACCGTGCCGCCCTTGCGGACGGAGAGGATGGTGGTGGATCGCCAGCGGTCTTCTTCGCGAATTTGCTGCATGGGAGCCTCGAATATGAGGGCGTTGAGATAGGCGCGGCCGGGCCGCATCGCAATGGAGACGGAAAAATGAAAGGCACGACAATCACTTGAACAATTGTCACGAATGTGACGCTGGCGTCATTTTTATTGACTTCACGTCAACGCTCTTCATAATAAAAGAGCTCAGCGCGTTTCGTGGAGAAGCCCCATGCAGATCACCAAGGACAATGCCTACGACGCGGTAGCGCCCACCGACTTTCCGGCGATGCTGGATGTGAACCGCTACGGCCAGCGCACCACCGCGTTCGACAAGATTATCTCCGCGACGCATGACCATTTCTGGGATCCGCTGGACAAGAAGTACATCGATTTCGCCGACGGGTTCGATGTCGATAGCGAACAGATTCTGCCCGACGATTTCTTTCCCTTCTTCCAGACCAAGCTCGGCGAGAAGCTGCAGGGCAAGGATCGCATCCGCTACGCGAACCAGTCCGCGCGCTGGTCACTGTCATCCATCCTGCATGGCGAGCAAGGCGCGCTGTCGCTGTCGGCATCGCTGTGCCACATCCTGCGCGATCCGGGCGCACAGGAATATGCCGCCAACCAGACGCGCGAAGAAGCCCGTCACGTCACCGGCTTCTCCATGTACATCAAGGCGCGCTGGGGTACGCCACTGCCGTGCGGGGCGACGCTTTCCAATCTTCTGACCGAAATGGTGCTGGCCCCGGAAGTTTATAAAAAGATCGTCGGCATGCAGATGCTGGTTGAAGGCCTTGCCATGGGCGCGTTCGCAACGCTCTATCAGAAATCGCGCGATCCGCTTTTGGTGAAGCTGTGCCAGCTGGTGATGACCGACGAAGCCTTCCATCACAAATTCGGAAAGATCTGGGCCGACCGCACGATCCCGAAACTCTCGGCCGAAGAACACCAGATTGTGGAAGACTGGGCGGCGCAATGCTTCCAGACGCTGCTGTTCAATCTGATGAATCCCGAGCAGATGAAAGTGGTTTACGAAAGCGTCGGCGTGAATTGGGAAGAAGCGATGGCGGCGATGCGCGAAGCCATCACCGACGACAAGCGCCGCGAAGCCATGAAACAGTCCAGCAACATTTTCCGCGTGCTGGTGAAGACGCTGCTCAACGCCGGCATCATCACTGACCGCACCCGGCCGTTCTACGCCATGTATGTCGATATGGACGAGCTGAAGCGCGAAGGCGATTTCATGGTGGGCGACGACATTGCCGAAGAAGGCATCAAGTTCCTGCAAAGCGTGAACTTCGGCGCCAAGAACAAGAGCTTCACCCAACTCGCCGCGGAATAGTCAGCGCAGCCGCACGATGCTCCACGCCGGCAGCGGGCGCACGGCATCCGGCTTGCCGTCATCGAACGAAGCCCACTGGCTCCCACCCACGGTATATACGCCGCCCGCGCCATCGGCTGTGACCAGCGACATGTCGGCAATTTGCGGCGCGTTGGCGGCAATGACTTCGAGGCTCGTCAGCTTCGACCAATTCGCCGACAACCGCAGGCGCACGATGCGCGGTGACTTCAATCCGTTTTGCGTGGCAATGAAACTGCCGTCGCCAAAGCGGACCAACCCGTCAATGCCGATGGTTGTCTGATCGGATGAAACCGACACCGGCCGCGAAACGCCGCTGTTCAGATCAACAAGCAGCAATCCCATTTCATAATCGGCAATCAGCGCCGTCCTGCCATCTTTGCTGATGGCGATGCCCTGCGCCGAACTGAACGATTTGACCGGGCCGATGCGCTCAAGTGATTTGCCGCCGGCACGCAAAGCAAAAAGCGCGCTTTGCAAAGAGTCTGTCAGATAGACCGCGCCGTCCGACGCGAGTGCGATGTCGCCCAAGGCATATTTCGTATCCGTGGGCGCCGGATATGTGGCGCGCAACGCACCGCTCGAAAGATCGAACGCGAGCAGCGCCGAATGCCCCTGCTGCGCGTTAGTCGCGCCAGCACCTTGCGCCACCGCCGCCGCCGACACCCACAAGGTCTTTCGCGCGTCATCGGCCACCATGCCGAAAGGCGAATAGCCTTGCGGCAGCGTCGTGACAAAATCGGATGCGATGCCGTTGACGATGACCAGGATGCGCCGGGCGTGAACACCGCCAACAAACAAACGGCCATCGCCGGAGTCGCGCGCAAGACCTTCGGCAATGAACGGCTGCCTTGAACCTGTGAAGACTGTCTTGCAGAGGCACAAAGGCGCGGCATTGGCGGCAAGCCGCGCTTTCAAAGCGGCATAGCCGGGGAGCGGCTCGAGAATGGCGAAGGCAGGCTCCGCGTCGAGATCGGTGTGCATGCCCATGGCGGCGTACCTGTTGAGGAATGCGAGTGCTGCTGGCGTGTCATCGCGATGCGCCGCCGAAGCCGCGACATAAAACAGGGCTGCGCCGCGTTGCGGACCGTGCGCCAAAGCGGTGCGGAATGCTGCTTCCGCTGCCGCATAGTCACCTTTCTTGTATGCGTCACTTCCGGCTTGCGCCGCTGACGCAAATTGCGCGAGCTCGGGCAAGGGGCTTGCAGCGACAGCCTGAGAAAAGCAGGGGGTGAAACAAAATGCCGGAACCAGCACCAGACTGCGCAAAATTCCCCGTCTCATTCGCGCTCCTGAAAGACAGAACCTCGCGATACTAGCGGCTTTCGCGCCGTGCGCACGCGCACGATTGGTTGATGGCTGCGGCGGCAATCACGATTGCTTCCCCGCCGTTGCGCGATAGACTGGCCCACGCACCACAAACCCGTCTTCTTCATGCTCCAGGACAGACGCGCGGCACTTGTTGCCGCCGAACAAAAAGCGCTCGCCATGTTCGACGCTATCGAACAGGCGGGCCTGATTGCGCCGGGCAAGACGGAAAAAGAACTGGACGCCGATATCTTCGGGCTTGCGAAAGCGCAGTTCGGCGTGAAAGTGCATTGGCATAAGCGCGTTGTGCGCGCCGGTGAGAATACGCTGTGCATTTTCTCCGAGACGCCGCCGCTCAGAACCATCGCGGATGACGATATCGTCTATCTCGACCTTGGCCCGGTGTTCGAAGGCAGCGGCGAACAATGGGAAGCCGACATCGGCCGCTCGTATGCGCTGGGCAACGACGCGCACAAGAAGAAGCTGGTCGCGGACCTGCCGCGCGTGTTCGAGATTGTGAAGGCGCATTTTGCGGCGACGCCGGATATCACAGGCGCGCAGCTTTATGCATTTGCGCAAACTGCCGCGGCGGACGCGGGCTGGGAATTTGGCGGCAAGATCGCCGGCCATATCGTGAGCGAATTTCCGCACGCGCAGCGCATTGCGGGGCGCCAGCGCCACCACATCGCGCCCTATAACAACACGCGCATGCGCGATCCCGATGCGAACGGCAACGAACGGCACTGGATTTTGGAAATCCATCTGGTCGACCGCGTCCGCAACATCGGCGGATTTTACGAGCGGCTGCTCTGAGCAGCTTGACCATTCGTTCCTCTAATGTTCCAATCACCCATGCCCGACTTTTCCCACACGGCCGCCGATGTTGCGCGCGGCGTCAGCCGCCTTCTGATGCAGGACGGGTTTTCGCCCATTCTGGAATTCACGCTGGCGAACGGGCGCCGCCTGGATGTTTGCGCGCTGGGGCCAGACGGCGCGGTGGTGGGTGTGGAGATCAAAGTCGCGCTGGGCGACCTGAAAGGCGACCGCAAGTGGCCGGAGTATCTGGATTTCTGCGAGCATTTCTATTTCGCGATTCCGCCGAGCTTTCCCGATGAGTTCGTTCCACCCGGCACCGGGCTGATCGTGGCCGACCGCTATGGCGGCGCCATTGTGCGGCCTTCGCCGGTGACGCAGTTACACGCCAGCCGCCGCAAAGCGGTGACATTGAGTTTCGCGAAGGTGGCCGCCCAGCGTCTGGCGCTGACGCTGGAGCTTGCGTCCGACCCTATCCGAATCCTGAAAGAAATTGCCGAATGAAAAAAACGCCCAAACCGAAAACAGATGGCGTGACGCCCGCGGAATTCAAGAAGATCGCGCTGTCATTTCCCGGCGTAGTGGAAAAGCCGTCTTACGGCAAGCCCTCCATCTTCATCGAGAAGAAATTCTTCACGCGTTTGCGCAAGGACGACAATTCGGCCGTTCTCTATATCGGCAGCATCGACGAGCGCGAGATGCTTCTGGAACTCGATCCGAAAACTTTTCATCTCACCGAACACTATCGCGATTATCCCATCGTGCTGGCGCGGATCGAACATATCGAGCCAACCCACCTGCGCGGTATGCTGGAGCGCCGCTGGCGCGTGATCGTGCCGAAGAAATTGTTGAAGTGCGAAGACATTTCGCCCGCAACGGCCGCGCCAAAAGCTGCGCCGCGAAAAACTGCAAAGAGGAAAGTGTCGAAGCGTCGTTAGCGCGGACTGCGCTTTGCCAATATCCGCTGCAAGGTGCGGCGGTGCATGTTCAGGCGGCGCGCGGTTTCCGAAACGTTGTGGCCGCACAATTCGTAAACGCGCTGGATATGTTCCCAGCGCACCCGATCGGCCGACATGGGATTTTCCGGCGGCTTGGGCTTGCCGCCTGGCGTGGCCATCAGCGCGGCCAGAACATCGTCGGCATCGGCTGGCTTGGGGAGGTAATCGACGGCGCCGTATTTCACCGCCGCCACCGCGGTTGCGATATTGCCGAAGCCCGTCAGCACCACCACGCGCGCATCGGGGCGCACCGAATGCAGCGTCTCCACCACGTCCAGGCCGTTGCCGTCTTCCAGCTTCAGATCGACCACCGCGAAAGCCGGCGCGGATTCGCGGGTGCGGGCAATGCCCTGCGCCACGCTTTCCGCCAGCGCCACCGTGAAACCGCGCGCTTCCATGGCGCGGGCCAGCCGCTCGCGAAACGGGCGGTCGTCTTCCACGATCAGGAGCGTGCGTTCTTCGGAAATCGGGGGGTCGCGGTGCGTCATGTGGTGCCTTTGAGGCGCGTCGATAGTCCCCCAAGGCCCCTTTCGCAAGCGCAATATGCAATCAAAGGCGTTCCGCATTTCGCAAATGCGTGAGCGTCAAACCTCCCAGGCGCTGCTGGGTCTGGTATCGCCGTCTATCGCGCCGCGCGGCCAAACCGACGTTACGCGCGCGCCGGATGGCTCCAGATTGACGGCGCTAACGGCCCCGCCTGTCTGCTCAATCAGCGTTTTGGCGATGAAAAAGCCCAATCCCATGCCCTGCTGGCGATCCAGCCCGCTCTTGGGCGCGAGTTCGTTATCGCCCAGCGCGTAAAGGCCGGGGCGCGAGGTGATGTAAGGCTCGCCAAGCCTCTCCAGAATTTCCGGCGAGAAACCGGGTCCGTCGTCTTCCACGGATACGCGGATCGTCTTGTCGTCCCAGCGCACGCGCACGGTTACGTGGGCGCCGGCAAAATCCGCGGCGTTCCCGATAATGTTGCCAAGACCATGCACAAGCTCCGGCGCCCGCCACACTTTGGGCTGCGGCTTTTCCTTGTCGTTGGCACATTCGATGCGAATGGAAACATCGTCGCCGCGATAAGGCGAAGCGATATCGTCAAGCAGCGCGCCGAGGGGCAAGCGATTGGTGGCGCCAAGCACGGATTCTTCCGGCCGCGCCAATTGCGAAAGAATGGCGCGGCAACGTTCGGCCTGCTCGCGGAGCAGGCGCGCGTCGTCGGCCTCCGGCGAGGCGGGCGGAAGCGCGCGCTCGAGTTCGCGCGAAACCACGGCGATGGTGCCGAGCGGCGTGCCCAGTTCGTGCGCGGCTGCCGTTGCCAAAGCGCCGAGTGCCGCAAGGCGGTGTTCGCGCGCCAGCGCCAGTTGCGTGGCGGCGAGGCCCGCCGACATACGTGCGCCTTCGCTTGCGATGCGCCAGGCGTAGATCGACGTGAAGCCAATACCAATGACAATCGAAATCCAGAAACCGCCTTGATAGAGCGCGGGAATCTGAATGGGCTCATGGCCCGACCACGGCAGCGGCTCATGCACAATGGCGATGACCGACACCGAAACGAAGGCAATGGCGGCAAGAATAAGCGTGTTGGCAAGATCGAGCGTGGCGGCGCCGATCACGACGGGTGCCAGAAACATCAACGCGAAAGGATTCTGGATTCCGCCTGTCAGGTAGAGCAGCGCCGCCATCTGCAACACGTCATAGCCAAGATAGAGCGTGGCTTCTGTGCTGGTCAGCCGCCGCGATGTTCCATAAGCGAATGTGAGAATGAGATTGAGCGCAACGCTGGCCAGAACGGCGATGGCGCAGCGAAGGACCGGCAACGGATAACCAAGCCCGAAATAGACGATGAAAAGCGTGGCCGATTGGCCGGCCACCGCCAGCCAGCGCAGGTTGGTGAGCGTGCGCAACCGCACCCGCCCGCGCGAGGCGGCGGCCACCGCCTGGCTGATGCCGGTGGCCGGCCAGCTTCGCGAGCGGCCGCGCGGCTTTGCCTCGTTCAATGCAGCACTGACAGTTTCGTTCACGGCCATTTGTCGCTTGGACTATTGCGGGTGTGCAGACTATCAATCCCTGAAGGTTTCGTCGCCCCATGATCAAGAATCCGCTCGCGCTTGTTCCCTATCTCGTCTGCTGTTTTGCGATGGCGGCGGGACTGTTGTGGAACGCCGAAAATATCGATGCGCGCTGGCACGCGGTCGTCTCCAGCGGTCAGGCCAATATCGGTGGATCGTTCGCGCTGACCGACCAAAACGGGCATCGGCGCACGGATGCTGATTTCCACGGCCGCTATACGCTGGTCTATTTCGGCTACACCTTTTGCCCCGATGTCTGCCCAACCACGCTGCAGGTGACAGCGGACGCGCTGAAAAAACTGGGGCCAGAGGCAGACAAGATCGTTCCCGTCTTCATCACTGTCGATCCCGCGCGCGACAAACCCGCCGTGCTGAAAAGCTATCTCGCCGCGTTCGGCCCGCAATTTGTTGGCCTGACCGGCACGAATGCGCAGATCGCCAGCGTCGCGAAGAAATATCACGTCTATTACGCCCGGCAGCCCAGCCCGAACGCGGCCTATTTCATGGACCACTCGAATTACATTTATCTGATGGACCCGGATGGCCGTTTCATCGGCGTGTTCGACGAGGTGCTTGGCCCCGGCGGCATGGCCAAAAAACTGCGTCAGGAAATCAGATAGCGGGAACCGGCAAGCCGTTTTGCAAACAGGCCGCGATCAGCGTGTTGCGCATCAGGCAGACGATGGTCATGGCGCCAACGCCTCCGGGCACTGGCGTGATGGCGCCAGCCACCTTTGCGGCGGCTTCATAGTCCACGTCGCCCACGATCCTGGTTTTCCCCGCGCCCGCATCGATGCGATTGATGCCGACGTCGATTACGGTGGCGCCGGGCTTCACCCAATCGCCTTTGACGAGTCCCGGCTTGCCGATGGCCGCGACCAGAATGTCGGCGCGGCGGCAGACATCGGGCAGATCGCGTGTCTTGGAATGCGCCATCGTGACGGTGGCGTTGGCGGCGAGAAGAAGCTGAGCGGCAGGCTTGCCGAACAACAGCGAACGGCCGATCACCAGCGCATCCTTGCCCGCGATATCGCCGATATATTCTTTCAGCAGCAGCATCATGCCCATCGGCGTACAGGAGACCAGCCGCGCGCGGCCGCTGACAAGCAGGCCCGCGTTCGTGGCGGTCAGCGCATCTACATCCTTGGCTGGATCGAGAAGATCGAGCACGGCGGCTTCGCGAACCTGTTTTGGCATCGGCATCTGCACCAGAATGCCATGCACCGATTTATCTTCGTTCAGCGCCTTCACGCGCGCCAGAACTTCAGCTTCGCTCGCGCTATCCGGCAGACTGTAATGGAACGAATTGAAGCCAATAGCTTCGGCCGTCTTGCCCTTGTTGCGCACGTAGACTTCGCTCGCGGGATCGTTGCCGACAAGAACCGTGGCAAGCCCCGGCACGATGCCGTGAGCGGCCTTCAGCTTTGCGGTGTCTTCGGCGATGCATGCGCGCAGTTTCGCCGCGACGGCTTTGCCGTCGATTACCGTGGCGCTCATACAGAAGGCACCGAATAATAGACGATGACGTAGCGCAGAAATTGCAGCGCGATCAGGACAATCACCGGCGATATGTCGATGCCGCCGAACGCGGGGATCACGCGCCGCACTTGGCGGAACACGGGATCGGTCAGCGCGCTTAACCCCTGCAGCACCACGCGCACGATATGGTTGTGTGCATTGACGACGCCGAAGGCGAGCAGCCAGCTTGCAATCACGGCCGCGATGATGATCCAGGTATAGAGGTCGATCAGCGTCAGGATGAGCCAGATAATGGGATTGATCATTGCGACATCCTTTACGCTTTGGTCGCGCAAATCGACGGCGACTGCGCCCTTTTAGCGACGACGGAACGGGCCGCCAAGCCGCGCCTTGACACACCAAAGCGGCCTTCCCTACATACCGCCCTCGCGCGAAGGTTTCCGTGCGGCCAAAGCCTGGGGCTGTAGCTCAGTTGGGAGAGCGCCTCGTTCGCAATGAGGAGGTCAGCGGTTCGATTCCGCTCAGCTCCACCAGGCTTTTTCGCCGCCGGACGGTGTCACCGATTATTTTCCGGAATAGCTCACCCGCCAGACGGTCTTGCCGGCATCGTCGGCGATCAAAAGGCTGCCGTCCTTCGCCACTGCCAATCCCGCCGGCCTGCCCCAGACTTGTGCCGGCGATGTTGAGCCATTCCAGAAGCCGGTGACGAAATTCTCGTAACCGCCAACCGGTTTGCCATTCACAAAATGCACGCGCACCACTTTGTAGCCGGTGGGATGACCCGCGTTCCACGAACCATGCAACGACACGAAAGCATCGCCTTTATAGCCGGCGGGAAATTGCGCGCCTTCGTAGAACACCAATCCCAACGGCGCGGAGTGCGACTGGAAAAGCAGATCCGGCGTTTTGGTTTTGGCAACAAGATCGGGCCGCTTCTTGCCGAATTGCGGATCGGGATGCTGGCCAATGTAAGCATAAGGCCAGCCATAGAAAGCACCTTTCTCCAGATGCGTCAGGTAATCGGGCACAAGCTGATCGCCATAACCATCACGTTCGTTGACGCTGACCCAGACCTGATCGCTGCCGGGATAGAAAGCGATGCCGACGGGATTGCGGATGCCGGTTGCAAACGGCGTCAGCGTGCCGTCCGCGTTCACATGCTGCACGGTTGCGCGCGTGGCGGGCTCGCCGTCTTCCACATTGTTGCCGCTACCAATGGCAAGGTAGAGATCGCCCGACGGCGAAAATGCGATGTCTCGCGTCCAGTGATCGCTCGATCCGCCGAAATCCTGTTTGGTGACGCGCGTTTTCGCGCCAGCACTCAACGCGCCATCTTTATAGTCCAGCTTGTACACCGCATCGATGCAGCCGATGTACAGCGCGCCGTCATGAAAAGCCAAGCCATGCGGCTTTTGAAAGCCGCTGGCAAAAGTGACGATCTTGTCGGCCTTGCCGTCGCCGTTTGTATCGCGCAGCAGCGTGATCTTTCCGGCGGACGGCTCGGCCAGGAACACATCGCCGTTCGGCGCCACCGCCATCCAGCGCGGATTGCTGAGGCTGTCCGCGAAAATCGAAACCGTGAACCCGCTGGGCGCCTGCGGCGCGGCGCCCGCCGGGCGCGCCACCGTGTGGGAGGAATTGTCGACTGCCGGGGTCGCAAAGGGCGCGGGCAGGTTGGCGGGCGAAATATCGAAATGTATGCCCGGCCTGTCGGCAGGGGCATCGGCCGTCGCGGACCCCGCAAACGCGCAAGCGGCTATTCCACAAAGCAATTTCTGTCTTATGGTCATTCTGTATCTCCGGAAATCGCGCGCCACCGGTTCACCGATTGGGGCGAATCGCCTTAAGGAACGCAACAGCAAACCGATGCGATCCAAAATTCTCCTTGCCGCAATGACCATTCTGGCGCTGACCCAGCCGGGATGGGCCGACGATGCGCCGCGCCCCACGCACAAGGAAACGCAGTCCGAAAGCTTCATCATGATCGAGCCGATGTACGCGACTATCGTGGATGCGGGCCGCCCTGCCGGCATGCTGATGGTGGCGATCGGGCTGGATATCCCGGATGCGAAACTGCGCGCGGACGCCAATCACGCCATGCCGCTGCTGCGCGATGCGTACTTGCGCAACCTGATGGTGTTCACCGCTGCCAGTGTGCGGCCGTGGGAACAGCCGGATGTGAATGAGATCGCGGCGCGGCTGCAGCGGGTGACGGATCGCGCGCTGCACAAAAAAGGCGCGCAGGTTCTTCTGGCGCAGGTGGCTATTCGCGTGACGCGTTGAGGGCGTGTGCGATTGCCGCCTGTGCTTGCGGATTGGAACCGACCGTTGTGTGCGCGCCGCCGACGCAGACATTCACAGCGCCCGGCGCTTCATCCTGCAGGCATTGCTGCCAGTCCACGATGCCGTCTTCTTGCGAATAAATTGCCGTGACCGGCATGGGCAGCGGATCGGCAATCGCGTGGCGGCGTTCCAGCCATTGCGGGTCATGCAGCGGCGCGAGCAGGGCTGCAAACGGCTGCAGTGGTGTCGTGACCGGCAAGCGGATGGGGCTGCAGAGCGTGATAACGCAACGCACATGTTGCGGATGCAGACGTGCCACTTCGCGCGCCAGCGCGCCGCCCAGACTGACGCCAATAAGAGACAGCGGCCCGCGTTCGGCCGCGAGCGCGAGCAAGCGTTCTTCGATCTTGCGAAGCAGGCCGGATGTCGGACCGGCGTTGAACAGGATATTGGCGATCTCCGCGCGATAACCGAGTTTGCCCAGAAATTCACGCAAGCGTGCCGTAGTCCTGTCGCCGGCGAGAAATCCCGGCAACACAAAAACGGTTTCGCCGTTGCCGCGCGGCAGGCTGGCAAGCTCAAACGGCGGAGGGTTGCGCAAGCAGGCGGCGACCTCCGCCATTTCTCGCGCCCAACTGTGCAAGCCGAGCGGCGAGCCTTTGGGCGGCAACAAGACACCTGAGTCATTCATACGCGCACGCCTACATCGCGGAAATGCCGCCGTCTACCTTAAGCTCCGCGCCGGTGACGAATTTGGATTCATCCGAAGCAAGGTAAAGAACAGCGTAAGCAATATCGTTGGGCTCGCCGATATGGCCCAGCGGCACCTGGCGGCCGAGCTTGGCGTAGGCTTCATCTTTGCCATAACGGTTGACCAGCGGATCGAGAATGGGTGTGGCGATGAACACCGGATGCACCGAGTTGGAGCGGATGCCGTAACCCTTGCGCGCGCAATAAAGCGCCACCGATTTGGAAAGGTGGCGCACCGCCGCCTTCGCAGAATTGTAAGCGGCCATATTGTGGCCGGCGATGATGCCGGAGATCGACGAGATATTGACGATGGAGCCGCCAAGGCCCGTCTTCTTTACGCTGGCTGCTATGTGGGGAATGGCAAGCTTGCAGCCCAGGAACACGCCGTCCAGATCGATGGCGTGAACGTGGCGCCATTCCTCCAGCGTGATAGCTTCCAGATCCTTGGTCAGGCCGATGCCGGCGTTGTTGACGAGAACGTGCAAGCCACCGAATGCGCGGTCCGTCTCATCGAGTGCGCGCGTCCAGTCCGCTTCTTGCGTGACGTCGTGCTGGATGGCGATGGCGGCGCCCTCGTGCTGCTGATTGATGGACTCCGCCAGCGCCTGCGCGCCTTTCATGTTTACGTCCGTAATCGCAACGCGCGCGCCTTCGCGCGCCAGCATCCGCGCCGCGGCCTCGCCCAAGCCCTGCGCGCCGCCGGTGATCAGCGCGATCTTGCCTTCAACCCGTCCACTCATATTCATCACCCTTCAATGGCGCAGCGCCGGATTCGGCAGCGTGCGACCAACGCGCCACCGCCGGAAGAATGTTTCTATATGCGGATTGTATTGTAAACGGCGGGGACGGCAGAACTTCGTCCGCGTCACTGTCACCAAGCCGGACGTCCCGCCTGTAAATCACGCAGCCATTGTGCGACGCGCCAGCGGCGGAAATTGTCCGCGCGTTCGGCAGCGAGTGGCACCTGCACGTCGCCACCATAGGTATAGCGCACGGAAACCTGTGCGGCGGCGTTGGCGGGAGGGGGCTTTTGCTCAAACTCCTGGCGCAACGGCAGGCCCGTGGAATCGGCGATTATGATTTCGCCGGTGGCCTGGCTGCCATCGGCTTCGGGCGCGTAAGAGAAGTCATACGTCGTGGCCGATTGGCCACCCTCCACGATCTGATCGCCAACGCTGCACTCGGAAAAGCCCATCGCCTTTTCGAGTACTTCCGGCGACTGGGCGGTGCGCTGGAGCTGAGCGATCTGCATCGAACTCCACGGCCGGTTTCCGACCTGGCCATAGACAGTGCCCGGGATGAAAACGGTTTTGGTGTCCGTTTTGTTGCCGTCGGCAAAAGTACGCGTCTCGTCGATCATGATACGCGCCTGATCCCATTGCGCGTATTTGGCGGTGGCGACTTTCAGGCACGCATCCGCCGTGGGCCGCCGGCCGGTAACAGTGACGGTTTCGATGTTGGTGGCCGCAGCGGGAAGCACAGATGCCGCCGCCAGCAGCGAAACGACCAGTATGGAATATTCTTTCTTCACTACCGCCCCGATTTAGAGGACTCGCGATAAATTTCATTACGACAACAGGCATTGATGACAGGCACCCCCTTGCTCGCTGCACGGGAATTACTTTGGTGCGCTGCTATTTTATATCATAACGACTTTGTGAAGAACAGCCGGGCGGCTAGTAGCTGTTAATGCCGGTGCAGCGGGGATCGGCGTGCGAAGAAACGCCTTTCATGCGAAAGTATTGCGGGCGCGGGCCTTGCACCAGAAAGAACGTATGTGGCGCGCCTTCATCATCGACAGGGGTGACTTCCACCTGAATGTCGTCGCCTGTGCAGAGGCGGACAGAGCGATAGCTGAAATACGCCGCCTTGTGGACCGTTTCATGCTCGGCCTTTAGACCGCGCATCTCGGTTGGAGATGTAAGTAGCCTTGCGTCGGCCCACACGAGCCGCACCCATTCGTCGGCGAAGTCCGCGGCGTTCAGAGCGAATGGCGGCATGCGCATGGGCTTGTCGCCGTCGAAGCGATAGGCCCGAATCCATTCACGGTTGTGCACCTCCGGGTCCATGCTTTCCGCGTGGAAACGCAGGTCAAGGTAGTTCACGCCTACCTTAAGACGCCCCACATCATCGCCGCCGAACCAGATCGAATCCGATCCGGCGAGAATCTGGTCCGGCTTTTGCACATCGGCCGTTGGACGAAATGCCTCGTAGTGAATTTCCGACCACGTCGAGCTGCACCAGGGTAATATGGATTTCGCCGCCACGAACCAGTTGCCCGATGCATCGGGGGGAGAAATCGCATAGTCAAACGATCCCCACCCGCCCGCCACGGTTTTGTAGGGCGCGCTTTGCAGGCGCATCACTTCGCGCCAGCCTGTGTCGTCACTGGCGAAGAGCATGAGTATTGTGTCTTCGCCGCATTCGATTTGGAAGCTGGCTGTGACGACGAGCAGATCATCGCGGGCAGGTTTATGCTGGTGGCTGACGGCAAATGAGACTGCGGACCCGTAGTTATATTCGTCCGCCGCGCCCGTGATTGCGGTATGCGCGGCGGCAGATAGCTTTTGCTTAATGGCGGCGTCAGTCGTATTGCCATCCGTGCATTCCATTGTGGAAACCACGAACGCAGCGAGTGCATCCTTCATCTTCGCAATAGCTGCCTGTGCGGCCAGCGAAACATCCGTCTGCATCCCGTCGCCGATGGGAAGAGCGAGCATTGTTTTGCGTGCGGCATCGATGGACGCCGTGTCCGGCGGACAGGCGGCGCTCGCCGCGGCCGGCAATAGCAGAAACGCTGCCGCGGCGAGGATCAGGCTTCGCATGTCATTTCGGGCTTTGCAGATTGTGCACAATACCGAGCAGAGTTTTGCGCGGCAGGTATGGCACAAGCGTGGCAAGCACCTTGTTGCGCGCGCCGGTGATGACGACGCGGGTGTTCTTCTGGAAACCGCGATAGCCCAGCCTGGCCACGCTCATCGAACTCATGGGCGTTCCGGCTTGCGAGAGTTTGGTTTTGCCGGTGCCGGCGCGCTCGCGGAAATTGCTGGCCGTCGGACCGGGGCAAAGACAACTGACATGCACGCCGGTTTTTTCCGCTTCCTTCCACAAGGCTTCGGAGAAGGAGAGCACGAAGGCTTTGGTGGCGTAGTAGATCGCCATCAAGGGACCGGGCTGGAAGGCGGCGGTGGAGGCGACATTGAGAACGCCGCCGCGTTTGGCCGCCAGCATGGCTGGCCAATAGATGTACGTGAGTTCGACCAGCGCACGCACGTTGAGATCGATCATGCCAAGCTGTTCGCTCTCTTTGGAGCCGTTGAAGGCGCCCGCCGTGCCATAGCCGGCGTTGTTGACCAGCACATCGACGTTGAGGCCGCGCGTCTTGATTTCACCGGCAAGCTTTCCGCCGCCGCCGATCTGGCCGAGATCGAGCGCGATGGGCGTGGCTTTAATTTTGTATTTCGTTGCGAAGCGATCCGCAGCTTCCTTCAGCGCGGCTTCGCTGCGGGCGGTGAGGATGAGGTCGTAACCGTCCTTAGCGAAGCATTCGGCCAGATCGAGTCCGATACCCATGCTTGAGCCCGTGACCAGAGCCGTCTGCCCCTCGCCCCTGCGTTTGCGTGCCATGTGATTGCCCTTTTTCATCTTCGGTTTGTGTTGCAAGCGGATTTGCGATGGCGCGCCATAGCGCCTCTTCCATCTGGGTTGCGGTTTGCTCGTCGAGCCTCAGCGCGCCGGATTGTTCGAATTTCAGAAGACCCGCGGCGGCACCCCATGTCAGCGCCACGACCAGCGCGGGATCCAACTCGCGGATGGCGCCGGCGGCGCGGGCAGCACTGACAAAGTCGCGCGCGGCTTTGGCATAGCGCTGGCCTTCGGCGCGGCTTTGCGCATCGAGATAGGGCGCGTGGTGGTGCAATTCCATGAACCGGATGGCGCGCGGGTTGGCGCGGGTGAACACCATCATCCGCCGCCAGTAAGCCGCGAAGATTTCGCGGGCAGTTGCACCGTCGACCACCGGCGCCAATACGGCATCGTTGTAGGCCTGCTTCCACTGCCGGTAGAGCGCGTTGACCAGCGCTTCCTTGGTGGCGAAGTAGCGATAGACGGTGCCGGTGGCGACGCCCGCCTTCAGCGCGATCTCAGGAACGGCCACGGCATCGAAGCCGCGGGCCTCGAACAGGTCGAGGGCAGCGGCCAGCAGCCGCTCGCGCTTGTCAGATGCCTCTTCAGCTTTCCTTGCCGCTACCGCCACGTTATACCTAAAATGAATGAACATTCATTCAGTATGCGAGAAAATCAGTCTTTGCAAGCAAAAAGGGCGGCCTTTCAGCCGCCCTTTCGCCTTGGATTTTCCGAATTTTGGCTATTCGGCCGCCAGCATGGACGGCGTTATGAGCCGGTGCCCGCCGTTCAGCTGCATCAGGTACTTGATGCCTTCTTCGGCAATATCGTCGCCCACCATGCGGTCGCTCTCGGCATAGAGTTCATGCATGTCGATATAGGCCTGATAGTTGTTGCGGGTGCGGTCGGTGATGATGCCGGCCTTGAGCAGCGTCTTGATGAGAACGCGGAAGATGTTGGTGGCTTCCTGCAGTTCTTCGCGGATCGCGGAATCGGTGAGCGCTTCCATGAACGCCTGCTGGCACCACAGCGGATCGAGGCCCACGGCTTCATAGATCCACGTCTTCTGATCGGGCGAACCCAGATTGAAGAGCAGCACCTGGAACACCTGCCACGCCCAATCCTCGATCATCTCATGTTCGGACTGGGAGAGATGCGGAATGGTGCGGTCGGCCCAGATCTTTCCGAACTTGTGGTGGAAGGCTTCGTCCGTCATCACCAGCTGCATCAGCTGCTTCATCAACGGGTCGCGCGTTTCTTTGTAGAAGGTCGCGAAGGCGCCCATTGCCAGGCCCTCGACCAGCATCTGCATGCCGACGATTTTCTTCCAGACCAGCGGCGAAGAAACCAGCTCATTCAGCAGGTTTCCCAGCGCCGGACCCACCTTTACCGGCTTGCCCCAACGCGCGTGGATATAGCGTGTGAAGCCGGTGACATGACGGGCTTCCTCTCGCGTCTGGTTCGCGGCGTATTCCTGCGCGCCCGGATCGCGAAGGATGTGGCAGAGCGAAGCCGAAAGCGACAGCGCGCCCTGCTCGCCATGCAGAATGGATGACAGCGACCATGACACATCCAGATTGACCAGCTTGATCTTGCCCGCTTCATCCAGCTTGTCGCCGATGGCGGTTTTCAGATCGGCGTTGGCGGACGGATTGACCAGATATTCCTTCTCCAGATCGAAGGGCGTGGTGAAGTCGATGTATTTCTTGTCCAGCGGATCCCAGAAATGATCGTGGGTGGCCGAGATGATCTTGTCGAAAGCAGTTGTGCGTTCGCCGTAGCGGTTCACATCCAGCATGGCGGGAAAATCGTGTGGATCGACCGCGTTGTAGGCGGGGTCCTTGGTGATGTTTTCCATGATGGTTCCTTGTTTCGACTTCGGATTCCGGACGCCCGCAAAAGCTATGCCTGCATTGTGCAATTCGCAAGAAAAATGACGCTGCCGTCATTCATGACGCCGAGCGTCAATTTTCCGCGAACCCTCGGAATGTAAAGGGCTTTGACGGCCGCCCCAGAGATTTGCCGCTTCCCAGCCAAGCTTAACTGCGCGATAGATTCGGTTCAGGCCGCGAAGGGGCTTTTCGCGGGCGCGGGATATTCGACATGAAGCTGGGGTCGCGGCCGATCGAGGTTTGGGCGTTTCCGCTCATTATCCTGATTGCGGCCATGCTGGTTCTGGCGACCGACGCGGGGGGCCTGGCCGGCCGGGTGCGCGGAGTCCTGTTCGACGCCTACCAGCATTCCCAGCCCCGCCCTTATCACGACCGCATCGGAAAGTTCGCTGTGCGTACGCTGGAGGCTGACCAAGCCAGCATCGCCCGTTTCGGCGCATGGCCGTGGCCGCGCACTGTTCTGGCCAAGCTGACGTCGGAAATGAAGAGCGCGGGCGCGGCAATGGTGGTGTTCGCGCTGCCGCTGGACCGGCCCGATCCCGCGTCGCCGCAACAACTGGCGGCCGGCTTGCCACCGGGACCGCAAGCCGATGCGGCGCGCGCGGCCCTCAGCGCCGTGCAATCGCCTGACGATGCTTTGGCTGGGGCGATGAAAACAATTCCGGTTGTGAGCGGCTTCACGCTCCAACGCGGTGCAGGCGCCGCACCACAGAACAATTCCGTCACCTTCGACGGCGCGCGCGACGCGCTTTCGCATATTCCAGAATTCGGCCATGCGATCGCGCCACTGCCGCAAATCGAAGCGGCCAGCGCCGCATCGGGCGCCCTCAACCTGCTTTCGGATTCCGACGGCAAGGTGCGCCGCGCCGCGTTGCTGTTGCGCGTGTCCGGCAAACCGGCATCGTCCATCGAAGCCGAGGCCACCCGGCTTTCGCAAAATGCGAATAAGCTGATCGCGCGCGGCAATACGCCGGGCCGCAGCATTTTCGACAATGCATCCGGCATCGCGACCATCGAAGCAGGCACGCTTGCCATTCCAACTGAGCCCGATGGTTCGATCTGGATTGCCTATAGCGGCGCAAACGCGGCGCGGCGCATTTCCGCCGCTGCGCTCGATAGCGGCACCTTGCCCGCGAACGCATTGAAAGACGCCATCGTCATCGTCGGCGCGCCGGATGCGATGGTGCAAACGCCGGATGGTCCGCGCAACGCGGCCAGCGTGCGCGCTGAAGCGCTGGAGAATATTCTTTCGGGTTATCACCTGATGCGCCCGCCATCCGCCGACATGGCCGAGCTGATTTTCCTTGCCATCGCCGGCGGCACTGTCGTGTTCCTGCTCTATCGCTTCGGGTTGCTGTGGGCCGGCGCACTGACGGTGCTGGCCATCGCGGGCGCGGGCTATCTTTCGTGGTCGCTCTACAGCGGCAATCATGTGCTGCTGGATTCACTTGGGCCAGGCATTGCACTAGCGCTCACATTTGCCGCCGGTGTGGCAGCACGCGGACTGGAAGTGGGCCGTGCGCGTTCACGCCTTCGCAATGCCTTCGCCGAAGCGCTGCCGGTTGGCGCATTGGACCAGATCGCGCGCAATCCGCATTTGCTGAAGCTTGAAGGCGAAGCGCGCACTGTCAGCTATCTGTCCTGCGGCATTCGCAATTTTTCTGGCGTGGCGGAATCCTTTCGTGACGATCCCGCCGGCTTCACCGATCTGGTGGGCCGCGTGCTTTCGCCATTGGTGGAAGTCGCACTCGCCAAAGGTGCGACGCTGGACCGGCTGACGACGGAAGGTTTCAGCGCTTTCTGGAACGCGCCTCTGGACGACAGCGAACACGCGATCCATGCGTGCGAAGCGGCCAGCCGCATGATCGAAGTGGTGGCCGATGTGAACGACGCCCTGTCGCGCGAGCGGCGGTTTGACGGGCTGGCCATCGGCCCCATCGAGATCGGCGTGGGCATTTCCACCGGCACCGCGATTGCCGGCGGCTTTGGCGCACATGGCCGCAACGTCTATTCCGTCACCGGCGATTGCACCGTGCTGGCGGGGCGTATTCAGCAACATTCGGCGCAATACGGCCCTGCGATTATAGTAAGCGAAGACACGCGCAAAGGTGCGGAACGCGGCTTCGCTTTTCTGGAAGTGGATTACATCGCCATCGGCGCGCATGACGAGCCGGTGAAACTGTATGCGGTGCTGGGCAACCCGCTGGTGCGCGCTTCCCCGAAATTCCGCGCGCTATCCACGTTCCACGAACATATCTTCCAGAGCTTGCGCACCCAGCAATGGGAGAAATCACGCGGGCTGATCGATCAGTGCCGCAAACTTTCCGGCGCCAGCCCCAAGCTTTACGATCTGCATTTGGCGCGCATCGATTATTTCGAAGACAACCCGCCCGGCACCGATTGGGACGGCGCCTTCCGGCCGATTCTGAAATAGCGGTGGCATCCGCGCCCGCATTGTTTCTGCGCAAGCGCCATATCGCGGCCACCATCGCCGGCAATGCGCTGGAATTTTACGACTTCACGACCTACGCCTATTTCGCGGTGCAGATCGGCGCGACGTTCTTTCCCTCGCACGATCATTTCTTCAGCCTGATGGCGGCGCTGATTACGTTCGGCGCGGGCTTCATCATGCGGCCCATCGGCGGCATCGTAATCGGGCGTTATGCCGACAGGATTGGCCGCAAGCCCGCGATGCTTTTGAGTTTCGCGCTGATGGGGGCCGGTGTCGTCGCGATTGCGGTGACGCCCTCTTATGCCAGCATTGGCATCGCGGCGCCCATCATCGTTGTGATCGTGCGGCTGGTGCAAGGTTTCGCGCTGGGCGGCGATGTGGGGCCGACGACGGCGATATTGATGGAAGCCGCACCGCCAAACCGGCGCGGACTTTACGGGGCGCTGCAATATTCCAGTCAGGGACTCGCGACGCTGCTGGCGGGCATCGCCGGCGTGGTTCTGGCCAGTGTGCTGAGCGCAGACCAGTTGCAGAGCTTCGGCTGGCGCATCGCGTTTGGGCTGGGCGCGCTGGTCGTTCCCATTGGATTTTTCATGCGCCGCCAGCTTCCCGAAACTTTGCACAGCGAACCACACAACGATTTGCCCGTGCGCCAAGACAAGCCACGCCGCAGCCTTGCCTATATCGGCATCACCGGACTTGGCATGATCATGGGCGCAACGGTCGGCTTCTATGTGCTGGCCTATATGTCCACCTATGCGCAGACCGTTCTGCACATGAAGGCGAACGTGTCGTTTGCCGCCACGCTGTTGTTCGGCGCGGTCAATATCGTGTTCAGCGCGCTGGGCGGGATCGCCTCCGATAAATGGGGCCGCAAACCCATGATGATCTGGCCGCGCGTTGCTTTTATTGCCGCGACCTATCCGGCTTTTCTGCTGATCGTCGCGCGGCCCGATGCGGCCACGCTGCTGATGGCCACCGGGGTTCTGGCGGTGCTCAGCCAGTTTGGCGGGGCGGCGGCTTTGGTGGCGCTGGCCGAAGCCATCCCCAAACACATGCGCTCCACCATGCTGGCGGCGATTTATGCCTTGGGCGTGGCGGTGTTCGGCGGCACCACGCAAGGCGCGATAACATGGCTGATGCATGTCACCGGCGACATCTATGCCCCCGCCTATTACCTGACCGCAGCCAATATCGTGTGCCTGATCGCCATGTTGCTGATGGATGAAACAGCGCCGGTTGCCATCCGCCATGCGCAAACGGCAATCCCCTCCGCCGATCTGGGCGTATAGTGTTCTGTCATGGCCAAGCCGCAGACGTACTTTCCCGCCGACTACCGCAAGGCCCGCGCCGCGTTTCTGCAAGCCTGCGAGGCTGCGGATTTGGGCGTGACCTCGCGGCTGCTTCCCAACGTGACGGGACCGGACGGCAAAGGCTTGTTCCTGGACGCCGCGGTGATCGGCGAGCATGAAGCAAAGGATGCGCTGCTGCTGATTTCCGGCACGCATGGCGTGGAAGGTTATTTCGGATCCGGCGTGCAGACCGGATTGCTGCGCGAAGGCTTGGCCAAGCGCGTAAAGGCCGGCGCGAAGATCGTGCTGCTGCATGCGCTCAATCCGTTCGGCTTTGCCTGGAACCGGCGCGTGAACGAAGACAATGCGGACGTGAACCGCAATTTCGTGGATCACAAGCGCCCGCCGAAGAACGCGGCGTACGACAAACTGGCCGATGCGATTGCGCCTGCCGCGATCACGCGCGAGGCGTTCAGGAAGGCCAACGCCAAACTGATTGCCTATTCGTCCAAACACGGCGCGTTCAAATTGCAGGAAGCGATCAGCGCGGGACAATACGGCCATCCCAAGGGATTGTATTTCGGTGGCGCGCGCGAAAGCTGGTCAGCCTTAATGCTGAAGGATGTTCTGAAGGAACATCTTTCGCATGCGAAGACTTTGACGGTGATCGACTTTCACACTGGGCTTGGCGATTGCGGGGCCGCCGAAATGATCACCGAAGATCTGCCAAAGTCGGCCGCCTACAAACGCGCCAGAGAACTGTGGGGAGCGCTGGTGCAATCCAGCGAAGCGGGGGAGTCGGTTTCCGCGCCGCTCACCGGCACCATCGACAACGCTGTGGTGAAATGGATGAAGGGCAAGGAGCTGACCTTCGCGGCCTTGGAAGTTGGCACAGCACCCATCCGCGAGGTGTTCGACGCGCTGCGCAAGGACAACTGGCTGCATGCTTTCGCAAAGCCAGGTGCGGCGCAAACCAAATCCATCAAGCAGGAAATCCGTGCCGCTTTCTATCCCGATACGGCGGACTGGAAACGCAAAGTCTGGGATCATGGCGCGCAGAGCGTTGAGCGCGCGCTGGCCGCAATTGCGTAAAGCATAAGGAGCGCGCTAGCGTTCTTGCAACAAACAATAAATGGGGGAATGTCATGTCGAGGACTTTGCGCAATTTGCTTTGCAGCGTAGCAGTTCTTTCCGTGGCCGGTGTTTGTTCGGCGGCAACGCTTCCCGCACCCGGTCCAAAACCGCCGCAGGACAATCAGCAGCTCGCGCATGACATCTTCAAACAGATTGTCGAGATCCGCTCGGTGCATAACGTCGGCACCAAGGGCGTTGCGGAAGCTTTGGCCGCGCGCTTCAAGGCCGCGGGCTTTGCGCCGGCCGACATGCAGCTTGTGCCGGAAGACAAATACCCAAATCAGGTAAATCTCGTCGTGCGCATTCACGGCAAGGGCAAAGGTAAGCCGGTGATGTGGATCTGCCATATGGATGTGGTGGATGCGCGGCCGGAAGATTGGACGCTACCGCCGTTCAAGTTCACCGAGAAGGACGGCTATTTCTACGGACGCGGCACATCCGACATGAAGGATGAAGACGCCGCGGTTGCCGCGTCGCTCATCCGTTTGAAGAAGGAAGGTTTCGTTCCCGACCGCGACATCATCGTGGCGTTTACGGCGGATGAAGAAGTTGGGCTGGAACAGGACGGGCCGAATTTTCTCGT
Organism: Rhizomicrobium sp.; assembly: GCA_036267995.1. Lineage (GTDB taxonomy): Bacteria > Pseudomonadota > Alphaproteobacteria > Micropepsales > Micropepsaceae > Rhizomicrobium. The sequence goes on from DATAUZ010000029.1 coordinate 190,062, forward strand.
CACCAAGCATCGCGACCTGGTGAATGCGGGACTCGTCATCAATCCCGATGGCGGCTCCGGCGAGATCGTGGACGGCAAGCGCATCGATTTCGCGGTCGAGACGGTTCAGAAAACCTACATGACCTTCAAGATGGAAACGACCAATCCCGGCGGTCATTCCTCCGAGCCGCGTCCGGACAACGCGATCTATCAACTGGCGGACGGGCTGGTGAAGCTTTCGCACTACGTCTTTCCATACAAAACCAACGCCACGACGCGGCTTTACTTCCAGCGCATCGCAGCGCTTGCGCCGCAAAGCCAGCGCGCTGATCTGCTGACGCTTTCCAAAGAGCCGCTGGATGAAGCGGCAGCACAGCGCCTTTCCACAGACGTTGCGATCAACGCGATCCTGCACACCACCTGCGTCGCCACCATGCTGAAAGCCGGCGTGCAGGAGAACGCGCTGCCATCCAGCGCCGATGCCACCATCCAGTGCCGCGTCTATCCCGGCGAAACGGTGGCGCAGGTTCAGGCCACATTGCAGAAAGTGGTTGGCGATCCGGCGATCAAGATTTCGCTGCTGGAACCGGTGCAGCCGGCGCCGGAAACAAAACCCGATCCGGCTGTGATGGCCTCGTTCGAGAAAGTGGCCAATTCGATGTGGCCGGGAACCATCGTGATGCCCACGATGGCGGCGGGCGCCAGCGACAGCATCTTCACGCGCGCCGCCGGCATGCCCAGCTATGGAATCGGCGGCGGCTGGAACGATCTGCATGACCTGCGCATGCACGGCCGCGACGAACGGCATGAGATCAACGACTTTTACTCCACCGTGGAATTCACCTACCGGCTGATGAAAGAACTGGGCAACGCGCCGACGCCTTGAGGCGGCGGCGTTAACCACGCCCGGACATTGCGCGAACGTGTACGGTTAAAGCATTGTAAACGGCGGATCGCCCTGCTAAATGCCGATTTCCAAACAGGTGGGCGAGGCGGGCTATGACTTTCGGGAAAATGCGGTTTGCGGCTTTGTTCGGCGTGGCGATGGCCGGGCTGGCGATGGCCTATACGCCGGCGCAGGCGGACGCGATTTTCGACTATACCTTCCAGCAGTCCAGCGGGCCCGACGCCGTGAGCGGAACGCTCGAACTGGAACTGACCGGCACCACGAACCTGACCTACACGCCGCAATCCAATGTGCCGCTGGCGGACGTGCTGGCGATCACGCTGGTGCTGAACGGCGTGACCTACACGCTGGACACGCCGGGCGCATCCTTCACCGCGCTGCAGTTCAACGATCGCACCGGAACGCTGCGCGATCTGACGTTCAGCGGTACCGTTGGCGGCAACACCGTTCACGCCACCAGCATCTTCCAGTTTCTCCCGAACGGCGGCCGGGTGTTTGACAATGGCACCTTTGTTTTTGGCTCGTCGCACAACGCCGATCCGGTGCCCGTGCCGGAACCCGGTTCGCTGTGGCTGATGCTGTCGGCCCTGTGCATCCTGATGCTGGGCTTTGTGGTGCGGCATAAGCCGTCCGCGCGCACCGCCAGCGTCTGAGCCCCGCCACCCGGCTTTCTTCACGCGATCCGCTGTGTGCCCAGCCTTTGCGGGCGGTCGGCGGTGCCGCAACGGGAAATGTGAAGCTCTTGTAATATTTTGGCGGCAGGCCGCCGCAACCCTTGTGAACGGCGAGTTCCCGGCAGCACACTTGGCCCGCGAATTCGCAGGCACAGGGGAGCATTCATGCGCGCGATACTTGCTACGACAGTGATACTGGCGGCGTTGGCCGCAAGCCCGGCAATGGCGGCAAGCGCCGCGCAGGGCGCCCAACAAAGCACCATGAAAACATGTTCGGCGACATGGACCGGCATGAGCGATGCGGCCAAGAAGGCCACGACGCACAAAGCCTTCATGTCGAGTTGCATGTCGAAGTCCGGCGGCACGACGGCAGCCGCAACACCCGCCGCGACGCCCGCGGCGGCGATGGCCAGCACGGGCAAAGGCGGCTCGATGTCGTCTTGCGCCGCGAGCTGGAAAGGCATGAGCGACACGGCAAAGAAAGGCACGACATATAAAGCTTACATGTCATCGTGCATGTCCAAGGGCGGCACGACTGCCGCCGCGACAAAGCCGTCATCAACAGCATCAACAGCGGCACCGGCGATGGCGGCGCCCGCAAAACCCGCACCTGTGAAACACGCGAGCAATGGCAGTTCGACGATTCCCACCGAAGGCAACACGGGCACATCGGCGCGCTGCAAGGATGGCAAAACCATTTCCATCAAATCGCATGCCGGCGCCTGCTCGCATCACGGAGGCGTCGCAGCCTGGCTTTAAGACGGATCCAACTTTGGCAGGAGGACTTCCATGACCAGCGCATTCGACAACATCACCGGCACCATCAAAGGCGCGCTTTATCAGGCTGGCGAAAGTACGGCGCAAAACGCGCTGGGCAGCGTGCTGCAGAATTCCGGCGGCGTGCAGGGCGTGCTCGACAAGCTGCATGCCGGCGGATTGGGACCGCTCGTTTCATCCTGGACCGGGGCTGGAACGGGCCAGCCGATCTCGGTGGATCAGCTCAAGGGCGCGCTGAGCACCGAGCATGTGGAGCAGATCGCAAGCCAGCTTGGCCTTTCGCCCGACAAGGCGCTGGCCGCGTTGGCCGAACACCTGCCGGGATTGGCCGCGCAAGCAAAAAGCTGACGCTTGCAGCCACGCGAAAAGCGGGCGCTGCCGGGCTTGATTGCCCGCGGCGCCCGCTTCGCGTTATAGCAACCGCCACGCACCCGTAGCTCAGCTGGATAGAGCGCTGCCCTCCGAAGGCAGAGGTCACAGGTTCGACTCCTGTCGGGTGCGCCAGCCTTCGCTCGCGGTAGCGAGGGAAGGCTGGCGCGCCGTAGCCCGAAGGGCGAAGGCGGACTGGTTGCCGCGAGCTACGGCTCGGCAAGCCAGTCTTTTTTTTCCGGCCTCGCAGATTGCCGCCCGCCAACGCATTTTCTTCGGGCTCGCAAATAGCCGCCTGCCAACCCAATTCGCTCGCCCGGAAGAAGGCGCTCGGCTGATAGAAATAAGGCGGGTGAATCGCGAACGGCCGTTCGCGGTTGCCCGCCCTGGTCTGCAAGCGGGACCGCCACCGGAAAGCACACTCAAGCGCCGCATCCATTGGACGTCACGGCTTCCACCGCCTTGGGCTTTGCGGGATCCGGCGGGCTCTCCCAGGCGACGGCTTGCCAGCGCGGGGATATTCCGTCGGGTCGCAGGAGTGCACGCGAGTTTGCACCCAGCCCTGTATGGTCTCGCGTTAAATTCGCTTGGGCGCCGGGCCCGAAATCCAATCCATGTCCGCTTCTTCGATCTCATCACCGAGAACATATAGCGAACAGGATATGGGAACACAAGCCCCCTGTAGGATTTAATATATTGTCCACGTTTGGGGTGCGGGGCGCCCAATTGTGAAGAATACTGCCCAAGACCTGATCTAACCGGCTGGCCGTATTCGGACGCGAATCCAAACGTGGTCGGCCGCACGAAAGAACATCTTATGGCGAAGGTTCGCGTTGGCGGTTTCTCGATTTCGCTCGATGGCTTTGGTGCTGGGCCGGAGCAAAGTCTTGAAAATCCGCTCGGCAAGGGCGGTGTGGAATTGCACACGTGGATGTTCGGCACCCGCATGTTCCAGGAAATGACCGGCAAGAGCGGCGGTTCGGACGGCATCGATCAGACTTATGCCCATCGTTCGATGGACGGTTTCGGCGCCTTCATCCTGGGCCGCAACATGTTCGGGCCGATCCGCGGTGCCTGGCCGGATGAAAACTGGAAGGGTTGGTGGGGCGATAACCCGCCCTATCACGCGCCGACCTTCGTGCTCACGCACCATCCGCGCGATCCGGTTGAGATGGAAGGCGGCACCACCTTCATCTTCGTGACCGAAGGTATCGCGGCGGCGCTGGATCAAGCCAAGCGCGCCGCCGAGGGCCGCGATGTGAAGATCGGCGGCGGCGTTGAAACCGTGCGCCAATATCTTCGCGCTGGCGCGATTGACGAACTGCATTTCGCGCTGTCGCCGATTGTGCTGGGACAAGGCGAAGCGATGTTCACCGGCATCGACCTCCCCGCGCTCGGCTACCGCGTCACCGAACATCAGGCTTCGCAGAACGCCACCCACATCGTTCTCAGCCGATAGGAACTCGCGCACCGGAACGCGCGCTCCCGTCACCGCAATCCCAATCCTGCCGCAATTCTGGATAATCTTTTTGGCGGACACACGGCGCTGCGTGGTAAACCTCTATCGCGTCCGCGCATTTCTGAACTTTTGGGAGAACGCACATGAACAAGATGGTCACCTGCCTGTGGTTCGATCGCGGCCAGGCGCGCAAGGCGGCGGAGTTTTATGCCAGCGTGTTTCCAGACAGCCACGTTGGAGAAGGTCACGCATCTGCGGCGGACAATCCATCGGCCAAGGCCGGCGAGGAAATCACTGTTGAGTTCACCGTTCTGGGGCAGGCGTTCGTGGGCCTGAATGGCGGGCCGAATTTCAAGCCGAACATGGCGGTCAGCTTCATGGTGTTGACCGACAACCAGCAAGACACCGACCGTTACTGGAACGCCATCGTGAGCAATGGCGGTGCTGAAAGCCAGTGCGGCTGGTGCACGGATCGCTGGGGTTTCGCGTGGCAGATCACGCCACGCGCATTGCTTGCGGCGACGAACGACCCGGACCGCGCCGCCGCCAAACGCGCGATGGAGGCCATGATGACGATGAAGAAGATCGACATCGCCGCAATCGAAGCCGCCCGCGCCGGAGCGAAGTAAGACCGCCATCGGGGTTTGCGCGCCGCTCGACAAAATGCGCCGATGGGCCAATATGCTGCCGCCGCATTCTATTCCGGTTCCGATGGCCATTGTGGTGCAGCCGAAGTTTGCCGTGCCGGCGCGCGCCGGTCAGCCGGTTCGCTTTGAGAAAGACGATGACGGCGTCATCGATATCGGCTGGTGCGAAGGCGCGCTGTCCGACGGGCGGCCGTTTCGCGCCGAGATGTGGGCGCAAGACCAGATCAGCATGCTGACATTCTTCTTCGATAGGCAGGGGCTGGAGAAACTGGGTGACGCAAGCCTGACCGCCCTGCTGGAGCGCGAAGGGCTTATCGGCTTTGCGGCCGATGCCCGGCGCAGCGTTTCCGCGCGGCCATTCACCGATGCGGCGGGAAAATCTCTATGGTCCGTCAACGTGGTGGTGGGCGTGGAAGACGAAACTTATCTCTCAGCGTCCGTGGCGGTTTTCCGTTATTCGCGCGATGGCCGGCCCGATTGCATTTTTACTCCGGCCTGAAATGCGGTGACGGGATATTTATTCCCTCTTCCCGCGATGTTTCCCAGTGCTCACTTCATCCCGCCCGGTGCGCCATTACTCGGCGCTGGGTGACATTTCGATTTGAAATTGTTGACGCGTTGCGGCGTTCGCGCGAGCATTGGGTGTCTCTTCGGGGAGATGGTCGATGCGCGCGCCAGTCTGGTTGGATTTCGTTGCGGCACTTTTCGTAAGCGTCTTCGTTGCAAGCCTGTCCACGGCGCATGCCACAGCGCCGCCAGCTTCCGCCGATGTCACAACATGCAATTTCAATGCGCTGACGACTGACGATGCGGCGGGACCGGCCGTGCGCGATGCGCCCGATGCCGAGGCGCGCGTGCTGGGCCACTTGCCGCCGGTGGCGCATCCCGACTGGGGCACCCATACCGAGAACGGTGTCAGCAGCGCGATGCGGGAATATGCACAATTTGAAGTGACCGGATTCAAGGATGGCTGGTTTCGCATCAAGGGCGCGAACTATGCCGAATCTTCGTCGCCGCTCTATGCGGGCGAAGGCTGGATCGACGCGAAATCGGTGACCACCGGTCTTTTCCGCGACACACTGAAAGCAGCACCCGACAACAACGCGCAAGACGCGGCCTATCTGCGCGGTGTGGACGCGGATGGAATCTCTTACGGACCCAACGGCGTGCCGGTGAACCACCTCTTGCGCTGTTCGGGAAAATGGTTCGAGGCGGAGATTTATCTGCCCGGCGCGAAACTGCTTTCGGGCAAATCCGCGCCCAACAAGGACGGCACGATCCGCGGCTGGACGGATCGTTCCTGCACGGAGCAGCGCCGCGAATGTTTGCCAACGCAATTCGATTATGCCTGGTCGCCGCTGCCGGCCGGTGTCACCGAATGCGACATGAAAACGATCAGCGCCGACCGCGATCCCAAAGGCTTGAATGTGCGTGCCGCGCCTGATGCGAACGCTGCGGTGCTGGGGCAAATTCCGCCGCCGTCTGGGGCTGCAGACGTCGGCGTCGATCTCGCCGCCGATGTGCTGGTCATCGGTTACAAGAAAGGCTGGTTCTTTGTCGAAGCGGGCCCGTATGGCACCGACAATCCGCCGCCCAAAGGTTTCAAGCCTTACACCGGGCGCGGCTGGGTGGCGGCCAACATGCTGACCACAGAGTTGCTGCGCGACTGGCTGAAACAGAAGCCAGACGAGAAATCCGCCAATGTCGTGAACCTCGTCTTCGATCAGGGCGATCCACAAACGGTGAAGATGCGGCGTATCTTTTCCTGCTCCGGCGATTGGGAGCACGTGGAGCTTGCGGTGGTGAAAAACATGAAGCCGCTGATGAAGACCGATGCGCCGGCGGGTGCTGTGCGCGGCTGGTCGAACGGCACCTGCACCAACCAGCTCACCACCTGCGACTTCAGCGGCGATACGCCGTCGTCGGCGCCGGCGCCGGTGCCGCCGGAATAGATCGTCAGCGGCTGGACGGCGGCGAAATTTTCGCGGCCACGATTGCGCACACGTCTTCGCATGTCATATCCGCATCCATCCAGCGGCCTTCGCTTTCATAATAGTATTGTTCGAAGCGCCAGCGGATGGTGAGCGATGCGCCGGATGGTTTTGTCCAGACCAGATCGTAAGTGACGAAGCGTTTCCACGACGGGCTGTTGCCGGTCATGAAATTCAAATCGAACCAGCTGGGCCAGGCGATGGCGCCTTGCGCGCGCGTGAAGGCGGCGCGATCGGGCGGCGCTGCGGCGAAAGCGGGCGTTGCTTCGCCGCCGCTGGACAACGCGCCATCCGCCACGCCCAGCACAAGGCTTTGGCCATTCACGCTTGCCACGAGGCGATGTTGCGCATCGACACTGAAATGCAGCGCCGGTGTGTTATCGGATTTTTCCAGGCCGAGCGTTCGCGAATCGATCAGCAGGAAACTTCCGTTCCAGCCGATGCGCGTGAGCGCGCGCGAATCCGTTTGCCGCATGGCGCCATCGCCCAGCAGCAGTGCCGCCGGCCGCGCGCCGAAATACCAGGCGGCAAACAAAGCGGCGAGCGCTGCCGCCGCCCATGCGAATGAACGCCAGATCATTGTGCCGCCCCGAAACAGCGCTCCACGTTAGAATCATTTTGGATTGAATTTAAGCGGCGATTTCACCCTTCCTTGAGGCGGAGCGGGATTTGCGGCGCATTGACGACGAAGGCGCGCGGGCTGATGCTTGCGGTTGCGGGTTCTTACACAGGGGATTGTTCCATGACGCTTGAATCACTGCTTATCTTCCTTCTCATCGGCGCGGTTGCCGGCTGGCTTGCCGGGCAGATCATGAAGGGCGGCGGCTTCGGCCTGATCGGCGACATCATCGTGGGCATCATCGGCGCCTTCATCGGCGGCTGGCTGTTCGGCGTTTTGGGCGTGGGCATCGGCGGCGGAATCATCGGCGAGATCATCGCGGCCACGGTGGGTGCGATCATCCTCATCCTCATCATCCGCCTGATCAAACGCGCCTGACGCTTTGCGGGCCGCGTGCTTCGCAAGGCGCGCGGTCTTCGCATTGCAGCCATGCAGCGCGGCCCCAGCGGTCACGCGGGCGTGAGGGCGCTTGCCGCCTGCGTCAAGCTCTGAAACGATCCGTTACCGCGAAACAGGGAACCGGAATTTTCGCCGGGCGCCCGCCGCCAGAACAAACCGCAAGGGGAAAACCGTCCCATGAAGCGTACACTCCTGATTGCCGCCGCCCTGTGTTTCACCGTTGCCTCGGCTTATGCAGACGATCCGTCCGGCAAGCCCGAACCGGCCAAAGCGCCGCCGGGCGGCTTTTTCCAGCCGGACCAGTCCATCACATCGGGCTCGGTCGGCGGTATCGGCTACCAGGCGATCGCGGGAACGCTCGTCGTGCATCCCAAGGATTGGGACGACGTGAAGGACAAGGACAACAAGAACAACCCGGACGCCGAAGCCTCCATGTTCTATGCGGCGTATTTCAAGAACGGCGTGCCGGCCGCCAACCGCCCGATCACCTTTGTCTATAACGGCGGTCCCGGCTCCTCGACGGTGTGGCTGCATATGGGCGCTTTCGGGCCCAAGCGCATTGTCACCTCCGACGACAGCCACACACCAGCCGCTCCCTACAAGCTGGTCGACAATGACGCGACGCTGCTGGACGCCACCGATCTTGTGTTCATCGATGCGCCGGGCGCCGGCTTCAGCCGCATCGCCGGCAAAGATAAGGAGAAGGCGTTCTGGGGCGTCGATCCCGATGCTTACGCTTTCGAGCAATTCATCCAGCAGTTCCTTTCCAAATACAGCCGCTGGAATTCGCCCAAGTATCTGTTCGGCGAAAGCTATGGCACACCGCGTTCGGCGGTGCTGGTCAATATGCTGGAGACCGACGCCAACATCGATTTCAACGGCGTGATCCTGCTGTCGCAGATCCTGAACTTCGCCAACAGCCCGGACGGCGCGGAAGCCAATCCCGGCATCGACCTGCCCTACCAGCTTGCGCTGCCGACCTACGCGGCGACGGCCTGGTATCACAACAAGCTTCCCGGCCAGAAGCCGGCCGACCTGAAAGCGTTTCTTGGACAGGTGCAGCATTACGCGATGGGCGATTATGCGCTGGCGCTGCAAGCCGGTGCCGCGCTCAACGCCAAGCAGCGCATGGCGGTTGCCCAGAAGCTGCATCAATATACCGGCCTGCCGGTCGCCTATATCCTGAAAGCCAACCTGCGCATCGACGGCGGCGAATTCGAAAAGAATTTGCAGGACGACGCCGACCTGACGACGGGGCGCCTCGACACGCGCTTCTCCGGCCCCACGATCGATCCGCTGAGCAAGGAATCCGATTACGATCCGCAAAGTGCGGCCATCAGCTCGGCCTATCTTTCGGCCTTCAACGATTATGTCCGCACACAGATGAAGTACGGGCAGGACAAGTCCTACAAGCCGTTCGCCGACGTCTTCAAGTTCTGGGAGTTCAAGCATCAGGAGCCGGGCCAGCCGTTCGCCTTCCCCGGCGCCACCAACGTCATCCCCGACCTGTCGATGGCGATGAAATACAATCCCAACCTGAAAGTGATGTTGAACGGCGGCTATTTCGATCTGGCGACGCCTTACTACGAAGGCATCTACGAAATGCGCCATCTGCAGATTCCGCAGCGGCTGCAGGCCAACATCACCTATCACTATTACGAATCCGGCCACATGGTTTATGCGCATGAGCAATCGCTGCACGAGTTGCACGATGCGGTTGCCGCCTTCATCCGCGCCACCGACAACCAGGGCCAGCAGTAACGACACAGCCCGGAAAGCATCGCGCTCGGCGATGCTTTCCGGTTTCGTGCGCTGAGAGCGAGGCGTTCAACACTCGCTCTTTCGGGAAGCGCCAACGGTTCAAAATCTGAACGGGGAGATTCCCATGAAACGCGCTTTGCTTGTTCTTGCCGCTTTGACCTTCACCGCGGCCGCGGCCTATGCCGACGATGCCAGCGACAAGAAGGCCGACGCCAAGCCCGCTGCGGCCCAGCAGGAACCGTTCAAGCCCGATCAGGTCATGACCAGCGGCACGGTGACGGCGGCGGGAACCTCGGTGGATTATCAGGCCGTTGCCGGAACGCTCGTGGTTCATCCCAAAGGCTGGGACGACGTGGTCGACAAGGACAACAAGAAGAATCCCGACGCCGTCGCCTCGATGTTCTATGCGGCCTATTTCAAGAAAGGCGCCGCACCGGGCACGCGGCCGATCACATTTCTTTATAACGGCGGGCCGGGCTCAGCGACGGTGTGGCTGCACATGGGCGCTTTCGGCCCCAAGCGCGTGGTGACAAGCGATGACAGCCACACGCCGGCCGCGCCCTACAAACTGATCGACAACGATTCCAGCCTGCTCGATGTCAGCGATCTGGTCTTCATCGACGCGCCGGGCGCGGGCTTCAGCCGCGTTGCGGGTAAAGATAAAGAGAAGGCGTTCTTCGGCGTGGACGGCGACGCCTATGCCTTCTCGCAATTCATCCAGCAGTTCCTCTCCAAATACGGCCGCTGGAATTCGCCCAAATACCTGTTCGGCGAAAGCTACGGCACGACGCGCTCGGCGGCCCTCATCAATGTGCTGGAGACCGAAGACAATATCGATTTCAACGGCGTGATCCTGCTGTCGCAGATTTTGAATTACTCGATGAGCCCCGACCGGCCGGAAACCAATCCCGGCGTCGATCAGCCTTACATGCTGGCGCTGCCGACTTATGCCGCGACGGCGTGGTATCACCACAAGCTTCCCGGCGCGCCGCGCGCCGATCTGCCGAAGTTCTTAGGCGAAGTGCAGCATTTCGCGATGGGCGATTACGCCGCCGCCTTGCAAGCGGGCACCGCGCTCACCGCCGCGCAGCGCAACGCCATTGCAATCAAGCTGCACAATTACACGGGCCTTCCGGTCGCCTATATCCTGAAAGCGAACCTGCGCATCAACGGCGGCGAATTCGAGAAGAACCTGCTGGACGATACCGGCATGTCGACGGGGCGGCTGGATACGCGCTTCTCCGGCCCCGATCTGGATCCGCTGAGCCAGCGTTCGGACTACGATCCGCAAAGTGCCGCGCTAAGCTCGGCTTATGTTTCGGCGTTCAACGATTATGTGCGCACGCAACTGAATTACGGTCAGGACAAAACCTACATCCCGTCCATCCGCGTCGGCCGCGACTGGAATTTCCAGCATCAGCAGCCGGGCGCGCGCGGGCCGGGGCGCGGGGCTGTGAACGTGCTGGTCGATCTGGCCAATGCGATGAAATACAATCCCAACCTGAAAGTGCTGCTGAACGCGGGCTATTTCGACATGGCGACGCCCTATTATCAGGGCGTCTATGAAATGCGCCATCTGCCCATTCCGCAGCGGCTGGTGCCCAACGTGCAATTCCATTTCTACCAGTCGGGCCACATGGTCTATGCCCATGCCCCGGCGCTGAAGGAAATGCACGACACAGTGGCGGCCTTCATCAACAGCACGAGCAATCTCAATCATTAGCGTGCAGCGACCCTCCCTCAAGGGGAGGGTAGGCAGAGCGGCTTGCGCGGTGCGTGCGAACGGGGTTTGGTTGGCGCGCGTTGGGGAGTTTTCGATGAAGCGATTTTTGCCGATTGTGGCGGCGCTGGTGCTTGGCGCCGCGGCCGCGCATGCCGATGACTCGGCTGCGAATTTCAGACCGACGGCGGTGACGAGCAGCGGCTCGGTGACCACCGCCGCCGGTGCTGTCGATTATCAGGCCATCGCCGGCACGCTGGTGGTGCATCCCAAAGAGTGGAGCGACGTTCGCGACAGCGACAACAAGGACAATCCCGACGCCGAAGCCTCGATGTTCTATGTCGCCTATTTCAAGAATGGTGCGGCGGCGGCGAACCGGCCCATTACCTTCCTGTTCAATGGCGGTCCCGGTTCATCCAGCGTGTGGGTGCATATGGGCGCGTTCGGCCCCAAGCGCGTGCTGGTGAACGACGACACGCACACACCCGCCGCACCCTATAGCGTGGTGAACAATGACGAGAGCCTGCTGGACGTAAGCGATCTGGTGTTCATCGACGCGCCGGGCACCGGCTTCAGCCGCATCACGGGCAAGGACAAGGAGAAATCCTTTTACGGCGTGGATCAGGACATTCACGCCTATGCGTCGTTCATCCAGCAGTTCCTGTCGAAATACAATCGCTGGAATTCGCCCAAATATCTGTTCGGCGAAAGCTACGGCACCATGCGTTCGGCGGGGCTGGCTTACGCGCTGCAGAACGAAGGCAATGTCGACCTGAACGGCGTGATCCTGCTTTCGCAAGTGCTGAACTGGGATTCGATCCCGGACCAGCCGGAAGACAATCCCGGCGTCGATCTGCCGTATCAGTTGGCGCTGCCGAGCTACGCCGCGACCGCGTGGTATCACCACATGATCCCGAACCGGCCGAACGATCTGCCCGCGTTCCTGCACCAGGTCGAACAGTTCGACATGAACGACTATGCGCTGGCGCTGGCGCGCGGCAACAGCCTTGAACCGGCGCGGCGCGCGGCGATTGCACAGAAGCTGCACGATTACACCGGCCTGCCGGTGGCCTATATCCTGAAGGCGAACTTGCGCATTTCCTACGGGCCGTTCCAGCAGCAGTTGCTGGCCGACGCAGGGCTGAACACCGGCACGCTGGACACGCGCTTCAAGGGGCCGTCGCTCGATCCGCTGGCGAAGAGCGCTGAGTACGATCCGCAAAGTGCCGCCATCAGCTCGGCCTATGTCGCGGCATTCAACGGTTACGTGCGCCAGGATCTGCATTACGGCGAAGGCCTGACTTACAATCCCGAAATCGATGTCTATACGAGCTGGGATTACAAGCATCAGCCACCCGATGCGGGGCGGCCGATCCAGTCGCTGCCCAACGTGATGCCCGATCTGGCCACCGCGATGAAACAGAACCCCACCATGAAGGTGCTGCTGAATGGCGGCTATTTCGATCTATCCACGCCCTATTACGAAGGCTGGTTCGAGATGCATCACATGGCGATTCCGCCGGCGCTGCAGAAGAATATCGAATATCGTTATTATCAGTCCGGCCACATGGTCTATGTCCACCTGCCTGCGCTGAAGGCGCTGCACGACAATGTGGCGGCGTTCATCGCCGCGACGAGCAATCAGGGGCGACCAAACTAAAACTGTCGTCGCCCGCTTTATGCGGGCGATCCAATTTTCTTCTCAAAGGAAAATGGGTTGCCCGCATAAAGCGGGCAATGACGATTATATTGGATTGCCGGAAATTTGTTCTAAACTCCCGCCATGTCGCTCGATGCAAATCCTTTCATCGTTCTGTCCTATGTCGGCGGGCCGGCGCTGCTGACCAATGCGACGTCGGTGTTCATTCTTTCCACTTCCAACCGGTTCGCCCGCGCGGTGGATCGTTCGCGGGTGCTGGTGGAAAAGCGCCTGCGCAAGGAACAGGGCGTTCTGGAGAACGCGCATATCGAGGAGCTGCGCGTGGTGCAGCGGCGCGTGCGGCTTCTGGTGAACGCCCTTTCCGGTTTCTATCTGGCGGTGGGCACCTTCGCGCTGGCGACGCTGGGCTCCATCGCCGGTGCCGTGCTGGCGGAATTTTATGCCGGGCCGCTGGTGATGGCAGTGATCGTGGGCGCGGTGGCTTCGGGCGTTATCGGCTTTTGCGGCTTCATCACCGGCGCGGTGCTGATGGTGCGCGAAAGCCGCATGGCGCAACGCTCGCTCAGGCGCGAAGCCGACGAAGCGCTGGCGCAGCTGGATCGCGCGCGGGCCTGACGCCCGCTTGAGCAACTGGCGCGTTATCGCCATATGCCAAAGATGAAACCGGAAAACCTGCTGCGCCCCACACCGGCGGGGCTTTATTGCCCGCCCGGCGATTTCTACATCGATCCGGTCAAGCCCGTGGACCGCGCGGTGATCACGCATGGCCATTCCGATCATGCGCGCGCCGGTCACGGCAAGGTGCTGGCAACGCGCGAGACGCTGGCCATCATGCAAGCGCGCTACGGCGAGGACTTCGCGCTTTCCACCGAGCCTGCCCGTTACGGCGAGAAACACGATCGCGATGGTGTGGAAGTGACACTGGTGCCGGCCGGCCATGTGCTGGGTTCTGCGCAAGCGGTGGTGCGCCACAAGGGTTTCACCATGGTTGTTTCGGGCGATTACAAGCGGCGGCGCGATCCCACTTGCGCGCCGTTCGAGCCGGTGGCGTGCGATGTCTTCATCAGCGAAGCCACGTTCGGCATTCCGGTGTTCCGCCATCCGCCTGACAAGGACGAGATCGCCAAGCTGTTGAAATCGGTGGCGCAGTTTCCTGAACGCACGCATCTGGTGGGTGCTTACGCGCTGGGCAAGGCGCAGCGCGTGATCTGCCTGTTGCGCGAGGCGGGATATACGAAAACGATCTATACGCATGGCGCGCTCGAAAAGCTGAATGCGCTGTACGAATCCTTCGGCGTCGATCTTGGGCCGCTGGCGCCCGCGACGGCGGAGAAAAGCAAAAGTTTCTCCGGCGAAATCGTGATCGCGCCGCCTTCGGCGACGCAGGATCGCTGGTCGCGGCGCTTTGCCGATCCGGTGGATGCTTTCGCTTCCGGCTGGATGCGTGTGCGCGCACGTGCCCGCCAGCGCGGCGTGGAAGTGCCGCTGATCATTTCCGACCATGCCGACTGGGACGAACTCACGCGCACCGCACACGAACTGCAGCCATGTGAATTGTGGATCACGCACGGGCAGGAAGACGGCTTGCTGCGCTGGGCGGAGCTTGAGGGGATCAAGGCGCGCGCGCTTTCGCTGGTGGGCTACGACGAAGAGGAAGGCGAAGACTGATGCGCGCCTTCGCCCTGTTGCTGGACAGCCTTTCCTTCACGCCATCGCGCAATGCCAAGCTGACGCTGGTGCGCGATTACCTCAGCAGCGCGCCCGATCCGGAGCGCGGCTGGGCGCTGGCGGCGCTGACCGGCGCGCTGTCGTTCAACGAGGCCAAGCCTTCCTTCATCCGCAAGGCGATCGAAGCGCGGATGGACCCGCAGCTTTTCGCACTGTCTTACGATTATGTTGGCGATCTGGCGGAAGCGGTGGCGCTGGTATGGCCGGCGAAACCCGGCGCCAATCGCGAACCGGAATTGTCCGAAGTGGTGGATGCGTTGCGAAGCGCCTCGCGCCGCGAAGTGCCGCAGCTTCTGGAAAGCTGGCTGGATGCGCTGGATGCCGATGGGCGCTGGGCGCTTTTGAAACTGCTGACCGGTGGATTGCGCGTGGGTGTTTCGGCGCGGCTGGCGAAACAGGCATTGGCCGATCTGGGCGATGTGCCGATTTCCGAGATTGAGGAAATCTGGACCAGCCAGGAACCGCCTTACGCGGACTTGTTCGCCTGGCTGGAAAAGCGCAGCGACAAACCCAGTTCGCAGACGCCGGCGCGCTTTCGCCCGGTGATGCTGGCGCAGGCCATCGACGAAGTAACTGATTTCGCGCGCTATGACGCGAAGGATTATGCCGCCGAATGGAAATGGGACGGCATCCGCGTGCAGGCCGCCAGTGAAGGCGGTGTGCGCCGGCTTTACAGCCGCACCGGCGATGACATCGCCAAATCCTTTCCCGATGTGATCGCGGCGCTGGATTTTGACGGCGTGATCGACGGCGAATTGCTGGTGCTGCGCGATGGCCAGATCGGCAGCTTCGGCGAATTGCAGCAGCGGCTGAACCGCAAGACGGCGGACACCAAGCTGCAGCAGCAATTCCCGGCCGGCATCCGCGCTTACGATCTTCTCATGGACGGCGAGGAAGCTTTGCGCGGGCTGCCCTTCAAGGCGCGCCGCAAGCGGCTGGAAGCGTTTGTGAAGCGGCTGAAGAACCCGCGCATCGATCTTTCGCCTTTGCAGCCCTTCGCAGGCTGGGAGGAATTGCGCACGTTGCGCGCCCATCCCCCGGATGGCGATCCCGCCAAAGCCGAAGGATTGATGCTGAAACGCTGGGATTCGATCTACGAGCCCGGCCGCCCCAAGGGGCCGTGGTTCAAATGGAAGCGCGATCCGTATCTGATCGACGCCGTGCTGATGTATGCCCAGCGCGGCCACGGCAAGCGCTCAAGCTTCTATTCCGATTACACGTTTGGGGTGTGGCGGCAGGACGCCAACGGTGACCGCAGCCTGACGCCGGTGGGCAAGGCCTATTTCGGCTTCACCGACGAAGAACTGAAACAGCTCGACAAATTTGTGCGCGACAACACGGTGGAGCGCTTCGGGCCGGTGCGCTCGGTGAAGGCCAATCAGGATTTCGGGCTGGTGCTGGAGGTGGCGTTCGAGGGCTTGCAGCGCTCGACCCGCCACAAATCCGGCGTCGCCATGCGATTTCCCCGCATCAGCCGCGTCCGCTGGGACAAACCGGCGCGCGAGGCCGACGAACTGTCGCTTTTGGAGAAGATGCTGCCGCCGGGTTAGCCAGAAAAGCGTTTTGTGAAACCAAGTGCGGCGGCGTACGTTAATCGATGGGGCGCAAGTATCGCAACCATTCAAACACAGGGGAAATTGCATGACCAAATTCTCGAAAAGCAGCTTGGCCGTTAGCACAATGGCCGCCACACTTTGCGCGGGCATTTTTCTCGGCCAGGCTTGGGCTGCCCAAGGCCGTATGACCGCGGCGCTCACTTTTCTGGGCCAGGCCCATAATCAACTTCAGGCCGCAAACGCCAACAAAGGGGGCCACCGCGTCACCGCACTACACTACATTGATCTGGCAACAGCGCAGGTTCGCGCAGGCATCGCCGCCGGCGAACAATGATATTGAAATCGACGCCGCCGAAAGTCAGTAGAATGTGACGGCCGTCACCCAGGGCCTTGCGTGCAAATGCACGTGAGGCCTTTTCTTTTGCCTTGAAGAGCGTTAGCAAATTTCATTCGTTGCGGACGCCTCTCGTCCGCCAAATCTTATAGCGCAGGAGAGCTAAATGGCTGGCAAAGCCCGCAAGACAAAATCGAAATCGAAAAAACGTAAAACCGCCCCAACGCGCGCTGCCGCCGCAAAACGTAAGAGCGCCAAACGTCCCGCGCGCAAGGCCGCCAGAAAGGCGTCGCGCGTTACAGCGCGCAAAGCCGCAAGCAAGACGAAAAAGAGGGCGGTCAAGCGCACCGCGGCACGCAGGGCTGTAAAATCCGTCAAAGCCCGCAAGGCCATTACGGGCGCCAGCAACCGCCCTGCTTCGCAAAGCTTCGATGGAGGCGAAATCGGATTCGTGAAGCGCAAGAAAGCCAAGACTCCGAGCATGGGCAAAGACGCCGGGAACACGCCGGCCGCACCGGAAAGCGGCGAACTGCGCGCTGCGGAACAGGAAACCGGCGCGCCTAACGAAAATAGCTAGTTTCACCGCCCGGTGCGGAGCGGAGCAGATGCCCATTGGGCACCTGCTCCGCCAGCTTGCGACTTCGCCCAAAGCGCGAAGTTGGTGAAATCTGTATGGTGACAGGTCGATGAGATCGGCGTTGTGCAGATCCGTGATCGTGTCCATCCCGTCGGGCGCTGAGTCCGAAACGTCGAAATAGACGAAGGCGTCATGGCCCTTGCCGCTGGTCAGCACATCTGCCCCGCGCCGCCGGCCAGAACACCGTCGCCCTTTCCGCCCCTGAGGATATCGCCGCCGCCTTTGAGCACATTGCTGCCCGACCCGGTGGTGAGCAGATCGTTGCCGCCAACCTTGGCGCATGGCTGCAAATTGAATCAGATATCGCTCGCGGTCAGCCAAAGGCCGGCGATTTTCTCAAGCCCCGCGCGGTCCGCTTCATCGAAGCGGCCGCGTATGGGGGCGTCGATATCCAGAACCCCGATCACTTCGCCGTCGCGGATGAGGGGAATGACGATTTCCGATTGCGAGGCCACGTCACAGGCGATGTGGCCGGGAAATTCGTTCACATCTTCCACGATCAGCGTTTTGCCTTGCGCCGCCGCGGTGCCGCACACACCTTTGCCCAGTTCGATGCGCACGCAGGCCGGGTTGCCCTGAAACGGGCCCAGCACCAGCACATCGCCGCGCAGGAAATAGAATCCGGCCCAGTTCAGATCTTCGAGTCCATTAAAGAGCAACGCGGCCAGGTTGGCCGCGTTGGCGATGGCATCGCGCTCGCCCGCCACAAGGCCGCGCGCCTGCAACGCGAGATCATGATAAATTTCCGGCTTGGTGCCGGTGGGGCGGACGGCGGCGAAGGTCATCTTTTGCTTTACTTCTTTTCCGGTTCGAACTTCAGCGCGCCGCCGTTCATGCAATAGCGCAAACCGGTGGGATTGGGACCATCCGGGAACACATGGCCCAGATGTCCACCGCACGACGCGCAGAGGATTTCATCGCGCCGCATGCCGTGGCTGGTGTCGCTACGGGTTTGTACCGCGCCGTCTTTGGCCTTGTAGAAGCTTGGCCAGCCGGAGCCGCTCTCATACTTGGCATCCGAATCGTAAAGCTCCTTGCCGCAACCGGCGCACATGAAAACGCCTTCGCGCTTTTCATGGTTGAGCGGATGCGATCCGGCGGGCTCGGTGCCGTGCTGGCGCAGCAGACGATATTGTTCCGGCGTCAGCTCGCGCTTCCAGTCTTCATCGCTTTTGCTGATGGGGTGCGTGTTTTCGATTGTCATGATTTTCTCCTTATCCCCAATTCGCCCCGCGAGGCTGGTTTGTTACGGTGCCTGTGGTTCCGTGGATTCCTTGACGGCCTCTTTCAAAGAGTCGCTGAGCTTGCCTTTGTTCCCGAAATCCCAGGTTCCACGATAGAGCACATCATCGACGCGCCAGCCTTTGTCCGTCATCGCCACCGTAACGCTGTCGGACCATTTGAACGGCTTGTCCTTGGGGTTGTTGGTCTTGCCGGGATCGTAAACGAAATCGACCTGGCACATTCCACCTTTGCCTTCAGCCTTGCAGGCACCCACTTTATATGTGGTCGCGCCCTCGAAATTGGAAGTGAAGATATCGCCTTCCCGCATGGGTGGCGTATCGGGGTTGGCTTTGGCAAAACGCGCCTCGGCCTGATCGCCCGCGATGAGAAGCTGGTTGAGCGCAGGCGTGATGAGCGGCGTATATTTCGGCAGCAGTTTGGCATTGGGTATGCCGTCGCTTGTTTTGACGGTGTGATAGGCGGCGTAAAACTTGTTCACGGCATCGGCCATCGCCTGCGTGCCGTTATCCGCGGCAAGCGCAGGCGCAACGAAACCGGCCGCGAGAAGCGCGGCTGCAATTGTCTTCACGAAATATCTCCCCGAATAAATTTCAGATTGGACGCAATTATCTCTTGGCCAGTGAATCGCGAATCTGGCGCAACAACAAAACTTCTTCCGTGGGCTCGGCCGGTGTGTCCACTGTGGGCGTTTTCAGCTTGTTGATGCCGCGCACCACGGCGAACAAGGCCAGCGCCACGATCAGGAAATTGATGATGGTGTTGATGAAGAGGCCGTAGTTGATGGTGATCGATCCCAGCTTCTGCGCTTCCGCCAGCGTTGCGGGATGCGCGCCCTTCAGCACAAAGAAAAAGTCGGAGAAATCCAGCCCGCCCATCAGCCAGCCGACCGGCGGCATGATCACATCCTTGACCAGCGAGGCGACGATGGCGCCAAACGCCACGCCGATAACGACACCAATGGCGAGATCGATGACGTTGCCGCGCATCGCGAATTTTTTGAATTCCTGCCACATGGGTTGGACTCCCTTCAGCTTCTGTTGGCGGAGCCGGCGGCCCGCTCAAGCAACCGCACGATACCCCAGCCCAGCGCGCAGCCAATAACCGCGCCCAGGGTGTTGGCCAATTCATCACCCCACGAGGCGTCGCGCCCGATCATGCCCTGAATGATTTCCAGCGCTCCGCCCATAGCGATCAGTCCGGCGGTGGTCCAAAGCGCCCAGCGGCCGGGCCGAAGCGCCACCAGCGACATTCCCGCCAATCCGAAATAAGCTATGAAATGCAATAGCTTATCCCATAGCCCCAACGGCGCGCCGCCGGTGGCGGCCAGCTCGCCCCAAATCACCAGCGCCAGTGCCGGAATGAGCAGGAGCCGCGCGCTCCAAGTACAGAAGGTGAGAAATTTTGCTGCGAACACGGATGGTCCTCCGGCTGGAGAATCATCCTAGTGCATCGCCTCAAATCCGAAATGGCGAAATCGTCAGGCGCCGGCGGGAAGTTTCAATTGAAAGCAAAGACCCAGGCTGTCGGATTCGGTGCGCAAGGCTGCGCCGAGCTTTTCGGCCAGCGACCGTATGAGGCGAAAACCCAGACCGCCTTGCGTAGCCGGGTCAAATCCTTCGGGCAGTCCCACACCGTCATCGCTGACATCGACCAATATGCCGCCATCGGAAGTTTTGCCGCAGCCCAGACTGATCTGAATCGGAACGCCTGACGGATGGGCATGCTTGATCGCATTCATGATGATCTCGCTCACGATAAGGCCCACCAGAGCCGCGCGATCCGGCGAAATGAAACAGTCTTTTTCGATGCGCTCGACAACGCCGACGCGATCCGAAAGCGCGAGCGTGGAAATCACTTCCATGGAATTGCCGATGAGATAATTTCCAAGATCGATATTCTCGCCGTTTGCGACATGCGCCATTTTGCGGTGCAGGTTGCCGACGCTGACGATGCGCCCGGCGGTTTCGCGCAACATGCCGCGCACTTCGCCGCGATCCAGAATCTCGGGACCGCGCCCCACAGCCGCCGCGCGCAACTGGACCATGCCGGCCAGCATGGACAGGTGATTGGCGATCCGGTGGTTCGCCTCGGCGAGGAAATCGAAAGCCGCGGAATCGGAAGACGGCAAAATCGCCGATCCTGAAAGGGTGTCTATGACCGCCATGGGAATCTCCGCTCTAACAATCGAGCCGATCATACCCGGGCGTCGTAATTACTCAATGATATCAATTAGTTGTAGTCTAATAGGCCGATTAATGGCGCTATGGCGCAGGGAACTCACGTCAGCAACTTGCGTTATTGATCTTACTTGCGGCTTTTTACGTATAGTGAGTAGGACCGGCTCAGGCCGAGTTTGAGGGTTGAGAGGGGTGTTATGTCTGACCTGACGCGCGGCGAACGGCTGCAAATCATGCTGACCAAAGAAGAGATCGAAGTGCTGGATACCTGGCGGTTCGGGGCGCGCATGCCCAGCCGGGCTTCGGCTATCCGCGAGCTTTTGAAGCGCGGCCTGCAGGCCGAAGGTTTTGACCTTGCCAAAAGCGGTGTGAAATCCGCCGACTTCGGCGTGATGAAAAATGCGCGCCGCGCCAATGGCGGCGACGGCGCGGAATAAGCCGCGATTCTGCCTGCGCTGGCTTGCCAATCTGACCAATTCCCGTCTATGACGCCGCCTCTTTCGGGGCCGTCCGGCGTAAGGGCATGCCGAGGCGACCCGCAAAGGTTTAGGCCGGACAACGATCCGGCCACCTACAAGGAGACCGAAATGCCCAAAATGAAGACGAAATCGAGCGCCAAAAAGCGCTTCCGGTTCACCGCGAACGGCAAGATCAAGCACGGCCAGGCGGGCAAGCGCCACGGCATGATCAAGCGTTCCAATGAACAGATCCGCGAACTGCGCGGCACTTCTGTGATGTCCGCATCCGAAACCCAGCGCATCAAGCGCTGGATGCCGTACGGCTGAGGGAGATAACAGATGTCACGTGCACCACGCGCAGTAGCCTCCCACGCCCGCCGCCGCAAAGTTCTCAAGCAGGCCAAGGGCTTCTACGGACGCCGCAAGAACAATATCACCACGGCCAACGCCGCGGTCGATAAGTCGCTGCAGTACAATTACATCGGCCGCAAGCTGAAGAAGCGCAATTTCCGCGCGCTCTGGATTCAGCGCATCAACGCCGGCTGCCGCGAACATGGATTGACCTACAGCCGATTTATCAGCGGGCTCGCCAAGGCGGGTATCGAGATCGATCGCAAGGTTCTTTCCGATATCGCCATTCACGAGCCCACCGCCTTCAAGGCGCTGGTGGATCAGGCCAAAGCGTAAGTCTCTCGCCTCGCATCCGCCTTCCGTTCAAACTCTGGGTGGATTCGAATCATGAGCGATATTCAGGCACTTCAACGCGACATCCTCGCCGCTGTTTCCGCGGCGAAGGATGAAGCGTCTTTGGAGGCTGTGCGTGTTGGCGCGCTGGGCAAGAAGGGCTCCATCAGCGAGCTGCTGAAAACGCTGGGCGGCATGAGCGCCGATGAGCGCAAGGAAAAAGGCCCGGCCTTCAACAATCTGCGCGACCGGGTGAGCGATGCGATTGGCGAGCGCAAAAGCCAGCTTGCCGATGCGGCGCTGAACGAACGTCTCGCGCATGAACGCATTGACGTGACCTTGCCGGTGCGGCCGGAGCCGCGCGGGAGCATTCATCCCGTGTCGCAGGCGTATGACGAACTGACCGCGATCTTTGCCGATCTCGGTTTCGCGGTGGCCGAAGGGCCGGACGTGGAGTACGACGATTACAATTTCACCAAGCTGAATATTCCGCCCGATCATCCGGCGCGCCAGATGCACGACACGTTCTATGTGTCACCGCAGGCCGATGGACAACGCCATGTTCTGCGCACGCACACATCGCCGGTGCAGGTGCGTACCATGCTGAAGCAGCAGCCACCCATCCGCATTATTTCGCCGGGACGCACCTATCGCGTGGACAGCGACGCCACGCATTCGCCGATGTTCCATCAGTACGAAGGTTTGGTGATCGACGAAGCGACGAACCTTGGCAACCTGAAATGGACGCTGGAGGAATTCTACAAAGCGTTCTTTGAAGTGGATCATGTGGAGCTGCGCGCGCGGCCGAGCTATTTCCCCTTCACCGAACCGAGCGTGGAATGGGACATGCGCTGCGACCGCTCCGGCGGGCAGATAAAAATCGGCACCGGCAACGACTGGCTGGAGCTTGCGGGCAGCGGCATGGTGAACCCGCGCGTGCTGGATATGTGCGGCATCGATTCCAAAAAATATCAGGGCTATGCGTTCGGCGGCGGCATCGATCGCTTGGCCATGCTGAAATACGGCATTCCCGATATCCGCGCCTTTTTCGAATCCGATCTGCGCTGGCTGCGCCACTACGGATTCGCGGCACTGGACATTCCGACGCTCGACGGAGGGCTCTCCCGATGAGCGCGAACGCAAATCTTTCCTCCCCCGTTTACGGGGGAGGTGGCGCGCGCGGAACGCGCGTGACGGAGGGGGCGCCGCCCGGCATCTGCCCCCTCCACCGCTTCGCGGTCCCCCTCCCCCGTAAACGGGGGAGGAAAGTTGTGGTGGAGTGCGTGCAATGAAGTTTACGCTCTCCTGGCTGAAGGCGCCGCTTGAGACGGACGCGGACGCGCATGCCATCGCGGACAAGCTCACCAGCATCGGGCTGGAAGTTGAAAGCGTGGAAGATGCCGGGGCGCGGCTGAAAGACTTTGTCGTCGCGCATGTGATCTCGGCGGAGAAACATCCCAACGCCGACAAGCTGAAGCTGTGCATGGTGGACGATGGATCGGGCGCGCCGATTCAAGTCGTCTGCGGCGCGCCCAACGCGCACACCGGCATGAAGGCGATTTTCGTGAAGCCCGGCACGGTGATTCCGGTGAGTGGCGATGTGCTGAAGGTGGGCACCATTCGCGGCGTGGAATCGCGCGGCATGTTGTGTTCGGCACGCGAGCTTCTGCTGGGCGACGATCACGACGGCATCATCGAACTGCCCGCCGATGCGGTTGTGGGCGAACCGGCCTCGAAGGCGCTGGGCCTGACCGATCCGGTGATCGATGTTTCGATCACGCCCAATCGCGGCGATGCGACGAGTGTCTATGGTATCGCGCGCGATCTGGCCGCGGCCGGCATGGGCCGGCTGCGCGAAGGCGATCTTTCGCCGGTGCCGGGGAAATTCCCGTCGCCTATCACGACTGCATTGGATTTTCCGGCGGGTTCCGAAAACGCCGCACCGATGTTTGCGGGGCGGCTCATTCGCGGCGTGAAGAACGGGCCTTCGCCCAAGTGGCTGCAGGATTGGCTGAAGGCGGTGGGCCTTCGCCCGATCTCCGCACTGGTGGACGTGACCAATTTCATTTCGCTGGATCGCGGGCGGCCGCTGCATGTGTTCGATGCGGCCAAGCTGAGCGGAAACTTGCGCGCGCGTTTTGCCAAAGACGGCGAAACCATCGCGGCACTGGACGGCAAAAGTTACACGCTCGACGCGCAGATGGTGGTGATCGCCGATGACGCGCGCGCTGTTGGCATTGCCGGCGTGATGGGCGGTGAGGAAACTTCCTGCACCGAAACCACGACAGACGTGTTCATCGAATCCGCACTGTTTGATCCGGTGCGCGTCGCGCGCGCGGGGCGGCTGCTCGGCATCGTCTCGGACGCGCGCTACCGCTTTGAGCGCGGCGTGGATCCGGAGTTTGTTCTGCCGGGGCTGGAACTTGCCACCAGGATGATCCTGAATTTCTGCGGCGGCGAACCTTCCGAAGTGGTGGTGGCGGGGGCCGTGCCGCAATGGCGGCGGACCATCGCTTTCTCGCCGGACGCGGTGAAGAAACTCGCCGGTGTGGACGTGCCGAAGGCTGAAATCGTTGCGATCCTCAAGCGCCTCGGTTTCGACGTGAAAGACGGCGAGCCGCTTGAAGTGACGCCGCCTTCGTGGCGCGGCGATGTGGAAGGCTCCGCCGATCTGGTGGAAGAAGTCGTGCGCATCTATGGGCTGGACAAAGTGCCGTCGCTGCCGATGGCGCGCGAGCAGGCTGTTGCCAAAGCCACGCTGACGCCGGCGCAAGTGCGTTTGCGCGCGGTGCGCCGCGCCATTGCCGCGCGCGGTTTCAACGAAACCATCAGCTTCTCCTTCATCGCGCGCGACCATGCCAAACTGTTCGGCGGCGGTGACGATGCGCGGCAGTTGGAAAATCCCATTGCCGCCGATCTGGATGCGCTGCGGCCCAGCCTGTTGCCATCGCTGCTGGCGGCGGCGCAACGCAACGCGGCGCGCGGCTTTGGCGATGTGATGCTGTTCGAGATCGGCGCGCAGTTCGCAAGCGGCATTCCGGGCGCGCAGAGCAATGTGGCCGCTGGTATCCGCAGCGGCAACGGCGCGCGCACATGGACGAAAGCCACGCACGCCGCCGACGCATTCGACGCCAAGGCCGACATGCTGGCGGCATTGGAGATCGCCATGGGCGGGCCGATGACCGCGCCGGTGAAGGCGGGCGCGGCGGACTGGTATCACCCCGGCCGCAGCGGAACGCTGGCGCTTGGCCCCAAGGTGCTGGCGCAATTCGGCGAGCTGCACCCAAAGGTTCTTGCCGCCTTCGACTTGAAAGGCCCGGTCGCCGCGTTCGAGATTTTCCTCGACGCGATTCCGGAATCCAAAGCCAAAGGAAAAGCCCGCGCGCAGTTCGCGCCATCGCCGTTCCAGACGGTGGAACGTGACTTTGCTTTCGTGGTGGATGCGAAAGTGAGCGCCGAAGAGGTGGTGAAAGCCGCCCGCAGCGCCGATCGCGCACTGACGGAATCCGTCACCGTGTTCGATGTCTATGAAGGCAAGGGCGTGGCGGAAGGCAAGAAGTCGCTCGCCATCGCGGTGCGCCTGCAGCCGAAAGACAAAACGCTGACGGATGCCGAGATTGACGCCATCGCGGCCAAGATCGTCGATGCGGTGACCAAAGCCACCGGCGGCACGTTGCGGACGTAAACCCTTATTGTCATCGCTCGCTTCATGCAGGCGACCCATTTTGCTTTGGAAAAGGAAATTGGGTTGCCCGGACAAGCCGGGCAATGACAACTTTATTTTCAACTGGGTGGCCCGCACTAGGCGGGCCATGACAGGTTTGGTAGCTGTCGACGATGCAGACCTTCGACAAGAAGAGCGCGCTCGCATTCATCGTTGCTTTCGGTGTCGTCAGCCTGTTCGCCGACATGGCCTATGAAGGCATGCGCTCGTCTACCGGGCCGTTTCTGGCGGGGCTGGGTGCGACTGGTGCTGCCGTCGGCATCATCGCGGGCACCGGCGAACTGTTTGGCTATCTCTTGCGTCTGGCATCGGGTCGCCTTGCGCAGCGCACGCACGCCTATTGGCTGATCGCGATTGCGGGGTATGCGATCCAGATGGCCGCTGTGCCGCTGCTGGCGTTTGCCGGCAACTGGATGCTGGCCGCCGTTCTTATTGTTGTGGAGCGCGCCGGCAAGGCTTTGCGCAGTCCCGCCGCCAACACCATGCGATCCAAAGCCGGCGATCAGATCGGTCAGGGCTGGGCGTTCGGCCTGCACGAAGCGATGGACCAGACCGGCGCGCTGGCGGGGCCGCTGATCGCGGCGCTGGTGCTGGCGCGGCACGGCGATTACCGCGATGCGTTTTTGTGGCTCGGCATTCCGGCGGTGCTCACCATTCTCACCGTGATGGCGGTGGCGTGGCGCTTTCCCTATGCGCAGAACATCGGTGTTGCCGCATCCAGCGAAAGCGGCGCGAAACTTCCATCCGCCTTCTGGCTTTATGCGGCGGCGTCCGCGCTGATTGGTTTCGGCTTCGCGGATTATCCGTTGATCGCCTATCACTTCGCGAAAGCCGCCACCGTTTCGCCGGTTCTGATTCCGGTATTCTACGCGGTGGCGATGGGCGCCAGTGGTGCTGGCTCGCTGCTGTTCGGCCGCTGGTTCGACCGCCGCGGGCTTTTCGTTCTTTTTCCCGGCATCGCGATTGGGATTGCGGTGACGCCGTTCGTTTTCTTTGGCGGCTTCTGGTTTGCGCTGGCGGGCGCCTTGTTGTGGGGCGTGTCGCTGGGCGTACACGACGCCATCATGAATGCCGCCGTCGCGCGCATGGTGCGCGAACAATCGCGAGCGCGCGCTTACGGCATTTTCAGCGCCATCTTCGGCATTGCGTGGTTCGCGGGCAGCGCGGTGATGGGCCTGCTTTATGATGTGTCGCTGCTGTCGCTTGTTGTGGTGGCGGTTGTCGCGGAAGTGGCGGCGCTCATCCCGCTGACGCTGGCCATTCGCGCTTCACGCTGAACAACTTTGATTCTTTCCCCTTGTTGTCATCGCCCGCTTCATGCGGGCGACCCAATTTGTTTTTGAAAAGGAAAATGGGTTGCCCGGACAAGCCGGGCAATGACAAAGTAAGTTCAAAGAAATACTTCTTCAGTTATTTCAGATTTGCCGAAAGCAGCGATGGTGCGGCACCCATTTGCTCCGCGAGTTTTTCGAACTCGCCACGCGCTTGTGCGTTACCGCGCTGGTGGCGCTCGGCGAAGATGAATTCGTTTTTCAGCGTGTGTTCGAGGCCGGTAAATTCTGTGACGCTGACTTTATAACCGTGCGCTTCCAGAAACAGGCCGCGCAGCACATTGGTCAAGTGCGCGCCGAATTCGCGGCGCTGGATGGGATGACGCCATAGCTGGCGCAACGGGCCCTTCACGGCGTCCAGTTCGCGCGCCACTTCGGCCTGACAGCAGGGCACCAGCGCCACGAATTTCGCTTCGTTCTTCAGCGCGAACAGGATGGCTTCGTCGGTTGCGGTATCGCAGGCGTGCAGTGCCGTCACCACATCGGCTCTGCCATCGGGAAGCTGTGCATCGGCAATCGCGCTTTCGATGAAGTGCATGCGTGCGAAGCCGCTTTCGGCGACGATCTTCTTGGAGGTTTCGATCAGATCGTGGCGCGCTTCGATGCCATAGACCGTGCCGCGCGTCTCTTTGGCGAAGAACAGATCGTAGAGAATGAAGCCCAGATAGGATTTGCCGGCGCCCAGATCGGCCAGCACGGGCTGCTCTTTTTCCGCAAACGCCCAGGTGAGCGCCGGGCGGATCAGGTTGGCCAGATGCAGAACCTGCTTCAGCTTGCGGCGGCTATCGGCATTCAGCCCGCCATTGTGGGTGAGGATGTGCAGCGCCTTCAGCAGCGGCACGGACTGGCCCGGCCAAAGCTCGGCCAGCGGGTCTTTCGGCGCGGGCTTTTGCTGCGGTTTTGCCATGGCGGGCGGACCCTAGACCGGGGCCAAGGGCGCCGCTATACGCAGCCGCTCCATGACCGACCTCGCCAAAATCCGCAATTTTTCCATCGTGGCCCATATCGACCACGGCAAATCCACGCTGGCCGACCGGCTGATTCAGGTGACCGGCGGGCTGACCAGCCGCGAGATGAAATCGCAGGTGCTGGACTCGATGGATATCGAGCGCGAGCGCGGCATCACCATCAAGGCGCAGACGGTCCGGCTGAATTACAAGGCGAATAACGGCGAAACCTACGTCCTCAACCTGATGGACACGCCGGGCCATGTGGACTTCGGCTATGAGGTTTCGCGTTGTCTGGCGGCTTGCGAAGGCGCGCTGCTGGTGGTGGACGCGAGCCAGGGTGTCGAAGCGCAGACGCTGGCGAATGTTTATCTGGCCATCGATGCCGGGCTTGAGATTGTGCCGGTGCTGAACAAGGTGGACTTGCCCGCCGCCGAGCCGGAACGTGTGCGCCAGCAGATCGAAGACGTGATCGGGCTGGATGCGTCGCAAGCCATTCCGATTTCCGCCAAGACGGGCATCGGCATTCCCGATGTGCTGGAAGCCATTGTGCACCGGTTGCCCGCGCCGAAGGGCGATGCGAACAAACCGCTGAAAGCGCTGCTGGTGGATAGCTGGTACGACGCTTATCTGGGCGTGGTCGTGCTGGTGCGCGTGGTCGATGGCGAAATCCGGCGCGGCCAGAAGATCCGCATGATGGCGGCCGATGCGGTTTATCAGGTGGAGCGTGCCGGTGTGTTCACGCCCAAGCAGGTGGCGGTGGACCGGCTTGGCCCCGGCGAAGTGGGCTTCATCACCGCGCAGATCAAGGAAGTTGCCGACACGCAAGTGGGCGACACCATCACCGACGAGCGCAAAGGCACCGACGCGCCGCTGCCGGGATTCAAGCCGGCACAGCAGGTTGTGTTCTGCGGATTGTTTCCGGTGGACGCCGCGCAGTTCGAGGATTTGCGCGAGGCGCTGGCCAAGCTGCACCTGAACGACGCCAGCTTTACGCATGAAACCGAAACGTCTGCCGCGCTGGGTTTCGGATTCCGCTGCGGATTTTTGGGCTTGCTGCACTTGGAGATCATCCGCGAGCGGCTGGAGCGCGAGTTCAATCTGGAACTGATCGCGACGGCGCCAAGCGTGATCTACCGCATGCATATGAACGACGGCGTTATGAAGGAGATGCATAACCCGGCCGACATGCCGGATGTGACGCGCATCGCCTTTATCGAGGAGCCGTGGATCAAGGCGACGATTCTTGTGCCCGACGAACATCTGGGCGCGGTGCTGAAACTTTGCGAAGACCGGCGCGGGCGGCAGGTGGAGCTGACCTATGCGGGCAACCGCGCCATGGTGATCTATATGCTGCCGTTGAACGAAGTGGTGTTCGATTTCTACGACCGGCTGAAGTCAGTCTCGCGCGGGTACGCCAGCTTCGATTATCACATCGACAGTTACGAGGAAGGCGATCTGGTGAAGATGTCGATCCTCGTGAATGCCGAGCCGGTGGATGCGCTGTCCATGATCGTCAATCGTGGCCGCGCGGAAAGCCGCGGGCGCGCGATGTGCGAGAAGCTGAAAGAGCTGATCCCGCGGCATCTGTTTGTGATTCCGATTCAGGCGGCCATTGGCGGCAAGATCATCGCGCGCGAAACCATCAGCGCCATGCGCAAGGACGTGACCGCGAAATGCTATGGCGGCGATATCTCCCGCAAACGCAAGCTCCTCGACAAGCAGAAAGAGGGCAAGAAAAAGATGCGTCAGTTCGGCAAGGTGGACATCCCCCAGGAAGCCTTCATCGCCGCACTGAAGATGGACGATAACTAGGGCGCGCCATGACCGAACCCGATCTTCTCAATCTGGCGCACACTTACAATCAGGATATCTCTTCCGCGTTCGGTCAGATCGTCACCATCACGTTCGCGATGATCGTGGGAATCTACTACTTCCTCAATCAGGCGAAGCTCGGGCTTAAGATCTTTGCCTTCGCGATCTACACGGTGGGCATGTTCCTCTATTTCAGCCTGATGATCGTGGCGAGCAATGTTGGACTCGGCGTGTTCGAAAGTCTGCAGGCGATGCCGCAGGATCAACTTTCGCGTCCTGCGGTGCATCTGCTGGCCGTGCGCGACAGCTGGGTCGGCACCACGGAATCCGTCCTCATCACCGGC
>DATAUZ010000030.1:0-88103 GCA_036267995.1 Rhizomicrobium sp.
GCGCCAGGCGCAAACCACAACCGTGGGCCGCGCCACCATCACCGCCGACGCGCTGAGCAAAGGCGACGGCGGACGCGTGGCGGTATGGTCGAAAGGCCAGACGGAATTCCGCGGCAACGTCAGCGCACAAGGCGGCAAACATGGCGGCAGTGGCGGATATGTCGAGACGTCCGGCGCCGGAAACCTGCGGATCGGACTTAGGGCCCACGTCTCCACGTTCGCCCGCAAAGGCATCACCGGCACCTGGCTGCTCGATCCCGATAGCGTCATCATCGAAAGTTGCCTGCCCGGCAATTGCGCCAGCGACAGCGGCCAGCAAACCATAGACCCCACCACCATCGTCACCTCGCTCGCCAGCAGCAACGTTCAGATCGTTGCCACGGATGATATCAGTGTGTGGGACAGCCTGATCTACAACAGCGCGCACGATCTCAGCCTGCTATCCGCTGGCACCATTCATATCGACGCCAGCATCCAGAACGCGGCTGCCAGCAACGGCGGCAACATCAATCTGATCTCGGGATGGACGGGCGACACAGGAAGCATCAACCACGTCGATCATACGCATCAGTTTGGATCGGGCGGCAACGACGTTTTCATCGGCGGACCCGGCGCCAGCGCAGACGGTCAGGACCAGAATATTTCCGTCGGCAGCGCAAGCGGCACCACCACGGTCAGTGGCGCGAGCGTGAGGATCGAGTCGACATCCGGCTATAGTTCGCAACTCGGCTATGACGGCAACGGCGGTGGCGACATCGTCGTCAACGCGACCAAAGACGTCATCGTACAGGCCGGAGGCAGCGGCAGCGGATATGCGCAAATCGGCAACGGCGATCCGGCCACAGGAATCACCAGCGCCACGGGCAACATCACACTCGATGTTTCGGGCAGCACGCAGTTAATCACAGGCGGCAGCGGCAACTCTGCGTGGATTGGAAATCTGACCGATGGCGATAGCGGAGCCGCGGAGACCGGCAACGTCACGATCGTCACAGGGTCGCTTGCGGTCGATGCACCGGATTTGCTTGGCGAGATTATCCGCGACGATATGCAAGGCAGTTCAAATCCCGTCAGCGGCGCCGGCGGCGATTTCACCCTGGCGCTGACAAGCGCGACCGGCCAGCCACCCATCGGCAGTTATTTCGCAAACGGCCTTTTCTATTCCAGCAGCCACACGCTTTCGCTCGTTTCCACGTCCGGTCTGGATTTCACCAGTTCGGTGCAGAACAGCGGCGCCGGCGCGCTGAACATCGTTGGCGGTTGGGATGTGGCGGCTGTATCGGCCCGCAAGCTGATCGCGAAAGGCGTTTCGTATCTCATCGGCAACGCCGCCTACGGCGCAAGCGGCGGCGGCGTAACCATCGGCGGCGATGCCACGGGCGCGGTCGCTGTGGGCAGCAGACACGGCGCGACCACCGTTGCCGGCGCCGATATTGATGTCGACGCGGAAAACGGCGCATCGCAAATCGGATTCCACGGCGCGGGCAATGGCGCCATCGCCGTGCGCGCGAACGGCGACATCAACCTTGATGCAGCCGGCGCCAACGTTGCCGGAATCGGCAATGGCGGAACGAGCGTCGCGGGAAATACCAGCGGCGCCATAGCGCTGGCTACCACCGGCGGCAGCGTAAACATCGATGCGCAGGACAGTTCCATTGCCACGGTCGGCAATCTGGGCACCGGCAATGCTTCGGAAAGCAGCAGCATCGCAATCGACACCCAGGGCGGCGCGCTGACCATCACATCCGGCGGATCCAATTCCCTCGCGCAGATCGGCAACAGCGCGCCGAACGGCACCTCCGGCAAATTGACCGGAGACATCACGATCGCAGCCGCAGACGTCGCCATGCTGTCGGACGGCAGCGCATCGTCCGCGCAGATCGGCAACGGCAACGATCTCGGCGCGCAGGACACTGGCCTTGTCCAGGGCAACATCACGATCGATGCGGCCTCGCTGACGATGACGGGTTCTGCCGCGGCACCCCGTGAGGCTGCGCCCAATCCCTTCGCGGCGGTTCGCATCGGCAACGCCGGGGCCGGCACAACCGGCGGCGATCTTGAAGTCACCACATCCGGCGATATCGCGCTGTCGCAAACCGGTACGGGCACAACTTTCATTGGCAACACGTCGAGCGCGGGCGAAGGCTCAGGCGCCACCACGGTCAACGCGGGCGGCGATCTTGCACTTTCATCCGATGGCGCGAACGCCTTTGCCGGCATCGCGGCAACCGGCGCGTCAACCGGCTCCGTCGATGTGACGGCGCACGGCAACGTGGTGATGACGGCACTAGATGGCGCCCGCACGCTGGTCGGCGCGCTGGTCTATGGCAGCGGCGGCGTGGATGTTTCGGTCACGGCGCAGACCGGCAAGGTCGCCATCCAAAGCATCGGCAACGGCTCCGCCGTCCAGATTGGGAACGCCGAGGCCGGTGGCGATAGCGGCGCGGTCACGGGTAATGTCGCGGTCACAGCCGCAAAGAACATCGCAATCGCCAGCAGCACGGGTTCGTCCGCGCGCATCGGCAATCTCGGCGATGCCGGCGGTTCCGCAAGCGGCGATATCGTTCTTTCCGTAGGAAATTCGCTGAAGATCGCGGGTGCGGATTCAAGCCTGATCGGAGACAGCGCGGCGTCCGCTTCGGGCGACGTGAACATCAAGGCAAATTCTCTCAACGGCGACATCGATCCCAGCCTCACCAGCGATCTGCCAAACGGCGATTTCACGCTGGCGCTTGGCGGAAACAAAACGCTGACGCTTGGCGCGCTCAACTATTCCGGCGATCACACACTCAGCATATCCAACGGTGGCGATCTCATCCTGACCGGCGCGCTGCATGACAGCGGCAGCGGCGACATCAGCTTGAAGTCCGGCGGCATGTTGACAACAGGCATCATCAAAACCGGCAGCGCGGTTACGCTCGCATCGGCAGGCGATACGGTGATCGGCGCGGTGCAGGCGGCTTTTCTGAAAATGAATTCCGGCGGCGCCATCGATGCAACGGGCGCCATCAAAACGTCCGGCGCGGCGAGGCTTGTCGCGGCCGGCGACGCATCCCTTGGCGCGGTGCAAGCCGCGTCGCTCAGCGTGAAGTCCGGCGGCGTCCTCGACGTGACCGGCACTATCAAAACCACCGGTGCTGCGAGCCTCACGTCGGCGGATGACACATCCATCGGCGCGGTGAAAGCGGCGTCGCTGAGCGTAAAGTCCGGTGGTGCGCTGACGGCGGGAGCTGTCGGCACGACTGGCGCCGTCACGCTCAGGTCGGCAGATGATACATCCATCGGTGCAGTTCGGGCAGCGTCGCTTGCGGTCAAAACGGGCGGCGCGCTGACAACCGGCGCGATCAAGACCACCGGTGTGACAAACCTGACGGCAGCGGGGAATGCATCCATCGGTGCCGTGCGGGCAGCGTCGCTGAACGTGAAATCCGGCGGCGCGCTCGATGTGACCGGCGCGATCAAAACCGCCGGCGCCACAAGCCTCACGTCAACGGACGACACGTCCATCGGCGCGGTGCAGGCTGCATCGCTTTCGGTTAAATCCGGCGGCGCGATTGATGTGGGTGGCGCGATCAAGACGGCGGATGCGACATACCTCACGTCGGCGGACGGCACACATATCGGCGCGGTGCAGGCGGCGTCGCTCATGGTCAAGTCCGGCGGCGCGATTGGTGCTAGCGGCAATATCGCAACCTCCGGCGCGACGAGCCTCGCGTCGGCGGATGCAACATCGGTGAGCGCTGTGAACGCCGGTTCTCTGAACGTGAAATCCGGCGGCGCGCTAAATGCGAACGGCACGATCAAAACGGCTGGCGCCACAAGCCTCATGTCAGCGGATGACACATCCATCGGCGCGGTTCAGGCCGCGTCGCTGACCGTCAAATCCGGCGGCGCCATCGATACGACGGGCGCGATCAAGACCAGCGGCGCTGTGACCCTGGTGTCGGCGAACGGTACCGCCGTCAATGCCACACTGGATGCGGCTTCGCTGGCGGTCACCACCGGCGGCGGCGTTGCCGTCAATGGCGCGGTCACGACGAACGGCGCGGACGGCATTGCGATCGATGCCAAGGGCGATATCGTGTTCGCGGCCACGGTGCAGAACACCGGCAGCGGCGATATCGCGGTCACCTCCAAGGGCGATGTCACGGTCGGCGGCGCGTCCGCCATCGGCGATGTCTTTATCGGCAGCAGGCATGGCGATCTTACGCTGGTGGCCGATAACGTCACGTTGGATGCAAAGAACGGTTACGCCCAGCTCGGCTATCGCGGTGCCGGCAGCGGCGGCATCGATGTAACGTCCAAAGGCAACGTGGCGCTCGACGGCGGCGCTCACACCGGCGATTACGCGCAAATCGGCAACGGCGGTTATCAGACCAACGGCGACGAAAGCGGCGACATCACGCTGGCGGTACAAGGCGATGTGGCGCTCAACGGAGGCAGCGGCAACCAGGCCTATGCCCAGATCGGCCACGGCGGCGCGCAAGCCGACGCAAACTCCACCGGCTACACCAACGCCGGCGCCATCGCGGTCAGCGCCGATAACGTGACGCTCGCGGCAGGCTCCGGCGACGCGGCCTACGCGCAGATCGGCCACGGCGGTTATCTTTTGGGCAGCGGGCTCACCGGCCAGGGCGACAACAGCGGCGATATCACGATCGCGGCGGCGAACAGCGTCACCCTCAATGGCGGCGGCGGCGACGCCTATGCGCAGATCGGCAACGGCGGCGGTCAGGTCAACGCCAATGCCGGTGCTTCGGCGAGCGGCAGCAACGATGGCGAAATCTCCGTCACGGCCGGTGCAACCGGCGACGTCACCCTGCAGGCCGGCACAGGCGAAAACGCCTATGTCCAGGTC
Source organism: Rhizomicrobium sp. (assembly GCA_036267995.1). Lineage (GTDB taxonomy): Bacteria > Pseudomonadota > Alphaproteobacteria > Micropepsales > Micropepsaceae > Rhizomicrobium. Next base: position 4,859 of record DATAUZ010000030.1, read on the forward strand.
GGCAACGGCGGCTATGCCAGCGATGCGCCGACACCGGCGGTTGCGGGCAACTTCGCCGACAGCGGCGATGTTTCCGTGAGCGACCTGGTACTCACCGGCAGCGACACCGGCGACAATGGCTACGCGCAGATCGGCAACGGCGACGCTTCCAAAAACAACGTCGGCAACGTCAGCGGCAACACCACCATCGCGGCGGGCACCGTCACCGTCACAAACGGAACGGCCGCGAACGCATCGGCCTTCATCGGCGGCGCAACGGCGCGCGGCAAAGTCACCGGCGCGGTCAGCGGTTATGCACCGGCAAACGATGTCGGCGGCGGGACGCTCGTCTCGCTGATTGAGGACTCCACGCCGCCGCCGGCTGCCATCGATTTTCTTCCTTTCGCGGCCTTCGAGCTTCTTCATCAGGACGATCAGCTCGCCGACAGGCTTGGCGTCGAAGATGGCGCCGATCCGCTGGCAAAACTCGCCGACGACGACAGCTATGAAGGAAGCCGTGACGCCGACAAGGCGACCGAACTGCTGGGCGACTCGCTGAACGGCGAACACGGCCATAACAAAGCCGCCACCGGCCTTTCGCGTGTCATCATTCCGGGCGTGCTGCGCGAATTCGCCGTCTACAATTCCCGCCAGACCGGCGGCGCACCGGGCACGGAAGATTATTCAAGCTGGGGCAACCAGGCTTTGTGGCAGTGGTGATGGGCGGCTAGGCGGCCGCCCAACCGTGGCCGCACTGGCGGAGAAAACCGCGCGGACTAAGACGTAAGCGGCGGCTCCATCGGCCAATCTTTCGCCAGCGGCAATGTGACGGTGGCCGATCATGGCGGCATTGGCGGGCTTCCGGTTCGGTTGCTAACACCTATGTCAGCGGCAATGTGAGCCGTGGTGGATCGGACCAGTGCTTTGTGGGCGGGCTGGAAGGATACGATTGCGATTTTTGCTGGAGGGCTCCGCGATTTTGCGACGTGAAGACATTCACGCCTTTGCAGGCGCGGATGCGTTCGTCATTCCGGTTGGCAACGCTTGGACTCTGAGCGATTGTTCACCGCAACTGCATCTGATGCAGGCAATCGTACTCGCGGTGGCACGACACCGCCGTCCCTCTCGATCCCGTCATACTTCCAACCTGTCGTCAGGCCGCGCGACGAGCAAATAGAGCGCCGGCATCAGGAAAATGCTGATCAAAAGCCGCGTGATCAGGCCGCTGACGATGACCAGAGCAAACGGTCTTTGCGAATCCGTGCCGACACCCGTGGCCAGCGCCGCCGGTAGCAACCCGAACGCTGCCACAAGCGCAGTCATCATGATCGGGCGCAGCCGCAGGATCGCGCCCTGCCGAACCGCTTCATTCAACGGCATGCCGCCACGGCGCAGTTCGTTGACATAGGAGATGTAAACCACGGCCGTCAGCACCGAGACACCAAACAGGGCCAGAAAGCCAATCCCCGAAGACGCCGAAAACGCCGTGCCGGTCATCCATAGCGCCACGAAACAGCCCACGGGCGCGGAAAGAAGCACGCCAAGCACCGTGATGAACGGGAATTTGAAGTTGCTGTAGAGAATGAAAAGAAGCAGGAAAATCATGAACAGGGTGAGCGGCAGAATGAGCGCCAACTGCCTACTCGAAGCGGTGTATTCCGAATACTCCCCGCCCCAATCCAGATGATAGCCTTGCGGCAGGACGACCTTGTCTTTGACCTGCTGAATCCCATCGCTGACCGCGTCGGCCAGATCGCGCCCTTCCACGGAGAACTGCACGCCTATATAGCGCGAATTGTTCTCGCGGTAGATGAAGGAAGCGCCGTTCGTCACCTGGATATCGGCAAGCTCCTTAAGCGGGATTTGCTGTCCGCCCGGCGTCGCCACCAGAATGTTGCCGATCTCTTCGGCGTTGTCGCGGTATTGGCGCTCAAGGCGGACGACAAGATCGAACTCTTTCTCTCCTTGCACAACCTGGGTCGCCACATCACCGCCGATGGCTGTCTGGATCAGGCTGTTGATGTCGGCGACATTCAGGCCGTAACGGGCAATCCGGCCACGGTCGATTTTGATGGTCAGGCTTGGTTGCCCCAGTTCCTGCACCAGCGTTACATCGGTGATGCCGCGCACTTTTTCCAAAACCTGCTTGATGGCTTTGCCATTTTTTTCAAGCGTTTGCAGATCGGAGCCGAATATCTTGACCGCAAGCGCGCTTTTCAGGCCGGTCTCGGCCTCATCCACCGCATCCTCGGCCGGCTGTGTGTAATTGAAAATGATTCCGGGAAAAGCCTTGAGCTTGTCATTGATCGCCGCAATCAGCTCCGGCTTGGTCTGGTAAGGTCCAGTCCATTGTGAGTAGGGCTTAAGGCCCACATAAAATTCGTCATTGAAAAAACCGGTCGAATCCGTGCCGTCGTCGGGGCGCCCCAGTTCGGACGTAACCGTTGTGATCTGCGGAAAAGAACGCAAAATCTCTCGCACCTTGGGAGATACTTTCGCAGCCTCGTCGAAGGAAATGGTGTAGGGCATGGTTGCACGCACCCACAACGCGCCTTCATCAAGCTGCGGCATGAACTCGGCACCGATAAAAGGCACGAGCAATAGCGAAGCCGCCAGCAAAACGGCCGAAGCGAATGTCGTTCTCCATGGGTGAGCCAGACAATAATCCAGCCCCTTGATGTAGTAAGAGCTGATGGCTTCATAGGCGGCGTTGCGGCGTTCCTTGACGCCTTTGCGCATGAACCACGCGCACAGAACGGGCAACACCGTCAGGGTTATGATCAGGGAGCCGATGAGGGCAAATACCATAGTGTCCGCCATCGGCCTGAACAGCGTTCCCGAAGGACCAGACAAGACATAGATCGGCAGAAAGCTGACAACGATCACGGCGACGGCATAGACAAGCGGGCGGTCCACCTCGGCAGCCGCTTCCTTGATGATTTTCACAACATCGAGCGGCCGTTCCTCATGCAGCGCGATCTGGCGGAATATATTTTCCACCATGAACACTGCGCCATCCACCAGAATGCCAAAATCGATCGCACCGATGGAAAGCAGATTGGCCGACGCGTGCTGAAGATCGAGGCAGATAAACGCGAAAAGCAGAGCCAGCGGTATGGTAATGGCGACAATCAAACCGGCGCGAAAATCGTAAAGAAAGAATATGAGAATGACCACGACCAGGAACATGCCCTGCAGAAGATTGCCTTCCACAACCTGCGTCGTCAGCGCGATCAGATCGCTGCGGTCGTAGAAGGGAAGAATTTTGACGTCCTTGGGCAGGACGTTCTGGTTGAGCTCCCGGGTTTTCGCTTCCACCTGCTCTAGAACGTCCTGGGTTTTCTCGCCCGTTCGCATCAGGATGACGCCCTCCACCGCGTCGTCCTGCTTTTCGAAACCGAACTCACCCAGCCGCGGCGCAATGCCGATGACCACGCGGCCGACATCCTTCACCAGCACCGGCGTGCCGTTGTGCACGGCCAGCACCACGTTGCCGATATCGTCTACAGTGGTCAGGCGGCCCTCGCCGCGCACGTAATAGAATTGGCCGCCCTGCGAATAGAAACCGCCACCGGCATTGTCATTGTTTGCCGCCAGAGCACTTTCCACCTGTGTCACCGACAGGCCGAGCCCCGCCACCCGGACCGGATCGATCAGCACCTGATATTGCATGGCGCCGCCGCCAAAGCCGGAATCGTCGGCCACGCCCGGAACAGACCGGTATTGCGGCTCGACGGTCCAGTCCTCGAAGGTCTTGAGCTCCATCGGCGAGCGGTCGGGGCTCTGCAGCACGTAGCGGTAGATAAGGCCCGAAGGCGAACTCAGTGGCGATACCGAAGGTGTCACGCCATCCGGCAGATCGAGATCGGACAGCCGGTTGAAAACCTGCTGCCTTGCGAAATAATTATCGGTGCCGTCTTCAAAAGTGAAAGTAACGTCCGACAGTCCGTAGAGCGAGATCGAACGCACGGTAATCATTTGCGGAATGCCGTTCATGCCGCGCTCGGCGGGCACCGTGATCAGCCGCTCGACTTCCTCTGCGGCATGTCCCGGCCACTGCGTAACGATCTCGACGATGGGTGGCGAAAGATCGGGATAGGCGTCCACCGGCAACCGGTCGAGCGAGCGCGTGCCCGCAACGATCAGCACCAGCGTCATGAGAATGACGAGAAAACTCTGCCCCAACGCGGAGGCGACGATCCTGTTTATGACCGACGCGTTTGCGGGCGGCGTTTCGGGGGCGGGGCTATCGCTCATTGGCTTTGCATGAACTGAAGGAAGAGCGCCCCTTGAACCACGATCCGGTCGCCCGGCCGCAAGCCGGAAGAAATGTCGTATCGGTCCGCGCTGCGATAACCCGGCGTCACATGCCGGCGCGCGAAGCTGCCGTCCCGCTGGGCGGCGTAAACGAACGGCAGGTTCTCGTCATCGCGCAATATCGCCGAAACCGGGATCAGCAATCCCGCATCTGCATTGTGCGCCTCGATTTGAACGCGGACATACATCTGCTTCTTCAGAAAACTTCCCGGATTGTCCACGACCACGCGCACGCCGACCGAACGCGTATCGGGATCCACAAGGGCCGCGATGTTATCCACGCGTCCGGAAAATGGCTTCGAACCGATGCCAGCCGTGACCTGCGCCGTATCGCCGACATGCACAGACGCAAGATCGGCGCCGAAAATCTGTGCCATGACCCAGACGCGCGAAAGATCGGCGACCGTGAAGCACGGCGTTGTTCCCGCCTGCAGAAGCTGGCCGGGCGTGATCAGTTTTTCCACCACGGTTCCAGCAATCGGCGCGCGAATGACGCCTGCGGCGTGTGAAACCGGCCGGCCGCGCTGTATATCCCCGATGGACTGCGATCCGACACCCAGCGAAATCAGAGTCTGCAAAGCCGCATCGCGATCCGCTTCGGCGCCCACCGCGTCGGTTTCCGCCTGATCCGCCTCGCGTTGCGCGACGCCCTGATGCCGCAGAAGGTCTTTATCCAGATTGGCCAGGTGGCGTGCTGTTCGCGCCGTCGCGACCGCCTTGCGATAGGCGCCGACCGCGGCTGCGAAGTCCGGTGAATCGACCAAGGCCAGCGCAGCGCCCTGCTTGACCTTGTCGCCTGGCGAAACAAGCAGCCGCGAAACCGGACCAGAGAACGGCGCCAACACGCTTGTGGCCTGATCGTTGTCGAAATCGACGACGCCGGTCGTATCGACCGATTTGTGAAACTTCGATTCGGCGACGGTGTAGAGACTGATGTGCTTTCGCTGATCGGCCGTCAGCGTCACGTTGCTGGCGGTGACCGATGGCTTGGCGTCGTTTTTGGGCGAACAGCCGGCGAGCATTGCACCGGCCGCCAGCATAAGAACGATTGCCGCCGCGCGCGGAAGTTCGCGGCAACACGCGCCGGCCAGCAAATATGAAAATCTATTCTTCATGATCGTCCTTCGCCAAATCCGTGGCATTCCACCAGCCGCCGCCGAGTGCTTGAAACAGCGCCGCCGTATCGGCGTAGCGAGCAGCCTGGGCCTGCACGAGATTAATTTGAGCTTGCTGATAGGCTTGTTCGGCATTCAGCAGCGATAGATAACCCGCATAGCCATCGCGATACTGGCGTTGAGACAAATCCAGCGTCGTCTTCGCCGCGTCCTGCGCATCCGCCGCCGACTTCAAAGCTTCCGCATCCTGCTCCAGCGCCGTCAATGTATCGGCCACATTCTGAAACGCGGTCAGCACGGTGCTGCGATATTGCTCGGATGCCTGCGTGTAATTCGCCCGCGCGGCGCGTTCCTGATGCAACAAGGCGCCGCCGTCGAAAATCGGAGCGGCCAGTGCGGCGCCGATATTCCAGAAACCGGTGCCCGGCGTGAACAATTGATTGATGGCAAGCGCGGTGCTGCCGGCGTTCGCTGTCAACTGAATGTTCGGCAAACGGTTGGCGACGGCGACACCGATCTGCGCGCTCGCGGCATGCAGGTTTTCTTCCGCCTGCCGCACGTCGGGCCGCTGTTCCACGAGTTTTGAAGGAAGGCTGACGGGAATGTCCTGCGGCAATTGCAGGCTGGACAATTCAAAGTTTTCCGCCGGCATCTGGCTGGGAAACTGGCCCGCCAGAACCGCAAGCTGATCGTGAAGCTGGGCCAATTGTTTGATAAGCGGCGGCAGGGAAGCCATGGTCTGGGCAAGCTGCGATTTCTGCGCCGCCAGATCGAGCTTGCTCGCATAGCCCTTGTCGAGTTGATACTGCAGTATCCGCACCATGTTCGACTCGATGTCGATCAACTGATGCGTGGCATCGACTTGGGCCCGAACCGCCGCTTCCTCGATCGCCGTGACCACCAGATTGGACGTCAATGTCGTGTAGGTGGCGAACATCTGGAAGCGAACGGATTTTTCCTGCGCTTCCAAAGACTCCACCGTCCGGCGCGTAAGGCCGAAAACGTCGGGCGCGTAGGAAACGCTGACCTGCGGCGTATAGAGATTGTAAAGAAACGCATTGTTGCTCGGCACTGGCGCCAGCGCGCCGGGCGGATCCTGTTCGCGGGTCGCCGATGCGCCTACCGAGATTGCGGGAAAGTATGCGCCACGGCCTGCCGCGGTATTCTCCCGTGCCGCGCGCAAAGCGGCTTGCGCGGCCTTGAGGTCGTGATTGTTGGCAAGCGCCTTATCGATCAGATCGTTGAGCGGCTTGGAATGAAACAGTGTCCACCAATCCGCCGAAATATCGCCCCCCGCCGCGAAATGCTGCGCTTCGCCGCCCGCGACATCGGGCGTGCGCGCCGTTGTCGCCGCAAGCGGATCGGGCGTGTAGGTGCTGACATCCGGTGCGTCAGGCTTCTTGAAGTCCGGGCCCACGGCGCAACCAGCAAGGAGCAGGGCCATAGCGAGAGACGGCGCGCACCAGAGCGCGCGGCGCGCGGGTCTTCCGGCGTTATCTCCTCTGTCGTTTGTGCAACGCATTGACGCTTTCCACTTGCAAAAGACTTTTCAATTGATCGCCTTGGGAATGCCGTGCGCGTGCGAGACGCGCAAAACCGGCACAGAGACCGTTATGGCGATTGCAGTTTGAGAGTCAGTGCTGTGGAGGCGCGCGACTGCGCCAATCGTGCGTCGTAATATCGCCGGCGGTCTTGGCTTGAATTGCCGGCGTCAGAAATTCAACCCACGCAACGGGAAGAGGAAGAAGTGGCGTAACGGGCGCAAAAAACACACCGGCATGCGCGATTGCCTGACACAGCGGGCAATCCATCGTGCCATTCTCGCCGGGCGGGCTGTGCTGCGCGGGCGCCTTCGCAAGAACCTTGGCAATCGCCGGGCCGCTAATCCCGTCCGAAGTGTGGTGAATGTGAATTTGTGTCACAAAGGACTGCAACGCAAAGGCGAGCGCAAAAAGCCAAGTGGCAGCGCGCCGAACGGAATCCGCACGCCGTGCCATGCTCAGGTCTATTGCGGCCGTTCCCATATCGCCTGCGGGCAACCCTTCAGAAACAATACATATAGAACCCCACCGCGCCGCGATACAGCCCCATGCCCGGCCGGGACCGGTCCGGCCGTGGCGTCCAATTCTCATTCCAGCCCAACACCTCAAACGTAACGCGGGATAGGCCCGTTGTGCGGTGTCTTTCGATCCGACAGGTCGAACATCACTTCGTCGATATAACACCAGCCCCACCCTTCCGGCGGATCGTACCCTTCAATGATGGGGTGCTGCGTCTTGTGAAAATGCTTGGTCGCGTGTTTGTGCGGGGAGTCATCGCAACAGCCGACATGGCCGCAGGTGCGGCACAGGCGCAGGTGCACCCATTCCGATCCAATCTTCAAACATTCCTCGCACCCCAGCGCGCTGGGCGTAATGGTGCGAATGGTATCCAGATGGTTGCAGCTATCGGCCATTGGCGGAACCTCCTGCGGAATCGACGGCCTCTTTTACCGCGCCGTTGGCGGCCAGATAAGCATGGATCGCCGCCACCACCTGCGCGCCTTCGCCCACGGCCGCGGCAACGCGCTTGACGGAGCCGGAGCGCACATCGCCGATGGCGAAAATTCCCGGCCGGTTGGTTTGCAACGGAAACCCTTTTTCGCCTTGAAAGACGTCAGCGCAAACAAAGTTCTTCGAGTCCCGCTCGATATTCGATTGCGCTAGCCAATCGGTATTTGGCGCAGCGCCGATCAGAAGAAACAGATGGCGGATCGCGCGCTCGGTTTCGGCGCCCGTCTTGCGATTGCGCCATGTCAGCGCTTCCAGCGCCCCATTCGGCCCAGCCAGCGCGGTGACTTCGGTCTGCGTCAGAACTTCGATATTCGGCTGGGCAGCGATGCGATCGCAGAGATAGCGCGACATGGTGGCATCCAAACTGCCGCCGCGCACGATCATCCAGACTTTCTGTGCATGCGATGAAAGATACACCGCCGCCTGCCCCGCCGAATTTCCGGCGCCGACCAGCGCGATTTCTTGGCCCGCGCAAAGCTGCGCTTCCAAAGGCGACGCCCAATAATGCACATGCGCGCCTTCGAATTGCGCCAGATTGGAAACGTCCAGCCGGCGATATTCCGCGCCACTCGCGATCACCACGGCACGCGCCCGTATCGTCTGTCCGCCTTGCACACGCAGGGTGTAGCAGCGCACGCCGGACGACAGGTCTTCGGTCATGCCGGCAACCTCTTCGGGGATCGCCATTTCGGCGCCGAATTTCTGCGCCTGATTGTAAGCGCGCGCCGTGAGCGCAAGTCCCGAGATGCCCGTGGGAAATCCCAGATAGTTTTCGATGCGCGCCGATGCGCCGGCTTGCCCGCCGAAGGCGCGGCAATCCAGCGCAATGACCGAAAGCCCTTCCGTGGTCGCGTATACCGCGGCCGCCAGCCCCGCCGGGCCGGCCCCGACGATGGCCACGTCATAGAGCTTGTTCTGATCGAGCGCATGCGTAAGCCCGATGCAGCGCGCAAGCTGGTTCTCGCTGGGATTGCGCAGCAGATCGCCGGTTGGGCAGAGAACGATGGGCAGTTCCGTCAGCCTCACATGGAACTTCTCGATCAACGCCTTGGCGCCATTGTCGGTGTCCGGATCGAGGCGCTCGTGCGGGTGGCCATTGCGCGCCAGAAAGTTTTCCAGCCGCAGCACATCGCGATTGTCCGCGGCGCCCACAATGATGGGACCGCCGACATTGCGTTCCAGCAAACCCACGCGGCGCAAGATCAGCGCGCGCATGATTTTCTCGCCGGTGTCTGCTTCGGCGACAATCAATTCGCGCAGATGCGGCGGCGAAATCTCGATGGCTTCGACGTCGGACAAAGCCACGGCGTCCGCGAGTGACGGCCGCCCCGAAAGCTGCGCCAGCTCTCCAAGAAAATGTCCGGCCTCATAGGTCACGATCACCTGATCGGGACGGTCGCGTGGCGCGACCCGCACCGAGCCGGAGAGAACCACAATCAATCCCGCCGTCACCTGCCCCGTGCGCGCCAGAAAATCGCCTTCGCCGAATTTGCGCAGCGCGCCGAACCGGCGCAGCCGGTCTATCTCCGCAGCCGCCAGCACCGGAAACATCTGCGCCCGGCGCGTATCCAATACCTGCGGCTTGGCGTCTGACACGATGGCTCCTAATCAGAAGATGGTTTTCTCTACAGTAGCGGGAAGCCGCGCCATAGGTTTGCGCATCCGCGCCCCGCAAAAGCCGCCCGCCCGCCGCTAAATGCTTGTAATCATGGACAAAGTATTAAATCATAAATCGGGCTTGCGTTCCTCGTTCGTGTTCTCTATATGTTCTGTTTGGAGAACCAAGGAGTGCAGATATGACATGGATTTTCGGGCAGAAGCCCAAGCGAATTTAACGCGAGACCATACAAGGCTAGGTGCAAACTCGCGTGCACCCCTGCGACCCGACGGAATATCCCCGCGCTGGCAAGCCGTCGCCTGGGAGAGACCGCCGGACCCCGCAAAGCCCAAGGCGGTGGAAGCCGGACGACCAATGGAGTGCGCTTGAACGCGCTTCCGGTGGCGGTCGGGCTTGCAGACCAGGGCGGGCATCGCGAACGGCCGTTCGCGATTCACCCGCCTTATTTATGGGGCCCGCCTTATTTATAGGGGGAGGATGGTACAGTTGGGTGGGTTCGAACCACCGACCTCCGGATCCACAATCCGGCGCTCTAACCAACTGAGCTACAACTGCCCAAAAGGCCCGAAAACCGGCCTCGAAGGGGCCGGAAGCTATGAGTCCCGTCCCTCAAATGCAAGCAGGCGCGGCCGGGCTTTGTGCGCGATCCCGGCAAGCGGCGCAAACCCTGCGCCCGGCACTTTCCGCAACCGCCCGAATCGGCGTTTCTGGGGAATTGATGACGGAGAAAACGGCCACGCCCGATGCCGCCGACCGTGTGGCCAAGCCCGCATGGTTGTGGGACAGCGCCCGCCGTCGCATCGCCTGGGCCAACGACGCCGGCCTCGCCTTCTGGGGCGCGGCCTCGCTGCTCGACATCGTCGAATATATTTTCGCCGCCGACAGCGATGTGGTGCGCGCCATCGAGACCGCCGCGGTGTCCAACGCGGCCATCGACGCCGAACTCACCCCGCAAACACGCCGGCTGGCGGTGCGCATGCGCGCCAAGCCGATGAAACTGTTCGATGGCCGCGACGGCATTCTGGTTGTCGTCATGCAGGCGCAGGAAAAAGCGAGGCCCGCGCTCGGCCGCGCCTTGTTCGATGCCGTGCCGGTGGCGCTCGTGCGGCTGGACACATCGGGCGGCGCGCTCGACGCGAACGAACTCGGCCGCAGCCTGATGCCGATGCTGTCGCGCACACTGCTGGCGCAGATCGCGGCGCAGGCGATCGAGCAAGGCGCCGCAAACCGCACCGCCACTGTCGCACGCGACGGGCGCGAGGTTTCGCTGCTGCTTCACGCCGCGCGCTTTCTGGACCCGCGCGATGGCACGCCAAGCGCCATCCTGCGCGTGGAAGATGTCAGCGCGCGGCATGCGATCGAGCAGCGGCTGCGCGCCAAATCCGCGCCGCAACAGGCGGAAGCGCATCTGCGCGACCAGCGCGACGACGCCGAAGCGCGCAACAGGGCGAAGTCGGATTTCGTCGCCAAGGTGACGCACGAGATGCGCAATCCGCTGAACGCGATCATCGGCTTTTCCGAGATCATGCAGCAGAAGCACTTCGGCCCGCTGGGTGATCGGCGTTACGAAGGCTATGTCGATGACGTTCTGTTCAGCGCGCGGCATCTTCTCAGCCTCGTGAACGATCTGCTGGATCTGGCTGCCATCGAGGCGGGGAAATTCCGCATCGCTTTCGATTCCGTGGCACTGGCGGGCGTGATCGACGATTGCGCGCGGCTGGCGAAACCACAGGCGGCCGATCTGGGCATCGAATTGAAAACGGCGGTTCCCGCGAACTTGCCACCTGTTTCGGCCGATGCCCGCGCGCTGCGCCAGGTCATGCTCAATCTCATGTCGAACGCCATCAAGTTCACGCCCAAGGGCGGCGAGGTTTTTGTGAGCGCCGGTCAGGATGGTGACGGCGGCATCGTCATCGGCGTTCGCGACACCGGCGTGGGCATGACACCCAACGAAATCCAGCTTGCGTTAGAGCCCTTCGGCCAGGTGGACGGGGCGCTGCAGCGCGACCGCAAAGGCACCGGCCTTGGCCTGCCGTTGGCGAAGGCTCTGGCGGAGGCCAACAAAGCGCAATTCCGCATTTCCAGCGAGCCCGACCACGGCACCGTCGCGGAGCTGGTCTTCGCCCCGTCGCGCGTTTTGGCGGGGTGACGCCGACGCCGGACGCGCTATAAGAACGCCCATGACAGACCTTCTTATCGAGCCCGGAAAAACATCGCTTTCGCTGTGGCGCAAACTCGCCGATGGGACGCACGCCGTGAAGCTGGCGGACGTTGCGTGGCCGCAAATCGAAAAGTCGCGGGCGATAATCGAAGCCGCGCTGGAATCCGGCCGCGCTATTTACGGCGTGAACACGGGGTTCGGGAAGCTTGCGCAGAAACGCATTCCGGACGACGAACTGAAAACCCTGCAGCGCAATCTGGTGCTGTCGCATTCGGTCGGCGTCGGCACACCGCTGCCGGACGCGACAGTGCGGCTCGTTCTGGCGCTGAAAATTGCAAGCCTGTCGCGCGGCTATTCCGGCGTGCGCCGCGTGGTGGTGGAGCGGTTGCTCGCCTTGCTCAACAAAGGCGTGCTGCCTGAGATTCCCGAAAAAGGATCGGTGGGTGCGTCGGGCGATCTGGCGCCCCTGGCGCATATGTCAGCCGTATTGATCGGCGACGGCTTTGCGCGGTTCAACGGCGAGCGATTGCCCGCGCGAGCCGCGTTGGCAAAGGCGGGCATCGAACCCATTGAGCTGGAGGCGAAGGAAGGATTGGCGTTGCTGAACGGAACGCAGGTATCAACGGCATTGGCCTTGATGGGCCTGTTCGCGGCAGAAGCCAATCTGGAAGCGGCCTTCGTGGCCGGGGCGCTGACCACGGATGCGGTGTTGGGCAGCGACACGCCTTTCGACGCGCGCATTCACGATGTGCGGGGACAAAAAGGCCAAATCCAAGCCGCAGCGGTGCTGCGCGCACTGATTAAAGATAGCGCCATCCGAAAGTCACATCTGAATTGCGACCGGGTGCAGGATCCTTACTCCATTCGCTGCCAGCCGCAGGTATTGGGCCCTTGCATCGACACGCTTCGGCACGTCGCAGGAATATTCGCAGTGGAGGCGAACGCTGCGACCGATAATCCGCTGGTGTTCGAAAACGGCGATGTGCTTTCGGGCGGCAACTTTCATGCCGAGCCCGTTGCCATTGCGGCGGATGCGCTGGCGATCGCGATTTCTGAAATCGGCGCTCTTTCGGAACGGCGCATTGCGATGCTGATCGATTCATCTCTCAGCGGCCTGCCACCGTTTCTGACCAGCGACGCCGGCACCAATTCCGGTTTCATGATCGCCCATGTCGCCGCCGCAGCGCTGGCATCGGAAAACAAATCGCTGGCACATCCGGCCTCTGTGGATTCCCTGCCGACATCCGCCAACCAGGAGGACTTCGTCTCCATGGCAACCTTCGCGGCGCGCCGCCTTGGAGACATGAACGTCAATACGGCGAACATTTTGGCGGTCGAGTTGCTGGCCGCGGCGGAAGGCATCGAGTTTCATCGCCCCCTGGAGAGTTCGCGGGCGCTGGAAGAGGTTCACGCCAGAATCCGACGCGCATCTCCTCGCTTTGATAAGGACCGCTTTTTCGCGCCCTCCATCGACGCCGCCCGCAGCCTCGTGCAGGCACGAGCCTTCAAAAGCGCAGTCACCGGGCTCGAATTGCCGTCCGGCAACTAGTCGCTCCCCTTGCGGGAGATCGCCAAGCCCTTGGTTTGGCGGTCACTTTTACTTGGGATGGCTGCCTAAGTGCCCATCGGCGTTAGGGATTTTTAATTGACTTCGCCGTTAACCTCACCAGGCTTGTTCATCAGGGGGCTTCCTTCCGCGCGGGGGCGGGAAGGAATTGAGGTTTTCGATGCTGCCTTACGTCATCCGCCGTATCCTGGGCGCGATCCCGACGCTGCTCGTCATTATCTCGCTCGCATTTTTCATGATGCGGATTGCGCCGGGCGGGCCCTTTGACGCCAATCGCCGCCTGCCGCCTGAGATCGAGCACAACATCAAGGCCGCTTACAATCTCGACAAGCCGATCCCGCAGCAGTTCCTGATTTATGTTGGCCGTCTTGCACACGGCGACTTTGGTCCTTCTTACAAGAACAAGGACTTCTCCGTTGGCGAACTGATTGAGGAAGGCTTGCCGGTGAGCGCGAAGCTCGGCCTTTCGGCAATCGTTCTTGCGATCTTGTTCGGCACTTGTCTGGGCGTTGTGGCCGCGCTGCATCAGAACAAGGGGACGGATTACGGCGTAATGGCAATTGCCATGTTTGGTATCACCATTCCCACGTTTGTGACGGCGCCAATCCTGACGCTGATCTTCGGCGTCTACGGGCTCTCGGTATTCGGATACGACATATCGCTGCCGGTGGGCGGTTGGAACGATGGCGCGATCCGCAATATGATTTTGCCGGTCATTGTGTTGGCCCTCCCGCAGATCGCTATCATCTCCCGATTAGTGCGCGGCAGTATGATTGAAGTATTGCATTCCAACTATATACGCACTGCCCGCGCCAAAGGACTCCCTAATCGGGTGGTTCTGGTACGCCACGCATTGCGCGCGGGATTGTTGCCGCTAGTGAGTTATCTGGGTCCGGCAGTCGCAGCGCTGATCACTGGCTCGCTGGTGGTGGAACAAATATTTGGCCTGCCCGGTATCGGGCGCTATTTCATCCAGGGTGCGCTGAACCGCGATTACACAATGGTGATGGGCGTCGTCATTTTCTATGCCGCGTTCATCATCCTGCTCAATCTCGTCGCCGATGTTCTCTATCGCGTTCTGGACCCCCGCGTGAGTTTCGACTGATGGTCATGCCCTTCACAATCGATGCCGACAAAGAACAGATTATGGAACGAGCGCTCGACGTTCGGGGGCGCAGCCTCTGGGTGGACGCGCGCCGCCGCCTGATCGCCAACAAAGCGGCCGTCATCAGCATGATCGTATTGGGGATCGTCGCTCTCATGGCGATCTTCGCACCGATGCTTTCGCCATATGCCTACGACAGTATCGATTACAACGTGGTGTCCTGTTCGCCAGACTGGTGGCCTGACGCCACCGTTATGTGCAATGCGGGCGGAGCGCACTGGTTTGGCACCGACGCAATCGGACGCGATCTCTTCGTGCGCACCCTTTACGGCGCGCGCGTGTCACTGGCTGTGGGGCTTCTTGCCTCTTTCGTGAGCCTCTTCATCGGCGTGACCTATGGCGCCACGGCGGGATTCATTGGAGGCCGGATCGACGAATTGATGATGCGCTTCGTTGATGTCCTTTACTCTCTGCCTTTCATTTTCTTTGTGATCATCCTTATGGTCGTATTCAACCGGAACTTCTTTCTACTGTTCCTCGCCATTGGTGCCGTGGAATGGCTGACAATGGCCCGTATCGTTCGCGGGCAAACGCTTTCCCTGCGCAACAAAGAATTCATCGAAGCCGCAAGAGCGTCAGGTGCCAGCACGCAGAGCATAATTGCGCGGCACATTATTCCCAACGTGGTCGGCCCAGTTATCGTATACGTAACGCTGACAATTCCCGCGGTGATACTGGCCGAGAGTTTCCTCTCGTTTCTTGGCCTGGGCATCCAGGAACCCCTAACGTCTTGGGGCGTGCTGATCTATGAGGGGGCTAACCAGATGGAAGTCGCCCCTTGGATGCTGGTCTTCCCGGCGCTTTTCATGAGTCTGACTCTATTTTGCCTGAACTTTATCGGTGACGGACTGCGCGACGCGCTTGATCCGAAGGATCGCTGATCATGAGCACGCCCATTCTTCAGGTTCGCGACTTCAGCGTTACTTTCACTACCCATGACGGCGAAGTGCAAGCCGTGCGCGATGCTAACTTCGATATCAACGAAGGCGAATGTCTCGGCGTTGTTGGCGAGTCCGGGTCCGGCAAGAGCCAGCTTTTTTTGGCCGCAATGGGCCTTCTGACCGCGAATGGTCGCGCCACCGGCAGTGTAAAATTCCGCGACCGGGAAATTCTTGGCTTGGATGAAAAGAACCTGAACAAGCTGCGCGGCTCCAAAATAACCATGATCTTTCAGGATCCTTTGACTTCATTGACGCCACACATGAAGGTCGGCGCGCAGATCGTGGAAACGTTGCGCACGCATCAGCGGCTTTCTCGTGCGGAAGCTCAAAAGCGCACCATCGAAGTTCTGGACATGGTGCGTCTTCCCGAAGCGCGACGCCGCATGCAGCAATATCCGCACGAGCTTTCGGGCGGTATGCGGCAGCGCATAATGATTGCGATGGCAACTGTTTGTGGCCCCGATCTACTGATCGCCGATGAGCCAACGACAGCCCTGGACGTGACGATCCAGGCGCAAATTCTGGATATTATGCGCGACCTGAAAACTGAGCTTAAAACCGCGATCGTTCTGATCTCGCACGACATGGGCGTAATTGCAGGCGTGGCCGACAAGGTTCAAGTGATGCGGGACGGGCATATTGTGGAAGCCAGCGCGGTGGACGATATTTTCTACAATCCACAAAACGACTACACGAAAATGCTGCTCGAAGCGATGCCGCGGCTCGACAAGCCGGATAGGAAAACGCCGCCGTTGCTGCCGGCAGGCGTGGCGCCCCGTCTTCTGCAAGTACAGAATCTGAAAGTTTATTATCCGGTCAAAACAGACGGACTCTTTTTTTCCAAAACAAAGGCGCTGCGCGCCGTTGATGGCGTGAGTTTCGATTTGCGCCAAGGCGAAACACTTGGAATTGTCGGCGAGTCAGGCTGTGGAAAGTCTACGTTAGCCCGAGCGGTTCTGCAGTTGATTCCTGAGACCGCAGGCGTTGTAGTCTGGTGTAGTAAACGGCTTGGCTCTCTTGCAGAACACGAAATCAGAAGGTTGCGCAAAGAATTTCAGATCGTTTTTCAGGATCCGTTGGCGAGCCTCGATCCGCGGATGACGATCGGCGAGTCTATTGCCGAGCCACTCAAAAATCTGCGCCCGGATATGTCAGCGGAAGTCGTGCGGCGCGAAGTGCGCGAGATGATGGCGCGAGTCGGGTTGGAGCCGGATTGGATCAACCGCTACCCGCATGAGTTCTCGGGCGGGCAAAATCAGCGCGTTGGTGTGGCGCGGGCCATGATTGTCAAGCCGCGCATGGTGATTTGCGATGAGGCCGTGAGCGCGCTGGATGTCTCTATCCAATCCCAGATCATTGATTTGATTGCTAACCTGCAAGCCGAATTCGGCATGTCGCTCATATTTATAAGCCACGATCTTTCGGTGGTCCGCCAGCTCTCGCACCGTCTAATGGTGCTTTATCTGGGCCGCGTGGTGGAATTTGGCGATGCAAGTTCGGTTTACGAAAACCCACGTCACCCTTACACGAAAGCGCTGATGATGGCGGTGCCAATTCCCGACCCGAAAAGCGAACGCGCAAAACCCCGCGTCAAGTTGGTAGGAGATCTGCCTTCGCCTCTGGACAGCCGTGCGCAACTCACCTTTCTCAAATCGAAGATGCTGGACGACCCTGATGTCGAACAATACCAGCCAAAATTGATCGAAGTGACGCCAAATCATTTTGTGGCAGAATTCGACGCCGCCTGATCGAGGCTACTTTACGCGCGTGACTTTATAAACCTTGGCGCTGTCGTTGATCATCAAGTTATAACTGCCGATGGCGCCGCGCGAAATTGTGACCCTGTTATTTTTCGGATCGCGCGAGAAACGCGCGACGTCGGCGTCTCCTTCAATCTGGCGCCAGATCTGCCCGTTGTCGAGGAATACAATGAACTTCTTGCTGAAGGGCGTGAACGAGTAATCCGTGACGCCGGCAGAGATGCTGTCAATCTGCTCCTGGTTGATAACTTGTTGCTGTTCCGCAGTCTTAGCCACGCGATCGCCGCCAAACTGCTCCGGGGTCGTTTGGCTGGAAACTGTGGCGCCAGGCGTAAAGAGGCCGCCAAGATCGAAGCCGAACCAGGATTTCTGTTCGTCGCCCGTCGGTGTGTGATCCAACGTAGCGGGGGGCGTCGAGAGGGCTGTCTTCAATTGCGGCGCCAGTGAATCGTAGCAGGCCAGACGCGCCGTACTATCGGCGACGGCGGCGCATCGGCCCATTGCGTCCAAGACGTCGTCGCGGGGGCCGGCGCCGGCTGGTACCAAAGAAGTGAGCGTCAGGCCAGCACCCAGCAGAAGCGTGCGAACTTTCATATCTTGTTCACCCTATCAAATTACGAAATTGGCTCAGAGAGCAGAACGGCCGTAAAGCAGACCGTAACGCTTGCGACAATAGGATATCGTTTGGCCGCATGCGAGGGCCGGGGAACATGGCCGAAGGTTCATATAGATTCACGCGACGCGCCCTTATGGGCACCGGTGCTGCTGTGGCACTGGGCGGTGCGGCCATGGCTTTCCGCAGCGGCCATCTCGGCAAGGCGCGCACTCAGATAGACCCCTGGACGCTTAATCGCGGCAACAAGGCTGAACCCGACACGCTCGATCCGCATCTGGCCCAGGCCAACTGGGAGATGAACATCATAGGGGACATGTTTTCCGGACTGATGACTCTGGACGCGGCTGCCAACCCCATTTTTGGCGCGGCGGAAAGTTACTCAGTCAGCGAAGACGGCCTAACTTATCGTTTCAAGCTGCGTGATCACGTCTGGTCGGACGGCGTACCGGTTACGGCCGACGACTATGTGTTCTCATTTCGCCGGGTTCTCGATCCAGCTACGGCGTCGCAATATGCACCGATGCTCTATCCGATCCAAAATGCGGAAGCGGTGAATGGACGTAAGATGCCGATCGATCAGCTTGGCGTTCGCGCGATCGACAACCGAACCGTAGAAATCGCGTTCCATTTTCAGGTGCCGTACATCAAAGAATTGATGGCGCACATGACAACCTTTGCGGTGCCGAGGCACGTGGTGGAAAAATACGGCGCGGACTGGATGAACCCCGCCCACGCGGTTTCGAATGGACCGTTCATTCTCAAAGAATGGGTTCCGAACGAATATGTCCATCTTGTGAAGAACCCGCGCTTCTATGCTGCCGATGACGTGGTGCTAAAGAATGTGTTCTTCTATCCCACGCAAGATCAATCGGCGGCGCTAAAACGCTTTCGTGCTGGCGAATTCGATGTGATAAGCGATGGTATTCCGCCGCAGCAGATCGATTGGCTGCGCGAGAACATGTCGCGCGAATTGCGCCTCTATCCTTATATCCTGACGCAGTATGTCCAGTTCAACATGCATCGTGCGCCATTCGATGACCCGCGCGTGCGCGAAGCGATGTGTATGGCTATCGATCGCGAAATTATCACCGCGAAAATCATGCGCGCCAACGAGGCGCCAGCATACGCGCTGGTGCCGCCGGGAATGGTGGGCTACCCCGGCAAGGCACAACTCGGCTTCAAATCCATGCGGATGGCCAGCCGCGTTGAGAAGGCCAAACAGTTGCTGGCTGAAGCCGGCTTCGGCCCCAGCAGGCCGCTTTCGTTTGACTACAACCTGCAGAACACCACGGAGTCGAAGATCATTGCCGTCGCATTGCAGGAGATGTGGCGTGAGGTGGGGGCGCAGGTTCGCCTGATGCAATCCGAAAGCCAAGTCCACTATCAAACGCTCCGCCGCAGAGACTTCGCAGCGGCATGGACCGGCTGGGTCGCCGATTACCGCGACGCGAAAAACTATCTTTTCCTGTTTGCGTCCTCGACCACCGACATGAACTTCGGCGGTTACAGCAACGCGGAATACGATAGGTTGATGACTTCGTCCGACAATGAGCGTGATCCGGCCAAACGCCAGCTTCTGCTGCAATCGGCCGAACAAGTACTGCTGGCCGACAATGTTATCGCGCCGGTGTTTTTCGGCGTCGCGCGCGACCTGGTTTCTCAACAGGTAAAGGGTTGGGTCAGTAACAACGTGAACTTCAATCGCTCCCGTTATCTTTCCCTCGCGCGCGGCAAAGCGACCGTCTAAACATTCCGAGCCCTTCGAGGATTCGGAAAATGACAAGCTTTCGCCTGGGGGCGCTCGCGCTGGGCCTGCTGCTGGCCGCATGCTCGCCGCCGAGCGATCAACATCTCACGACGCTTGATCGCGGCAATGGCTCAGACATCAAAAGTCTCGATCCCGCATTCATCCAGGGCAACTGGGAGGCGTGGCTGCTGGGCGACGTGATCGTCGGATTGACGACCGAAGGCCCGCGCAGCGAGCCCATTCCCGGTGCCGCGACAAGCTGGGATGTTTCGCGCGACGGGCTGACATGGACATTTCACCTGCGCCAGCATGTTTGGTCCGACGGTGTGCCTGTGACGGCGGCGGACTTTGTGACCGCATGGCGGCGTGTACTCGATCCGAAAACCGGCGCGCCCTATGCCTATGCATTGTGGGTGGTGAAGAATGCTTATGCTGTCTCGACCGGCAAACTTCCGCCCTCGGCGCTGGGTATACGCGCGCCGGACGATGCCACGCTGGTGGTGCGGCTTGAACATCCGGCCCCCTATCTTGCCGAACTCATGGATCACGAAGTGGCGTGGCCCATCCCGCGGCACCTTTACCTGAAGCTGGGCGATGCATGGGCGCGGCCGGCAAACCATGTGGGCAATGGACCTTACATGGTGAAGGAGTGGATACCGCTCGATCACGTAACGCTGGTGAAGAACCCGCGCTTCTACGATGCGGCGCATGTGCAGATCGATGTGGTGCGCTACTACGCAACCAACGATTCCCAGGCTGCATTGCGCCGCTTCCGTGCCGGAGAGCTGGATACGGTCAATCCTTTCCCAAACCAGCAGATCGACTGGATGCGCAGCCACATGCCGGGCGCGTTGCGCATCGAGCCTTATCTTGGAATCGCCTACACCGTGATGAACTTCCAGCGCCCGCCATTTCGCGATATCCGCCTGCGCGAGGCGATCAACCTGGCGATGGATCGCGAGAACCTCACCAGGCGCGTGCGGCGCATTGGCGAGACGCCGGCCTACAATATGCTGCCGCCTGGCGTGGCGAATTATCCGGGCGGTGCTGCCATGCCGTTCAAAGCAATGCCCTACGCGGAACGCGTGGTGAAGGCGCAAGGCTTGATGCGGGCGATGGGTTACGGGCCGGCGCATCGTCTGCACCTGGATTTCACTACCAGTACCAATCCCGACAGCATACTGAACGCGGTGAATGTGCAGGCGATGCTTTCGAAAATCTATATCGACGTTTCGCTCGATCCGGTGGAGAACCAGATCTTTCTGGTAAAGATGCAGCAGCATGATTTCGATCTGGGCGGCGCATCATGGATCGCCGATTTCAATGACGCTTCGAATTTTTTGGATTTGCTGCGCACGGGCGCGGGCGAGAATTATGGGCAGTACAGCAACAAGGCTTACGACGCGCTCATGGACAAGGCGCAGTTGCAGACCGATCTGAAAGCGCGCGGTGCGACGCTGGAAAAGGCCGAGCAGATGGCGCTTAACGATTACGCCTGGGTGCCGATGTATTTCATGGTCACCCGCGATCTGGTGCAACCTTATGTGAAAGGCTGGATTCCCAACGCCAAAGACTTCAACCGCACCCGCTGGCTGAGGGTTGAAGGCAAACCCTGACGCTTGTTCCGGGCCGCGCGCTGGGGCATTTTCCGCATCGCGTGACCCCGTAGCTCAGCAGGATAGAGCGGCGGTTTCCTAAACCGTAGGCCGGTGGTTCGAGTCCTCCCGGGGTCACCAGCCTTCGCCCTGCGGGCTACGGCCCGGCAAGCCAGCCTCAATCGTTGAGCCGGTCGCGGGTGGCGGCGTCGTCGGTCCAGTGGAACACCACTTTGCGATCGCGGCGCGCGATCTTCTTTTCCTTGCCTTTGTAATCGAAACTTTCCAACAGATCGCGGATCAGTTCCAGCCGCGCGATCTTCTTCACATCGGCTTTCACAATGCGCCACGGGCCTTCGGGATGGCTGGTGCGCTTGAACATATCGTCGCGCGCTTTGGTATAATCCTTCCAATGCTTCAGCGCGGCATCATCCACCGGCGAGATTTTCCAGTTCTTCAGCGGATCGTCGTGGCGCGCTTCCAGCCGCTGTTTCTGCTCCTTGCGCGAAATATCCAGATAGTATTTGCGCAACAGCAAACCATCGCGCACCAGCATGTCTTCGAACGGCACGACGGACTGGAAGAAGGCTTCCACCTCTTTGGGTTTGCAGAAACCCATGACGCGCTCGACGCCGGCGCGGTTGTACCACGAGCGGTTGAACACAACGAACTCGCCGCCGGCCGGAAGCTCCGGCACGAAGCGCTGGAAATACCATTCGGTTTCCTCGCGGTCGCTGGGTTTGCCGGGCGCATGCACGCGGGTGTCGCGCGGGCTCATATGTTCGGTGAGGCGCTGGATGGTGCCGTCTTTGCCCGCACCATCGCGGCCTTCGAGAATGACCAGAACGCGCGCGCCATTGGCGATCAACTGGCGCTGCAGCTTCACCAGCTCAATCTGAACCTCATAGAGCGCGCGGCTGTAGTGCGCGTCCTGTCCGTCATCGTCATTGTGGTGCTTAGTCATGCGGTCCTCCTGATGCCCCACTCTACCCATAAATAAGGCGGGTGAATCGCGAACGGCCGTTCGCGATGCCCGCCCTGGTCTGCAAGCCCGACCGCCACCGGAAGGGTGCATTCAGCACCCAATCGACTGGTCGTCCGGCTTCCACCGCCCCGGGCTTTGCGGATTCCGGCGGGATTATCCGCCGCGGCGGCTTGCCAGCGCGGGAATACTCCGTCGGATCGCAGGGGTGCACGCGAGTTTGCACCCAGCCCTGTATGGTCTCGCGTTAAATTCGCTTGGGCTTCTGCCCGAAAATCCACGTCATCTCGGCGCTCCTTGCTTCTCCAAAAAGAACATATAGAGAACATAATGGAGGAACGCAAGCCCCATTTATGATTTAATGCTTTTTCCATAATTTAGAGGAACTTAGGGGGCAGGGCGCTGGGCGCGGGAACGGGACGGGCAGGCGGGTCAAGCCCGCGCCATCGTCTTGCGAGACTCCGTGCCGGCGAGAAGCCAAGGCGGTGCCAACCTCATTGCAAAACCTTAGGCCGGCAGAAGTACTGACAGCACCTGTTTGTCATGGCGGTGCTCATTAGCGCCTGTGCAGCATCGCAGCCGTATATTCCGGCTATATTTACCGGCACCCCGCAAAGTCTCGAATTTATATCCCTTCCGGCCGATCTTTCGCGCACACGGCGGCTTGCCGTTTTGGTTGATGAGATTGGCATGTGCAAAATACGCTCCACGGCGGGAAGCACCATGTTTTGGCGAAGGCTTTGGCGTGGCACAGGTGCCGCGATTGCCATTGCCGGTGTTTGCGCAAACGCGGCCGACGCAGCGGCACTGTCCACGCCAGCCATGAGCGGATCGCTGGTGGCCAATCCCAGCCCCACGCAATTCGATGCAGGGCCGCTTGGCGATATTTACGTCACCGGCGCGGTCAGCGGGGTCGCGCTCTGGCAGGACAATCGCGCGGCGGGCGATCACCAGACGCGCATCGATCTGGATAACGGGCAGGTCTTTATCCAGAAGACGGACGGCTGGTTTCAGTTTTATGTCGAGGCCGGTGCCTATTCGCTGCCGTCGCTTGGCACCGCGTATCTGAAGGCCGGCGATGCGCCCGCGGCCACCTACGGGATCGTTCCGCAAGCCTATGTGAAGCTGGTTCCCAGCGATGACGTCTCCATTGAAATCGGCAAGCTCCCCACGCTGATCGGCAACGAATACAATTTCACATTCGAGAACATGAACGTCGAGCGCGGTCTGTTGTGGAACCAGACGCCGTCGGTCAGCCGCGGCGTGCAGGTGAACTACAGCAGCGGCCCGTTCAGCGCGGCGGTTTCGTGGAACGATGGATATTATTCCAACCGCTTCAACTGGTTTTCCGGTTCTCTCGCCTATGCGATCGACGGCTCCAACAGCGTCAGCGCCATCGGCGGCAGCAACTTCGGCCGCACGGCATATTCCGGTTCCGCCACGCCTTTGGCCCAGAACAACGGCTCGGTTTACAACCTGATCTACAGCCACACCTCTGGCCCGTGGACCATCAGCCCTTATATTCAGTATGCGACGGTGCCGGCCGATGCCGCGCTTGGCACTGCGCATAGCGCGTCCACAATCAGCGGCGCGTTGCTGGCGAGTTATGGGTTCAACGACAACTGGAAACTCGGCGCGCGGGCGGAATATATCAGCGCGTCCGGCAGCGCCGCATCCGGCGCGCCCAATCTGCTTTACGGGCAAGGCAGCAAGGCGTGGTCGCTGACGCTGACGCCAACCTATCAGCGCGGAATTTTCTTCGCGCGCGCGGAAGCATCTTATGTCGGAGTCGCCGACGCCGTCGCCGGTTCGGCGCTGGGTGCGTTCGGGCTCGACAAATCGCAGGCGCGCGTCCTGTTCGAAACCGGCGTCCTGTTCTGAAGGAGAGACAGCCATGCTCGACGCAATTCTTTTGATCGTTGGCTGCGCGCTTTTCGTGGTGGGCATTTTCTACACGTTCGGCTGCGAGCAGCTTTAGGAGGCGCAAATGATTCTGGATTATTCGCTCGCGGCGCTCGTGACGATCGGCGTGCTCGCCTATCTCGTCTATGCGCTGATCCGGCCCGAACGGTTCTGAGGGACTTTCCATGACAGTCAACGGCTGGATTCAGATCGCGCTTTACGCCGCGATCATTGTTGCGATCACAAAACCGCTCGGCGGTTATCTGACGCGCGTGTTCAAAGGCGAGCGCACGCTCCTTTCGCCCGTTCTGCGCCCGGTTGAGCGCGCGATCTACGCCATCTGCCGCGTCGACGAGAAGGACGATCAGCACTGGACGGTCTATGCCGTGGCCATGCTGCTGTTCAGCGTGGCGGGGTTCATCTCGCTTTACCTGCTGCAGCGGTTGCAGGCGGTTCTGCCGTTCAACCCGCAGCACTTGCCGGCAGTCGGCGAACATCTGGCCTTCAACACGGCGATGAGTTTCGTCACCAACACCAACTGGCAATCCTATGTGCCGGAAACCACCATGAGCTATCTGGTGCAGATGGCGGGCCTGACCGTGCACAATTTCGTGTCGGCGGCCACCGGCATTGCGCTGGCGATTGCGCTCATTCGCGGTTTCGCGCGCCGCTCCGCGTCCGGCATCGGCAATTTCTGGGTCGATCTCACGCGCTGCACGCTTTACGTGCTGCTGCCGGTTTCGATTGTGGTGGGCCTGTTCTTCGTCTGGCAGGGCATGCCGCAAAATCTCGGCGCTTATGTTTCCGCGACAACGCTGGAAGGCGCCAAGCAGATCATCGCGCAAGGGCCGGTGGCTTCGCAGGAAGTCATCAAAATGCTGGGCACCAACGGCGGCGGTTTCTTCAACGCCAATTCCTCGCATCCGTTCGAGAACCCCAGCGCGATCACCGATCTAGTGCAGATGATCCTGATCTTCTCGCTGGGCGCGGCGTTGACCAACGTGTTCGGCCGCATGGTGGGCGACGAACGCCAGGGCTGGGCGATCTTCGCGGCGATGTTCGTGCTGTTCCTGGCTGGCGTGGCCACTGTCTATTGGGCCGAAGCGCCGGGCAATCCCGCTTTCGCCGGCTTGCACATCGATCAGGCCGCCGGCGCGTTGCAACCGGGCGGCAACATGGAAGGCAAGGAGGTGCGCTTCGGCATCGCCAACTCCGCGCTCTTCACCACGGTGACGACAGATGCCTCGTGCGGCGCCGTGAACAATATGCACGACAGCCTGATGCCGCTGGGCGGCATGATCCCCATGCTCAACATCATGCTGGGCGAAATCATCTTCGGCGGCGTCGGCTCCGGCCTTTACGGCATGCTGCTGTTCGCCGTCGTCGCGGTGTTCGTGGCGGGGCTTATGGTGGGGCGCACGCCGGAATATGTGGGCAAGAAAATCGAATCCCGCGAAGTGAAGATGGCGATGCTGGCCATCCTAATCCTTCCGCTCTCTATGCTGGGCTTCGCGGCGCTGGCGGTGGTTCTTCCGGCGGGGCTTGCCGGACTGAACAACAGCGGGCCGCATGGCTTCAGCGAAATTCTCTATGCCTACGATTCCGCAACCGGGAACAACGGCAGCGCTTTCGCCGGGCTTTCCGCCAATACGCCGTTTTACAACATCACGCTGGGCATCGCGATGTTCGTGGGCCGCTTCCTGATGATCGTGCCGATGCTGGCGGTTGCTGGCTCGCTGGCCGCCAAAAAGATCGTGCCGCCATCGGCCGGCACATTCCCCACGCACGGCGCGCTGTTCGTTGGCCTTGTGATCGGCACGATTCTGATTTTGGGCGGGCTGACCTATTTCCCCGCACTGGCGCTTGGCCCCATCGCCGAACATTTCGCGATGGGCGCCGGCAAACTCTACTGAGGCATGAGCATGGACACCGCAGCCATCAAACCATCGGGCCGCCGGGCATCGTCCACGACGATGACGGACCCGCAAATTCTTCTGCCCGTCATCGTTGGCGCGTTCAAGAAGCTCAACCCGCGCCACATGGCGGCCAATCCGGTGATGTTCGTGGTGGAGATCGTCGCCACGCTGACGACCATCCTGTTCGTGCGCGATGTGGTGACGGGCGGAAACGATCTGGCGTTCTCGTTCCAGATCAACCTGTGGCTTTGGTTCACAGTGCTGTTCGCGAACTTCGCCGAAGCGGTGGCGGAAGGCCGTGGCAAGGCGCAGGCCGCATCGTTGCGCAAAACCAAGACCGAGCTGATGGCCAAGCGGCTGGCCAGCCAGGAAACGAAAATCTATTCCAACGTGCCGGCATTCCAGCTTGAGCGCGGCGACCTTGTGCTGGTGGAAGCGGGTGAGTTGATCCCGTCGGACGGCGACGTGGTGGAAGGCGTGGCCTCCGTCGATGAATCCGCCATCACGGGCGAAAGCGCGCCGGTGATCCGCGAATCTGGCGGCGACCGTTCGGCGGTGACGGGCGGCACGCGCGTGCTGTCCGACCAGATCGTGGTGCGCATCACTGCCGCGCGGGGCTCGACATTTCTGGATCGCATGATCGCGCTGGTGGAAGGTGCTGCGCGGCAAAAGACGCCCAACGAAATCGCGCTCAACATTCTGCTGGCCGGCATGACGCTGATCTTCGTGTTCGCGGTGGCGACCATTCCGGCGTTCGCGGCCTATGCCGGCGGCAAGCTCACCATCCTTGTACTGGTGGCGCTGTTCGTGACGTTGATCCCCACCACCATCGGCGCGCTGCTTTCGGCCATCGGCATCGCCGGCATGGACCGGCTGGTGCGCTTCAATGTGCTCGCCATGTCCGGCCGCGCGGTGGAGGCGGCGGGCGACGTGGATACGCTGCTGCTCGATAAAACCGGCACCATCACGCTGGGCAACCGGCAGGCGTCGGAATTTCTGCCGTTGCCGGAGGTGAGCGATCAGGCGCTGGCCGACGCCGCACAATTGGCCTCGCTGTCCGACGAAACGCCGGAAGGCCGTTCCATCGTGGTGTTGGCGAAAGAGAAATACGCCATTCGCGGGCGCGATATGGCGCCGATGAACGCGCGCTTCATTCCGTTCTCCGCGCAGACGCGCATCAGCGGCGTGGATATCGAAGGTTCGTCCATCCGCAAAGGCGCGGTGGATGCCGTGCTGGCCTATGCGGGCGGCGGCGGCGCATCTGCGGCTCCATTGAATGTGCTGGCCGAGCGCATTGCGAAATCCGGTGGCACGCCGCTGGCGGTGGCCAAGGACGGCAAGCTGCTGGGCGTTATCCATCTGAAAGACATTGTGAAGGGCGGCATCCGCGAGCGCTTTGCGGCGCTGCGCACCATGGGCATCCGCACCGTGATGATCACCGGCGACAATCCGCTGACGGCTGCCGCCATCGCGGCGGAATCCGGTGTGGACGATTTTCTGGCGCAGGCCACGCCCGAAACCAAACTGAAGCTGATCCGCGACGAGCAGGCCAAAGGCAAGCTGGTAGCGATGTGCGGCGACGGCACCAACGATGCGCCGGCGCTGGCGCAGGCCGATGTCGGCGTTGCGATGAACACCGGCACCATGGCGGCGCGCGAGGCCGGCAACATGGTCGATCTGGACAGCGACCCCACTAAGCTCATCGAGATCGTGGAGATCGGCAAGCAGCTGCTGATGACGCGCGGCGCACTGACCACCTTCTCCATCGCCAACGACGTGGCGAAATACTTCGCCATCATTCCCGCGATGTTCCTGGCCTTCTATCCGCAGTTGCAAGCGATGAATGTGATGCACCTTCATTCGCCGCAGAGCGCCATTCTTTCGGCCATCGTCTTCAACGCGCTGATCATCGTGGCGCTGATCCCGCTGGCGCTGCGCGGCGTGACCTACAAACCGGTGGGTGCTGCCAGCATTCTGCGCCGCAACCTTCTGATCTACGGCCTTGGCGGAATTCTGGTGCCGTTCATTGGCATCAAGCTGATCGACATGGCCGTGACCGCCATCGGCATTGCGTGAGGATATGACTATGACCAAACAAATCTGGCCCGCGTTCGCGATGATCGTGCTGATGACGCTGATCACCGGCATCCTTTATCCGCTGGGCATGACCGGCATCGCCCAGATCGCCTTTCCGCACCAGGCGAATGGCAGCCTGATTGTGAAGGATGGCAAGGCCATCGGCTCGGAATTGATCGGGCAGAACTTCACCAGCGCGAAATATTTCCACGGCCGTCCTTCGGCGGCGGGCAACGGCTATGACGCATCCAATTCCTCGGGCTCCAATCTCGGACCGACATCGAAAAAGCTGGTGGCGCGCGTGAAAGCCGATGCAGCACGGATTCAAGCGGAAAATCCTGGTGTGCCGGTGCCGGTCGATCTCGTCACCACGTCGGCCAGCGGTCTCGATCCCGACATCACCCCCGCCGCCGCGTTGTTTGAAGTGCCACGCGTGGCCAAGGCGCGCGGGCTTTCGCAAGCCGCCGTCCGCCAGCTTGTTCAAGCGCATATCGAAGACCGGATCGCCGGAATCATCGGCGAGCCGCATGTTAACGTGTTGAAACTCAACCTTGCGCTGGATGCCATGCAGGCGCCCGCGCATTGAGCTATTCTGGTTGAATGAACAGCGCGAACAACCGCCCTTCGCCCGAAGCGCTGCTGCAAACGGCGCGCCGCGAAGGCTATGGCCGGTTGAAGGTGTTTCTGGGCGCCGCTCCCGGCGTCGGCAAGACCTACGAGATGCTTTCGCAAGCACGCCAGCGCAAGCTGGAAGGCGTGGACGTTGTGAGCGGCGTTGTCGAAACGCACGGCCGCGTGGAAACCGATCTGCTTACCAAAAGTCTCGAGAAGATTCCGAAGAAGCGCGTTCTCTACAAAGGCCGCGTGCTGGCGGAGATGGATCTGGACGCCATCCTGCAGCGCCGCCCCAAACTGGTGCTGGTCGATGAACTGGCGCACACCAACGCGCCCGGCAGCCGCCATCCCAAGCGTTATCTGGACGTGGAAGAACTTCTGGCGGCCGGCATCGACGTTTACACCACGCTCAACGTCCAGCATCTGGAAAGCCTGAACGATGTGGTGGCGAAGATCACGCATGTGCGCGTGAACGAAACCGTTCCCGATTCCATCCTCGACCACGCCGACGATGTGGAGCTTGTCGACCTCACGCCGGAAGACCTCATCCAGCGCCTGAAGGAGGGGAAAGTTTACATGCCGGATGCGGCCGAGCGCGCCATCCAGCATTATTTTGTGCCCGGCAATCTGACAGCGCTGCGCGAACTGGCATTGCGCCGCACCGCACAGCGCGTCGATGCGCAGATGGTCGATTACATGCGCAGCCACGCCATCGAAGGCCCGTGGGAAGCGAGCGAGCGCGTGCTGGTTTGCGTGAGCGAACGGCCTGGCTCGGCGGCGCTGGTGCGTTACGCGCGAAGACTGGCGGGGCGGCTACGCGCATCCTGGGCCGCGATCTATGTCGAAACGCCTGACGCGCACCGCTATGGCGAAGCGGGCCGCGATCGCGTGGCCGAAGCCTTGCGAACCGCCGAGCGGCTGGGCGCGCAGGCCGTGACCGTTCCGGCCGGCAGCGTCGCGCGCGGCGTGATCGATTATGCCCGCGCCAATAACTATACGCACATCGTCACATCCACCGCGCAACGCTCGTGGTGGTCAGAAATCTTTCGCGGTTCGGCGGCGCACGAAATCATCCGCCACGCCGGCGACATCAGCATCCATGTGGTGCCGGAACAGTTGACGCGCGCCATGAAAGGCACGCCGCCGCAAGCGCCTTTGGCGCAGGAGCCTCGTGCCGCGCTCAACGTGAAAGCATATGCCGCGAGCCTTGCGATGGTGGCAGCCGCGCTTGTGATCGGCCTTGCGCTGCACGGTGTTGGCATCACCAGCGTGGCGCTGGTGTTTCTCACCGCCGTGCTCGCCAGCGCGCTGACCTACGGCCTGTGGCCATCGCTGTTCGCCTGCATTGCCGCCGCGCTGGCTTACAATTTCTTTTTCCTGCCGCCGCTGCATGTTTTTGCAATCGCAGATCCTGAGAATATTGTCGCGCTGTTCTTCTTCATCCTTGTGGCGCTGGTTGCCAGCTATTTCTCCGCGCAGATGCGCGCCCAGGCCGTCACCGCGCGCGACCGTGCGGCCACGACCGAGAATCTCTATCTCTTCAGCCGCAAGCTGGCCGGCGTGTTCACGCTTGACGATCTTTTGTGGGCCACCGCCTTCCAGATGGCGCAGATGCTGAAAATGCGCGTGGTGATCCTTCTGCCGGAGGGCGAAAGCATCGCGGTGCGCGCGGGCTATCCGCCGGAAGACATGCTGGACAGCGCCGATCTTGCCGCAGCGACCTGGGCCTGGCAGCACGCCACCGCGGCCGGCCGCGGCGCCGATACGCTGCCGGGCGCCAATCGCCTGTTCCTCCCCATGCGCACGGGGCGCGGCACCATCGGCATTGTCGGGTTGGATAGCGACAGGCCGGGTCCGTTGCTCACGCCCGATCAGCGCCGCCTGTTCGATGCGTTGGCCGATCAGGCGGCGCTCGCCATCGAGCGGGTGAATCTGGTGCAGGACATCGACCGCACGCGGCTTGTCGTGGAAACCGAAAAGCTGCGCTCGGCGCTGCTGACGTCCATCAGCCACGATCTGCGCACACCGCTTGCATCCATTCTGGGCTCTGCCAGCAGCCTCAGTCAGGGAGAGGGTCTGGACGAGCGCGCGAAAGCCGAACTCGCCGCAACCATTCAGGAAGAGGCCGAGCGCCTGAATCGCTTCATCGCCAATCTGCTGGACATGACGCGGCTGGAAGCTGGCGCCATAGAACCGCAATTCGATCTCGTCGACCTATCCGATGTGGTGGGCAGCGCGCTGCGCCGCGCGGGCGGGGTTCTCTCCGCTCACAGGATCGAACTGGATCTGGCCGCGAACCTGCCGATGGTGCGCGCCGATCCGGTGCTGCTGGAGCAGGTGCTGTTCAACCTGCTGGACAACGCGGCGAAATACACGCCGCCGGGAACGAAGATCGATTTGCGCGCGCTTGCGGAAGACGGCAGCGTTCGCATCGATGTGTCGGATGAAGGCGGCGGCATTCCGGCCGGCGATGTGGAACGCATCTTCGACAAATTCTATCGCGTGCAGGCGGGGGACCGTAAACGCGCCGGCACAGGGCTGGGATTGCCGATCTGCCGGGGATTCATCGAAGCCATGGGCGGAACCATCCGCGCCGGCAACCGCAGCGAAGGTCACGGCGCGGTGCTGACGATCGTGCTTCCCGTTCCCGCCAGCGAAACGAGCGCGCGCGCCGCATGACTCACAACACCACGCCGCTTGTGACCCTTGTGGTGGACGACGAACCACCCATTCGCCGTTTCCTGCGCACCAGCCTTTCCGCCCAAGGCTATCAGGTTCTGGAAGCCGAAGACGGCGCATCGGCTTTGACGATGCTGAAGCGCAACGCAGTGGATGTTATTGTGCTCGACCTTGGCCTGCCGGGGATCGACGGCTTCGACGTCATCCGCACCTTGCGCGAAACGGGTTCCGCGCTTCCCATCATTGTGTTGTCCAGCCGCAACGATGAGGGCGGCAAGGTGCGCGCGCTGGACATGGGCGCGGACGATTACGTAACCAAACCTTTCGGCATGGATGAGTTGCTCGCGCGCATCCGCGCCGCCGTGCGCCACAAGCTGCAACAGGAAGGCGAACGGCCAATTTTCAAAAGCGGCGATCTGTCCGTCGATCTCGTCCGGCGTATCGTCATGGTGGGAGAGCGCGACGTAAAGCTCACGCCGCGGGAATACGATCTTCTGCGCCTGCTGATCGCCCACGCCGGTAAAGTGCTCACGCACAAGTTCATATTGAAAGAAGTGTGGGGCACCGAAACCGACGTCCAGTACCTGCGCATCTATATAAGGACGCTCCGCCAGAAGCTCGAAGCTGAACCCGACCAGCCGAAATTGATCCAGACCGAGCAGGGCGTGGGATACCGGCTTCGCGCTTGGGACTAATGGTCCACTATGACAGCGGCTGCCGCGCGGTACATTGGGACTTTCCGGGTTGAAAGGATTATCGCATGGCCCCTCAGATAAGCCCGCTTGCCGGGAAACCCGTGCCCGCGTCCTTGCTGGTGAATGTGCCGCGGCTGATCACCGCCTACTTTGCGGACGTGCCGGACCCGGCAATCGCGGACCAGCGCGTGGCGTTTGGCACATCGGGGCATCGCGGATCGGCGTTTTCCCTTTCGTTCAACGAAGCACATATCCTGGCCATCAGCCAGGCGATCTGCCTTTACCGTCGCAATAAGGGAATCGACGGGCCGCTGTTTCTTAGCATGGACACGCATGCACTCTCCGAACCGGCCTTCGCCAGCGCGCTGGAAGTGTTCGCGGCAAACGGCGTGCAGACGATGATCGACAAGGACCGCCTTTACACGCCGACGCCGGTGATCTCGCACGCCATTCTCACCTACAACAAAGGCCGCAAAAGCGGCTTGGCCGATGGCGTGGTCATCAGCCCCTCGCACAATCCGCCGGATGAAGGTGGCTTCAAGTACAACCCGCCCAACGGTGGCCCAGCCGATGTGGACATTACCGGCTGGATCGAAAAGACCGCCAACGATTTTCTGGCGAAGAAACTGGCCGGCATAGAACGCATTGCGTTGGAGCGGGCGCTGCGCGCGCCTTGCGTTCATGCGTACGATTATGTTTCGCCCTATGTCGCCGATCTTGCGAACGTGATCGACATGGAAGCGATCCGGGCGTCCGGCGTGCGGATCGGCATCGATCCGCTGGGCGGGGCCGCGGTGCATTATTGGGCGCCGATCATCGAGCGTTACAAGATCGCAGCCACCGTGGTGAACGATGCGGTCGATCCCACCTTTCGCTTCATGACGCTGGATTGGGACGGCAAGATCCGCATGGATTGTTCGTCGCCTTATGCGATGACGCGGCTGGTGGCGATGCGCGAAAAGTTCGATATCGCCTTCGCCAACGACACCGATGCCGACCGCCACGGCATTGTTTGTCCGTCCGGCGGATTGATGAATCCGAATTATTATCTGGCGACCGCCATCTGGTATCTGTTCTCCCATCGCAAGCAATGGCATGCCGAAAGTGCTGTGGGGAAAACGGCTGTCTCAAGCGGCATGATCGACAAGGTTACGAAAAAACTTGGCCGCACGCTGTTCGAGGTGCCCGTCGGATTCAAATGGTTCAGCGATGGGCTGATGGATGGGTCGCTTGGCTTCGGCGGCGAGGAAAGTGCTGGAGCATCCTTTCTGCGCAAAGACGGCGGTGTGTGGACGACCGATAAGGATGGGCTTGTTCCGGGCCTTCTGGCGGCGGAAATAACGGCGCTGACCGGCAAAGACCCCAACGAGAATTACATCGCGCTGACGCAGGAACTTGGCACATCCTTCTACGCGCGTATCGACGCGCCGGCATCGGCGGAGCAGCGTGCTGCGCTAAAGAAGGTGACGCCGCAAAGCGTGACCGGCAAAGATCTTGCCGGTGAACCTATCGAGTCGAAGATCACAAACGCGCCCGGCAACAAGCAGCCGCTGGGCGGCATCAAGGTCAGCACAAAAAGCGGCTGGTTCGCGGCGCGCCCGTCCGGCACCGAAGACATTTACAAAATCTATGCCGAAAGTTTTCGCAGCGAAGCGCACCTCAAACAGATTCAGGACGATGCGAAGGCGATTGTTTCAGAACTTTTCTCCGGGCGGTGAGGGCAGGGCCTCCCTGGAATGATTCACGTCCGTGCGGAATTGCCCGCGGCACATAAAAGGCAGGGATGAACCCGACCGCGCCGCGTGCTCAGCAAATGTGCAGGCCGCTGGGCGAAGGGATGGGGACCATGTGTCGCGGCCTTGCGTGGCCTCGAAACCCGGCAGGCGTTGCAGCGCGCTCTGCGCATCGGCGCGCAGGATTTGGGCGTCGTCGGTTCCGGCAAAGATCGCGCCGCCCACGGCCATGCAGCTGGAAAGATCGGACTTGCTTGTTGCGATGTCCGTCCATTCGCCGTTCGCGGCGCGGCGGCGCAGCGAATGTGCGCCGGCGATGGCCAGCACACCGCCCTGCCCGTCATCCGCCAAGCTGCGAACGGTTTGACCGGCGAGTTCGTGATGGACGGTGTTGCCGGTGACGCGGAAGACGCCGTTGTCCCAAGTGGAGATGAGGATGGTGGGAAGTGACATTACGAATCCCGTCAGCGCAAAGCCTGCTTGCGCAAGCGTGCAACGGTCGATCCGCCGATTCAATGGCGCATTGGCGCAATCGTATCCTATCGCTATATTCTGTATCCATAGACGATCCGGGCGGCTCGCGTGCGCAGCCGCCATCAACAGGCCAATGCGTATCCGCACCGGTTCTCGATTGCCGAAAACATTCTGTTAATATTCGAACACCTTAGGGCAAGGGCGCGAGAGATGAGTGGAGATAGGGTACTCCCTGCGTTGAAAGCCGGTTTTATATTTATGGTCGTCATTTTTTTCTTTTTTCTACTGCACCACGCCGTCATAAGAGCCGATCTAGGCAGCTTAAGTTTTAGCGATTGGCTGGATGGAGGTGCTTCATCTTTGTGTTTGGGCGCGGTTGTTTTTATTATCTTCTACCTCAACCGAAAGCGGAAAGAATTGCCTGGAGTTGGCAAAGACTGAACCTGCTAGTAATCAGCCTCCTTCGCTACGTTCAAAGCTTTTCGCTGAACGACGGCGGAGTGAATGTGCGCCGACGATGGCCAGCACGCTGCCCTGTCCGTCATCCGCTAAGCTGCGAACGGTTTGACCGGGGAGTTCGTGGTGGACGGTGTTGCCGGTGACGCGGAAAACGCCGTTGTCCCAGGTGGAGATGAGGATGGTGGGCATCAAGCGCAATATTCCCGAATTGTTCGGCAGCCTAGAATGATGGGATAATATTTGAGCAACGCTATCGTCGATTCGGGAACGACATCTCGTGCAAAAACGACGCAGCCTCGTGGAAAACATTCACATGGAGCAGACGAAAACAAAAACTTTCGGCTACCTCGTTGTTGAACGAGCTTGGTCTTCGGCATGGAAATTTTTTGGCTCATGGAAGCACGATGCCTCTGTTGCAACCGTGTCCATCATATTTGGAGAATGGAGTTATTACAAAGACCACGGCCTTCCGGCGTCTCTACAAGACGGAGTTTACAACGCGCTTCATCTCGCAGCGCCTGCAGCAATAATTTTTATATTGCTGTTCTTGTGGAATTTCTGGCTTGCACCATCTGCAATAGTCTACGAGAAACTAAACGCGGCTGGGCTCCTACAAGAGCAAGCGTCTAAAACCCTTCCTAAAGTGCTGTTCATTGATGAGGGTACGACTGATTTGGCGGGCAAATTAAGACACCTCGGGGAGGTGGTACGGAAGCCAGACTTTACCGGCTTCACAGTTAGCACGGTGAATTGGTTAGATTGGAACGATGTTATAAATTCTACCCACGTAATTTGGACGAAACCTAATGCTAACCAACTACGTCGTGACCTTGAGAACCGTGTGGGACGGATAATCGCGGCACACAAAGAACACAGCGCGAAAGAAGCGAGGGCCGCCATCGCCGAAATGGACAGTATAATAGACGGCTTGACCAAGATTTTACTCGGCGCCGATTAAAGGACGTGCATGTTGCGTCTGCGCGTTGCACTATTTAGAATCTCCTCCATCCCACCAGAGTTTTGCGCCCTTCGTTATCAGCCCTAACGGCTGCCACATTGAACACCCGCGCCAGGGTGTCATCGGACAACGCGATATCCGGTGCGCCCTTCGCCGCTACCCGTCCCTGATCCAGCACCATGATCTCGTCGCAATAACGCGCGGCGAGCGAGAGGTCGTGCAGGGTTACGGCGACGGCGGTGCCGCGGGTGGCTTCTTCGCGTAGCAGGTCCATCAGTTGGAGTTGGTGCGCAGGATCCAGATGCGCCGCGGGTTCGTCGGCCAGCAGGACGGGCGCGTTGGTTGCCAGTGCGCGGGCGAGGAGGACGCGGGCGCGTTCGCCGGCGGAGAGTTCGTCCATGCGGCGGCTGGCGAGCGATAGCGCATCGCAGCGGGCGAGTGCGTCGTTGATGGCGGCTTCGTCCGCTAACGTTAGCGGGCGCAAGGCTGTGAGATGCGGCATGCGGCCGAGCGAGACCAGCCTGCGCGCGAGCAGCGGCCAGTGCGCGTCTGAGCCTTGCGGCAGATAGGCGATGGTGCGCGCGAGGGTGTCGCGCGGCCAATCGTGTAACGGCTTGCCGTTCACGCGCACGGTTCCGGTGGTTGCGGGAAGCAGGCCGAGGGCTGTGCGGAACAGCGTGGTTTTGCCGGCACCGTTCGGCCCCACGATTCCGGTGACGGCGCCTTTGCGGAATTGCGCGCTGACGCCATTCAGCACTGTGCGTTGGCCGTAACGCGCGGCGATGTTTTCGAAGGCGATCATGGCTCGCGCCTCAAGCGCAGGATCAGCCAGATGAAGAACGGCGCGCCGATCATGGCGGTGAGCACGCCGAGCAGGAGTTGTCCGTCCGGCGCGATCAGGCGGATGGCGATGTCTGCGGCGGACACCAGCACCGCGCCGCCCAATGCGGACGGCAGAATGAGGCGCGCGGGTTCGTAACCGTAAAACGGGCGCAGCAGATGCGGCACCACGAGGCCCACGAAGCTGACGGCGCCGGCGGCGGCGGTGGCGGCACCGGTGGCGAGTGCGACGCCGAACACCACGCGCATGCGGATCGACGAGACGTTGATGCCAAGGCTGTGCGCCACATCTTCGCCCAGCGTGAGCGCATCCAGCCCGCGTGCGCTGGTGGCGAGGATGGCGATGCCGATGGCGACGAGCGGTGCTGCGAAGACAAGATCGTTCAGCGTGCGATCCTTCAGCGAGCCCATCATCCACAAGACCATTTCCGTCATGGCGTAAGGGTTGGGCGCGAAGGAGAGGACCAGTGCGGTGATCGCGGTGGCGAGGCTGGCGATGGCGACACCGGCCAGCACCAGCGCCATCACGCCGGCGCCGCTGCGCGAGAGACCATAAAGTATGGCGGCGGAGGCGAGCGCGCCGGCAATGGCGAAGGTTGGCAGCAACGCAGGGTGAATAGCGGCGAGGCCGAAATAGAGCGCGATCACTGCGCCCAGACCGGCCGACGATGTGACGCCGGTGATGCCGGGTTCGGCCAGCGGGTTGCGGAACAATCCCTGAAGCGCGGCACCGCTTGCGCCGAGTGCCGCGCCGACGACGAGCGCGAGTGCCGCGCGCGGCAAGCGGATCTGCTGCGCGATGATGGACGCGGCGCCGTGTTGCGTGAAGAGGCCGAAGAGAATGTCGTGTGCGCTGTAAGGTGCTGGGCCGATGAAGAGCGATGCGCAGCCGAAGGCGAGTGCGAG
Organism: Rhizomicrobium sp.; assembly: GCA_036267995.1. Taxonomy (GTDB): domain Bacteria; phylum Pseudomonadota; class Alphaproteobacteria; order Micropepsales; family Micropepsaceae; genus Rhizomicrobium. The sequence goes on from DATAUZ010000030.1 coordinate 42,227, forward strand.
GACGGCGAGTGCTGCCGTCATCACCGCACCGGTGTTGCGCGCTTCCGCGAAACTTTGCGGAACGCTGGTCTGGAGTGCCGCTTCCATGCGCGCTCCCAAGCTGCCTGTCGCCGCTTGCGGATTCCCGCGCGTTTCATGCACCCCGCATGAAGTTGGACGACCGCGTGGCAGGTTTCCTGGCTTCGCGGCGTTTGGCTTCCTTCCGCCTTCCCGGTTTGCCAGTGGCCTTTGGATGAAGCACGCCGCTTACAGTTGCGGGGGCAGCTGCGGCTTGAACCGCATTCCCTTCACCATCGCGTAAGGAAGGTTCTAGTGCCGCGGCGTGGCGGCGGCAAGTTTGGCGAATTGCACCGCGCTTTGCGCCGACCACGGGCCGGGGCAAAGCAGCGGGGTGAGCTGCGTCCAGACTATCGTGGTCTTGCCCTTCAGCGCGGCGAGTGCCGGATGATGCAGCAAAAGGTCGGCGCGCGAGGATGCGGTTTGCTGGCCGTTGAGGATGAGAAGTTCGGGCGCCGATGCGATGACCGCTTCGATGGGCAGCGTGCCAAGGCGCGTGAGTTTCATCTGCGGCGCGGCGTTGACGAGGCCGGCGGCGGTCATGATTTCATCGGTGGCGCCACCGGCGGTGACATAGCCGTTGGGCTCATAGACCAGCGTGCGCAGCGGCGGATGCGCGGCGTGGGCGCGGGCATAAGCGAGCTTCGCATCCATCTGTTTCAGCAGGGCTTGCGCGCGCGCGGGCGCGCCGAGCTTTTCGCCCAGCATCAATGTGACTTTGCGGATTTGCGCGATGGAATTCGTCCAGGGCACATCGAGCACCGGAATGTGCGCCGCCGCCAGCAGCACATGCAGGTTCTGGTTCACGCCTGCATAGGTGACGACGAGATCGGGATGCTTGGACAAAATCTCTTCGGCACTTTCATGGATGAGCGGGATGCCCTGCACACGATCCACGATGGTGGAGACGACGGGATGGCGGTCGGCGGCGAGATAGGAGAGCGCGGCGATGTGGTCGCGCGGCACCAGGCGGAAGACATATTCATCGGCGCAGACGTTGGCCGACACGACATGCTGCGGCGCGGCGTGAACCGGCGAAGCGGCCAGAAGCGCTGACAGAATCGTGCACACATGCCAGCCATGCTTCGCGCGCATATTGTTCCTTTAGAAGTCCCTGCCCAAGTGAGGGGCTTAGCGAGAGGGAAATTCATGCGCAACACATTCGCCGTTCTGGCGCTGGCCGCAATAGTGGCCGGCCCCGCTTATGCCGCTTCGCCGGCCGATATTCTGGCCGCCAACAAGACCGCTTCGGGCGCGTGGGATGGCAAGGCCGCGCTCAGGGTTGAACTCGCCTATGCCGGGCAAGGCATGACGGGGAAGATCGACTCTCTCACCGATGTGAAGACCGGCGCTTTCGCCGACAATTTCACCATCGGCCCGGCCAGCGGCGCCAATGGCTACGACGGCAAGCACGGCTGGGCGAAGGATCCTTCCGGCGCGGTGACGATCCAGGACGGCGGCGGCGTGCTGAAAGCCGCGATCAACGACAGCTACCGCAGAGCCAATTTGTGGTGGCGGGCGGACTTCGGCGGCGCGGACATCAAGGACGATGGCGAAAAGACGGACGGCGGAACCAGCTACGACGTTCTGACGGTAACACCGAAAGGCGGCCTCAACTTCGATGCCTGGTTCGACGCCAAGACGCATCTGCTTGCGCGCGTTGTGGAAATGCAGGGGACGGATACCGTCACCACCACTCTATCGGATTACCGCCCCGTGGATGGCGCGCAGATCGCCTACAAGACGCACACCAACCAGGGCGATGCGAAATACGATCAGGACATCACGCTGACAAGTGCTGCGTTCCTGCCCGCGCAACCGGCGTCCGCCTTCCAGGCGCCGGTGGTGAAGCTCACCGATGCTTCGATTGCCGGCGGCACGCAGACGAGCGTTCCGTTTCATCTCTACAACAATCACATCTATGCCGGCGTGAAGGTGAACGGCGCGCCTTATACCTTCATCTTCGACACCGGCGGCGTGAATCTGGTGACGCCCACCACGGCCAAAGCGTTGGGCCTGAAAAGCGAAGGCCAGATGCAGGGCAGCGGCGCGGGCTCGGGGCACATGGACATTGGATTGACGAAAGTGTCGTCGCTGCAGATCGGCAACGCCACGATCAAGGACCAGGTGTTCGCGGTGCTGCCGCTTGACCAGCTTTCGAGCATCGAAGGCACGCCCATGCCGGGCATGGTGGGCTTCGAAACCTTCCGCCGCTTTGTGACGCGCGTGGATTACGGCAACGGCACACTGACGCTGATCGATCCCAAAAAGTTCGATCCGAAGGATGCGGGCATCGCGGTGCCGTTCAAATTCAACGGCAACACGATTGAAATCGAGGCAACCTATAACGGCGTATCCGGAAACTTCACAGTGGATACCGGCGCGCGTTCCTCGCTGACGATCAGCGCGCCGTTCGTGGCCAAGAACAATCTGCACGCGGCCAATGCCAAGGGCATCGAAGGCGTGACGGGCTGGGGCATCGGCGGTCCATCGCAGGCCTTCGCCACGCGCGGCGATGATCTCAAGATGGGCACGTTCGATGTGAAAGGCCCGGTGGTGGAGCTTTCCACCGACAAGGGCGGCGCGATGGCCGATCCCACGCTTGGCGGAAACATCGGCGCGGGCATCCTGAAGCGCTATATCGTGACACTCGATTACGAACACTCCATCATGTACCTGAAGCCGGGAACGGCGATTGCCGATCTGGACACGTTTGACCGCGCCGGGCTGTGGTTCAACGAAGACGGCAAGGACGCGTTCAAGATCGTGGACGTTACCAAAGGTGCGCCGGCGGAAGCGGCTGGCCTGAAGGTGGGCGACGAGATCACCGCGGTGGACGGCAAACCCGTTAGCGGCGTCCACCTCTACGAGTTGCGCACACGCCTTCGCAACGACGCGCCGGGAACTGCTGTGACATTTACGGTCAAGAACGGCGGAGCTAGCAAAGACGTGAAAGTCACGCTGCGCGATTTGATCTAAACCATTGGGGGCGGCTTCGGCCGCCTTCTTTTTCAACTGTCAGGAGCTCCAATGCGTCTTTCAATTCTTTCGATGGCACTTGTCACGTCTTCCCTCATCGCGCTTCCCGCGCTTGCGGCAAGCCCGGCAGAAATCCTTGATTCCAACAAAGCCGCCATGGGCGGCGATGCCTGGAACGGCAAGGCGACGCTGAAAGTGGAATACGCCTATTCCGGACAGGGACTGACGGGCACGTCATCGTCGCTGGAAGACCTGCAGCGCGGCGCGTTCGTGGACAATTACGACATTCCGCCGAATGCGGGTGCGGCGGGTTATGATGGCGCAAAGGCGTGGGAGAAGGAATCCTCCGGCACCGTGACCGATCAGGCGGGCGGCGATGTTGTTCCGCTGGCGATCACCGAAGCCTATCAGGACCAGAATCTTTGGTGGCGCGCAGATCGCGGCGGTGCCGCGGTGGAAAGCCTCGGCCAGAAAACCGACGGCGGCAAAAGCTATGATGTGCTGAAGGTCACGCCGAAAGACGGCAAGCCGCTGGAAGCCTGGTTCGATCCGCAGACGCATCTGCTTTTCCGCACGGTTGAGAACCAGTCCATTCAGGACATCACGACAACCTATTCGGATTACGCACCCGTGGACGGCGCGATGATCGCAAAGACGTTTGTGGTGGATGACGGCAGCCACAATATGCAGACCTACACGCTCACCTCCGCGAAGTTCTCCGATGCATTACCGGCCAGCGCCTTTGCGCGGCCCGCCACAGACCTGCACGATTTTTCCATCGCGGGCGGCGCGCACGAAACCACGGTGCCGTTCCGGCTGCTGAACAATCACATCTACGCGGATGTGAGCATCAACGGTTCAAAGCCGCTGACCATGATTTTCGATACGGGCGGCCATAGCATTCTTTCTCCCGCGACAGCCAAGGCGATTGGCGTGGCGGCGAAAGGCAATGTGACGGGCGGCGGCGGCGGCGACAATCTGGTGGAAAGCGGCGTCGCGACCGTGAAATCCATAACGGTCGGTGGCGCAACGATCACCGATCAACCGGTGACGACGCTGGATTTCTCTCCGCCGGGCACCGAAGGCGCCAACGAACAGGGCATGGTGGGTTACGAATTCTTCGCGCGCTTCATCACGCGCTTCGATTACGGCAATCACACCATCACTTTCATCGACAAGAAATACTTCGACCCCAAAACCGCTGGCACACCCGTGCCGATGCGGCTGTATCATCAGTTCCCCGAAATTCTGGGCACCTACAACGGCATACCGGGACGCTTCGGCATCGACACCGGATCGCGCATGGCACTGCTGTTGAACAAGGCGTGGGCGGCGAAGAATGGAATTCCGCCGGCCGGTACGCACACGATCGATGCACAAACGGGCTGGGGCGTTGGCGGACCGACGCACAGCACTGTGTTTCGCGGCGGCACGCTGACGTTGGGTCCCGTTACCATCGAGCATCCGCTGACCATGGTGAGCACCGACAAGGGTGGCGCGGGTTCGGTGGAAGCCTTCCCCAGCAACGTCGGCGGCGGCGTGCTGAAGCGTTTCGCGGTGACGTTCGATTACGACAACAGCACGATGTATCTAAAGCCGATAGCGGGCGCGGTTGCCGACCTCGACACGTTCGACAAGTCTGGCATGTGGATCAACGCCGTGCCGGAAGGCTTCAAGATCATCGAAGTGACCAAAGGCGGCCCGGCGGAAGCGGCGGGCCTCGCCAAGGACGACATCATCACCACGATCGACGGCAAGCCAGCCAGCGGGTTTGTGCTGCCGGACCTGCGCAAAGCCTGGCGCAACGGTGCCGACGGTGCGGTGCTGAAGCTCTCGATCAAACGCGGCGGTGAGACGAAGGATGTGTCGGTGACGTTGCACGACATGATCTGAGCGGCGGCGAAGCTTGGCGCGCGCGCCTTTACCCCGTGTGAATTCGATGCGCGCGCTGTTCAAGCAGATGCAGTTCGAAAAGTTCCTGGTGGCTGAATTTGAGGTGCGGCCAGATCGTCAGCATGGCGGTGGGCCCGATCCTGCCTTCCAGCGCATGCAAATGCACGAAGCTTTCGCTATCCGCGTGAATGAGCGGAACTTCGGTCCCGGCCTCCTTGGCCAGAAGAATCTTCTCGGCGCGCACCACCAGTTCTGAATGCAGCCGGACATAAGCAAAAATGTCGGCCACGACGGCGGGCGAAAATTTCGACGACAGGGTCTGGATGAAGCGGGCCGCTTCGCTGTGCGTGAACGCGCCGCTGCGGATGGCTTCCAGAAGCTGTTCGTGCGTTTGGTAATCCTGCACCAGCCAGTTGTGAACCTCGTGCTCGCTTTTGTCGAAGACGAACAACAGCACCAGCGGCAATGCCACGATGGTGGCGGCCGCGGAATAAAGCGGCCATGCGACAAACTGGTTGAAAATGGAGTGCAGCGATACCGCCAGCAGAAATCCCGGCAGGTAGGCCAACACACCGGTTTCGGAATGGCGCTCGCGCAGAATCTGCGCCGTTACCGCGAAAATCGCGGCCACGCCGCCGTGCATGATCGCGGTGCCGAAGCCGCGCACCATCCACACGCCGACATTCGCTTCGGGAAAAACATAGGCATAGTAGACGTTCTCAAACAGCGAAAAGCCCGCGCCCACAGCAACGCCAAGGATCGCCGCATCCACCATGAAGCCGATGCGGTTGCGGCTGAACAGCCAGATGATTACGGCCGCTTTGAAACCCTCCTCGACGAATGGCGCGGCATAGCGGCTATATTGCGGGAAGCCGATGTGCAGCGCGTCCATCACGCCGCCGCTGGCGAGATAGCTAGCCAGTGCGGCAAGCGCGCCCAGCGCCATGACGCCCAAAACGGTCTTGAAATCCACAAGCTTGAAACTGTCGAGATAAAGAAGACCCGCCAGGAACAGCAAAACCGGCACAAGGCCAAGAAGAGCTTCCAGCAGAAAGTGGACAGGCATTTTCAGTCTCTATGACACGGCGGGCCATTCCTGTCACAGAATTTTCAGGGACACCATGATTTCGTTCTGCTTCACGCGGCCGTTTTCCGCACCAATGGCGTCGCCGATGGACAAGGTCATCGGCAGGCGCACGGCCACGGTGAAGTTCCAGTCGAGCTGAAAGCCGATGTCCTCAAGCGTACGCCCGGTGCGCGAGCCCGGGTCGGCGGCCAGCACGCCGGCGAAGACGGCACTGCGAAGCGAGCTTAAATAAAATGCCGGCGTGCCGACATCGGCAAAGCGCAACGGCGGCAGGTTCAGTTCCGCGGTGGATTTCAGAAAGCTGCGGGCGGCGATGTCGTCGATGCCGAAGCCCGGAAAACTGTCGAAATTGCGGTAGCGCTTGACGTCGCGGTCGTCCACAAAATTGTTGCCGAACGATCCGAAGTAGAAATAGTCCAGCGTGTTGTGCCGGTCGCCGCCGGAAGTTCCGGCCGAATTATACAGCCACACCGACGCGTGGTTCCACGGCAAGGCATAACCGAAATCGAAACCGGCATGCGCCTGCGGAAACAGCGAGTCGTGCGCATAGTTGCTCAGCACTTCAAGATCGGCGCGGTAGCCCTGCTCATAATCCACCGCGCCCAGCGACTGATCCACGTTGGTATATTTCAGGCCCAGCTTGGCGTTGGCGATGTTGTGATCGTTGGTCTGCACATTCTGCGCGCCGGGCAGCGTATCGAGACCGGCATAGAGGGCGATGTCCGCCGTGAAGTCGAGTTGGCGCGGCGGATCGTAAATCAGGACATCGTGGTAACCGGCAAGGAAAGCGTCGCCCTTGCGGCTGCGTTCGGTGGGACCGAACAGATCGTAGAAGTCGGCTTTGTTGTGCCAATAGGTGAAGTGCCAGAACAGCGTGTTGAAGTTGATGTCGCCATGCAGTTGCTGGCCATGCGGAAGATCGCTCGCCGGCGAGTAGGAGATGTTGGCGGAGAACTGATCGTAGAGCAGCGGGTCTTCGAACTGCACATGCCAGCCGGCAGCGATGTGGCCCTTGTAGCCGGCCACCACGGGATAGGCGCCGTCGAGGCGCATTTCATCCAGCGGTATGTAGGAGCCCTTGTCCGTCACCATGGAATCCAGCGGGACTTTGGCGGGGCTGCCCACCGCCCAGGTCTTCACAATGGGATGGGCGTCGGCAACCGCGGTGCCCAGGAATTTCACGTTACCGAGGTCGTCCAGCGGCTTGGGCTGGATACGCACAGGCTGGAAGCCGCCGCCGGTATATTCGTAAACGATGAGCGAGCCGTCGTCCTGTGGGATGGGGCGGAAGAAGCCGGTCACTGCGTTGCTGACAGCGTCGAAGGTGTTGGCCGCAACATCGAGCCGGTAGACGTTGGAGACGCCGGTGTAATAGGCGGTGGCGTAGACATATTTGCCGTCGGGCGAGAATACGCCGCCTTCAGGAATGGACTGGCCAAGCTGCAGCGAGGCGATGGATTTCACGGTGCCAGCGAGCAGATCGCTTATCCGGAAAACATCCAGCCGCGAGTCGCCGTTGACTTCGCTGATGGTCGCGCAAAGCAGCGTGCCGTCTGGCGAAACATCCAGATCGGAAAGCTGCGTGCCGTAATCGAAGGTGATGACCTGGTTCCAGGCATCGTGCGCGGCGCGCACGCGCACCATGGTATCGACGCCGTTCAGGTGACGGATGCCCCAGATGGACTTGTCGACGGGATCGAATGCGATATCGCCGATGCGCGCGTCTTCCAGAAGCATCTTGGTTTCGCCGCTTGCGATATCCACCGACATGAGATCGCGCAACGCATTGTTGTCGGTGGTGAAGAAGGCCGTGCGGCTGGAGGGATCGTAGGCCAGCGAGGTGACGCGGTAGAGTGCCGGCCCCTTGAGGTTGGTGAGCCTGCGAACCGTTCCGTCTTTCAGCGAAACCAGCCCGATATTGGCCAGCGAGCCGACATCGCGGAAGCCCGCGATCAGCGCGCCGCTTTGAGGATCGTAGAAAGAGCGCGAGACCGATCCCAAAGCGCGCGGCGTCAGCCGCGTGACCTGCGTCACCGGAAATTTCTGGACGGACGCCAGGTTCTTTTCCTGGAAATCGTGCTCGAACGCGATCCAGTCCGCCCACACTTCGTCCAGCGGCTTGCCGAAAACATATTCGAACTGGTTTGAATAATAGGCCTTGCTGTCTTCGCCGCGCCGCAGCCACTGGATGACCTTTTCGGGGCCATATGTCAGGGCGAGATAGGAGTCGAAGCGCGTTCCATAAAGGTAATCGTTGGCGCCCACCTGGAAGTCGACGGAGTTGCCTTCGGCTTCAAGGCCGAGCGGATCGAAGAACGGCGTGTTGTCGCGCACCATGGCGCGGAAGACCATCTCATCGTAGCCGCCCTGCGCGCGGCCGAGGCCTCCGCCCATCCAGGTTTCCATGAAGACGGCGCTGCCTTCGAGATACCAGCGCGGCACGTTCGCGCGCGGCTGCGCCAGGTAATTGTAGATGATGCTTTCGGGGTGATCGGTGACCGGCAGCGGCTTGCCGTGGAAGAAATCGCGCCAGCCTTTGTCCTGCTGGTTCCACACATCGAGGGTCGCGACATGGACCAGCTCGTGATTCATCAGCGTGAAGAAGCGCTCGCCGGGGCTGAAGGTTTCGAAGGTGGTGGAGATCGGCGCGATGTTGACGATCAGGGCATCGTTGGGCGTTGCACGCATGATGGCGCCGCCGTTGTCCGCCAGATCCTGCAAAAGCACCGTGGTTTTCTCCCACGGCGTCCAGTCGAACATCTTGCGCTGGAACGCCAGGGAGTTTTCATAAGACTGCCCGACATAGGGCGTGAGGTAGGTTTGCAGCGGATCGTAATAGAGAAGCCGAAGATCCTTCGTATCCAGCTTGCTGAGGTAATACTCGTCCGCCGATGCCGGATTGCCGGCCGCCCACATGGCCGCAGATAGAATCAAGGCACTCCAGCGTGCCACCCCGAACGCCATATCCCGCTTGCCCCCGCCGCCCGCCACACACTGGCAAGAGCGGCACAAAAAAAACAGCCACCGGAGGGGGTCCGATGGCTGTTCTCCAGAAAATAAGCTGTGCGGTTACTGGCGCTGGCTCGCAGCGGCGGCCGCGGCAGCCGATTGGGCCTGCGAGGCAGCAGCGGAAGACGACTGCGAAGCCGCAGCAGCCTTGGCCTGAGAAGCCGCCGACATGGCAGCCTGCGAGTTCGCAGCAGACTTGGCTTGTGAGGACGCGGCCATTGCAGCCTGTGAAGCGGACTGCGACGCGGCAGCGGCCTTGGCCTGAGACGCGGCAGACATGGCGGCTTGCGAGTTCGCAGCAGACTTGGCTTGCGAGGATGCGGCCATTGCAGCCTGCGAAGCGGACTGCGACGCGGCGGCTGAATGAGCCTGCGAGGCAGCCGACATGGCGGCTTGCGAGTTCGCAGCAGACTTGGCTTGCGAGGACGCGGCCATTGCAGCCTGCGAAGCAGACTGCGACGCGGCGGCTGAATGGGCCTGTGAAGCCGCCGACATGGCGGCCTGCGAGTTCGCGGCCGACTTGGCTTGCGAGGACGCGGCCATTGCAGCCTGCGAAGCGGACTGCGACGCGGCGGCTGAATGGGCCTGTGAAGCTGCCGACATGGCGGCCTGCGAGTTCGCGGCCGACTTGGCTTGCGAGGACGCGGCCATTGCAGCTTGCGAAGCGGACTGTGACGCCGCGGCTGAATGAGCTTGCGAAGCTGCCGACATGGCGGCCTGCGAGTTCGCAGCGGACTTGGCTTGCGAGGACGCGGCCATTGCAGCCTGCGAAGCGGACTGCGACGCGGCGGCCGACTTGGCTTGCGAAGCCGCCGACATGGCGGCCTGCGAAGACGCAGCGGACTTAGCCTGCGACGAAGCCGCCATTGCGGCCTGCGACGCGGACTGAGATGCCGCAGCAGAATGGGCCTGTGACGCGGCGGCCGATGCGGACTGAGACGCCGCGGCGGACTGTGCTTGCGACGAAGCAGCCATTGCAGCCTGCGAAGCGGACTGGGCGGCAGCGGCGGCGCGTGCCTGTGAAGCGGCGGACGCGGCCTGCGAAGAGGCTTGCGACGACGCATCGGCGGCGGCTTGCGAAGCAGCCGACATTTGTGCCTGCGAGGCGGCGCCCGAAGCGGCTTGCTGTTGCGAAGCGGCCTGGAAAGCATCCGTCTGCATCACCTGCGGGATCGTCTTGTCGCCGAGGTTCACGTCGGAGTTGCCGACCTGCTGCACGCGATAGCGTTCCGCCGGCGCAAGTGTGCCCGCGGTTTCTTTGCCGTTCGGGACATAATACTGGCCGGCGACGAGAACGCCCGCTGCGGCGAATGCCAGCACGGATGCACCGATCCAGATCTTGCGCTTGCTTGAATTGTTCGTGGCCACGAGGAGCCCCCCAAAGGTTGATAACGAACGGGAACATGAGGGCTGGGGGGGTAACCGTCAATGTAGGACGATCACAGCAAAAACACGGGATTGGCGTTTTGGATTCGCCGTCACGCGCACCCGTTTGAAAGGCAAAAATGGATTTTGTCCTTTGCAAACAGGCCTTTGAAGGCGACGCCCAAATGGCGCGCGTAAGGCTTTCGTTTGGTAAACCGCTAACCCCGATCGGAGGTGCGAAGCGGGATGACTGCCCCTGGACGGAGGCGCTTACCCGAGTCGCCATTTCCCTCCGCCGCCTGCCGTTGCTAGGGTAAAGACGGTGCGCCAAGCGCATTGCGGGGACCATGACATCGAAACTGGCCGGCGACATGCTGGCGCGCAATCCGATATTTGCCGTGCTGTCGCCGTCGCGCAGACGCGCGTTGGCGGAGAGCGGCTCGCCGCTACACATTATAAAAGGCGCCAAACTGTTTGGCCGCGGCGAACCGGCCGATGCGGCCTACGCCATCGTCAGCGGCGAAATGGAAGTTACCATCACGGGACCGGACGGCCGCGCCGTTTTTCTGGCCCGGCTGGGCAGCGGCACGGTTGTCGGCGAGATGGGCGTGCTGGATGGCGTCGCGCGATCGACCGATGTGCATGCGACGCGCAAAACAGAACTTTGGCGAATCGACCGCAGCGTGGTGATCGAGGCGCTGCTCAAGGAACCGGGATCGGCGCTGGCGCTTCTGGCCGTTCTCGCGCGGCGGCTGCGCGAAACCGATGCACTGGTCGATCGCAACGCTCCTATGGATTTGGGAAAGCGGCTGGCGCGGCTGCTGCTGGAAGAAAGCACGCACGGCAGAATTATCTACAACCAATCCGATATCGCGCACCTGGTGGGCGCGACACGCGAAGCGGTGAACCGCAAGCTGGCGCGCTGGCGCCGCGAAAAATGGATTGAATTGAACCAGACCGGATTGCACGTTCTGGATCGTCCGGCGCTGATGGCGCTGTGCAAGCGCAGGGCAGCGCTTTGAGGCCGCAGCAAAAATAGATAACGGGTTCTCAATGCCTGATCCGCGCTGCCAGCCATGCGGCGGTTTCTTCCGGTGAGCGTTTTGCGGTTTGCCGGTCAACCATCAGGTTGGCCTGCTGCATGGTTTTGAGATCGATGGCGCCGATCAGGGGCTTCAGCGCTGCGATCAGTTTTTCGTCGCGGGCGTGGCGGGCGGAGATAAGCACCACCGCATCGTAAGGCGGCAACGCGCCTTTTGGGTCGCCGAGAAGTTTCAGATCGTATTGCGCGATGCGGCCGTCGCTTGAGAAGGCGGTGATCGCGTCCACGTCTCCACCTTCCACGGCGCGGTACATGAAATCGGACTGGAACTGCCGCTGCTTTGCGAAACGCAGGCCGTAAGCGTTCGTGACGGCGCGCCATTCGGGGCGTGAGAAGATTTCGTAATCGCCGCCGATGGTCATGTCCTGCGCATGCGCGCCCAGATCGGCGAGGGTGGCGATGTGCAGGCTATCGGCGCGGCTGCGGCGCATGGCGACGGCATAGGCGTTCTCGAAGCCGAGGCTGCCGAGTGCGCGGATGCCATAGGTCTTGTTCAGCCACACGCTCATCTGCGCCAGCACTTGCGCGCGGCCCGGCTGATCCGTGCGCTTCATCTCGTTGGTCCAGATGGTGCCGGAATAATCGACATAGACGTCGATATCGCCGCGCGCCAAAGCATGAAACGCCACAGCGGAGCCGAGCCCATCGCGCCGCTGCGTGGCAAAGCCGGCATGTTCCAATCGCGTCTGCATCAGGCTGCCAAGAATATATTGCTCGTCGAAACTCTTGGTGCCGATCACGACGGGCGCCTGCGCGCGGCCGAGCAGCGGAAAAAGACTCGCGATCACCACGAACGTGATACCGGCGAAGGCGCTCCACAACCGCCAGCGCGAGCGTTTCGCGAAGCCGGATTCCGCCAACGCCAGAAGGCGGTCGATTACGATGGCGAGCAGTGCTGCGGCGATGCAGCCGAACAGCACCAGGCCCCAGTTCTCGGTCTGCAAGCCTGTGAAGATGTAATTGCCGAGGCTGGTTTGTCCTACCGGCGTGGACAGCGTGGCCGTGCCGATCACCCACACGGCGGCGGTGCGGACCCCCGCCATGATGATGGGTGCCGCGAGCGGCAGTTCAACCAGCCGCAGCGATTGCCACGGCGTCATGCCGGTGGCGCGCGCGGCGCGCAGGATGGCGGGATCGATGCCATCAAGTCCCGCAATCGTGTTCCGCAATACCGGCAGCATCGAATAGAGCGTCAGCGCCAGCATCGCCGGCAAGAAGCCCAGCGCGGGGAAACCGAATCCGAACGTGGTGGTGGTGAAGGCCGAAACGATGACGAGCAGCGGATAGAACAGCGCCAACAGCGCCAGTCCTGGAATGGTCTGCACGATACTGGCGATGGCGAGCGCGGGGCCGCGCAGCCATGCCACGCGCGACGCCGCGATGGCCAGCGGCAGGCTGATCGCAAGGCCCAGCACCATCGCGGAAAGGCTGAGCAGAACATGCTGCCCCAGATAATCGGGCAGGTTGGCGAAGCCGGCGTTGAACAGCGTGGCGGTCATGCGGAGAGCATCGCAGCGGCCAGCCTCTTCGCGCGCTGGCGTGGAATATCGATCATGGCGCGCACGAAATCGTTTGCCGGGTTTGCAGCGAGGTCTTTTGGCGATGCGACCTGGAGCAATGCGCCGTCGCGCATCACCGCGATGCGATCGGCCAGCAGGAAAGCCTCGGTCATATCGTGAGTCACAAGGATGGTTGTCAGGCCGAGGCTGTCGTGAATGGCGCGATAATCCGCCGCCAGCTCGTCGCGGATCAGCGCGTCCAGTGCGCCGAACGGTTCGTCCATCAGCATGAGGCGCGGCTTGGCGGCGAGCGCGCGGGCGAGACCGGCGCGCTGGCGCTGCCCGCCGGAAAGTTGCGCGGGAAAGCGCTGCGCCGCATCGGCGCCATCGAGCTTTACCAGTTCAAGCAGTTCGCGCACGCGCGCCGCGATGTCGTTTTGCGGCCAGCCAAGAAGGCGTGGCGTGATCGCGATATTCTCTTCCACTGTCATGTGCGGAAAGAGCCCGACTTCCTGAAAGACAAATCCCATCTGCCGCCGCACCGTCACGGGATCGGCGTCGCGGATGTCGCGGCCATCGATGAGGATACGTCCGCTTGTAGGCTCGGTTAGGCGGTTGATCATGTTGAGCGTGGTGGTCTTGCCGCTGCCGGACTCGCCGATCAGCACAAGGAACTCGCCTTGCGCGACAGACAGGCTAACATCGCGAACCGCGAACGGCCCGTCAGCGAAGCGTTTTGACAGACGATCAAGCTCGATCATGGTTCCCCACGCGATCCACGCATGTTCGTTCGCGGGCCGCGGCGGCAGAAGACCAGATATTGAGTCGGCGCTCCAGTGCGGTGCGTGTTCTTCGCGGCTAGACGTGGTGATGCACAAGTTCCGTGCGCGTAACGCGTTTCTCCAATGTCCGTAGCAGCACATAGAACACCGGCGTCAGGAACAGGCCGAAGAAGGTCACGCCCAGCATGCCGAAGAACACGGCCACGCCCATCGCGTGACGCATTTCCGCGCCGGCGCCGGACGAGAGCACCAGCGGCACCACGCCCATGATGAAGGCGAAGGACGTCATCAGGATCGGGCGCAGCCGCAGGTGTGCGGCTTCGATGGCGGCGTCCACGGTTTTCCAGCCCTGAATCTCCAGCTCGCGCGCGAACTCCACAATCAGGATGGCGTTCTTGCAGGCCAGTGCGATCAGCACGAACAAGCCGATCTGGGTGAAGATGTTGTTGTCGCCGCCGGTGAGCCATACGCCGGCGATGGCGGACAGCAGGCACATCGGCACGATCAGGATAATCGCCAGCGGCAGGAACAGGCTTTCGTATTGCGCCGCCAGCACCAGGAACACCAGCAGCACGCAAAGCGGGAAGACCAGCAGCGTGGTGTTGCCGGCAAGGATCTGCTGATAGGTGAGATCGGTCCATTCGAACGTCATGCCTTTGGGCAGGTTGTCGGCGAGCAACTTGGTGATCGCGGCTTGCGCCTGGCCGGTGGAATAGCCGGGCGCCGGTGCGCCGTTCAGATCGGCGGAGCGGAAGCCGTTGTAGCGCATGGCGCTGTCCGGCCCGGTGGTTTCGCTGACCTGCATGATCGAACCGAACGGCACCATCTGGCCATCGGCGTTGCGGGTTTGCAGGCGCAGGATGTCGCTGGGCTTGGAACGGAACGGCGTATCGGCCTGCGCGATCACTTCATAAGTGCGGCCGAAGCGGTTGAAGTCATCGACATAGATCGAGCCAAGATAGGTCTGCATGGTGTCGAAAACGTCGGAGATATCGACGCCAAGCTGCATGGCGCGCGTGCGATCCAGTTTGGCGTAAAGCTGCGGCACGCCGATGTTGAAGCCGGAAAAGACGCCGGCCAGCCCCGGTGTTTGCGCCGCCTTTTGCTGGATGGTCTGCATCGCGTTGTTGAGTGCGGCGTCGCCCTGATCGGTGCGGTCTTCCACCTGCAGCTTGAATCCACCGATGGTGCCAAGCCCCTGCACCGGCGGTGGCGGGAAGATCGCGATCATGGCGTTGTTGATGGCGGCGAATTTCTTTTGCAGCTTCTGCGCGATCGCCATGCCAGACAGATCGGCTGAACCGCGTTCGGAGAAGGGCTTCAGCGTCACGAACACCACGCCGGACGAAGCGCTGTTGATGAAGCCATTGATGGAGAGGCCGGGAAAGGCAACCGCGCTTTGCACGCCCGGTTCCTTCAGCGCGATGGCCGACATTTTGCGGATCACCGCTTCGGTGCGATCCAGCGTGGCGCCTTCGGGCAACTGCGCGAAGCTCACCAGATAGGCCTTGTCCTGCGTGGGCACGAAGCCCGGCGGCACAAGCTGAAAGCCCACCCAGGTCAGGCCCAGCAGCAGCGCATAAACCAGCATGGCGCCGGATTTGCGCTTCAGCGTGCCGCCAACGCCGCGGCTGTAATTCTTCGAGCCGGTGCTGAACAGTTTGTTGAAGCGCGAGAAGACCGGGCCCAGCACTTTGTCCATGCCGCGCGCCAGACGATCTTTCGGCGCGCCATGCGCTTTGAGCAAAGTGGCGGCGAGGGCTGGGGATAGCGTGAGCGAATTGAAGGCGGAGATGATGGTGGAGAAGGCAATCGTCAGCGCGAACTGGCGGTAGAACTCGCCGGTCAATCCGCTGATGAAGGCGATGGGCACGAACACGGCGCACAGCACCAGCGCGATGGCGATGATGGGGCCGGTGACTTCCGACATGGCTTTCAGCGTGGCATCGCGCGGCGCAAGCCCCGCTTCGATGTTGCGCTCGACATTCTCCACCACCACGATGGCGTCATCCACCACGATGCCGATGGCCAGCACCAACCCGAACAGCGACAGCGCGTTGATGGAAAATCCGAACAGCAGCATGAAGGCGAAGGTGCCGATGATGGAAACCGGAACCGCCAGCAGCGGAATGATCGATGCGCGCCAGGTTTGCAGGAACAGGATCACCACCAGCACGACCAGCGCGACGGCTTCCAGCAGCGTGTGGACCACGGCCTGAATGGAGTCGCGCACGAAGACCGTGGGGTCATAGACGATGCTGTAATCCAACCCTTGGGGGAAATTCTTCTTCAGTTCTTCCATCGTGGCGCGGACGTTGTCGGAAATCTGGATGGCGTTGGATCCTGGCGCCTGAAAAATCGGGATGGCGACGGCCTGTTTGTTGTCCAGCAGCGAGCGCAGGCCATATTGCGAAGCGTCGATCTGCACGCGCGCCACATCGCCCAGCCGCGTTACCACGCCGTTCTCGCGCTTGACCACGATGTTGGCGAATTCTTCCGGCTCGCTGAGGCGGCCTTGCACATTGATCGGTAGTTGCAGGCGGCCGCTTGCGCCATAGGGCGGGCCGTTGATGACGCCGGCGGCGACCTGCACATTCTGCTTGCGAATGGCGCCCACCACATCGTCGGCGGTCATGTTGTGCTCGGCGATCTTGTCCGGGTTCAGCCAGATGCGCATGGCGTAATCGCCCGAACCGAAGAGCTGCACGCTGCCCACGCCTTCGATTTTGGCGAGGCGGTCCTTCACGTTCAGCACCGCGTAATTGCGCAGATACAGCATGTCGTAGCGGCCATCGGGCGAATTCAAATGCACCACCATCGTCAGGTCTGGCGAGCTTTTGGTGGTGGTGACGCCCAGCGCTTGTGTCACCTGCGGCAGGCGCGGCAACGCCTGGTTGACGCGGTTCTGCACAAGCTGTTGCGCGAGATCGGGATTGGTGCCGATCTTGAAGGTGACGGTAAGCGTGAGCGTGCCGTCGGATGCGGCCTGCGAGAACATATAGAGCATGTTCTCGGCGCCGTTGATCTGTTCTTCCAGCGGCGTCGCCACGGTTTGCGCGATCACATTGGGATTGGCGCCGGGGAATTGCGCCTTCACCACGATGGATGGCGGCACGACTTCGGGATATTCCGAAATCGGAAGCTGCGTCATCGCGATCAATCCGGCGAGGAAGATCAGCGTGGAGATCACGCCGGCAAAGATCGGCCGGTCGATGAAGAATTTGGACAGACTCATGGCGTTATCCGAAGGTGAGGTTCAACAAATCAGCGCGCGGCGAACTTGCGGTGCGGCATCAGGCTCGCGAAGTGCGGATCGACAGCGGCGCCGGGTTGCACGCGCTGCAATCCATCCACGATCACGCGCTCGCCGGAATGAAGGCCGGACAGAACCACGCGATTGCCGCCCACTTCCTGGCCCAGCGCCACTTCGCGGAACGCCGCCTTGCGGTCGTGGCCCACGACGAAGACGAAGCGCTTGCTCTGGTCGCTGCCGATGGCGTCTTCCGGCACAAGGATCGCTTTGCTGTTGGCGGCGCTCGCAAGCCTGACGGATGCGAACATGCCCGGCACCAGCGCGCCATCGGTGTTGGCAAAGCGCGCGCGGGCGCGAATGGTGCCGGTGCCCGTGGCGATCTGGTTGTCGAAACTTTCGATGGTGCCTTTGTAAACGTGGCCGTTGTCGCCCTGCACCGAAAGCTCAACCGGAATTTTCTGTTCCTGGGCGGCGGTGGTGGCGTGCGCGCGGACGCTTTGCATGTAGGTCTGCTCGTCCACGTCGAAGTCCGCATAGATGCCGTTATCCGAAACGATGCTGGTCAGCAGCGGGGCGGGCGAGGTTTGCACCAGATTGCCGACGGTGATTTCCGCGCGGCTGACGCGGCCGGAAATCGGCGCTTTGACATAGGCATGATCGACATCGAGGTTGGCTTGCACCAGCGTGGCTTGCGCCGACTGGATCGCCGCTGCCGCCACGCCGCTCGCGTTGACGCGCTGATCGTAATAGTCGCGCGCGATGGCGTTCTGCGCGACCAGCCGCGTGGCGCGGTCCACTTCGGTTTTGGCAAGCCGCGCGTTGGTTTGCGCCGTGGCAAGATCGGCCTGCGCCTTCGCGACCGCCGCCTCATAGGGGCGCGGGTCGATAACAAAGAGAATGTCTCCGGCGTGGACTTCTTGCCCGTCCTTGAAACGGATCTCGGTGATGCGGCCGCCGACTTGCGGGCGGATGTCCGCTGAGTTCACCGCCGCCATGCGGCCCGAAAATTCCGACCACAACCGGACAGGCTTGGCGTCAACCGCGGCAACCGTGACGGGAATGGCGGCGGGGCCTGTGGCAGGGGCGGGCGTGGCGCCGGCGTGATAGCCCGCGAAGCCGGTTACGGCCAGAAACACGAAGGCCGCCGCGGCCAGAAAGGCCTTGTTTCGCAAGAGCTTGGAGCCGCCCAACGGAACCGCGCCGGTCTTGAGCTTCTCGCTGCTTATAAGGTGTGAGATGTGCGACATCGGCCTCTCCATATCTGTAGTGAACGACACAGATATGGGTACTGGACGAAGGCCTTCAAGGCCATTATGTATCATCCGATACAATAATAAAAGGTAGTGCCCGATGAGGACGGGTCGGCCCAGGAGCTTTTGCACAGACACCGCGCTTGACCGCGCGATGGAGGTGTTTTGGCGTCATGGCTACGAAGGCGCCTCGCTGGCAGATCTTACGGAGTCGATGGGCATTAACTCGCCCAGCCTCTATGCCGCGTTCGGCAGCAAGGAAGGCCTCTTCCGCGCCGTGCTCGAACGCTATGACGCGCGGCGCAAGGGCTTCATGGAAAATGTGCTGGCCGCGCCGGATGCGCAATCGGTTGCGCGGGCGTTTCTGGAAGGCGTCGCCGAATTCGCCGCCGATACCAGCGGCCGCAATCCGCCGGGCTGCCTGCTGCTGCAAAGCGGCCTGAGCTGCGCCGATCAGGTTATTCCCGACGAACTGGCGCGCCATCGCGCGGAAAAAGAAACCGCCCTGCGCAAACGGTTTGAACGTGCGCGCAAGGAAGGCGATTTGCCCAGCGGCGCGGATCCCGCTGCATTGGCGCGTTATCTGGTCGCAACCGCGAACGGCATTTTTGTGCAGGCCACCACGGGCTCGAGCGTGAAGGAATTGCGCGGGATCGCCAAAATGGCGCTGGCCGCGTGGCCCGTGGCCGAAAAGCGCAAAGCCGCAAAGCCGGCGCGGGAAAAAGTTCACTGAGCAATTCGCTCCGCGCATGGCCGCGTTGCGTTCAGTAAGCCGGGCACCCCTTGATCCTGTAACGATCACTACATAAATCACGGCGGTAACCAGGGGCCATTCGCCGTGCAAAACTTTATCTACGATCCTGCCATTCCCGCATTTATCGCATGGACTATTGCGAGCCTGTTCGCCGTGAGCGGACTGATTCAACTCGCCGGTCCGGCTTTTGTGCAGCGTGCCTACGCGCGCTGGAAATTTCCGCCGAAGTTTTACCGCGTCACCGGCGCGCTGGAATTGCTGGCGGCGTTGTTCCTGGCCAGCCCGATCACGCGCATCTGGGGCGTGGCCATTGCGGCCATCGTCACCTTCATGGCGGTCGTCACGCTGCTGAACCACCGGCAATATGCTTACACGGTACCGGGTATTCTGCTGATGATCGGCCTGGTGCCGGCCTCGCTCACCACGCCGTTCTGATTTTCCTCAAGGCGCGATGCGCGCGGCGGCAACAGATTGGCCGTCGATCTGGCCGGTGATGGCCGCTCGCGCGTTCGTTTGCCGGTCGTTCCAGGATATTTTCAGTTTGCCAGTGTGGCCTGTGGTTGCAAGGCTTATGGCAGCGACGATCACGCCGGTGTTCTGGTTCCAGTCGATTGTGCCGGACACTTCAAGATCGTTCGTCCATTTCAGCTTTTCCAGCTTCAGCAGATTGCCGGTCTTGGTTTGCGAAACGGTGAACCGGCCGCCGCGCAGGCCCAGGCCGATATTGTCGGGCGCCACGCCGTAACGTGCCACGGCATCGCCAACCGTTTCCGCTGCCGCGGACGCCAGCTTTAACTGTGCGGCGTCGGCGCTGTTGCCGGGTTGCGCCGTTGCGGGAGCCACGTCCTGCCAGCGCACCGCGAATTTCGGAACGGTGCGAACGGGCCGGATGCGGGACAAGCATGATGTATCAGGCGGCTTGCCCTGAGCCTTTACAAACGCAAGCACAATGGGACCGGCGCATTGCGCCAGATCCGCGCCATAAGGCGGCACATTGAAACCGCCGTTGCCGATGGCCGATTCATGCACGGTATTCGGCACCAGAATGTAAGTGGCGTTGGGAAAGAGTGCCGCGGCGCGCTTGCCTTCAATGAGTGACGTCACTGTGTCCAGTTCGCCGGACAGAACCAGCACGGGTATCTTCGGGAACATCGCGTTGTCCGGTACAGGTTTGCCCGGTGCCGCGTTGGGTGGCGCAGGCGGCCACGCTTGGCACAAATCCAGCGCGTCGGGGTTGGCGGCGGCGTTGACGGAATCCTTCACCGTGAAGGGTGCATAGAGCGCAGGCGTGGCTGCTTGTGTCGCCGAGATGCGGGCCAGGTATTGCGCATGCCGCTGCGCTTCGCTGGCGCGCATATCATAGAGCTGCTTGTAGTCGGCGCAGATCACGGCAAGTTCGAGCCCGCTGGAGAATTCGTTCGCGGGGCCGCCGCTGTTCTCCCCGCCCGTCGCCTCCGCGACAAGGCGCAGCAGGGGCGTTGCATCGCCCTGGTCCAGATAGGCGCGCGCCGCAGCGTCGATATCGCGATACGGCGTGAAGCTGTTGCCGGCATTGGCGGCAATCGTGAACAAGGCGCCGGGATTGGCGGTGACGGTCTGTATCTGCCCATGCGAATCCGGCGCGCGTCCCGTTACGGGTTTCTTGCGCAGCGCGGCCAGCAGCACCTCGAAACGCTTTTCCGCGTGCGCGCCATCGCACCCCGGCGAGCGCGCGCAGGCAAGCGCGAAAGCCTTGGGTCCGTGCGTGATTTCCGTCTCGAAGAAAACATCCTGACCCAGCACCGGATAGGCGCTGTCCAGCACCATGGTTCGCAACAGATCGGGATGGCGCGCCGCGAAAACTTCGCCGAAGAATGTGCCGTAACTGTCGCCGTAGTAATCCACCGGCCCTGTATGCAGCGCCGTCAGCACGGCAGCGACATCATCGGCGGCGTTTGCGGAACCATAAAGCCATGCCGTGCGGCCCAACTGCCTTCCGCAGGCGCGCGCCGCATCCAGCCCACGCCCGTTCTGAATCGCGTGGCAATCGATAGCGCCGGAGCGCCCGGTGCCGCGCTTGTCGATCAGCAGAATGTCGCGCCGGTCGCGCAGCGGCGCGAACAGCCGCACATATCCGTCGCGCGAGTCGGTGGTGGAGTAACCGGGGCCACCTTCCTGCGCGACGATGGTTCCGAGCGATGGCTTCGCGGTGCCGGTATGCGGATAAAGCTCAAAGCCGATAACGATGGTGCCGGGCATATGACCGTTCGGGTCGAGGGCGCGCACGATGCTGCCGCAATAGCCATCATATTGGGCGACGCATGGTTTCAGCGTGATGCCGGCTACCGTGATCGTCCGCGCGTGGCACGGATTATACTGCAACAGGCAAAACAGACCGAGTGCCAGTGAGATCGAAAACTTTCGCGTCATGAATTCCGTGCCGGACCGTGGTGGAAAAAATAGGAAGCGTAGATTCAGCGCGTGCCGCCGATCAGGATAACGCCTACGGCGATCAGGATGACGGCCACGCCTTTTTGAATCAAGCTGCGCGCCGAAAGCGTTTCGCGGCCGAGCACGGGGAAGAAAATCGAAAGCAGCACGCCAAACAGGAACACGAACAGCGACGTCGTGCTGCCGATGGCGCCGACAAGCGCCACCGGGCCAAGCAGTGAAGCGTAGCGCGCCGCCAGCCCGCCAGCGAGATTGATGATTTCGTTCGCGCCGTTGATCGCGATCACCGGGCCGGGATTCTTGGCAAACATGTGGATGAACTGGCGCCGATAGTTCGGAATCGCCAGCAAGACCGCACCGAAGATGGCTTCGCCGGCAAACACCCAGAAGGTTGTCGTCCAGAACTCGTCGCGAATGGCGAACAGCTTGAAGATCACAGACGAAAGCGACAGCGCCAAAGCACAGGCCAGCATCAACGCAATCATGCGCAGCTTCAGCTTCGATCTCTCGCCGGCGTTGGGCCGCCATGAAACCAATAGCGCGCTGGACACGATTAGCGCCCCGCCCAGCAACTGAACGGGCGTCAGCCGCTCTCCCAGCAGGACATAGGCGAGCGCATAAGTGAAGAGTGGCGAGGCCTGAAACAGCGGCGCGATAACCGACGCTTCCTCCTGTTGCAGCGCGCCGAGGTAGAAATACATCGCGCCCATGTAGAGCAGGCCGGACGTCGTGATCACGGCGATGGCCGGCCAGCCGATGCGCAGGACATCGGGTTCGAACGCCGCGATAAATGGCATCGGCACCAGGCCGATTAGCGACGTGAAGATCAGAAGCGTGCCGACGCCGCTTTCCTTGAAGAAGCGTTCTACTAGATATTTGTCGATATGCGTGGAAGCGGCCCACAGAACCGGACCGCAGAACGCGAGGGCAAGCCACATGCACCCACGTTAAAGGCCATGATCGTGCAACTCAACAGCCGTTGCGTCCGCTTAGTTGTCGAAGATGAAATCCGCCGTGGAAATGGCGCCAAGATGTGCGGCGTGATCGAGCAGGACGACAACATCGCGGTTCGCCTGATACCCGGCGTGACCGTTGAAATCCACGATCAGGAACGTATCGCCCTGATAGGTGCCGGAGTCCGGCTGAAAGAGCACGGCATGATGCGCGCCAAGCTGGCCGGCGCCGATCGCATCCGCCAGATCGCTGTTGAAATGCGTGCCGCTACGCAACAGGCCGCCCATCACCGTTGTTTCAACGCCGGTAATGTTTTCAGGCGAAACAAATTGGTCGGAATTGTTGAAATCGAATCCGGTGATGGTGTCGAAATGAGGTCCCGTGGAATCTGACGCGTCACCATAAAAATAAATATCCGCGCCGCCACCGCCTGTGAGATGATCCGCGCCTTTGTCGCCCTGCAACACGTCCGATCCATGACCGCCCACGATCGTGTCGCGCCCGGCGCCGCCAACCACAAAGATTGACCCCACTGTGAGGGCGGCAGCATTGATATTCAGTAAGTCCGATGTCGATGTCGTGTTGTCGAACACCTGAAGCTGCTGCCCGGCGGCCAGGCTGCTGCCGTCGAGACTGATTTTATAGTCATGGTCTCCCTGAACCTGGATGTCGGAAATATTCTGGATCATGTGCGCCTTTAAGAGGAGGCCGGCGGAATAGTCTCCATCCAGGAAAATCGTGTTGAAGTCGCCGGTACCGCCGTCGATGCGGTCGCCCGCCGTAAATGCAGCGCCCATTGTAAAGCTGTCGTCCCCGCCGCCGCCGCGCGCGGTGTCGTTTCCGCCATGTGAAAGATCGAATGTATCGGACAGCGCGCCTCCCGTCAGAAGGTCGTGACCCGCGCCGCCGACGATATTGAAAGAGCCGTTGGTCTCGGCGCCGCCGTTGAACGTCAATGAATCGCCCGCTTTCAGCCCCGCCGCGTTTACGAACAGCGCCGCGTTGGCCGCGACGGTGGCATCCGCAGTCGTCAGCGTATAATCATGTCCACCAGTCAGTACCAGTTTCTCGACGTTCACCATCGTTGTGGTTTTGAAAGCGAGGTTGGCGTATTCACCGTCCAGCCTGACGGTATCTTTGCCCGCGCCGCCGTTGATCCGGTCTGCCGGGTTCAGTGCGGCACCCATAAGAAACGTATCCGCGCCGCCTTCCCCGTTGGCCGTATCGTTGCCGCCGCTGGCGAGATCGAACACGTCGTGTTGCGCGGTGCCGGTAAAGTTATCGTTGCCGGAATGGCCGGTGTATTTCATGACGGTATTCTCCGGGAAGTGCGCGATGCCGGACCGTTGTTTATGCAGGGGAAGCGGCCATGTCTTGGACGCCTGCGACGGGAGATTCTGGGCCGGGAGCGCCATCGCGCGGCGCTGACATATTGTCGGCGGTCCAAACTCTCCCTAACCTTGGCTATCGCCATCGCCGGTAAGAGCGGTGTGCCGGGGGAGCAAGTCCATGAATGCGCGCATCATTGGCCTCTTTGACGCCGTTCTGTTAGCCGCCGTCTTTGCCGCGTCTTTGGGCGGCCTGTCCGCCGCCGCACCGCTGCCTGCCGCCAGTGTCGATGGCGCGAAGATTGCCAATGCCGATGCCGATCCCGGCGAATGGCTTTCCTACGGGCGCACCTATTCCGAGCAGCGCTATTCGCCGCTGACGCAGATCAACAAGAATAATGTCGCCAAGTTGGGTGAGGCGTGGGAATTTCAAACCGGCACGGTGCGCGGGCTGGAATCCACACCGCTGATTTCCGATGGCGTAATGTATGTGACGGGTTCGTGGAGCAAGCTGTGGGCGCTGGATGCGAAAACCGGCAAGCAGCTTTGGGCTTACGATCCGAAAGTGCCAGGCCAGTGGGGCCGCTTTGCGTGCTGCGATGTGGTCAATCGCGGCGTGGCGCTGTGGAAGGGTGCGCTTTATCTGGGCACGCTGGATGGGCGGCTGGTGAAACTAGATGCGAAAACCGGCAAGCCGCAGTGGGACATCAACACCATCGACCGCACGCGGCCTTACACCATCACCGGCGCGCCGCGCGTGGTGAAAGGGTTGGTGCTGATCGGCAATGGCGGCGCGGAATATGGCGTGCGCGGTTATCTTTCAGCGTATGACGCCGACAGCGGCAAGATGAAATGGCGCTTCTATGTGGTGCCGGGCGATCCTTCCAAGCCGCCGGAAAATGCGGCGATGGCGGCAGCGATGAAAACCTGGTCCACCGGCAACACCGATCACAAATGGTGGGTGCAGGGCGGCGGCGGCACGCCTTGGGACGCGATGGCATACGATCCCGCGCTCGACCTTATCTATATCGGCACCGGCAACGGTTCGTCATGGAACCGCAACCTGCGTTCGCCGGGCGGTGGCGACAATCTTTATCTCTCTTCCATCGTGGCGCTCAAGCCCGAAACCGGCGAGATGAAATGGTATTACCAGACAACGCCGGGCGACGATTGGGATTACACCGCGACCCAGCACATTATTCTGGCCGATATGAAGATCGGCGGCGTAATGCGCCATGTGCTGATGCAGGCGCCGAAGAATGGCTTCTTCTATGTGATCGACCGCGAAACCGGAAAGCTGATTTCCGCCAAGCCCTATACCGCGATCACTTGGGCGAGCGGCGTGGATATGAAAACCGGCCGGCCGATTGAGAATCCCACCGCGCGTTACAGCGCCGGCAAACCTTCGGCGCAGGTGCCCGGACCCGTGGGCGCACACAACTGGCAGCCGATGGCGTTCAATCCGCAGACCGGACTTGTTTATATCCCGGTGATCGAAAGCAATTTCATTTACGCGCAGCAGGACAAGCTGGCCTACAAGCCTGGCGCCTGGAACGTGAGCGACTTCGCGCAGCTTGGCCATATGGTGATGGGCGCGGTGATGAAGGGCCAGCCGCCCGCGCCGTTCAAAGGCTATATTCGCGCGTGGGATCCGGTGGCGCAGAAGATGGCGTGGCAGGTGCCGATGAGCGGCGGCTGGAACAGCGGCATGCTGACCACGGCGGGCGGTTTGCTGTTTGCGGGTGGCTCCGATGGAATCTTCGCGGCTTACGACGCCAAGACCGGCGCGAAACTCTGGTCGATGGATTTGAAGACCAGCATGACGGCGCCGGCGATCACCTACACCGTCGGCGGCGAGCAATATGTGGCGATTGCCGCGGCGTTTGGCGGCTCCGGCGGATTGGGCGCGACCGGCGACCCGCACACCGCTTTGCAAAAGTACGGCAACAATCGCGGGCGCATTTTCGCATTCCGGCTGGGCGGCAAGCAGCAGATCGCGGCGCTGCCTTCGGAAATGGATGCGGATGTTCCAGCACCGCCGAACGAGAAAGTGGATGCGAAACTCGCGGCGCACGGCTTCGATGTCTATCACCAGAACTGCGCGGTGTGTCACGGCGTGCTGATGGTATCGTCGGGCGAAGTGCCGGATTTGCGCATGGTGCCGCCCAACATCTGGAACGAATATGACGACATCGTTCTGAAGGGCGCGCTACACGACAATGGCATGGGCTGGTTCAAGGACATCCTGACCAAGGACGATGCCGCCGCCATCCGCGCCTACGCCCTGCAAAGCGCACAGGCGGCTTATGCGGCGAAGCACCCGGCGGCGAGAAGGTAGTTTTGATCAGAAAAAAGCCGAGGATCTTCTCTTCAGTAATGATGGCGATTTGAGGTGGATGGTCCATGGGGAGTCCGATAGCCTCCGCAGCGAAGCTTGGACAAGTGCCCGTCATGGTGACGCCTGCCGGCGGAAAGGCCGATCGCTGGTTTCTGCGCCGCTACAGCAAGCAATTCGAGAATGCGGCAGGCCTGCTCTGTGCATTGCTGGTGCATGCCGTTCTGCTTCTCATATTTCTTGTGTCGTTCGGCGCGCACAAGACGCCGCAACCCGAAAATATTACGAATACAACGCAACTCATCATGGTGCAGGTCGCCACCTTTGGCGCGGGGACTTCAAAGCTGGCCGCGATCCATCCGCCGCGAACGCCACGCGCGCACCGCACACGGGTGGCGGGCCAGCGCCGCCCGGCGCCTACGCCGTCGCTGCACCGGCCAAAAGACGATCTGGCTGCGAAGCTGCGTGCCTTGGCTGGGCTGCGCGCGCCGCGCACGGAGTCGCAAACCGCTGCGCTGACACAGAGCGCCGGCGTTTCCGGTTCCGGCGATGGCAGCGGCGCTTATGGCGTGCGCGATCTGATACGTGCGCAGGTTCTGCGCCACTGGAGCGTGGATTTCGCCATGTTGCGCGGGCGCGACGACACCATTCAGATTCGCGTCGTGCTGACGCGCGCCGGGCGGGTGCTCAGCGCACAGATCATCAATTCCATGACCGGCGATGCGGTCATCCGTGAGCTTGCGATGAGTGCCCGCAACGCGGTGCTTCTATCGTCGCCATTCGTGATGCCATCCGGGCCGCATCCGGCGCGAATAGAATTTGTCCTCACTCTCAATCCGAAGGACGCGGTGCAATAGCGTCAGGGCAAATCGCGCGCCACGCGAAAGCCCGCGAGGTTGGAGTAATCGTATTCGCCGCCGTTGAAGCCGCCGCTGGTGCGCGCGGCGGACCGCACGAACACCGGAACGCTGTTCCACGCCGCGCCGCGCAGCACATGCTTGCGGCAATCGCCGGTGCGCCAGGCGCGCCCATCGCGCGGCGCGCCGGTGTAACTCTGGTTCCAGCAATCGTTCGTCCACTGCCATATATTGCCCAGCATTCCGTAAAGCCCAAACGCGTTTGGCGAAAACGCATCCACGTCGGAAAGCACCTGATTGTCCCACGGACTGCCGCAGCCGTTGCAGTTGGCGCGGTTGACGCCGATCTCGTCGCCCCACCAGCGCGCGGTGACACTTCCGGCGCGCGCGGCATATTCCCATTCCGCTTCGCTGGGCAGCCGATAAGGGCCGCTGCGTCTGGCCAGATCGGGGTGCGCGCGGCGTGCCCGCGCATTCAGCCACGCGATATAGGCATCCGCGTCGCGCCAATCGAGGCACACGGCGGGCCAGCGCGGTGGCTCGGCTTCATTCAGCGGCGGATAAGCCACGCCGCCGCCCGGCGACCGCCAGCCCATGTTCAGAATCCTGTTGCAGGGCCGGGGCTGATAGCCGGTGTCGCGCAGGAAGATCAGAAACTCGTCGCTCGTGACATCGAATTTGCCCAGCGCGAACGCGCGGATGGAAACGGAATGTTGCGGCCCTTCGGAATCGAAACGTCCATGTTCGGACGCGGGGCTGCCCATGACAAAAGAGCCTGCCGGAATGCCCACCATGACCGGGCAGTCGACACATTCCTGAAATTCGCGATCCTTCTGGTCCTGCGCATGCGCACGGGTGCCAAACAACAGAAAAAGAGCAAGGAAAACCGCCATCAGGCGCGCGATACGCAACATCAAGCGATGTTGCTATGGAATCCGCTGCAAGTCTTGTCCGGAAGGGCGGTCTGGCGCCGGGTGCTGGTTGGGGGACTAGGATTCGAACCTAGACAGGCAGAGTCAGAGTCTGCAGTCCTACCATTAGACGATCCCCCAAAAGCCTTGAGATCGCGGGCGGTTTAGCGGATAGGCTGGGTTTGGACAAGGCGGGAAAACGGGCGTGAACGAGCGGGGTTCTTCAGGGCGGGGCGGGGCGCGCGTGAGGGTTCGCAGCGTGCGTGGACGCACGGTTTCATCCGCCCGCTGGCTGGAACGCCAGCTCAACGATCCTTATGTCCGCGCCGCCAAGACCAAGGGCTATCGCAGCCGCGCCGCCTTCAAGCTGCTGGAACTGGATGCGCGGTTTCACCTTCTATCCAAGGGCGCCCGCGTGCTCGATCTGGGGGCCGCCCCCGGCGGCTGGAGCCAGGTGGCCGTGGCGCGGCTGGGTGAGGGCGGCACGATCGTTGCCACCGATATTCTGGAAATGGAGCCCATCGCGGGTGTCGAGATCGTCCATGCCGATTTTCTTGAGGCCGATACCCCGGCGCGGCTGAAAGCGGCGCTGGGCGGGCAGGCTGACGTGGTGCTGTCGGATATGGCCGCACCGACCACCGGCCATCGCGCCACCGATCACATCCGCACAACGGCGCTGTTCGAGGCCGGTCTCGATATCGCCGAAGAGGTGCTCAAGCCCGGCGGCGCGTTTGTGGGCAAAGTATTTCAGGGTGGCGCCAACAACGCGCTTCTGGCGCGCATCAAGCGCAGTTTCCGCGAGGTGAAGCATGTGAAGCCGCCGGCCAGCCGCGCGGAATCGGTGGAGCTTTATCTCGTGGCCTTGGGCTTTCGCGGCGAACAGCCCCCGCCGTAGGGCTGCCATGCGCTTTCGCTACCCTTTGCGCCTTGCGCGGGTAGCGTTCTCTTTGCCAAGCTTTTTGCCAGCGCGACTTTTGCTTCGGGTCAGGTAGGGGACATCATGCAATCCATCATCGCGAGCGCCGCATGCGCCATCGTTTTCTTTGCTGCAGCCGCGGCGATGCCCGCGCAAGCCGCGTCGAAAGGCGCGGATGAGCAGTTCAAGGCGCTCTACACCAAGGAATGGACGTGGCGGCAGGAGCAATATGCCGAGGATGAGGATGGCAAGCGGCCGGTGATCGATCACCTGCCGAAGGTCGATCCCGCAAGCCAGGAGATGCGCCTGCATTACTGGCAGGATGTGATGACGCAACTGAACGCCATTCCACGCGACAAGCTCTCCGCCGAAAATCAGGTCAACTACGACGTCTACAAGCCGCAGATCGCGGCCCTGATCGCCAGCCAGCAATTCCGCGACTATGAAATGCCGGCCAATTCCGACAGTTCGTTCTGGGCCGACATTGGCTACACCGCGCGTCGCCCGTTCAAGACGCTGGCCGATTATCAGAACTGGATCGCGCAGATGCGCGACATGCCGCGTTATTTCCACGAACAGACGGAAGAAATGCGCGCCGGTGCTGCGCGTGGTTTCACGCCGCCGCGCGTAACGTTGCAGGGCCGCGATTCATCCTTCACCACGGTCACAACCGTGAAACCCGAAGACACGATGTTCTACACGCCATTCAAGCAAATGCTTTCCAGCATTCCGGCCGACCAGCAAGCGCAACTGCGCGCGCAGGCGCTGGATGTTATCGAACACCAGATTCAACCGGCTTATGTGGAACTGCAGAAATTCTGGAACGATGAGTATCTGCCCAAAACGCGCACCACGCTGGCGGCGTACGACCTGCCTGACGGCAAAGCTTATTATCAGGTGCAAATCCTGGAATACACCACGCTCAACATGACGCCGGAGCAGATTCATCAGGTCGGGCTCGATGAAGTGGCCAAGCTGCACGAACAAATGGTCGAGCAGATGAAGGCGACGGGGTTCAAGGGCGATTTTCCCGCGTTCCTGAATTACCTGCGCACCGATCCGAAATTCTATGCCAAGACGCCGCAGGAGTTGCTGAACGACGCGGCGTGGATCGCCAAGGTGTTCGATGGCAAGGCCTCGCAATATTTCGGCCATCTGCCGCGCGGACGCTTCACCATCAAGCCGGTGCCTGCCGAACTGGCGCCGTTCTACACATCGGGCCGCGGCGGCCCCGGCACCTATCTGCTGAATACCTACGACCTGCCGCATCGTCCGCTCTACAACCTGACGGCGCTGACGCTGCATGAATCCGCGCCAGGTCATGCTTTCCAGATTCCGCTGGCGATGGAACAGAAAGACCTGCCGGACTTCCGGCGCTACACTTATATCTCCGCTTACGGCGAGGGCTGGGCGCTCTATTGCGAATATCTCGGCGACGAGATGGGCATGTATGAAACGCCCTACGACAAGTTCGGCATGCTGGGCTATCAGATCTGGCGCGCGGTTCGCCTTGTCGTCGATACCGGCATCCACAGCCAGGGTTGGACGCGCGAGCAGGCCGTGAAATACATGCACGACTACACCGCGCTTCCCGATCACGAGATCAACACGGAAGTGGACCGCTACATCAGCTGGCCGGGGCAGGCGCTGTCCTACTATCTGGGCGAAATGGATATCCGCAAGAACCGCGCGCGCGCCGAACAGGCGCTTGGCCCGAAGTTCAACCTTCGCGCTTTCCACGATGCGATCCTGCAGGTCGGCTCCGTGCCGCTGCCGGTACTGGATGCGCGCACCGACCAGTTCATCGCAGGCGGCGGCGTAGGGCCTTACCCGGACGAGGAGCAATAATCGCGCCCGGATCGGAGCGGCGATGGACGCTTTCAGCTATCTTTCCGTTCTGCTCTCGATCGTTCTGGGCCTTGCGATCACGCAGTTGCTCGGCGGTTTTGCGGCGCTGGTGCGGGCACGCCACCGTGTGAAAATGTACTGGCCTGTGCCGGTGCAGATGGCGGTGGTCTTCCTGCTGGCGCTGCAACTGTGGTGGGCATTGTTTCCGCTGAATGAGCGGCGGCACTGGACGTTTGCGACGTTTCTCATCGTGCTGATGCAGCCGGTCATGGTCTATCTGATGGCCGCTTTCATCACGCCGGACGTGCCGCCGTCAGGCGAAATAGAACTGCGCGCCGGTTACTTCCGCGAAACGCGCTGGTTTTTCGGCAGCATCCTCGTTGCGCTGGGTGTCAGCATTGCCAAGAGCGTGATGATGGCTGGCACGCTCCCCGTTCCCGCCGATCTGGTAGGCCACGCCGCATTCGCAGCCGTGGCGCTGACCGGCTTTTTCTCGCGCAACAGCACCGTTCACAAGGTGCTTGCGCCGGCGTCGCTACTGTTTTACGCCACCTATATCGCGCTGCTGTTCGTCACGCTGCCGCAATAGCCCGTGAAGATCACTGCGTGGAGCAGTGTTGCACCCCGTCTTGCGTGGTGTAGACCGTTCCGCCGGTTACACCACACACACGCTGCGGCTGCAGATGCTCGTCATCATATTTCATGGCGCCGACGCTGCCTGGGCCGCCGGGCGTTTGATAGGGATGCAGGGTAGGCATCACGGGTTGCTGAATGTTCGGCGCGACGGGCGCTTGCGCCGTGTTGTCCACCATATCCGGCACCTGCTGCTGTAGCAGATAGGGCGAGGGATCGCGCTGGAACTGCGCACCCTGCGACTCGAACGACGACGGTGAGTTGAAATTGATTTCCAGCGAAGCAGTTTTCGGTGGCGAATAGGGGCTGCACCGTTGCTGGCCACCGGGAACATGCGCGCAAATTTGGTGCGGCGCCCAGTTGCGTAGTTGCAGATCAAGCCGCACAGACGTGGGCGATAGTGGCGTGGTGCGATAAACGCCTTCGATCCGCTGCATGGAGCCGTTCGGCAGCGCTTCCACATTCACATATGTGCCGTTGGGGTTGAACAGCACCGTCATCTGGTGCCCGCCCTGCTGCCCGGCCGTCCATGCGCCGGTGAGGTTCGCGCCTTGTTGTTGCTGTTGCTGTTGCTGTTGCTGTGGTTGGGCCCCCCAGGGGTTTTGCTGCTGCTGGCCGCCCCATTGCTGGGCCGCGGCCGGCAGGATGGCGAACAGTGAAAGCAATAGAACACTATTATAAAGCGGGATCTTGTGGGACATCGCGATTACCTCGGTTTGAAAGCTGCACGCCGTCTTGCGTCGTATAAGACCGTTGCGTTGTTTACCGCGCCGGGCCACTGCTGTTTTGCTCCACCTATATCGCGCTGCTCTCCCTCACATTGGCGCGATAACCGGCGACATCGCTATTGTGTGGAACAGTGATCCACGCCGTCCTGTGTCTGATAGACCACGCCGCCGGTTACGCCGCACACGCGCTGCGGCTGTTGGTGCTCGTCGTCATACTTCATCGCGCCGACGCTGCCGGGGCCCGTCGGCGCCTGATGGGATGGGCCCGGCGTCTGATAGGGGAAGGATGTCGAATAGGGCATGACCGGCGTGGCCAGCGTGCGAACGAGGGTGGCCGGCACCTGGACCTGCAGCAGCTGTGCCTGTTGGTCGCGTTGGAACGTCATGTCTTGCGCCGAGAAGCTGTTGGGCGAGGTGAATTTCGCATCGATTGCCGGGAGCTGGATCGGCGGCACCGCCTCGCAGCTGCTCGGCATCCCGGCCATCTGCGTGCAGATTTGGCGCGGTGCATAGTCTGCCATGTGCAACTCGATGTGCGCGGATGATTGCGAAGTCTGCTTCATGCTGAACTTGCCCCACTGGCGCATGAACTGGCCGTTCTGGGAGGCGGCCATGACGTAGTTGCCGCTCGGATCGAAAGCGATGGTTGCGGCGATCGTGCCTTGTGGCATCGTGGAGCTTTGCGTCCATGCGCCGGTCAGGCTCATACCTTGTTGCTGCTGCTGTGGTTGCGCCCCCCAGGGGTTTTGCTGCTGGCCGCCCCACTGCTGGGCCGCGGCCGGCACGCTGGCAAACAGCGAGAGCAGCAGAACACTATAAAGCGGGATTTTGTGGGACATCGCGATTACCTCGGTTTGAACAATGCTGCACGCCGTCTTGCGTCGTGTAAGACCGTTGCGTTGTTTGCCGCGCCGGTGTCACTGCTGTTTTGCGCCACGCGTTGCTGTTCGTCACGCTGCCGCAATAGCCGGCAGCATCACTACTGCGTCGAACAGTGTTCCACGCCGTCCCGCGTTTGATACACGGTACCGCCGGTGACCCCGCAAACGCGGTAAGGTTGCTGATGTTCGTCATCATTGCGCATGCCGCAGACGGTGCCGGGGCCGCAGCCGCCTGGCGTCTGATAGGGATGCAGCGTCGGCATCACCGGCATTTGCGGCGCCGCCATCTGTTTGGTTTCGGTGTCGGCGACCTGGACCTGCAGCAGCGCGGGCGAAGGGTCGCGCTGATATTGATCGTTCTGAACGGCAAATGACGAGGCCGAGGCGAAGTTGGCGACGGCGCTATAGGGTGGCGCCACCGGAACCGGCACGCAGTTGTTCGCGACCCCCTCCATGTTGGAACAGACCGCGTGCGGCAAAAATCCCGCCGGGTGGAAATCGATGCGAATCTGGGTCCCGGATACGGGCGTTGCCTGGTAGTGGCCCCATTCGCGGCCGATCAGGCCGCCGCCGACCTTCACATTGACATAGGTGCCGTTGTTGTCGAACGCTACCGTCGCGCCGTCACCGGCTTGCGGGTTGCCTGTCGTCCACGCGCCCGCCAGCGGCATACCTTGCGCGGTGGCTTGCTGCGGTTGTGATTGCGCACCCCAGGAGTTCTGCTGGGAATTGCCCCATCCGGATTGCTGTGGCGCCTGTCCCCACTGTTGCGCATTGGCGGCGGAGCCCAGAAGCACGGCTGCGCCCAGGACAGTTCCGGCGATTGCGGTCTTCAGCATGATCATTCTCCTTTGGAATCGAAACAGTGATCCACGCCATCGGGCGAGGTGTAAGCGACGCCGCCCATTACGGCGCAGATGCGCGCCTCCGGAGTGACCCTGCCCGGCGACAGCACCGTGCCGGGCGGATAGGGCTTGTCGCGATGAAACGTCGTGCCCAATGTTTGGAACGTGTCGGGCGCGGTGAACACCAGCGCCATGGAGATCGCCAGCGGCGGCGAACTGGCCGCGCAGGAATTCGCCCCATTGCTGTCCGAGATGCAGACGCCGTGCGGTGCCCACGACGTCATCGCAAGATCGAGCCGCGTGGAACCGTCCGGAAGCTGCGAGGAATGATAGACGCCATACGTCTGCTGGATTTCGCGCCCGTTCGCGCGCGCGTGGCTGATATAGCTGCCATCGGGCAGAAGCAGCAGGTACGTTTCCGCCGCCGCGGACTTCGCTATCCATGTCCCGGCGAGTTCGATCTTGGCCGGAGCTGGCGTGGCCTGCGCGGTGGCTGGCGCCGAAACTTGCTCACCTGCTTGGACCGGCGAGGCGGACATCGCCGCGGCCAGCATGGCCAGACCCCCACCCAAAGCTTTGCCCCACATAATGGATTCTCAATCGCTGCTTCTTTCATCGGGAGTAGATGCGGCGGCATGTTCACGCAAATGCCCTATCGGGGCGGAAGAGGACAAATCGGGACACCGGCCGGGGCCGACGCAAAGCCAACGGAAGTGGAGCCCGCAGAAGGAAAAACCGCCTGCCGGGCCACGCTTTGGAACACTCTTGTAGAATCCCAATCGGGCTGATAGACGCTCGCATGGAACCGCGCCCCGCCATCCGCGAAGCCCTTACCTTCGACGATGTGCTGCTTGTGCCTGGTGCGTCCGAAATTCTCCCCGGCCAGGTCGATACCCGCACCCGCCTTACCAAGACGGTCGAACTCGGCATTCCGCTAATGTCCGCTGCGATGGACACCGTGACGGAAGCGGGCCTCGCCATCGCCATGGCGCAGGCCGGCGGCATCGGCGTCATCCATAAGAATCTTTCCATCGAAGAGCAGGCCGAACAGGTCCGCCGCGTGAAGAAGTTCGAAAGCGGCATGGTGGTGAACCCCGTCACCATCGCGCCCACCGCAACGCTGGCCGACGCCTTCGCGCTGATGCAGCGCTATTCCATTTCCGGCATTCCGGTGGTGGAAGGCGCCAACGGCAAGGGCGCGGGCAAGCTCGTCGGCATTCTCACCAACCGCGATGTGCGCTTCGCCACTGATATGCGCCAGCCGGTCGCCGAACTGATGACGAAAGACAATCTCGTCACCGTGAAGGAAGGCGTGAAGCCGGAAGAAGCCAAGCGTCTTCTGCACCAGCGCCGCATCGAAAAGATTCTGGTGGTGGACGAAGCCTATCGCTGCGTCGGCCTCATCACGGTCAAGGATATCGAGAAGGCGCAGAAATTTCCCAACTCCGCCAAGGATGAACGCGGCCGCCTGCGTGTCGCCGCTGCAACCGGTGTTGGCGAAGATGGTTTCCGCCGCGCGCTGGCCCTGATCGAAGCCGAATGCGACGTGGTGGTGGTCGATACCGCGCACGGCCATTCCAAAGGCGTGCTGGATGCCATCGCGCGCATCAAGAAAGAATCCAACTACACGCAAATTCTTGCCGGCAACATCGCCACCGCCGAAGCGGCGCGCGCGCTGATCGATTCCGGTGCGGACGCTTTGAAGGTTGGCATCGGCCCCGGCTCCATCTGCACCACGCGCATCGTTGCCGGCGTCGGCGTGCCGCAGCTTACCGCCGTGATGGATGCGGTGTCGGTCGCCGCCAAAGCGGGTGTGCCGGTGGTCGCCGACGGCGGCATCAAATATTCCGGCGATCTGGCCAAAGCGATCGCCGCCGGCGCCAGTGTGGCGATGGTCGGTTCGCTGCTCGCCGGCACCGAAGAAGCGCCGGGCGAAGTGTTCCTCTATCAGGGCCGTTCCTACAAAGGCTATCGCGGCATGGGTTCAGTTGGCGCGATGGCGCGCGGCTCCGCAGACCGTTATTTCCAGGCCGAAGTGAACGACACGTTGAAGCTGGTGCCCGAAGGCGTCGAAGGCCAGGTGCCTTACAAAGGCCCGGTCGCCAACGTGGTGCATCAGGTGATCGGTGGGCTGCGGGCCGCGATGGGTTACACCGGCAGCAAATCCATCGCCGATTTCCACAGACGCGCGAACTTCGTGCGCATCACCGGCGCGGGCCTTCGCGAAAGCCACGTCCACGATGTTGTGGTCACCCGCGAAAGCCCCAATTATCCCGGCGGGCAGTAGCGTTTCGCGTGTTAGAGCTTTCACCACAGTGGGTCGAGTTCTTCAGAGACAAACCTGAAACGGGTATGGGATATGTGGTTTGTTCTGTTCAGCTAAAGGACGGACGAACTTGGGATCGCGTTGTGATAGTCGGCGGCGTGATTACGAGCGTTAATGGAAATTCGGTCATTCCGTTCAGCGAAAATGAAATTTCCAAATTTGTTATTACGCACGACAAAAGCGCAATCGTCTCGCACTCCAAGTAAAACGTACGGTTGTTGGGGAAAGTTATGACCGTCATCCTCATCGCCTGCATTGCTTTCGCTGCCACCATGCTGGGCGGCATCTTCGCGCTGCGCTTTCGCGACAACCTTCACCTTATATTGGGCTTCTCTGCCGGTGCGGTGATCGGCGTTGCGCTGTTCGATCTGTTGCCGGAATCCATGGCGTTGAGCGGTGACGATCCCGCGCGGCTTTCGCTCTATATCGCGGGCGGCTTCCTGGCTTATCTCGTTATCGACCGCCTGATCCTTCTGCATCCGCACAGCCACGACGATCATGGCCATGCGCATGCCAATGATGATGATCACACACCGGCATTCGGCGGCGCATTGGGTGCGCTCACACTTTCGGCGCACAGTTTTCTGGATGGCGTCGCCATCGGTGCGGGCTTTCAGGCGTCGCCCGCCGTCGGGGTGATCGTGACGGCGGCGGTGGTGACGCACGATTTCTCCGACGGCATCAACACCGTCAGCTTCATTCTGCGCGGCGGCGGTAATTTGCGCCGCGCACTGCCGTGGCTGTTAGTCGATGCGATCGCGCCGGTGCTGGGCGCGGCCTCCACGCTTTTGTTCCGCATACCGCAGGCCACAGTTGGGCTGGTGCTGGCGGTGTTCGCCGGCTGCTTCCTCTATCTCGGCGCATCCGATCTCATTCCCGAAAGCCAGCACGCACACCCGCGCGCCGCCACAACGGTCATGACATTGCTGGGCGCCGCCGTTCTTTACATTGCCGTGCGCGTCTGGAGCGGCGGATGACGCCTGCCGCGCGGTTGCAAGCCGCCATCCATATTATCGAAGGCTTGAACACCAGCCGCCTTCCCGCCGACCGTTTCATCCGCGAATTCTTCCGCGCGCGCCGTTATGCCGGTTCGAAGGATCGCGCCGCGGTGAGCGAGCGCGTGTATGACATCTTCCGCCATCGCGCGTCCTACGGCTGGCGTATGCGCAGCGAAACCTCGCGCGCGCTTGCCATTGCATCGGTGCTGGCAGAGCAGGGTGACGTCGATGCATTGTTCAGCGGCGGTTACGGCCCCGCCGCGCTGACGGACGAAGAGCGCGCCGCGATCTCCGCGTCTCCGCGTGAAACCCCTTCGCACATCGCAGGCGAATACCCAGAATTTTTGGACAGCGAACTGCACCGCGCTTTCGGCGACCGCACTGCGGATGAGATGGCCGCGATGCTTGCGCGCGCGCCGGTCGATCTGCGCGTCAACACGCTGCGCTCCAATCGCGACGATGTGCTCGCCGCTTTGCAGGCGGAAAATTACGAAGCGCAACCTACGCCTTATTCGCCAAACGGCATCCGCCTTCCCACAGCGAAAGGTTTGGCCGCGTTACAGCAGAACAAGCTCTTCCTCGAAGGCGCGTTCGAGTTTCAGGATGAAGCAGCCCAGATCGCCTGCATCCTGGCGGATGCCAAACCCACCTCGCACGTTCTGGATCTGGCGGCGGGTGCCGGCGGCAAGGCGCTGGCGCTTGCCGCCGCCATGCAGAATAAAGGCGAACTCGTCGCGCACGATATTGATGAAGGCCGCCTGCGACAGATCGAACCGCGCGCCGCGCGCGCCGGTGTCACCATCATCCAGACGCACGCCGGCAAAACGCCGCCGAAACGCCCCTTCGATCTCGTCTTCCTCGATGCGCCTTGCAGCGGCTCCGGCACCTGGCGCCGCCAGCCGGAAAACAAATGGCGTCTCACGCCCGAACGTCTGGCCGAACTGAACGCCTTGCAGGACCTGCTGCTCGATCAGGCCGCCGCGCGCGCCGCGGGAAAGGCGCGCATCGTTTACGCCACCTGTTCCATCCTGCCGTGCGAGAACGAAGACCGTATCGCCGCTTTCAGGGAGCGTCACCCCGCTTTCGCCGTGCGGCCAGCCACCGAAATCTGGGCAGGATCGACAGACAGCCGCCTGCCGCCGGGGCTGGGAAAATTTCTCAAGGTAACGCCGCTGGTGGACGGAATGGACGGTTTTTTCACCGCGGTGCTACAGAGAGCGGCATAACGCGAGGAGCGAAACATGATCCGGGGAAGCTGTGCCTGTGGCGCGATCCGATTCGAGATCGATAAGGTCCGCGCGCTCACCCATTGTCATTGCACCAACTGCCGCAAGCTCACCGGCGCGGCCTTCGCCACTTATGCCCATGTCGATGCCGATAAATTCCAGTTCGTCTCCGGTGAAGACATGACGGTGGATTACGAATCGTCACCCGGCAGTTTCCGCAAGCGTTGCAAGGTTTGCGGCTGCCTGGCGCCGGGCAAAGCGAGCTACCTGCCCACCGTCAGCATCGCAGCAGGTCTGCTGGACGACGATCCGCAGGTCCGCCCGATGCTGCATGTTTTCGCGTCATCCGTGGCTCCGTGGTGGGAAATTCACGACGATCTGCCGCGGCACGCCAAATGGGTGCCCGGCTATGAACCGAAAACATAGGTTCAGCCGCCGCTTTTTCTGGACTTGCCCGAAGCCCATCGTGTAAATCCCGCCATGACCGCTCCCGTCCTCGTTATCGATTTTGGCTCGCAGGTCACCCAGCTTATCGCGCGCCGGGTGCGCGAAGCGGGCGTCTATTGCGAAATCGTGCCCTTCAACAAAGCCGCGGCAGCACTCGATCCGCCGCCCAAGGCGATCATTCTTTCGGGCGGCCCCGCGAGCGTTACGCAAAGCGACACGCCGCGCGCGCCGCAGAAAGTTTTTGAACTGGGCGTGCCGGTGCTGGGCATCTGCTATGGCGAGATGACGATGAGCCAGCAGCTTGGCGGCAAGGTGGAAGCCGGCCACAACCGCGAATTCGGCCGCGCCGACATTCACATCAAACAAAAGTCGCCATTGCTCGCCGGCCTCGGCGACGCGAACGGCAACGAGCCGGTCTGGATGAGCCACGGCGACAAGATCACCGCCATCCCGCCGGGCTTTGAAGTGATCGCCACATCGGAAAGCTCGCCCTATGCCGTGATCGGCAACGAGGCGAAACATTTTTACGGCGTGCAATTCCACCCCGAAGTTGCGCACACGCCGCGCGGCGCCACGATCCTGAAAAACTTCATCGCCATCGCCGGCATCAAGCCGGAATGGAACATGCATGCTTTCCGCCAGCGCGAGATTGAAAAGATTCGCGCGCAGGTGGGCAAGGGCAAAGTGATCTGCGGGCTTTCCGGCGGCGTGGATTCCTCTGTCGCCGCTGTGCTGATCCACGAAGCCATCGGCGATCAGCTCACTTGCATCTTCGTGGATACCGGATTGATGCGCGCGGGCGAGGCCGAAGAAGTCGTCTCGCTGTTCAAGGGCCACTACAACATTCCGCTGATCCACGCGGAAGCCGCAGACCTTTTCCTCGGCCGCCTCGAAGGCGTCAGCGATCCCGAACAGAAGCGCAAAATCATCGGCGCCACCTTCATCGATGTGTTCGACAAGGAAGCCGCGAAAATCGGCGGCGCGGAATTCCTCGCGCAAGGCACGCTGTACCCCGACGTGATCGAAAGCGTGTCCGCCACGGGCGGCCCCAGCGTCACCATCAAATCGCATCACAATGTTGGCGGCTTGCCCGAACGCATGAAGATGAAGCTGGTCGAGCCGCTGCGCGAACTCTTCAAGGACGAAGTGCGCGCGCTGGGCCGCGAACTGGGCTTGCCGGAAACTTTCGTCGGCCGTCACCCGTTTCCTGGGCCGGGCCTCGCCATCCGCGTGCCGGGCGAGATCACGCGCGAGAAGCTGGAAATCCTGCGCAAGGCCGACACCGTTTATCTCGACGAAATCCGCAAAGCCGGCCTCTACGACAAAATCTGGCAAGCCTTCGCCGTGCTGCTGCCGGTGCGCAGCGTCGGCGTGATGGGCGACGGCCGCACATATGATTATGTGCTGGCCCTGCGCGCCGTAACCTCCAGCGACGGCATGACGGCGGACTACTACCCCTTCGAACACGCGTTCCTGGCCCGCGTCAGCACCCGCATCGTCAACGAAGTCCGCGGCGTGAACCGCGTGGTGTATGACATCACCAGCAAGCCGCCCGGGACGATTGAGTGGGAGTGAGGAACAAATAAAAATGGACGCATCAGAAACTTTGGTTAAAGCGTATCTAAACTCATTGGACTTCGCCGTTGTTCAGTATGAGCCGGACGGCAATGTGCCACCAGACTTTCTTTGTGATGCTCATATTGCCGTCGAAGTGCGGCGGCTTAATCAAAACTACGACGACGGGAATGGTCCACGTGGCCTGGAAGAAGTCGACATATCCCTTTGGCAGAACGTCCGCGAACTCATTCTTTCGATGGGCGTCCCCACGGAGGGAAAAACCTGGGGAGTCTTTTACAGATTCAGCAGACCTTTGCCTAAATGGAAACGTCTTAAGTCGGCAATAGAAAATGAGCTTCGAAAGTTCATGAATTCAGGAAATCAGCAGCCATGCTCCGTGACAGTGCAGAACAATTTTCACATGAAAGTGTATCGATACCCTATTGCCAAACCAACTTTCTTTGTGCCGCTCGGCAATAGTGACGAACAGCGGGGCGGTTGGCTGATCGAGGAAATCGAGAAGAATCTCAGGTACTGCATCGAAGAGAAAGAGAAAAAGATTTCTTCTTTTCGCAACAAGTATAAAGAATGGTGGTTAGTGTTGCCGGACCACATAGGTCTTGGACTTGATGAAATCGAACGAGAAATATTTCGTGATCAGTTCCGGATGACGCACACCTTCGACAAGGTGGTGTTATTAGATCCTCGAGATTGCCGGCGTAGCTTTGAGGTCTGAGATTAAGTCCAATGGTCCGAGGTTAAGTTATTAGAGTCGCAGGATACGTATTTCTATCGTCAACGAAGTCCGCGACGTCATCCGCGCGGTCTGGACACAACGGGCAAGCCTCCCAGCCCAATTGAATGGGAGTAAGGCTCCCGAGAGCGCTCTGCCGGTCTATCTCCGTAGAGATTTGACCACCGTTCCCAGCAGTTCGGCCCATCCCCGCAGTCCGATCGACAGCGTTATCTCGCTCGTCGTGGCATCAAGCACGGACTCTGCAATTCGACTCGATACGATGCGCCATAGTGGCTTGTCGTCGGCTGCGACTGGGCTGAAGCCGAGAGCCAGTACGTTCTTTTGCGTGTCAAGATAGACTACTCGAATCGAAGTTAGAAATCTCTTCGAGAATGTCCGTTCCGATGCATCTTGATATGTTAAAGTAGCGGTAGCCGTGTTTGGTAGACTTGGCGTGTTTTTCAACCGCTCGTCTAGGTTTTTGCCAGGTGCAAGTAAGGTTCCGTAATATATTAGGAGCATCGATTTTAGGCTTGGCGGCAGCGAAAGCAACGAGTTTGCGTTGCCGTGCGCAACTGGTAGTACGAAGTCGATAGTTTGGCCGCTGTTTTCTGGTGTCCTTGCACCCGAAACAACATTCCCTCGCTCCAGAAATTGATATCCGAAGTTGTCTCGTACAACACCAATGCTCGCGCCGCGCCGGATGCTTAGATCATTTATGACCTCTACCATTTTTTTGGCATCAAAATTCCAGCTTACTGAAATGCCTTTAGCGATACCATTTCCGACATTTAGTAAAGTTAAGCCATATTCTTTGACATTCGGCTCATCCGCCGGTGGTTCCCACCACCATCCATTACTGGTTGCTTTTATCTCGAAGAGTCCGCCACTCAGCGTAAGATTCGGCCGCGTCTGAATTGCGCCTTGCCTCCTGATTTCGCGAATCGAAAATGCGGCCATAATCGCTGCAATCAATGTGCCGAAGCTGGCTGCGCTCGCAATCCACTGGTCAATGCTCAAGTTCATAGATGTGCAGCCCTTCTACGTTCGAATATGGTGCTTCAATATATAACCTTTGGCTTTCCGAATAAGGGACTCCGCTCGTGACCCGAAGCAGACAGGTGCAGAGGCGGACTGGAGACGTGGCATAGCCTCGCCGGGCGATAAAGCTGGTGTCGCCCACGCTGTACGGAGTATTTGATTGATCACCAACTGAGAAATCCCGAACAAGATTACCGTCTATGGCGAAGGGGCGGTTTTTTGGTTGTCTGGCTGTTGGAGAAGATAGGGCTGCTGTATCGGCTGCTGCCGGTAGACCTGCTGGCTGGTGTCGAGAACGATCCGGAGGTCGATTAATACTCCCCATGACCATAAAAGAAGAAATCGAAAAGTATATTGCTGGCCAACCCGAATTCAAGCGCAGCGACATGTGGACGCTGCACCGCCTCATTCTGGAAACAATGCCGGGATGTAAGCTGTGGTTCCTCGATGGCAAAGACAGTGGCGGCAAAATCGTTTCCAATCCCAATATCGGGTACGGACTTCAGACGATGAAATATGCGGGCGGCAAAACCCGTGAATTTTATCAAATCGGCCTCAGCGCGAACACAACCGGAATCTCGATCTACATCATAGGCTTTGAAGACAAGACCTATCTGGCCAAGACCTACTCAAAGAAACTCGGCAAGGC
Source organism: Rhizomicrobium sp. (assembly GCA_036267995.1). GTDB lineage: Bacteria > Pseudomonadota > Alphaproteobacteria > Micropepsales > Micropepsaceae > Rhizomicrobium. The sequence continues at coordinate 84,903 of DATAUZ010000030.1, forward strand.
GAGCGTGAGCGGCTATTGCATAAAGTTCAAAGCGCTGAAGGATATAGACATCGGCACACTTGAAGCGGCGATCCGAGATGGCGTTGCGGCGACAAGCGAAAATTGAAGGCCCATTCACAATGATCACTGTCTACGGCGAAGGCCGCGGCTTCCGCGTCATCTGGCTGCTGGAGGAGATGGGGCTGGCCTATAAGCTGCGCCCCGTGGACCTTTTGGCCGGGGTCGAGAACGATCCGGAGTTTCTCAGCATCAATCCCGGCGGGTTCATTCCGGCGCTGGTGGACGGCGATGTCAAGATGGTCGAGTCCATCGCGATCATGGAATATCTGCTCGCGCGCTATGGCGACAAATCCAAAAGCCCGCTGGCGCCCGCAGCCAACGATCCCAATTTCGGCCTCTATCAGCAATTCCTCCATCTTGGCGAAGCGGGGCTTGGGGCGAATATTCAGGTTGTTGTCGTCAGCGGCTTTGTGGCGCCGCAGAGCGAGCGCGACAATTGGGGGGCGCGCTGGGCGCTGGATCAGTTCAATAACCGGATGAAGCTGGTGAAGCGGCAACTCGCGCGCACACCTTATCTCGCCGGTGACGCCTTCACCGCCGCCGATATCTCGGTGACCTATACGCTGAGCCTCGCCACGCGCCGCGGCGGCATCGTTCTCGATGAAACGGAGCGCGCCTACATGGCCCGCACCACCAGCCGCGATGCCTACAAGCGCGCGCTGGATGCGTGCCCCGCCACCAAAGGGTTCTACGGTTCGGTGCCGCCCTGCTGAAAAGGAATTGGCCATGAAACCCACCATCACCGCTTTCGCAAACTCGCCCGATCGCGGCCGGGGGCTGGCGCGCGACATGCACGTTCGCTGGGCGCTGGAGGAAGTGGGCCAGCCTTACGACGTTCGCCTGCTGACGTTCGAGGAGATGAAAGAGCCCGCGCATCTGGCGCGCCATCCGTTCGGGCAGATTCCAACTTACGAAGAAGGCGATCTCGCGCTGTTCGAATCCGGCGCCATCATTTTTCACATCGCACAGCATCATGCCGGTTTGCTGCCGGCCGATGCGAATGCGCGGGCGCGCGCGGTCACATGGATGTTCGCCGCGCTTAGCACGATTGAGCCGCCGATCCTGGAACTGCAAACCGCCAAGTTCGCGGAGCATGACAAGCCCTGGGCCGCTGAGCGCATGCCGCTTGTGATGGATCGCATCCGCGTTCGCCTTGCAGCGCTTTCCAAACGCCTGCCCGATGCCGATTGGCTGGATGGTGCGTTCAGCGCCGGAGATCTGCTGATGATAGAAGTGCTGCGCCGCTTGAGCGCATCGGGCCTGCTGAGCGAATTTCCAAACCTCGCCGCCTATGTCGCCCGCGGCGAAGCCCGCCCCGCCTTCCAGCGCGCGTTCGCAGCCCAACTGGCGGTCTTCACGGCGACGTCGGGCGGCTGATACCGTGAGGATTCCATGACCCAGATGACCGCGCCGCAGGATGTGCCGGCGGCATTTCAATCCGCCTGGAACGGCCATGATGCTGAGGCCATTGGCGCCCTGTTCCATGCGGATGCAACGTTCGTAAACCGGTTCGCGCATTATGTGCGCGGGGCCGATGCGGTTGTGGCACTCCACCGTCCCCTTCACGAAACGATCTATCGGGATTCAACGCTGGAAAACGAGCTGATCGCGGTTGACCCCATCGCCGATGGTGTAACGGTCGTCCACTTCTGGTGCCGTCTCTCCGCCGGCGCGGCGCATCCCGCCGGTCCGCACCAGGTCGATACGCTGATCCTGGCCGTGGTCACGCGCCGCGATGGTGCCTGGCGGATTCAAGCCGCCGAAAACGTCACCCTCACCAACCCCAGAACCGGGGAAGCCGTTCTGCGGCCGTAGCGTTCGCCGGTTCCGTCAGGCGGCTCCTTCGTGTCGCGCAATGAGCTGATCGGCGATATCGTTCAGGTCAGTGCCGGTGAAGTGCGGCTGAGGACCCACTCCGAGAATATCGTTGCCGATCCGTTTGATCAGCGCCGCATCCCAGCCCGCCGCCACCGCGCCCAGCGTGTCCCATGTGTGGCAGGCGATAAGACAAAGCTGCGGCGCGCTGACACCAAGTTCTTTTTCGACATAGGCATAGGCTTGCGGCGACGGCTTATGATGCTTCACGCCATCGGCACTGAACCGGCGCTCGAAGAGATCGGCAATGCCGCCATGTTCAAGCTGGCGCGTTTGCACGTCCAGAAGATTGTCGGTCAGCGTGAAAAGGCGGAAGCCCGCATCGCGCAGTTTGCGCAGCGCGGCTGGAACTTCCGGGTGCGGCGGCATGGTGGAAAAGCGGTCTGTAAGCTCTTTTTTGTCCGCGCCGGTGATTTCGATGCCGCGCGTATCCGCCAGCATTTTCATCACGGCCGAGCCGATATCCGTGAACGGAACGTAGCAACCGGCAACGGTCAGGGCAGCGGAATACAGGATCAGGTTTGCAAACCAGAAACGCATGGCGTCCTTATCGCCAAAAATGCGCTCGAAGGTCGGCTCCATGGTTTGCAGGTCGAGCAGCGTCTCGTTGACATCGAAAACGATCAGGGGGCGCGTGGCCATGTTCGTAGCTCCCGTTTGTCAGACCCGCTTTGCGTGCATCCGCACCGGCTCGGCACCCGGAAATATGATATTTCGCGTGCGGCCCCAGGGCAATCGCAAGGATGTGACTTGCGAAAGGCAGGGGGCGGGCGGAAAGTTCACGCCTTCGCCGCCGGGGGGATCGCGATGCATCCGATGATTGCAAGAAATGCCGCAGCGTTGGGCGCGGTTTTGCTATGCGCGTTCGCCGCGCATGCCGCCCCCTATGCGGCGATGGCGCCGGTGGATCAATATATGATGCCGCGCGCCGATGAGATCGCGCTGGCCAAGAGCGCGGCGCCGCCGTCCATCTCGGACAACGCGACCGTGTTGGTGCTGACGGCGCACGGCTACGACACCGCCGTCACAGGCAGAAACGGCTTCGTCTGCGCCGTGGAACGCAGCTGGATGTCACAATACGATTTTCCGCAATTCTGGAATCCGCACATGCGCGGGCCGCTTTGCTATAATCCGGCGGCGGTGCAGACCATTCTTCCCTACACGATCAAGCGCACCGAGCTGGTGCTGGCGGGACGCTCCAAGACCGAGATGTCTGCCGAGATCAAAGATGGCATCGAGCAACACACGCTTCCGCAACTCGAAGCC
>DATAUZ010000031.1:0-116042 GCA_036267995.1 Rhizomicrobium sp.
CGATCATCGTTGCGGATGCCGGTTGAAATAGACGGCCAGATCGATCTGCAGGCGCTGAGCGACGTCCTGCGAGGCCGTCTTCTGCGCGCTCTGCTGCGCGACGAGCGTTGAATAAGGCGACGACACGACATCGAATGCCGACAGCGTGCTTTCCGTACCCTTGGTGATTTCCGCGCCGGTATGCGCGTCTTCCAGGGTGTATTTGATATTCAGCGTGTAGTCGTAGCGCGTGATCGCGGCGTCCGGCGCGATGGTCACGCCTTCGCGGGTCTGGCGCACTGTGAAGCGCAGCCTGTATTTCGCCGCGCGCGGATCGTTGGTGCAACGCATGATATCCATGATCGCGTTGCGCAGCTCATAGCCCACCAGTTCGGTGTCGTCCGTCTCTACATAAATGGAGGAGAAGAGCGCCTGCGCGCCCGGCTCCGCGCCTTCCATGCCGTAGAGCGGACGAAAGCCACAGCCGCTGAGCAGCAGCGCGGATGCCAGCACGGCAATCGGGGCGAAAACCTTCATGCGACGATGTTCACTATGCGATCGGGCACGACGATAACACGGCGCGGCGTCTTTCCATCCAGCACGCGAATGACGGATTCCAGCGCCAGCGCCGCGGATTCCGCGGCGTTGCTGTCCGTGCCGCGGACGAGCTCAAGGGTGCCGCGCAGCTTGCCGTTGATCTGCACCGCGACCGTCACGCTGTCGGAGTGCATCAACGCCGCCTCTGCCTTGGGCCACGGCGTTTCGACGAGCATCGTCTTGTGACCCAGCGCCGCCCACGCGGATTCCGCCAGATGCGGCATCATCGGGCCGATCATCAGCACCAGCGATTCCAGCGCCTCGCGGCGCACGGCGCCGTCTTCCTTTTCCGCCGCGCCGATCGCGTTGGACAGCGCATAGATTTGCGCCACGGCACGGTTGAAGCGCAAATTTTCCAGATCGTCCGTCACCGCGGCGATGGCTTTGTGGGTGGCGCGGCGCAGATCGGATGTGCCTTCGGCTTCGGTGCCGGGCGGCGGCAAGTCCTTCGCCTCATCGACCAGACGCCAGATGCGCTGCACGAACCGCCAGCAGCCTTCCGCACCTTCGTCCGTCCATTCGATGTCGCGTTCGGGCGGTGTGTCCGACAGCATGAACCAGCGGATGGTGTCGGCGCCGTAGATTTCGATGATCGCTTCGGGCGCGATGGTGTTCTTCTTCGACTTGGACATCTTTTCGGATGGGCCGACGGTGATGGGCGTGTCCGTGCCTTTCAGCACCGTCTTGCCGCCGCGCTTTTCCACATCGGCGGCTTCGACCCATTCGCCGGCGGCATTCTTGTAGGTCTCGTGACAGACCATGCCTTGCGTGAACAACGCGGCGAACGGTTCGTCGATGTTCGAATATTCGAACTTGTGCAAGCCGCGCATGAAGAAGCGCGCGTAGAGCAGGTGCAGGATCGCGTGTTCGATGCCGCCGATATATTGATCAACGGGCAGCCAGTAATTCGCGGCTTTGGGATTGACCGGATCGGTTGCGTGATTGTCGGCGAAGCGCGCGAAATACCACGAGGAATCCACAAACGTGTCCAGCGTGTCGGTGTCGCGAACCGCCGCCGCGTTGCACTTGGGGCAGGGCACATGCTTCCAGGTGGGATGGCGGTCCAGCGGATTGCCCGGTTTGTCGAACGTCACATCGTCGGGCAATTTCACCGGCAGGTCGGATGGTTTCACCGGCACCACGCCGCAGTTCGCGCAATGTACCATCGGGATGGGGCAACCCCAATAACGCTGGCGTGACACCAGCCAGTCACGCAACCGATAATTCACCGTGACCGTGCCGGTGCCGGCATCGGCGAAAACTTCCGCCACTTTTTTCTTGGCGGTTTCGACATCGAGCCCATCCAGAAAGCGCGAGTTCGCCAGCTTGCCGGGACCGGTATAGGCCTCGTTGCCGACGGTGAAGGCTTTTGCGTCTTCGCCTTCGGGAATGACGACCGGCAGAACCGGCAGTTGATATTTGCGCGCGAAATCCAGGTCGCGCTGGTCATGCGCGGGGCAGCCGAAGATGGCGCCGGTGCCGTAACCCATCAGCACGAAGTTGGCGACATAGACCGGCAGTTGCCAGTCGGCATCGAACGGATGGCTGACGGTGAGGCGCGTGTCATAGCCGCGCTTCTCCGCGGTTTCGATGGTGGCTTCGGCGGTGCCGAGCTGGCGGCATTCCTCCACAAAGGCGGCGAGCTTGGCGTCATTCTTCGCAAGCGCGGCGGTGAGCGGATGTTCGGGCGACAGCGCGATGAAGCTGGCGCCGAACAACGTGTCGGGCCGGGTGGAGAAGACGTCGATCTTTTCGCCGTTGGACGCGGCAAACGAAAACCGCATCCCTTCGGAGCGGCCGATCCAGTTCTTCTGCATCAGCCGGACTTTGTCGGGCCACTTGTCCAGCCGCTCGAGCGCTTCCAGAAGATCGTCGTTGTAAGCGGTGATCTTGAAGAACCATTGCGAGAGTTTCTTGCGCTCGACAGCAGCACCCGAACGCCAGCCCTTGCCGTCGATCACCTGCTCGTTGGCGAGCACGGTGTGATCCACCGGATCCCAGTTCACATCGGCTTCGGAACGATAGACCAGCCCCGCGTCGTGGAATTCCAGAAACAGCTTCTGCTGCTGGCCGTAATATTCCGGATCGCAGGTGGCCAGCTCGCGCGACCAATCGATCGCAAGGCCCATCTGTTTGAGCTGCGCGCGCATGGTGGCGATGTTGGCGTAAGTCCATTCGCGCGGATGCACGCCCTTGTCGCGTGCCGCATTCTCCGCCGGCAACCCGAACGCATCCCAGCCCATCGGATGCAGCACATTGAAGCCCTGCGCGCGGCGAAAACGCGCGATGACATCACCCATGGTGTAGTTGCGCACATGGCCCACATGGATGCGCCCCGAAGGATAGGGAAACATCTCCAGCACATAGGTCTTTGGCTTGGTGGAATCGTTGGACGCGGCAAAGGCGTTGCGCGCGGCCCACGCGGCCTGCCACTGCATTTCGGATTCTTTGGCGTTGTAGCGCGCCATGCCTGTCAAAACCTTCTTCGCCGCTCCGGCTCGCTTAAAGCCCACGGCGATTGAGGCTTACAGCGCGATCAGATTAACCGCCAGGACCTTCGGCCGCGAGCTTGAGTTCGCGGGCGCGCGTGAGGATGGCGTCTTCCAGCTTGCCGGCGGTATCGGGATTGACCTGCGCATCCACCCAGCCGTCGGCCGATTTGGTCTGACGGAAGACGGCGATCTTCAAGCCATCGGCGCGCAGACGGCGGTCGAGGATATAGACGGTGAGCTTCATGCGCTCGTTGGGATTTTCCGGCGCGGAGTACCAGTCGGTGATGATGACGCCGCCATACGGATCGGCCGAGGCCAGCGGCATGAAATTCAGCGTGTCCAGCGAGGCGTGCCAGAGGAACGAATTGACGCCCAGCGTGATGCGGGAGGAATCGCTTGCGATCGCGGTTGTGCCGGCGGTGTCGGGCATGTCGTTGTCGTCCGAGCTGCCGCAGGCCGAAAGGGCAAGGGCCGACACGGCGACAGTCAGAAGGGCGATGCGCGCGTTCATCAACAGTCCTGTTTGGCGGGAACAGGGCTTATAAAGGGGCGATGGGTTGCGCGCAATGCGTGGTGTACGGCGCGTTAATGCTTGCGGCGTAATGGTTTAGACGGGTTTCAGGCCGCCAGCGCGCCGATGGCTGCAAGCCCTGCCAGATCGGCTCCGCCAAGGCGGCGCGCATTCGCCGCCCCGATCCCGCCCAGCGCATAAACCGGACCGGGAAGTGCCGCCGCCATCAGCCGCAGCCGCAAGGGGCCAAGCGCCGCGCGCCCGCGATGGCTTGCCGTTTCAAACACCGGCGACAGCAGCACGGCATCGGCGCCGAAGGCGTGCGCGCGGGCCGCAGCCCCAAGCGAATGGGCCGCACAGGTGATGAGCCAGCCGGAGCGAAGGGCGCGCCAGTGCGCGGCTTCGTGCGCGCGGTCTTCGGAAAGATGCAAAGCCCGCGCGCCGAGGCTGGCGGCCACGCGTGTGTCTCCCGCGATGCTGAGCACGAGGCCGCGGGCGCGCGCGACGGCGGCAAGTCCGGCCCCGAAAGTTTCGCGCTGAGCGCCGCGCAGGATAACGAGGCTGCCTTTCGGCAAGGTGCGCGCGGCGGCCAGCGGATCGGGCAGGCGCTCGTCATCGGTCATCAGCACCAGCGGCGGCAGGCCCGATGCAAAGGTCCATGCCGCCCTTGCCAACGCCGCGCGCGTGCGCCTATCAGCCAAGCATGTCCTCCGCCGAAAACCTGAATACCATCCTTGCGCGCATCGCGGCAGCAAGAAAAGCCGCTGTTGCACCGGCGCCTTCCACAACGCTGATCGCGGTGAGCAAGACACACGATGCCGACGCGATACGCCCGGTACTGGACGCCGGCCATCGCATGTTCGGCGAGAACCGCGTGCAGGAAGCCAAAGCCAAATGGCCGGAACTGAAAGCAAGGTACCCCGATATCGAACTGCACCTGATCGGACACTTGCAGAGCAATAAGGCGCGCGAAGCGGTGGAACTGTTCGACGCCATCCACACGCTGGACCGCATCAAGCTGGCCGATGTTCTCAAGGATGAATGCGCGCAGGTTGGGCGAACGCCCACGCTTTTCATTCAGGTGAACACGGGCGAGGAAGAACAGAAGGCCGGTGTCGCGACCGGCGGCGTGCACGAACTTCTGGAACATTGCCGCGCCATAGAATTGCCGGTTGCGGGACTGATGTGCATTCCGCCGGTGGACGAAAACCCCGGCCCGCATTTCGCATTGCTGCAGAAGCTGGCGCGCGAGAACGATCTGGCGCTGCTCAGCATGGGCATGTCGGACGATTTCGAAACCGCCATCCGCTTCGGCGCCACGCATGTGCGCGTCGGCAGCGCGATTTTCGGGGCGCGCAAAAAAGAGAATACCTAGTTCGGTTTTGGCGCCTGCGCGATGCCGGCCATCAGCATGGATTGCTGATAGGCGAGTGCGGCGCGCGCGCTGGTATCGGCGTCGATGCCGCTGCGTTTGAGCGCGGCGTTCAATGCGTCGAGATCGGGGGTTGGCGCGGTTATGCTTTGCGCCGGGATCGGCGCGGCGGGTGTTTGCTGCAAGGCCGGCAGCGTTGCCAGAAGACGCGGCGGCTGCGTGACGGAGAAAGGTGCGATCTGCGCGACCTGTGTTTGCGCCGGTGTTTGTGCGGGCGAAGGTTTTGCGGATGCGACCGCAGTGGGCGCGCCGATGCTGTCGTCGCCCGTGACCATGGCCAGAACCGTGTCGCCGAAATCCTTGCCGGTGAAATGCTTGAAGGCAAGATCGGCCAGCGATGACGCAAGGCCCATAGGGCCGCCATAGATCGTGTCGCCGATAACTTTTTCCGGATCGCCGATCTGATCACCGCTGATGGCGCGATAGAGCGTGCTCACCACGGGGAAATGCTGCAGCGGATTGGCGATGTCGATGAGATCGTCGAAGGAGATGTCTGGCGCAGAACTTGCGGTTTGCGCGGGCGCTGGCGATGCGGGATCTGTCGCAGCCGTTGAGGCAGGCGTGTTCGCGGCCGCGGCCGTCTTGGGGCCGCCCGTCCAGGGCTTGCGATCGATCATCGCGAAGAAGGGCGCTTTCACGCCTTGGGCGAAATCAGGCACGGGCATTCTGCTGGCCTCCTGTGTTCACAGAAGCAAGCGGCAGGCCAATAAGAGAGTGGCGGTTCGATTGCGTTTTTCCGCTCTCGCAATCCCCATCCGGCAAAAACTTCCTACCCTCCCCTTGAGGGAGGGTCGAATTGCGCAAGCATTTCGGGGAGGGTCCGGCCCCGCTGGTGGAAGCGACCCCTCCCCGAAGCGCTTCGCGCTCCGACCCTCCCTCAAGGGGAGGGTAAAAAAACTAAAGCAGATGACCGGTCCTCTTTTTTGTTTCCAGATAATGCCGGTTGTGCGGATTGTCGGGGAAAGCGTGAGGCACGCGTTCGGCGACCGCAATGCCGGCGGCTTTCAGCGCCGCCACCTTGTCGGGATTGTTGGTGAGCAGCCGCACCGATTTATAACCCAGCAGCGACAGCATCTTCGCGGCGACGCCGTAGAGCCGTTCGTCAGGTTCGAAGCCGAGACGCTCGTTGGCTTCAATCGTATCGAAGCCCTGATCCTGCATGCGATAGGCGCGCAGCTTGTTCACCAGCCCGATGCCGCGGCCTTCCTGTGCCAGATATAAAAGTATGCCGCCGTCGGATTGTTCGATCTTCTCAATGGCGCCGCGAAGTTGTGGGCCGCAATCGCATTTGAGCGAGCCCAACAGATCACCCGTGAAACATTCCGAATGGATGCGCGTGAGCACCGGCGCGTTGGTGGGCGGCGCATCGATGACGATGGCATAGTGTTCCGGCCCGCCATCTTGCGCGCGGAAAGCGACTAGCTCGCTGCTTTCAGCACCGCCAAGCGGCACACGCGCGCGGGTGAGAATTTTCAGCGTGCGCACGCTTTCGCTTTCATAATTTTCGATATCGGCAACGTCGATGATGACAGCGGTTTTCGGTGCGCGCGGCGTGGCCACGATGGTTGCCGGCAACAGGCCCGCGAGCTTGGCAAGCTTGACCGATGCGGCGGCGCTGCGCGGCAGCGTTTCGCGCAGCACCGCGAACGGGCCTTTCAGCGGTTCGCTGAGATCGGCGGTGGGATCGGCGATCACTTTCAATTGATGCGCGGTGGGCTTCTTCAACGGCAGCGCCACCACATCGGGGGTGTAGACCCGGATTTTCAGTGTGTGCGCGCGCGCGTGGGTGATGAGCAGCCGCGGCTCGGTACCCAGCGCCTTGAGGCTTTTATCCGTTGCTGTTTCCACGGCAAAAGCCAGCAACGGGCGGGCGCGGCCATCCTTAATCAGCACCGGCTTGCCCTGGCGCAAAGCGGCCGCGGCGCGCTCTACCTTCGACACAGCCGAACGCGCATCCGCCGCCGCGGCGGGCGCCGCGCGCTTGACCTTGCGCTTTTTGGAGATTGACCGGCGCGCCATCGCCCCCACATACACCGATGGGGCCAAACCGGGTAGAGTTTGCCCGTCAAGCGAGGAAGCCCGATGCCAAGCGCCAAGCGCGTCCTTCTGGTGGACGACGATCAGATGCTGCGCAGTTCGCTGGCCGAACAACTGGCCGCGGAAGGCGCCTATGCGCCGGTCGAAGCCGAAAATTGCGCGCAGGGCCGCGAACGCGCGCTGGAAGGCATCTACGAATTCATGATTCTGGACGTCGGCATGCCGGACGGCGACGGGCGCGTGCTGTGCCGCGAACTGCGCGAGGCAGGCGTGAGTTGTCCCATCATCATGCTGACCGCCGCCGACAGCGACATGGACACGATCGAAGGCTTGAAAGCCGGCGCCAACGATTATGTGGTGAAGCCGTTTCGTTTCGCCGTGCTGATGGCGCGCATCCACGCGCATCTGCGCAGCCACGAGCAGAGCGAAGACGCGGTCTACCGCATCGGCCAATATACCTTCCGGCCGAGCGCCAAGATGCTGCTCGACGAAGCGGGCAAGAAAATCCGCCTGACGGAGAAAGAGACCAACATCCTCAAGTTCCTGCACCGCTCCGGTGTGACGGTGGCGCGCGATACGCTGCTGCACGAAGTCTGGGGCTATAATCCGGCGGTGACCACGCACACGCTGGAAACCCACATCTACCGCCTGCGCCAGAAGATCGAGAACGATCCGGCCCGCGCCCAGCTTCTCATCACCGAAAGTGGCGGCTACCGGCTGATCGCTTAGGACGACCCTCCCCTTGAGGGAGGGTCAAAAAATCCGAGCGGTACGCGAGAATTTTTCGGGGAGGGGTCATTTCCCCGGCGCCCGACCCCTCCCCGAATTGCTCCGCAATTCGACCCTCCCTCAAGGGGAGGGTGATCTTCCCCGCTAGTTTAAATCCTTACCAGCGGCGCATGGCTGAATTGCGTTTTATCGGCTCTAGGCGCACGAGTTTGGCGCATCCTATGTCTGTGCCAAGAAGCAATGGCGCGGGTGCGCACGGAGAGACGGTCATGACAAGACGATTGGATTCCATTCTGGTGGGTGCTGCGGTCGCCGGCGTGCTGATCGCGGGCAGCGCGCATGCCGAAGACCGCACCTTCGTCAGCAAGCCGGCGCAGACCTTCGACACGCACGCGCTCGATCTGGAACATGTCATCGGCGACGTGACGGTGAAGATCACCGACGGCGGGCCGATGAGCCTGCAGCTTTCGGGCCCACGTCCTTTGGTGGATGGCACGCGCGCGGAGAACAAGGGCGGCACGCTGGTGATTGGCGGCGCCCAGCACTTCGGCCAGAATTTCTCGGTGTGGGACGTGAGCAAGTGGTTCGATTATTCCGACGTCGGCGACAAATCGCATTTGCGGCTGACCATTTCCGTGCCACGCGGCAGCGACGTGACGATGACCCATCAGATCGGCGACGTGACGATGGGCGATCTGATGGGCCACGTATCGCTTGAAACCATTTCCGCGGACGTGCGCATCGGCCGCGTGCGCGACGCGAAGGTGAAGATTGTGGGCGGCGGCGATGTCACCATCAGCGCCGTCGATAACAACCTGTCGCTCGACGTTGCGGGTTCGGGCGATGTGCGCGTTGGCCCCACAGGCAGCACGGTGATTTCGATTGCGGGCTCTGGCGATGTTTCGCTGGGCGCGGTGCGCGGCGGCCTGAGCAGCAACATGGCGGGTTCCGGCGATCTTCTGGTCGCCAGCGTCAACGGGCCGGTGACGGTTTCGATGGCGGGTTCGGGCGACACCAAGATCGTGAACGGCAAAGCCGATCCGTTGAAGATTTCCATGGTCGGCGGCGGCGACTTCGTATTCGGCGGCGCCGCCAACAATCCCACCATCAGCGCCATCGGTTCGGGCGACGTCTGGATCAAGTCTTACAGCGGCCGTCTTTCCTCCAGCGGTATGGCGGATGTGCATGTCGGCGGACAGAATTTCCCCGGCATCAAAGCGCCACCGGCACCGCCAGCGCCGCCCGCCCCGCCAGCGCCGCCGCACAATTAGCCAAGCGCGGATAACCCGCTAGTTGCAGCGCCCGCTGCCGGTTGGCAGGAGCACAAAGCTCAGCCGGTCGCGGCGGGTTTTGCTTGTCTCCAGCAAGGCTTCGACATCGCCGCGCACGGCATTGGCGCCGACGCGCGCTTCTAGCGCATAAGCCAGATAATCGGCTTGCGCTTTGTCCATGTCGCCGTTGCCGCGCCACACGACAAGACACTGCAGGCCCTGCGCCGGGCCGAACACATCTGGTGCGCTGCCCGCAACAACGACGCGCGCATCGGGAAGCCACTGCTTGAGATCGGCGCCGAGATCGATGGAATCCGCCACGATCGTGCCTTTGGCGAAGCCGGTGGTTCCGATCGACGTGGCAAAACGTTGCGTGGGCCAATAGTCGCCGCAGTTCTTGCAATAAGGGGCGCCAAGCTCAAACACCGCGACGCGCGCGACGCCGGCCAGCACCACCGTTGCGACGGCGAACCACAGGAAGAAGCGGCCGGCGCGCACGTCCCAGCCCGCGATCTTCACGCGCAGGAACAGCCACAGCACTAGGGGTACAAATGCCGGGGCGATGCGCGCGGGTTCGAACTTGCCGGCGCCCGACAGCATGCTTGCGGCCAGCAAAAGCACCGTGGCGATGAGAATGGTGAGGCCCAGCACGCGCAGCCAGCGGCGATCCTGCGCCGCGCCGTTTGCAAGCGGCAACAGCGCGCGCGGAAAGATAGCGGCGAACGCCATAACAAACGGCAGCGTGAAGAAGACAATCGCAAGACCGTAGTTGCCGGCACCTTTCATCAGCGCGACGCTTTGCGCGCCATCAGCGGCAAGCGGATGGCCGAACACCATCCAGATGTAAGCCGCGACGATCACAAGCACGAGCAGCACGGCGCCCAGCAACGGGCGCGGGCGCACGCGCATGCCGGGTGTGAGAACCACGGCAATGGCAAACGCAACCGGCAACGCCAGGAACGCATAGTCGTTCAGCGTACCAAGGCTGCCGATCAATCCCAGCCATAGATAATCTTTGGGCGCGCCACGCGTCAGCGCCTGCGATGCGGCCCACACAAAGCCGCAGCAGATCGAAAAGGTGAGAACGCCGCTCAGCATGTCGGCATGGGCAAGATAGCCGAAGGTGTAACCGGTGACGGCGGCGAAGGTGGCGAATGCGGCAAGGCGCACGTCGCCCAAAATTACGCGGCCCGCGCCGAACAGTGAAAAAAGACCAAGCGCCATCGCGGCGTATTTCAGGAGAAATACGGCGGCGCGGCCACCTGCTGCGAAAGCGCCGTAACTGAGCCATGCCGCCAGCGGCGGCTCGCCGGGACGATAGGCCCACTGAAACGACTGGCCGAAGACGATTTGTTCCGCTTCGGCATGGCTGAAGTTGGCGCTGAGCCCCATGCGCAGAATGAGATGCAGGCCGCAATAAATAAGAAGTATCGAATATATGGTGCGCGCTTCGCCCAGCGCATTCCACAATCCGCGCTTTCCCGCATCGCTCATGGCGCGCTCTCCGAAATCTCGTCGGCCTGAATGACATTGGAACGGCGCAGCAGCCAGAACACACCGAAGAGATCGAAGATGCCCACGGCAAGGCGGCCGAAGAATCCGTATTTCGATTGGCCGACCGTGCGCGGGCGATCTTCGACCATCACCTGGCTCACGCCGTAGCCGCTGCGGCGCACAAGTGCTGGCAGAAACCGATGCAAGCCATCGAAATAGGGAAGGCGCACGGCGACATCGCGGCGCAGAAGTTTGAAGCCGCAGCCGGTATCGGGCGTGTCGTCACGCAGCAGCGTGCGGCGCACGGCATTGGCGATGCGCGACGACAGCCATTTGACCGCGCCGTCATTGCGCCGCTTGCGCCGGCCGCAAACGACGCCGATGGAATCGGGCGGCAGCGCGCGCCAGACTTTCGCCACATCGGCGGGATCGTTCTGGCGGTCGCCGTCCAATGTCTGAATCCACGGCGCGCGCGCGGCGTGGAAGGCAGTGAAGAGGGCAGCACTTTTCCCGGCACGCTTGCGATGGCGAAAAACGCGCACGGCGCTATCGTTCTTCTGCGCCGCCTGCAATTCGGCGGCGCTGGCATCGGATGAGCCGTCGTCCACGAACAGGATTTCAAAACGGCAGATGCCATCCAGCGCGGCGCGGATTTCGGCCGCCAGCGGCAGGATGTTTCCCGCCTCGTTGAAGATCGGCACCACCACCGAAAGCTGGGGCCCGTCATTATCCGCCATGTCTGGACCCCAAAAGACCGGGCCGTCCCTATCCGGTTTCCGCCAGTGGCGGCAAGCCGCCCCGGATTTGTTTAACGCCCGTTAACGCTTCGCGCCTAGAACCACAGGCGAGGCGGGCCACGCGAGAGCCTTTTGGCCAAGCGATCGAAGAAAAAATCACCCCGGATCGAGCCCGGAACCGGCAAGGGCCGGACGCCGCGCGCGCCCGTGCCGCCGCCGAAGTCCAAGGCCCGGCGCACCTGGCCCTATGCGCTGACCCTGCTGGTGGCGTGGGGCCTGATCTTTGCCGGCGTGACGTTTTCGCATTGGCTTTCGGGCCTGCCCGACACCGCGGGGCTGCTGACGCAGACCTCCGCTCATGACGTGACGCTGCTGGACGATCAAGGCCGCATGATTGCCGAGCGCGGACTGACGCATGCCGGTCTTGTGACGGTGCAGGAACTTCCCGCTTACGTGCCCAACGCTTTCATAGCCATCGAGGATCGCCGCTTCCGCGAACATCTGGGAATCGATCCCGTTGGCCTGGGCCGTGCTGCCGTTGAAAACATGACACGCGGCGAAGTGGTGCAAGGCGGTTCCACCATCACACAGCAGCTTGCGAAGAATCTTTTTCTTTCGCCCAGCCGCACCTTCAGCCGCAAGATGCAGGAAGCGGTTCTGGCGGTATATCTGGAGTCGCGCTACAGCAAAGACCAGATCCTCACGCTGTATCTGAACCGGGTTTATTTCGGCGCCGGCGTTTACGGCATCGAAGCCGCATCCAAACGTTTCTTCGGAAAATCCGCGCACAATCTGACGCTGACCGAAGCAGCGATGCTGGCGGGAAGCGTAAAGGCGCCGGCGCGTTACAACCCGATCGCCCATGCCGATCCTTCATTTCAGCGCGGCGCGGTGGTGCTGCGCGCCATGGAAGATTGCGGCTTCATCGGCGATGCGGCGCGGCGCACCGCGCAAGCCACGCGGCCGCGCATCACGCGCGGCGCTGCCCCCAACGCAGGTTACTTTGCCGATTGGGTGATGGCGCGGCTTTCCGAATATGCCGGCGAGACCGGCGAACCGTTGATCGTGGAAACCAGTTTCGATCTGGATCTTCAGGCCAAGGCGGAACAGGCGGTGGCAACGGCGCTGGCGCGCGAAGGCGGCAAGCTGCATGCCGGACAAGCAGCCCTTGTGGCGATGACGCCGGATGGCGCACTGCGCGCGATGGTGGGCGGGCGATCCTATGAAGACAGCACCTACAATCGCGCCACCGCGATGCGCCAGCCGGGCTCCGCCTTCAAGCCGTTCGTCTATCTCACCGCCTTCGAACACGGCCACAAGCCGGACGACATCATGAAAGATGGGCCGGTGAGCATTCGCGGCTGGAAGCCCGGAAACTATGAAGGTCATTACGAAGGCGACATCACGCTGACGCGCGCCTTCGCCAAATCTTCCAACGCGGTGGCGGCGCAATTGACGGCGGACGTGGGTGCCACCGCCGTGGCGAGTACCGCACACCGGCTGGGCATTGTCTCCAGGCTCGATGCGGTGCCGGCGCTGGCGCTGGGTGTTTCCGACGTGACGCCGCTGGAATTGACAGGCGCCTATGCGCCGTTCGCCAACGGCGGCGACGGCATTATCCCTTACGCCATCGTCAGCATCCGCACCGCGGGCGGAAAGATTCTCTATACCCGCAAGAGTTCGGGATTGGGCCGCGTGGTTCCGGCGCAACAACTGTCGCAAATGACGGAATTGATGGTGGCGACGGTGACATCGGGCACCGGGCGCGGCGCGCAATTGGGCGCGCGGCCAACGGCGGGCAAAACCGGCACCACGCAGGATTACCGCGACGCCTGGTTCGTGGGCTTCACCGCCGATCTTGTTTGCGGCGTTTGGACCGGTAACGACGACAGCAAGCCGATGAACCGCGCCACCGGCGGTGGATTGCCGGCGCATATCTTCAAGGCCTTCATGGAAAACGCCGAACAGGGCTTGCCTGTGAAGCCCTTGCCGGGATCGGCCATGGTGATGGCGGACACATCGGCCGCGCTGGACGCAACGCCCCCGGCGTCCGCAACGCTGACCGCGCAAGCGCCCGCGAAGAAACCGGCGTCGATCGAAGACATCATCAACAACCTGTTCGGCGGCGGCGGGACATAAGCCCCTTTCTTACCCTCCCCTTGAGGGAGGGTCGAAATCTTTTGAGCGCAGCGAAAAAAGATTTCGGGGAGGGGTCAATTCCACCAGCGGGGCCGGACCCCTCCCCGAACTGCTACGCAATTCGACCCTCCCTCAAGGGGAGGGTGGATTCATTCTTGCGGCGCGATCTTCGGCGCGTAGCGATGCAAGGCGGCGCCGTGGTCGCGCAGCCATAGTTGTGGCGTTTCGATATCGGGCACCATTTCGCGCACCAGTTTCCAGAAGCGCGGGCCGTGGTTGAGTTCTTTCAGATGCGCCACTTCGTGCGCCACCACATAATCCAGCACATGCGCCGGCGCGAACACCAAGCGCCAGGAAAACGACAGCAACTGTCCCGACGAGCACGAGCCCCAGCGGCTGGCGGTATCGCGCACGGTGATGCGCTTGGGGAAGATCGCGATGTGGCGCGCATATTCAAACGTGCGCGATTCCAGAACCGCGCGCACTTCGCGTTTGAGAAAATCGGTGAGACGGCGCGAGACATGCTCTTCGCGGCCCGACACACGCAGCACCGGCTTGCCGTCGTCCATGCCCACCTGCACCGGCGGGCGGCCTTCGCCTTGCACGATCAAATGGGCCTCGCCCAGAAACGGAATGGTTTTGCCGATGCCCAGCAACACCGGCGGCGGCACATCGGCCAGACGGCCTGCGATCCAGTCTTTCTCGTTGCGCGCGAAATCCAGCGCATGTTCCAGCGCGCGGCGCGACGGCGCCACCACCGTGACTTCGCCCGTGGTGGGATGGACCTTCACGATCAACCGGCGGGCGCGCGGGTTTAGCTTTAATGTGACGGGGACGGCGCGGCCGTCGATCTTGAGCAATTCCCGGCGCGACGGCGCCTTGACGGGCTTGCGAGGCACCAACCAACGCATGGGCTTCCCTTTACGAACCGAACTTGCTTCCCTGCCCCGGAAAGCGAACCACATGACCCCACGCCCCCGTTTTCATCTTGCCTTCCCCGTGCGCAGCCTTGCCGAGGCGCGCGCCTTTTACGGCGATCTGCTGCAATGCCGGGAAGGCCGCTCTTCGCCCGAATGGATCGACTTCGATTTCTTCGGGCACCAGATCGTGGCGCACTTAAGCCCAGAGCGCGAGACGCATAAAGCGTATAATGTTGTTGACGGCGAGAATGTTCCCGTGCGGCATTTTGGTGTGATTCTCGCCATGGATGAATGGCGCGCGCTGGCGGACAGGTTGAAGAAGAAGGATATTCATTTCGTGATCGAACCGGATATCCGTTTTGAAGGACAACCCGGCGAGCAGGCGACCTTCTTCGTGACCGACACTTCCGGCAATGCGCTGGAGTTCAAAGCCTTCGCCGATGACGCCATGGTGTTTGCGCAATGATGAACAACCTTGCACCCAAACGCATTGCGCAGGTCATGGGCCTGATCGCGCTGGCGCTGATTTTGGGCGCGCTGGGCTTTCAGTATCTGGACAATCTTCCGCCGTGCGAAATGTGTCACTGGCAACGCTGGCCGCTGATCGCCGCCGCGGTCGTGGGAATTGTCGGTGGCATCATCGCCAACCATCGCGCCGGAATCGTGTTCGCGGTGTTGACGATTGTGCTGGTGGCAATATCCGGCGGCATCGGCGCCTACCAGGCCGGCGTGGAATGGCATTGGTGGCTGGGGCCGCAGGCCTGCACCGGCAGCAACTTCATCTATCACGGCACGCTGGATTTGAACGCGCCGGTGGTGCGTTGCGATGTGGCAGCGTTCCGGTTGTTCGGCATTTCACTGGCCGGTTACAACGCGATTGTTTCGTTGGGGTCGGCGCTGGTCGCATCGTTCGCGCTGTTGCGCGCGGGCAAAGCATGAGCGCGCAAAAACGCGGGGCCCGCCCGCAAAGCCCCGGCGTGGCGGCGCGCGAGGATGTGGAAGCGATGATCCGCGTGGATCATGCCGGCGAATATGGCGCAGTGCGCATCTATGAAGGCCAGCTTGCGGTGCTGGACGCGCGCGGCAATACACGCGCCGCCGCCACCATCCGCAAGATGGCGGAGCAGGAGCAGCATCACCTGAAAACTTTCGATGCGCTGATCAACCAGCGCACCGTGCGGCCCACAGCACTGGAGCCGGTGTGGCGCGTGGCGGGATTTGCGCTGGGTGCTGCAACTGCGCTGATGGGCGAGAAAGCGGCGATGGCCTGCACCGCGGCGGTGGAAGAGGTGATCGACCAGCATTATGCCGCACAGGTGGAACGGCTTGGCCACGATGAGCCGCTGCGCGCGACGGTGGAAGAATTTCGCGCCGACGAAGTGGCGCACCGCGAGGAAGCACTGGCACAAGGCGCGGAAGAAGCGCCGGGCTACCGGATATTAAGCGAGACGATCAAGGCGGGATGCCGCCTCGCCATAAAACTTTCCGAACGTATATGAGCAGCGAGGACGAACGCCACGCGCGGCTAGGGGCAGCCGCCAATCCGCGCCGCGCGACCGCGGACGATGCCGGCACGCTTTCGCGCCTGTTCGCGGCATCTTTCCTGACCGATCCGGTGTTCGATTACATCGCACGGCCGGGGCCAAAACGCGCGGTGGGGCTGGAGCGGTTTTTCTACTGGCTGCTGCAAGTGCGCGCCATTCCGTTTGGCGAAGTGTGGATGGCGGACGACGGCGCGGTGGCCGCCGCCTGGTTGCCGCCCGAAGCGCCGGCAAGCCCCGGCGGATTTTTGCAGCAACTGAAACTGATGCCGCTGTTCGTGCGGCTGTGCGGATTCCCGCGATTGGCGCGCGGTTCGGCGATGGCCGATGCGATGGAGAAAAGCCACCCGCACAAGCCGCATTTCTATCTGGCCTTCATCGCGGTGGCGCCGCGCTTTCAAGGCATGGGGCTGGGCTCGGCGATGCTGGAAGCGAACCTGAACCGCATCGACCGTATCGGCGCGCCGGCTTATCTGGAAAATTCCAATCCGAAAAACGCGCTGCTCTACGAGCGGCACAACTTCACGACGCGCAAAAACATTTCGCCCGATGGCGCGCCGCCATTGATCGCCATGTGGCGCTCGCCGCGATAGCGAAGATTGAGGTCAGCCCTCAACCTCCTCTCAACCGTCATGGCCGGGCTTGACCCGGCCACCCAGCAGGCGCGCGTCTGCGCGACTGAAAGAGTCATTTGCGCTCGCAGACGCTCACGCGCTGGGTGGCCGCCTCAAGGGCGGCCATGACGAAGTTGATAAAACAATTGGAGACCTACGGCTCCAGTTCGCTGTCCCAATAAAGATAGTCCGCCCAGGACTGGTGCAGATAGTTGGGCGGGAAGCGCCGGCCGTTGTTGCGCAGTTCGTTGATGGTGGGCCGGTGCGGCGGGTTGCGCGGATACATGGCGATGTGATGCGCCAACCGCGCGCCTTTGAGCAGATTGCACGGCGCGCAGGCGGTGACCACGTTGTCCCACGTCGTGCGGCCACCCAGTGAACGCGGCAGCAGATGATCGAAGGTGAGATCGGCGCGCTCGCCGCAATACTGACATTCGAACTGGTCGCGCAGGAAAACATTGAACCGCGTGAAGGCCGGATTGCGCGAGGGCTTCACATAAGTCTTCAGCGAGACAACGGAGGGCACGTTCATCGCAAAGCTGGGCGAATGAACCTGGCGGTCGTATTCGGCCAGGATATTCACGCGTTCAAGGAACACCGCCTTGATCGCATCCTGCCAGGACCACAGAGACAGCGGGAAGTAGCTCAACGGGCGATGATCCGCGTTGAGGACAAGGGCCGGGCAATTGTCGGGCATGCGGCCGGCGGCTAGCACGGGAAAATCCTTGTGAAGACGTCACCTCCTCACCAGCAACGTTTAAGTGGCCGGGACTTTACGGGTAGACCGCGCCCAAGCCAAGACGCGCCGATAGTACGCGATTCGCCGTGACGAAAAGGCGACGGCCGCTACGGCAACGCGCAGCCGATCTCGCCCGCGGCACGCTTGAGCCGCCCCTGTAGCGCCATGACGAGGAACATGCCGCCCATCGCCAATCCGGTTTCATCAATGGAATGGCCGATGCCTTGCGACAAATGCCATTGCACCGAAGCGCCGGCATGGCCAAGCGCACCGGCGGCTTCGAACAGCATGCCGGGCGGGATCATGGGATCGGCATCGCCATGCACCAGAAGAATGGGCGGCGAACTTGCATCGAGCGGTGGCGGCGGACTGGCGAGCAATCCGGAATAGCCCACGATGGCGGCAGGGGCGCGGCGCAAACCCACATGCAGCGACAACATGGTGCCCTGACTGAAGCCGACAAGCGCGAGGCGCTCAGGCGGCAATTCCAAACGCGCCAGTTCCGCGTCAATGAACCCCTCAAGAATTGGCGCCGCACTTTCCACGCCCTTTGCCATTTCATTCGGATCGAGCCGCGTGATGGGAAACCACTGATAGCCGGGGCTGCCGGGGCAGCGTTCCGGTCCGTTGGGCGCCACAAACGCAACGGTCGGCAGCAACCGCTGCCACATGGGCGCCAGACCGATAAGATCGTTGCCGTCGGCGCCATAGCCATGCACCAGCACGACGAGATGCGTGGCGGCACCGCGCAGCGGCGGCAGGCGCGGGCCGGTGAGTGGCTTCATTTCGCTTTTGCTTTCTTTCGGGCCAATACTTTCGCGCGTTCGGCTTCGCGCTTTTCGCGGCGCAAGCCATCTTCATGCGTCCAGAGCATGCGCGCGGCAACCGTGCGCCACGGCCGCCAGTTTTTGGACAGCCGCTCCATCGCTTTTTCGTTGGGCCGCTTGCGCAGGCCCAGCGCGCGCGTGATCGCCGCCTGCAGGCCCACATCGCCCACCGGCCAGATATCGGCGCGGCCCAGCGACGACATCAGATAAATATCCGCCGTCCAGGGGCCGATGCCCTTCACCGCCACCAGATGCGCGCGCGCATCTTCGTCCGCCATGCGCCGGATGGCTTTGAGATCGAGCGAGCCATCCAAAATCGCGGCGGCGATGGTTTTCATGTGCTTCTGTTTGGGCGCGGAGAGGCCACAGGCGCGCAAGGTGACCGCGTCGGCGGCGAGCACCGACGCCGGTTCGAACGGCGTCACCTTGTCTTTGACGCGGGCGAAGATGGTGTCGGCAGCGGCGATGGAAAGTTGCTGGCTGACGATGATGGAAATCAGCGCCTCAAAACCCTCCTCGCGGCGGCGGCGGAATTTCGGGCGCTCAATGCGCGCCAGGACCGCGGCCAGCCGCGCATCGGCGGCAAGCAGGGCCGCGACGGCGTCGTCAAGATGAGCCTGACTGGAAATGCGGTGCGGTTTCGGCATGGCCCGGAAGATGTAGTGTTGCCGGCATGATTGTCACGCGCTTTGCGCCAAGTCCAACCGGATATCTGCATCTGGGCCATGCCTATGCCGCCCTCGTTGCGCGGGACGCGGCGAAGCTGCAAAGCGATGGGTGCTTTCTGCTGCGCATCGAGGATATCGATGCCGCGCGCTGCAAACCGGAATTCGAACAGGCGATTTACGAAGACCTGGCATGGCTGGGGCTGGATTGGGAAAAGCCGGTGCTACGGCAATCCGAACGTTTCGACGCCTATCGCACAGCGCTGGGAAATCTGGAGGCACAGGGTTTGCTCTATCCCTGCTTCTGCACGCGCAAAGAGATTGCCGAGGAAGTGGCGCGCGCCGCCGAAGCGCCGCACTCGATCAATCTGGGCCCGGAAGGCGCGCTTTATCCCGGCACCTGCCGCAAGCTTTCAGCCGCCGAACGCAAAGCGAAAATGGCGCAAGGCGCGCTTTACGCCTTGCGGCTGGATGTGGAAATGGCCGCATCGATGGCGGGCGCAATCACCTTCCAGGAACTGGGCCGCGGGCCGAACGGCGAAACCGGAACCATCACGGTCAATCCGTGCCTGTTCGGCGATATCGTTCTGGCCCGCAAGGAAACGCCTGCCGCTTATCATCTGGCTGTTGTGGTGGACGACGCGTTCCAGAACGTGACGCTGGTGACACGTGGGCACGATCTTTTCGCCGCGACGCATGTGCAGCGATTGTTGCAGACTTTGCTGGACCTGCCCGCGCCCTCTTACGGACACCACGATCTCGTTCTCGATGAACAGGGCCGCAAATTCTCCAAGCGCGACAATGCCGTGACATTGCGCGCGTTGCGCGAGCGAGGCGTGACGCCGGACGAAATCCGCGCGCGGCTGTTCTAGCCTACCAGTCGTTCAAACCCTGGAACTTGCTAAAGCCTGCGGCCTTCGCCCACCCATTCCATTCGCCGCGGATGCGCACGGTTTGGGTGGGGCTGTTGTCGCCTTCGCCCAAGCCCAGAATTTGCAGTTCGGCGCAACCGGCGAACGGCTTGCCTTGCGGCGGCGGCAGATGGGTATCGGCTTTGGCGAGCCGGACATATTCGGAATCTTCCACGCCGTCGGACGCCAGGATGATTTGCGTGGGCATGCCGGCGCAGCCGATGGACTGCGAGACGTTGTCCATGAAGGCCAGAATGTTGGTGTGGCCTTGCGCCGTCCATTTGCCGCTTTTCACCAGCATGGGCGTGGCCGCGATGAGCTTTTCCACTTCGGCCGCCACATCTTCGGGGCGATGATGAATGGAGATCGTCACGTCGTAATGGAAATTGTTGGAGCTGGCGTCGTAATTCCCGAAGGTGCGCACATGCACTTCGGAGGCAAAGCCCAGCCCCCGGATTTGATCGGCGACGCGCTGTGCCACCTTGGCGGCAAAGCCGGCATTGTCGATCAATGGATTGCTCTTCGACAGGTCGATGGCGACGACGATGCGCCTGGCCGGAAGCTGCGCCGGTTCGCTATAGGACACCGGCGTGATGCCGGCCACCGCGCGCACCGGTGGCACTGTTAGCGTAGTGCCACCCATGAACGCGGCGGCCGTGACGACGGCAAGCATCTTCATGGCGGCTAGGACGCGTTAGCCGTGGTGCGAACGTTCTGATCGCGATCGGCCATTTCCAGCAGATGCAACTGCGCGAACTGGCGCTTCCTGTGCTTGTAATCGCCCGACAGCAGCACATTGCGGATATTGTTTTCAGTCGATTGCATATAGAGCGCCGCCACCGTGCTGACGATGAAGAAGATCACGCTGGCGAAGGCGAGCCAGAACCAGGAATCCGCGTTCGCCAATGTCTTGTCCGACAGCTTGGGCACGTTGAAAGCCAGCTCATCGGATTTGGCGCCGGGCATGCTGGCGGCGACGACCGGCGCGTGGGCGCTGGCCTGCTGACTGGTGCCGAACAACTGATCGATAGCGTTGCTGTTGTCGCTGGGCGCAACGCTCTGGCTGTGTTCCAGCGTGGCCGAGGTGCCGCCGACCATATTGTTGTAGGCGACGAGGTAGCCAAGGCAGCCGATCATCACCAGCGCCAGCACGAAAGCCGTGGCCACCAGCGTGTTGCGGCCATAGACGCCGGTGATTTTCAGCATGAAATGGATGATGAGCACCGCGAAAATTACCTGCATGCTCTTGAAGATGACGCTGGCCTGCAGGCTGGCCGGAACGATCATGAATTCGTTGGAGAGAGCGCGCGTCCAGATATCGCCGCGGATGATCTGGTAATCCACGAACATGGCCAGCAGCGCGATAACAACCGCGACCACGCCGCCCAGAACATAAAGCCAGCGGTAATGCGAAACCTGGCGGCTCTTTTCCATGTTGCGGGCGATGATATGCGCGTCGTCGGCATCGGCGGCGGACAGCACGGGCGCCGGTGCATCCGCGTCGTCGCCGTCCGTCTTGCCGAACAGACCGAACACGCCGCGCTTCTCGCCGCTGCGTGTGGGCGCATAGCGCTCGCCGTGCTTGACCCAATCCGGCCCCCAGCTTGGCGCATCGACCGGCGTTTTCAGGCGCTCGGTCAGTTGCGCGCGCAGACGGGCGCGCACGGATGGCGTCATGGCTTCGGCCTGCGCCAGCGAACGGGCTTCCGCGTCGAATTCTTCCGGCGACAGACCATGGAACAGTTCGTGCGAAAGGCCCTGGCGCGAACGGTTTGTGCGCGGCCGGTTCTCGTAAGCCGTGCTCTGCTCATCGGATTCTTGGGAAAGCGTGCGGTAGGCAACCATGGCAACCCCCAGCGTTCGTGCTGCGGCGGGACCGCATCGGGCATAGTAAACACTTCGTTAATAGCCAGAATGGGGTGGGATTGAGGCAGACTGCCATAATCGCAAGGAGCGCACCCGATGAACCGCACTTTCAACCGGACTGTTGTGTTGTGTTTGGCTCTGGCGTTTGCCGCGCCTGCGAGCGCCGCACCGGCGGATGACCTGATCGCCACCGACAAAGCGTTCTCTGCGCTGTCCGCAGCGCAGGGCAGCAACGCGGCGTTTCTCGCTTTTCT
Organism: Rhizomicrobium sp.; assembly: GCA_036267995.1. Taxonomy (GTDB): domain Bacteria; phylum Pseudomonadota; class Alphaproteobacteria; order Micropepsales; family Micropepsaceae; genus Rhizomicrobium. The sequence goes on from DATAUZ010000031.1 coordinate 21,756, forward strand.
GGCGGACGACGGCCGTATATTCGGAACCGGCAACGACGCGCCGATCTACAGCCGCGCGGATGCGCTGGCGCGGTTCAAAACGTCCACCAACGGCGATCCCAAGACAAATGTTCTGAGCTGGGCGCCCGACAATGCGGAAGTCTCCGCCGATGGCACGATGGGCTATACCGACGGCCATTGGCTTTTCGTTGGACCCGCGGACGACGAGGGAACGCGCCCGCGCACGACCGGCCATTACGTGACGGTGTGGCGCATGGAAGACGGGCAATGGAAAGTGATCGCCGACATGGGCACTACCGACCCGCAATCCAAAGATCCGTGACGCCTCAATCGCCGCCCGCCAGCGCCACGATCTGACGCATGATGGCGTTGAGGTCGTAATCCTTGGGGCTGAAGACGGCAGCGATACCGGCGGCTTTCAGTGCCGCTTCGTCTTGTGCCGGAATGATGCCACCGGCCACCAGCTTTGCGGAAATTTTTTCGGCCTTCAGCCGCTGCGCCACTTCGCGGGCCAGCGCGACATGGGAGCCGGAGAGAATGGAAAGCCCGATCACGTCGGGCTTCTGTTCGCGGGCGGCGGCGACGATCTCGTCGGGCGAAAAACGGATGCCGTTATAGATCACGTTCATGCCGGCATCGCGGGCGCGGATAGCGATTTGTTCGGCGCCGTTGGAATGGCCGTCCAGCCCCGGCTTGGCGACGAGGAACGTGAGCGGGCGGCCAAGTTTTTGCGACACCTTCGCCACTGCTTCGCGCAATTCGCCGATGCGTTCGTCGTTGCGCGGCGGCGCGGACGCGGCCACGCCGGTGGGCGCGCGATATTCGCCGAAGGCGCGGCGTAATGTTTGCGACCATTCGCCGGTGGTGACGCCGGCCTTCGCGCATTCGATGGAGACCGGCATGATGTTGGCGCCGGACTTTGCCGCTTCTTCCAGTTTCGCCAATGCGGCTTGCGCTTTTGCGCCGTCGCGTTGCGCGCGCCACGCTTGCAGGCGCATGATCTGCCCGCGTTCGGCGGCTTCGTCGGCCACCATGAAATGCGCGTTGCCGGATGTAAGCGGCGAGGCTTCGGTTTCGCCATAGGCGTTGACGCCGACCTTTATCTCTTCCCCGCGCTCAATGGCTTCGACGCGCGCGGCGTTGGAGGCCACCAGCCGCTCCTTCATATATTCCAGCGCGGGTTGCGCGGCGGCACCGCCGAGCTTTTCGATGCGGGCGATTTCCTGTTCGATCTGCGCAACAAGCTGGTCGGTCTTCTCTTCAATCACCTTCGAACCGTCGAAGATATCGCCATAGTCCAGCATGTCGGTTTCAAACGCGCCGATTTGTTGCAGGCGCAGCGACCATTGCTGATCCCACGGGCGCGGCAGGCCAAGCGCTTCGTTCCAGGCGGGCAACTGCACCGCGCGGGCGCGCGCATTTTTGGACAGCGTGACACCCAGCATGCCGAACAGGATGCGATAAACGTTGTTCTCCGGCTGCTGTTCGGCCAGGCCCAGCGAATTCACCTGCACGCCATAGCGGAACAGCCGCAGCTTGGGATCGGTGACGCCGTAACGCTCACGCGCAATCGCATCCCACACTTGCGCCATGGCGCGCAGCTTGCAGATTTCGGTGATGAACTTCACGCCGGAATTGACGAAGAAGGAAATACGCCCCACCGCTTTGGGGAATTCGCTTTCAGGGATTGCGCCGCGCGCCTTCGCGGCATCCAGCACCGCGATGGCGGCGGCGAGCGCGAAGGCGGCTTCCTCCACCGCATCCGCACCGGCTTCCTGCAAATGATAGGAGCAGAGATTTATCGGATTCCATTTCGGCATTTGTGCGCAAGTGAAAGCGATTGTGTCTGTCGTCAGCCGCAAGCTGGGTTGCGGCGGAAAGATGTAAGTGCCGCGCGCCAGGTATTCTTTCACGATGTCGTTCTGCGTGGTGCCGGTGAGGCTGGCGCGATCGGCACCCTGCTCATCGGCCAGCGCCGCATAAAGCGCCAGCAACCATGCCGCCGTGGCGTTGATCGTCATGGAGGTGTTCATGTCGGCGAGCGGGATACCGTCGAACAGCGCGCGCATGTCGCCCAGATGCGAAATGGGCACGCCGACTTTTCCCACTTCGCCGCGCGCCAGCGGATGATCGCTGTCGTAACCGATCTGGGTGGGCAGATCGAAAGCCACCGAAAGACCCGTCTGCCCTTTGGCGAGGTTGGCGCGATAGAGCGCGTTGGACGCCGCGGCACTGGAATGGCCGGCATAGGTGCGGAAAATCCAGGGCTTGTCGCGACCGGCGCTCATGGGAGGGATGGACGTCCTGTTGCTATTTTCGGGACGAAAGAGAAACGATCTTGCGAGATATTAGGCAAGTTCCACAAGATATTACGAAATCCCATGCTGCGGCGCAAAATCTTTCTTGCGGTGCGGTATGGATCGCGGCTTAGACTGACGAATTATCTCATCGCCGAGCCGGGGACCGTCATGCCGCAATCCGCCGAAGCCAGACCGCATCTGGAAGTTTACAAGGACCTTTACGAGATCGGCGAGATTCCGCCACTGGGCCATGTGCCCAAACAGATGCACGCCTGGACCATCCGCAAGGAACGCCACGGCGAACCAGAACAAGCCATGAAGCTGGAAGTGGTGCCGACGTGGGAACTGGATTCGCATGACGTTTTGATTTTGGTGATGGCGGCGGGCGTGAATTACAACGGCGTGTGGGCCGGATTGGGCACGCCGCTCTCGCCCATCGACGGGCATAAGAATCCGTTTCACATCGCGGGCAGCGATGCATCCGGAATCGTTTGGGCGGTGGGATCGAAAGTCACACGCTGGAAAGTGGGCGACGAAGTGGTCGTGCATTGCAATCAGGACGACGGCGACGATGAGGAATGTAACGGCGGCGATCCGATGTTTTCGCCCAGCCAGCGCATCTGGGGATATGAGACGCCGGACGGTTCGTTCGCGCAATTCGCCCGCGTGCAGGACCGCCAGCTCATGCCGCGGCCCAAACATCTGACGTGGGAAGAGTCCGCCTGTTACACGCTGACACTGGCCACCACTTACCGCATGTTCTTCGGCCACCGCCCGCATGTTCTGCGCCCCGGCCACAATGTTCTGATCTGGGGCGCCAGCGGCGGGCTGGGCTCGTTCGCGGTGCAGCTTTGCGCGGTGAGCGGCGCCAACGCCATCGGCGTGATCAGCGACGAAAGCAAACGCGAATTTGTTTTGTCACTCGGCGCAAAAGCGGTGATCAACCGCAAGGATTTCAATTGCTGGGGGCAGATGCCGCAAGTGGGCACGCCGGAATATGACGCCTGGACCAAAGAGGCGCGCAAGTTCGGCAAGGCGATCTGGGACATCACCGGCAAAGGCAACGATGTCGATATGGTGTTCGAACATCCCGGCGAAGCGACGTTTCCGGTATCGTGTCTGGTGGTGAAGCGCGGCGGCATGGTGGTGTTCTGCGCCGGCACCACCGGCTACAACTTCACCTTCGATGCGCGCTATGTGTGGATGCGCCAGAAGCGCATTCAGGGTTCGCACTTCGCCAATCTCAATCAGGCAAGCCAGGCCAACCGGCTGATGATCGAACGGCGGCTGGACCCCTGCATGAGCGAAGTGTTCGGCTGGGCCGATATTCCGCGCGCCCACACCAAGATGTGGAAGAACCAACATCTGCCCGGCAACATGGCGGTGCTGGTGAACGCGCCGCGCCCGGGCCTGCGTACGCTGGAAGATGTGATCGAGGCGGGCAAGAACGCGCTCTAGACAGCTTTTGCCCTCAACATCGTCACCGCATCGTGCAGCAACGGCGCAAATTTTCCAATCTGTCCGTAGACGTCCTGCGCCATCTTTTCATTGTAGATGTGCGAGGTGGCATTGCGCATTTGCAGCAGCCCAATCCATTCGGATTCATCGTCAATCCAGCCCGCCGCATAGGCTGCTTTGACGACGGCGCGCGGCGTTGCGAGATTCGCCGAAGACGCTTCAAGTTCCAGAAATCCTCTCATGGTCTTCCAGCACAATTCAAACGCAAACTCGAAGCGTTGAATTGTTGCATCGACGATGAAGGGCGTGTCCTTGGGGGCAGCCAAAGCTTCCGCCAGCCGCGCCGTCGCCCGCTCCAGATTTTCAAGCCGCCGGTTTGCGCTTTGCGCGTTCATAAAGAATGCGTCCCTCGTTACGGATAACGTTTGCCAGTTCGGATGGAGCTGTTTCGAGGCGAATTAGGTCGATCGTCAACAACGTCGGTACATCCTCGACGGCTTCCTCGATATCGGACCAGCACAGGGCGTTGGCTGTTGGACATTCCACCGCCAGGTCGATGTCCGCGCGAACCCCGGCATCCCCCCGCGCGCGCGAGCCGAATAGGATTATCCGCTCGACTTCGGCGAACGCGCTTAGCCTTTCGGCGATCAGATTCTCCGGCGTTCTCATGGAAAACATAATGCGGCAATCGCACGGTTAAGAAAAGCCAGTGACTCGTTCGCTTGGCCAGACAGGCTTTTTCAGTTCGGACCCGCGCTGAAAATTGGCATGGATTGCAGTTCGCTCATGTTGGCTTTGCAGAAATCCACCTGTTGCGGCGCGACCAGCCCGCTCATGCCTGCCGCCAATTCCGGCGATTGCGCGGCCGAACAGGCCGGCAGAAGCGTGACCGGAATGAGGGCCGCATCCACCTTGCTGAGGCCTTGCTTGGAATAGAAGGCGAAAATCTCCGGGTGCTTGTCGAACTTCGCGATCAGGTCAGCGGATGTGGCATCCGGCTCGTGCGCCATCTGGCGGATTTCGCCACGCAGCGCGTTGCTGGAACGGGCAGCGGCCTGCAGATCGGCATCCGCCGCTTCGTAGGCTTTCACCTTGTCCATCGTGAGGACGTAATCGTGAACCGCCGTGTCGTCGGCGGGACTGTCGGGCGCCGGTGCCGCAAATGCGCAGGTGCCCGCCATCATGGCGAGCGCGGCCAGAAGGCTATGCAGATGATGTTTCATGGCAACTCCGATCTGTGGCCGGTGGTGCATGAAGGCCGAACTTGCGCCGCGCGGCAAGGGCAGATGCATGATTTGCAGCAGACCGCTAAGGTGGGGCGAACGTTATATTGCGAATGGTCATGCCGATTCCCCATCTGATTGCGCGGTGCGAGGAAGCGCTGCTTTGTGCCGAAGGGCTGCTCGCTGCGGCCAAGGCATCTGTCCGCAAGATTGCCGAGGGCGACAAGGCCGACCGGCATCAACGCGCGGTGCATGCGCTGGCGTGGTTTGCGACCTATGTGGAGGCGCTGCGCCAGATGGCGCGCTGGGCGCGCAATCTGGAAAGCGCGGGGCGCTTCGGTGAAATCGAGCAGAACATTCTGCAAGCCGCATTCGGCGAATATCTGGCGCAGATCGCCGGCGGCATTCCCATGAGCCAGAGCGAAATCGCGCGGCCCTTCGATATGGGGCTGACGCAGGAAGACATCGGCGGGTTCTGGACGGACACTGTCAATGAGTTGGTAATGGCCGGGACGGCGGCATCGCTGCGCGCGGAGATTGCCGATTACCTGCGCGCGCATCCCGGCGCGATTGCTTATGGCGATCCGGGGCTGGACGACACGATGGGGATGGTGCGCGAGCAGTTCTTTCGCTTCGCACAAGAGAAGGTGACGCCCTTCGCGCACCAATGGCACCTGAAAGACGAACTGATTCCGCTTTCCGTGATCGAAGAGATGAACGCGCTGGGCGTGTTCGGGCTGACAGTGCCGGAAGCGCACGGCGGCTCCGGCATGTCGAAGATCGCGATGTGCGTGGTGTCTGAAGAACTTTCGCGCGGCTATATCGGCGTCGGCTCGCTGGGCACGCGCTCGGAGATCGCCGCCGAACTGATTTTGGGCGGCGGCACCAAAGAACAGCGCGATTTCTGGCTGCCCAAAATCGCCAGCGGCGAGATTTTGCCGACAGCGGTATTCACCGAACCCAACACCGGCTCCGATCTGGGCTCGCTGACAACGCGCGCGGTGCGCGAGGGTGATAATTATAAAGTGTCCGGCAACAAGACCTGGATCACCCATGCCGCGCGCGCCGACATGATGACGCTGCTGGTGCGCACCGATCCGGACACGAAAGATTATCGCGGGCTTTCCATGCTGCTGGCGCAAAAGCCGCGCGGCACCACAGCCGATCCCTTTCCCGCCCCCGGCATGCGCGGCGGCGAGATCAAGGTTCTGGGCTATCGCGGCATGAAGGAATACGAAATCGGCTTCGACGGTTTTGCGGTTCCCGCGGCCAATCTTCTGGGCGGCGAAGAGGGGCTGGGTTTCAAGCAACTGATGCAGACGTTCGAATCCGCGCGCATCCAGACGGCGGCGCGCGCGGTGGGCGTGGCGATGAATGCGCTGGATTTGGGCCTTCGCTACGCGCTGGAGCGCCAGCAATTTGGCCGTGCGATTTTTGAATTCCCCCGCGTGGCCGACAAGCTGGCAATGGCGGCGGTGGAAATCACCGTGGCGCGGCAACTCGCCTATCACGCGGCGCGCGAGAAAGACGACGGCCGCCGCTGCGATCTGGAAGCCGGCATGGCGAAACTGCTGGCGGCGCGCGTGGCATGGGCCGCCGCCGACAGCGCGGTGCAGATTCATGGCGGCAACGGCTTCGCGCTGGAGTTTGAGATCAGCCGCGTGCTGTGCGACGCGCGCATCCTCAACATCTTCGAGGGTGCGGGCGAAATTCAGGCGCAGGTCATCGCGCGCCGAATCCTGAGCGGCGCGAACTAAGGTCAACAGTCGTTAATCGTGCTTGCCGATTCCGTTGGTTTCGGATTCTTCGACAAGGCTCTTCACCAGATCCAGCACGCGCTTGCGAACTTTCGGATCGCGGATGCGCATGAACGCGAGGCTGAGCTGCAATCCTTCCGGACTGGAAACGAAATCCATCACCGGCGCGGATTCGGTTTCTTCACCAAAGCCGGGCGCACGGCCCATGACCTGGCTGCTCACGTCCTCATAGAAATAATCGATGGGCACATCCAGGATGCGCGACACCTCAAAAAGGCGCCCGGCTCCGATCCGGTTCACGCCTTTCTCGTATTTCTGGACTTGTTGAAAGGTAAGTCCGAGCAGCTCCCCCAAGCGCTCCTGACTCATGCCGACCAGCATCCGGCGAAGCCGCACGCGGCTGCCGACCTGCCCGTCGATAGGATTTGGCTGTTTTTTTGGCACAGGGGCTAACGCAAATTGTCGTTTCAAGCCCGGACCTTAGACCGATAGAAGCGGGTTCGGAAAGCTTTAATGTCTTAACGGCGGAATGGCGGCGTTGCGCGAAACAGATGGCAGCCAATAAGCGGCACCAGCACAGATCAGCAACATGAACAGAAATCCGAGATCGCCGAAACGTGAAAAGAGTGTCGGCGCGAGTGCGGCCGGCAAATCGCCATCCAGCACGCCCATGCGATTCAATTCGAGACTCGCGGTGACGCGGCCGTAAGGATCGATGATCGCGGAGACGCCGGTGTTGGCGGAACGCACGATCGGAATTCCTTCTTCAATCGCGCGTACGCGTGCGATGAGCAGATGCTGATACGGACCGCTGGAGGGACCGAACCACGAATCATCCGTGACGTTGACGAACCATTGCGGACGTTTCTCACCGACGACGGCAGCGGGAAAAATAACTTCGTAACAGATCAGCGGACTGAGCGGCGGCAGTCCGAGCACATCGAATGTGTGCGGACCATCACCGGACGCAAAACCGCCGCGCCCGCCCACCACCTGCATGATGCCGAGCGATTCCAGAAAATCCTGCGCGGGCAGATATTCGCCGAACGGAACGAGATGGAATTTGTCGTAAGTGCCGATCAACTTTCCGGCCTGCGCGAAAATATAAACGCTGTTGTGGAAACGAACTTTCCGGTCGGCATCGATCTCGCCGCGCTCGGCACCCGTGATCAGCGTGCGTCCGGCGCTGGAGAGAATCGAAACATCATCCAGCGCGGCAGACTGGTGCGCCAGAAGAAACGGCGGTGCTGCTTCCGGCCAGATGATGACGTTGGGCGTTCTGTCGGTTTTCTGGATGCTCAGCGTGATCAGCCGCGACCAGTTGCGCTGGATATAAGGCCGCGCGAATTTTTCGGCTTGCGGCACATTGGGCTGCACAATGCGAAGGCGCACACCGGCAACGGTTTGGCCCGTGTCGGATGCCATCCGAAGCGCACCGCCAGCCCAGATCGCAACGAACGCAAGCGCGCAGATCGCGGGCGCGAGCCACGCGCGTCTTTCGCGGCTGCCCAGATCGGCCAGCGAAGCGCCCAACAGCACCGTCAGCAACGTCAGCCCATAGGCGCCGATAACCGAGGCGCTCTGCAAAACGCCGGGCAACGCGCCCCAGCCATAGGCCGGTAGATTCCAGGGAAAGCCCGTGACGACATGGCCGCGCGCCCATTCGCCGGCGGCATAACAGGCGGCAAATATTAGTAGCCGCGCTGGGCCGGAGCGCCAGAACTTCACCGCCAGCGCACAAGCCGCTGCAATATAAAGTGCGAGGAAGGCGGGAAGCAGCGTGAGCGCGAAGGGCAGCATCCAGGCATAAGCCGCCGCATCGACCATGAAGGCATAGCCGATCCAGTAAAGCCCCGCGAAAAACTGGCCGAAAGCAAAGCACCAGCCGGTGAGGGCGGCCGTCAGCAGCGGGCGCTTTGCCAGCGCGGCACCATCCAGCAGCAGGACCAGTGCCGCATATCCGACGAGCAGCGCAGGGAAAATATCCAGCGGCGCGAAACCGAGCGCCGAAACCAGCCCCATGACGAAAGCAAAAAGCAGCCGCCGCCAACCGGCCAGCGCGCGAATCCAATCCGCCAACGGCACAAGCAGATGCGTCATGCTCAGCCGGGCCCGCCTTCTGGCGTGGCGATAACCGTGCGGCGGATGCGCACGCGCTTGATGCGGCGCGGATCGGCTTCCAGCACTTCAAATTCATATCCATCGGGATGGGTGACGATCTCGCCGCGCTGGGGCACGCGCGAAAGCAGCGAGACCACGAGGCCGCCCAGCGTGTCGATTTCCTGATCGTCTTCGATCATGGCGAATTCCAGCCCGGTCTTGTCTTTCAACTCATCCAGATCAATGCGCGCATCGGCATCGAAGGCGCCGTTGGGGCCGGGGCGCACCTGCAATTCTTCCACATCGTGCTCATCGTCGATGTCGCCAACAATTTCTTCGATCAGGTCTTCGATGGAAACCAGACCGTCGGTGCCGCCATATTCATCGATCACAAGCGCCAGATGGCTGTGCGTGCTTTGCATTTTGAACAGCAGATCGCGCGCCGGCATGGACGGCGGCACGAACAACACATCGCGCTTGATGCTGGAGATGGGAACATCGGGCCAGTGCAGGCTGCCGTCCGCATCCTGCTTCAGCAGCGCCACCGCATCCTTGATGTGAATGACGCCGGTGGGATCGTCCAAAGTTTCGCGATAGATCGGCAGGCGGGAATGTTGCGCCTCGCGAAACACCGCAACCAGATCGCGCAGCGAAACGCTTTCGTCCACCGCGATGATATCGGCGCGCGGCACCATCACGTCATCGATGCGCAATTCGCCGAAACGCAGCAGGTTGCCCAGCATGACGCGTTCCTGCGGTGTCAGCGCATCGCTTTGCCGGTCGCTTTCCTCAATCGCCTGCTCGACGCTTTGCAGAATCGAAGGCGAGCCGTTGCCGCGCCGCAGGATTTGCGAGAGGCGGTGGAAGAAAGACGCATTGGCGGGCTTGGATTCGGAATCGGCCATGGGCGCTTATGCGGCCTCGCGATAAGGATCGGCAATGCCAATTTTGGCCAGCAGCGATGCTTCCAGCGATTCCATTTTGGCGGCCTCCCGCGCCGCTTCGTGATCATAGCCCAAAAGATGCAGGGTTCCGTGAATCACCAGATGCGACAGATGATCGGCCAGCGATTTGCCTTCCGCCTTGGCTTCGCGGGCCAAAACGCCCAGCGCAATGGCGACATCGCCCAGATAGCCTTTTTCCGATTCACCGGCGGGGAACGACAGCACGTTTGTCGGTTTATCCTTGCCGCGAAACTGGTGGTTCAGTTCGCGCAATCGCGCATCGCTGGTGAGCAACACGGTAAGCCGCTTGCCGCGCGGCAATGCCAGCGCGGCGGCGCGGCGCACATGCCAGGCCGCGCGCGGCAGGTGCTTTTTCCAGGCGGCGTCCTCGATCATCACGGTGACGGCTTCGGATTTCCGCTTCATTCTTCATCGTCCCGCGAACGGCGGCGAACGGTGCGATTTTCGGACTGTTTGTTTTTGTCCGCCGCGGCGTAGGCGGTGACGATGCGCGTGACCAGCGGATGGCGCACAACATCTTTTTCCGTGAAGCGCGCGGTGGCGACACCTTCCACGCCGTTCAGGATGCCGAGCGCTTCGTTCAAGCCGGAGGCCACGCCGCCGGGAAGATCGCTTTGCGACGGATCGCCGGTGATGACCATGCGCGATTCTTCGCCAAGCCGTGTGAGGAACATTTTTACCTGCGCGGAGGAACAGTTCTGCGCTTCATCCAGAATCACAAACGCGCGCGTCAGGGTTCGCCCACGCATGAAGGCGAGGGGTGCGACTTCAATCACGCCGGTTTCCATCAGCCGCGTGCATTGATCCCCCATCACATCGAACAGCGCATCGTAAAGCGGGCGCAGATAGGGATCGATCTTTTCGCGCAGGTCGCCCGGCAGAAAGCCCAGCCGCTCGCCGGCTTCCAGCGCAGGGCGCGACAGGATCAGCCGCTCCACGCGGCGCTCATACAAAAGGTGCGCGCCGAAGGCGGCGGCGAGATAGGTTTTGCCGGTGCCGGCGGGCCCGACGCCGAACACCAGCGGATGCGTGCGCATCAGGTCCAGATAAGCGGCTTGCGCCGGGGAACGCGTGCGGGTGACACGCGATGCCGCGGTTTTGACCGATGGCACGCCGAATTCATTTTTCAGCACGCCGCCCGGCTCATTGGTGGCGAAACGGATTTCCGCATCGACTTCGGCGAGGCCGGCGTTCTCACCCGCTTCGATTCGGGCATAAAGCGCGCGCAGCACGGCGGCGGCGCGTTCGCGCGCATCCACCGCCCCTTCGACCGCCACAAGATTGCCGCGCATGGCGATGCGCACGTTGAGAGCCTGCGAAATACGCACGAAATTCTTTTGCCGCTCGCCGCCAAGCGCCGCCAGCATGCCGTTGTGCGGAAATTCGAGCGTGACCTGCTCTTTCGCCGCGGTCTTTTTATGCGGTGCGCTCAATGCGCCATGACCTTTTCGCAAAGCGCGCCTTTAAGGCTGTTGGTGCGCGCGGCTTCGATGCGAACCGAACGTATGGCGCCGATGAAGCGTTCCGCGCCGTCCACATGCACGCCTTGCAGCCAAGGGCTGCGGCCCACCGCCTGGCCGCCATCACGGCCTTTTCTTTCGAACAGCACCGGGATGGTTTTGCCTTCACAGGCGCGATCGAATGCGGTGCGCTGCTCGGTGAGCAGAGTTTGCAAGGCTTCGAGGCGCGCGGATTTTACGTCTTCGGGAATCTGGCGCGCGTTGGCGGCGGCCGGCGTGCCGGGGCGCGGACTATATTTGAACGAGAAGGCTTGCGCGTAACCGACCGCACGCACCAGCGACAGCGTGTCTTCGAAATCCTTGTCGCTTTCGCCGGGGAAGCCGACGATGAAATCCGACGACAGCGCAATGTCGGGCCGTGCCGCGCGGATGCGTTCAACCGTTTTGAGATAATGTTCGGCGGTATGCTGGCGGTTCATTGCGGCCAGAATCCTGTCCGAGCCGGATTGCACCGGCAGATGCAGGAACGGCATCAGTTTTTCGAGTTCGCCATGCGCCGCGATCAGATCGTCGCCCATGTCGCGCGGATGGCTCGTCATATAGCGGATGCGATCCAGCCCTTCGATCCCCGACAGATGCGCGATCAGGCCCGCCAGCGATGTCGTTCCGTTTTCCGCTTCGCCCGCATAGGCATTCACATTCTGGCCCAGCAGCGTGATTTCGCGCACACCTTTTGCCACCATGCGGCGCGCTTCGGCTTGGATCTGCGCCACGGGCCGCGAATATTCAGGGCCGCGCGTGTAAGGCACCACGCAGAAGGTGCAGAACTTGTCGCAACCTTCCTGCACGGTGAGGAACGCGGATGGCCCGCGGCTTGCGGCTTCGTCCGGCAAAGAATCGAATTTGTCCTGCGCCGGAAAATCGGTTTCCAGCGCGCGGCCTTGCCCACGCGCGGCGCGCGCGATCAATTCCGGCAGACGGTGGTAAGATTGCGGTCCGACGACAATGTCCACGCCTTTGGCGCGCGAAAAGATTTCCTGACCTTCAGCCTGCGCCACGCAACCGGCCACCGCGATCAGCATGTCGCCGCCGCGCGCGTCTTTCATTTCCTTCAGGCGGCCGAGTTCGGAATAAACCTTGTCCACCGCCTTCTCGCGGATGTGGCAGGTGTTGAGGATCACCATATCGGCGCCATCGGGCGCTTCAACCGGCGCATAACCAATCGGCGCCAGCAGATCCGCCATGCGGGCGGAATCATAGACGTTCATCTGGCAACCATAGGTCTTGATGAACAGCTTCTTCATTGCGGCCTGAAAGCGTTGCGGGGCGGCGTTATCCGCCAATGTGCACGGCGCGGCAAGCAATTGTAGCCGGTCAGGCGGCGGCCTGCGCCACGGCCCCGGATTCAGCGGCTTTTACGGGCATTTCCGGCGCACCGGGCGGCTGCCAGCGCCCGGCCAGCGCGCGCACCTGGGCGGTACGGATGATGGCTTCGAGTTTTGCCGCCAGTTCCTTGCGGCCACCAGCGCTTTGCACCGTCATGGGTTCGAAGAATTCGATCACCACGTCTATAGGGCCGGCTTTCACCGCCTCCCACAGATGCGGCATCAATTCCATGTCGCCGTACCAGGCGATGAGCGGGCGGTTTTCGCGCCCCATCGGCAATCCGTGCATGCCGACATAGGCGGCGGCGACCGGCTGGACTGGAACGGGTTGCGGGTTTCCCGCCGCATCGGGAATTTCAGCTTCCGCAGCACCCAGCAGCGCGCTCTTGAATGGCAGCATCAAATTGCCGTCGCTGGAGGTGCCTTCGGGAAACAGCACCAGCGCATCGCCTTCCGCCAGACGATCGCGAATCTGGTCGCGCACGTCGCCAGTGGCGCTGCGCCGCGCGCGATCGACAAACACCGTGCGCTGCAGCCGCGCCAGCGTGCCGAACAGCGGCCATTTGGCGACCTCGGCCTTTGCCACAAAAGACAGCCGCGCAACAGAAGAAAACGCGATGATGTCGAAATAGCTGGTGTGGTTGGCCACCATCAGCACGCCGCGATCCTGAACCGGCGTGCCGATCACATGCACGCGAATGCCGAACAGCGCGCAAAGAAACTTGTGAAAGCGGTGCGGAAAATATTTGCGGTCGCGCCAGCCAAAGCGCAGCGCCATCGATTGATAGGGAATGCCGAGCGCTACCGATACGAGAAAAATAAACAACAGGGCAGACGCGCGCAGCGATTGCATGAACAATCAGCCGGGTTTCTTGGCGGCTTTGGGCGTGCCGTAAAGTTCAAGCCTGTGATCGACCAGTTCGAAACCCAACTCTTCGGCGATGCGCTTCTGGATGCGTTCGATCTCTTCGTTGCGGAATTCCACGACGCGGCCGGTTTGAATATCGATCAGGTGATCGTGATGCGATTCCGGAATCTCTTCATAGCGCGAGCGGCCATCGCGGAAATCGTGGCGCTCCAGAATGCCGGCATCCTCGAACAGCTTGACGGTGCGATAGACCGTGGCGATGGAGATATGCGGATCGACAGCGGCGGCGCGCCGGTAAAGTTCTTCGGCGTCGGGATGATCGGCGGCATCCGACAGCACGCGCGCGATCACGCGGCGCTGATCGGTCATCCGCAGCCCCTTTTCCACGCAGAGTTTTTCGATCCGCGTCACCCGCGATATCCCCGTTGTTCCGTCACGCTCAACCCTAGTCCAGCCCGGCGCGTTTTCCCACATGCAAAGTGAGCGGCAACGCGGCTTTCAGCGTCAGCGCGTCGCCCGCGTCCTTATAATAAGCCTTGCGGCGGCCCACTTCGGCAAAGCCCAGCCCGGCATAAAGCGCGCGGGCGGCGGCGTTGGTCACGGCGACCTCTAGAAACATGGTCCGGGCCCCCAGCGTTGCGGCATGTTGCGCCGCGGCCTGCGCCAATTCGTAGCCAAGGCCCTTGCAGCGGGCATGCGGCCCAACGCCGATGGAGAGAATTTCGGCTTCGTCGTGCGCCATGCGCGCCAATACGAATCCGTCTGCCGTGCCGCCGGACTCCGAGAGCACCGCGAAGGCGCCCGGCGTGGCCAGCAGCTTGCCGAAGGATTCCGCGCTCCAGCTTTCCGCGAAACATGCGCCATGCAGGCGGGACAGTGTTTCAAGATCGTCCAGCGTGGCGGCGCGGATCATTGCGGCTGGGCCGGAAGGCGCGCATCGGATGGGCGCAGATAAAGCGGTTTTGGCGCGTGCGACGTTTCCGGTTTCTCCAGCGCGATGCGCGCGACCCACAGCGCGTCGGGCTGCGCGGTGGCGGAGATTTTTACGGATGGATCGCCCAGCGCATCGAACGCCGCTTGCGCCGCCGTTCCCGCAAGCACCATGTCATCCAAAGCCGCGATCTTGCGAAGCTCCGCAATGGCCGCTTCCAGCGTAAGAAGCGTGGGTGCGATACGTTCATTCCCGCCTTCGCTGACACCGAAATAGAATTCACCGCGCTTGGCATCGTGCAGCACCGCACCGATGCGCGCGCCTGTTTCATCCATCGCCTGTCGCGCGATGGCTTGCAGCGTGGTAACGCCGATTAGCGGGCGCTTGAGCGCAACGCGAAGCCCGCGCATGAACGCGAGCCCCACACGCTGGCCGGTGAAAGTGCCGGGGCCGGTGGTGACGGCGAGGCGATCTAGCGCCGCGAACGGCACGCCGGCCTCGCGCATGACACTTTCCACCATGGGCGCAAGACGCTCAGCGTGACCGCGCTCCATCGCCTCAAAACGGTGCGCGAGAATTTTGCCGTCGTCCAGCACGGCGGCGGAGCAGGCGCCAAGCGCGGTATCGGCAGCGAGGATTTTCACGCTTCAGACAATTGTGCAGGCTTCATCGAACGACAGGCGCGGATTGCGCGGGAAGACACCGGCCGCATCGCCATAGCCCAGCGAACAGATGAAATTCGATTTCACCTGGGTGTTCGCGAAGAATTCGCGATCCACGCCGGCATTGTCGAAGCCCGACATGGGCCCGCAATCCAGCCCCACCGCGCGCGCCGCGATGATGAAATAGCCGCCTTGCAGCGAGCCGTTGCGAAAGGCGGTGCGTTCGGCGTGGCCGGGCGGATTCTTGAACCAGTTCTTCGCATCCGGCGCTTGCGGAAAAAGCCTGGGCAGATGTTCGGCGAAATCCACATCGTAACCGAGGATGGCGGTAACGGGCGCCGACATGGTCTTGGCGCGATTGCCTTCGGAAAGGTGCGGCTTCAGCCGCTCCTTCGCTTCCGGCGTCGTCACGAACACGATGCGCGCCGGCGAACAATTCGCACTGGTCGGCCCCCAGCGCATCAGATCGTAGATCGCCATGAGGTGCGCGGGACTGACGGGCTTGTCCTGCCATTTGTTCTGCGTGCGCGCGCTGCGGAAAATCGTGTCGAGCGCTTCGTCGTTGATGGCGTGTGTCATGGGCGGCGTCCTTGCGGGGACACCGTTAAACAACCCCGCCGCGCAATGCGCAATGTCAGATCGCTTCGACCGCCGAGACTTCGGGGACGTAGTGGCGCAACATGTTTTCGATGCCGTTTTTCAGCGTCAGCGTGGACGATGGGCAGCCGGCGCAGGAGCCGCGCATGTGCAGGAAGACCACGCCGGATTTGCCGTCGAAGCCCTTAAAGATGATGTCGCCGCCGTCGTTGGCAACGGCGGGGCGCACGCGGGTGTCGATCAGTTCCTTGATCTGGGAGACGACCTCTTCATCGGCCGGCGCATAGCCGGGTTCATCGGAAACGTCTTCCGAACCGCCTTCGATCAGCGGCAAGCCGCGGGTGAAATGATCCATGATTGCGCCCAGCACAGCAGGCTTGAGCTGGCGCCATTCGCCTTGCGACTTGGTGACGGAAATAAAATCGGAGCCGAAGAACACGCGCGACACTTCCGGCACCTCGAAAATCGCGCGCGCCAGCGGCGAACGCACGGCGGCATCGCGATCTGCAAAGTCCGCCACGGCGGCTTCGCCCATAACGTCGCGGCCGGGAAGAAATTTCAGCGTCGCCGGATTGGGCGTGTCTTCGGTCTGGATGAACATGCTTCTTAAATGGACCTTGGCCCCGCCGCGATCAAGGCGCAGATCAGAAATCGACCGCGATGCCCTTGCGTTCCCAATCGCCGAACCGCGTGGGTTCCGGGCCTTTGGGGCCGTTGTTCTCATGCGGTGCCGGGGCGGCAGGTGCTGCCTTGTCCCGGCGCGCTTCGGCTTCGGCGCGGGCGCGGCTTCCCGCTTCGCGAATGCGCTTGGCGATGTCCGCTTTGCCGGAAGGGGCTTTGGCCATGGCGCATAGTCTCACGCTTGACGGCACGCGCGCAAACCATACATCAGCTAAGGATATTTGAAGGATAGGCGATCTTGAACCTGCTGCGCACCGCAATGCTGATGGCCGCGCTGACCGCGCTGTTCATGACCGCGGGCTATCTGATCGGCGGCCAGACCGGCATGGTGCTGGCGTTCCTGTTCGCGGCGGGCAGCAATCTTTTCGCTTACTGGAATTCCGACAAGATGCTGCTGCGCATGTATGGCGCTGAGCCCGCCGACGAACGCAGCGCGCCGCAGCTTGTGCATCTGGTGAACAGCCTTGCCGCGAAGGCGGGCTTGCCGATGCCGAAAGTTTACATCGTAGACAATGCGCAGCCCAACGCTTTCGCCACCGGGCGCAATCCCGAACATGCGGCGGTGTGCGTGACGCGCGGATTGCTGGAGCGGCTGGACGATGAAGAACTGGCCGGTGTTCTGGCGCACGAACTGAGCCATGTGAAGAACCACGACACGCTGACCATGACCATCACCGCAACCATCGCCGGCGCGGTGGCGATGCTGGCGAACTTCGCTTTCTTTCTGGGCGGCGGCAACAACCGCAACAATCCGTTGGGCTTTGCGGGCCTGCTGCTGATGACATTGGTGGCGCCGCTGGCTGCCATGCTGGTGCAGATGGCAGTGAGCCGCACGCGTGAGTTTGAAGCGGATCGTTCGGGCGCGGAGCTTTCCGGGCGGCCGTTGTGGCTGGCGTCCGCGCTGACGCGGATTGAACAGGGTGCCGATGCCATCGACAATCCGCAAGCCGACGCGCACCCGGCGACGGCGCATATGTTCATCATCAATCCGCTGCACGGCGGATTTTCATCGCTGTTCGCGAGCCATCCTGCGACCGGTGAACGTATCGCGCGGCTGAAAGTCATGGCGGCGCAAATGGGGCAACCCGCCGGGCCCTGGACCTGACATGGAATCCGGAATCGCGGCGCGCGCCGCCGCCCTTGAGGTTCTATCCGAAGTTCTGCGGCGCAGGCGGCCGCTGGATCTGGCGCTGGCCGCCGATATCGACAATGCCGGACTTGCGCCGCGCGATGCCGGCTTCGCGCGCGCCATCGCCGGCGAAACGCTGCGCCGTTTCGGCCAGCTTGAGGCGCTGATCGCCACCTTCGTGCCCAAAGCGCCACCGCCGCACAAGGCGGGACCGGCGCTGGAAATTCTTCTGATGGGCGCGTGCGAGCTTTTGTTTCTGGGCGTTGCACCCCATGCCTCCGTGGATGCCGCCAACAGGTTGGCGCAGCAGGATTCCAAAGCGGTGCATTTCAAACCGCTGATCAACGCGGTGCTGCGCCGGATTGCGAAAGAGGGCAAAGCCGAAATTGAAAAACAGGATACGGCCAAGCTGAACACGCCGGACTGGCTATGGTCACGCTGGCGCGAGACTTACGGCGACGACACCGCGCGCGCGATTGCGCAAGCGCATCTGCATCCCGCGCCGCTCGATCTGCATGTGAAAACCGATCCGCAAGGCTGGGCGCAAAAGCTAGGCGGCGTTGTGTTGGGTGGAAATATCGTTCGGCTGGGCGAAGGCCATCGCGTGGATCAGCTTGACGGATTCGAAAGCGGTGACTGGTGGGTGCAGGATTTCGCGGCCTCGCTGCCGGCGAAATTGCTGGGCGATGTGAAGGGACAGATCGTGCTCGATCTTTGCGCGGCACCCGGCGGCAAGACGGCGGAGCTGGTGAGCGCCGGTGCGGAAGTGATTGCGGTGGAACGCGAAGGCGAACGGTTGTTGCGCCTGCGCGAAAATCTGCAGCGCCTTGGCCTGGAAGCCATCGCGATTGAAGCGGATGTGCGCGACTATAAGCCCGATGCGCCCGCGCCGTTTGTGTTGCTGGACGCGCCGTGCAGTGCCACCGGCACCATCCGCCGCCATCCCGAATTGCCCTGGATCAAAAGCGCCGCCGACATCAACATCAGCGCCAATGCCGCAGCCGAATTGCTGGAGAGCGCTGCCGCGATGGTCGCACCCGGCGGGCTGCTGGTGTTTGCGGTGTGTTCGCTGGAACCGGAAGAAGGCAGCGAGCAGATCGAACATTTCCTGCGCGCGCATGGCGATTTCGCGCGCGAAGCCGTCACCGCCGATGATGTTTATGGAATGGCGGAACTGGTTACGCCGGACGGCGACTTGCGCACGCTGCCGTGCCATCTGGCGGCGCAAGGCGGCATGGACGGCTTTTACGCCGCGCGATTACGCCGCAAATAATTACGACAGGCGGCCCAGCGCATAGGCGATGGCGAGATAAATCTTGCCGGTGTCCGAACTCAGCATGGTGGATGCCAGCAGCCCGTTGCCGTCGCCTTCACGCGCGCGGCCCAGCAGCGATTCAAAATCCGAAAGATAAGTGTTCGCCGCCTCGCGGAAATGCACGTCGTCGCGATACAGCGTCGCGATGCGGTTGACGGACTCCGCATCGATGGCCCCGGCCAACCTGCGCGCGAACACCGAACGGTCGCCCGCGATATAGCGCCGCCAGGTTTCGTCGCCCGGTGCGATATCGGGCACGATAGCTTCCAGATCCACCGCCATGTCGGCGAGCGCTGCTTCCAACGCACCCAACGCGGCGGCAGCGCCCGGTTTCAAATGCCCGGCCTTGGCTTCGTTGGTTTCGGCCGCGGCGAGCAGCGTGCTCATTTCCCAGCCCTTGCCGTCTTTACTGTCCTTGTTTTCGCCGTCCTTGCGCTTGGGGCGCTGGGCGAATTTCTTTGCGAGACCCAGAAGGCCATCGCTTGTGGGTTCGGGCGCCTGGGCTTCGGCCTGCTGCTGGCGCGCGCTGGAGCGATTGGTGCGCGCATGAACCGTGGAAAGCGTGCGCGCGGAAATGTCGAGAATCTCGTCGGTCTCGACACGCACCATTTCGCGCATCCGCTTGGCTTCCTGCGCGGCGATGCCAGGAAGCGTGAGGATATGTTTTTCCACTTCACTGACAGCGCCGGCAAGCGTCACTTTGATCTGGTTGGCTTCGGCGGAAAGTTCGCCGGCGGTGCGCAGCAGCCGCTCGCACTCGGCCATCGCCTCGCCCACCAATGCCTTGGCATGCGACTTGGCTTCGGCGGCGGTTTCACCAATCAGGGTTTGCGCGCCCATGCCCGCATCGCGCAGCGAATCTGAAAGCCGCGACAGCGTGACATTGGCACTGTCGCTCAATTCCTGCAGACGCGCGATTTCGCGGCTGAAGTTAGCGTTGAGCTGCGTGGTGCGGGCGGCGGCGCTGGCCATTGCCAGATCGATCTGGCGTTGCGTTTCACCAACCATCAGTTCGAACTTTTCCGCTTCCTGCGAAAGCGTGCCGATGGCGCTTTCCATCGACGTGCGTTGTTCGGTGAGCGAGGCTTCCAGCGAAACGTTTTCTTCCTTCATGCGTGACAGCATTTCGCCCATCGCGGAGCGGTGACGTTCATGGCGGCCCAGCACAAACTCGGCGCGCGCCATTGCGGCGTCGGACACCGTTTCGATCTGCTTGGACTGGCGGTCGAGTTCAAGGGCGGCGGCGTGCGGCGCTTCGGCGGCCGCGCTGGCGGCAGCACGGAAGTTTCCAGCCTGCGCATCCAGCGTTTGGCCGGCGGTGCGCAAGGTTCCTTCGGCGGCTTCGATGGTGGCCTTCAACTGCGCGGCGCGGCCCGCCACATGTTCGGCGGCACGCGCCGATGAATCACTCAAGCTGACGGACACCGATTCAATGCGCTCGCGTTCTTGCGTCAACCGCGAGGCCACGGATTCGGCGCGCACATCGGCGCGGGCCCCTGCTTCATCGAGCGAGGCGATCTGGTTTTCCAAAACCGTTTCCAGCGCGCGCAGGCGTGCGAACGAACCATCGAGGCCCGCGTTCAACGCATCCAGTTCGCGGCGCACGACGCGGCCAAGGCGCGCGGCGGTGCGCGCGGCGGTTTCATCGGCGGAGAACAAACGGTCGGTCGCGTCCACCAATGCTGTGGCGGCGGTGCTCATCGCCTGCCCGCGCGCCAACGCCCAGGCTGCGGCAATAATCAGAAGCGGCGGCACAACGGTTGCGAAAGCAATCAGCGCAAGCTGCTGCACATCGAGTGCGGACAAACCTTTCGGCCCGAGATAACCCCAGACGTAAGCCGCCGCCGCACCCATCCAGAACGCAGCGAGCAGAACCGCGAAGGCCAGACCGCCAAGTTTGGAATGCGGCGCGCGCGCCGGACGGCGGGCTTCGTTTTCGGCGGTAAAATTTTCCGCCGTTTGCAGAAGCATGGGACGGGCGTTGTCGCTGTTGGCCACGGTGAAATTCTCCCCTTAACCCCAACATCTTAACCACAATTGCGCCAATCGGGCGAGGCGGATTGTGTTAACGCGCGCGCGCGCCGGTGGGCCGCGCAAACGCAACAGGTGTGGGGTAGCGCGCCGCCGCCCACCAGATATTCAGCCGTATACGGATTTTCGCCGACAGACGCGATTTTGCGTACAACCTGCCGGCGGCATGAATGCCCCCGATCCATTGCAATTGGGGTTGCGCATTAACCGGCCCTTGAAGGGTCGCGCGGTAGTTTGCGCCATGCCATATGCTGCCGCCAAAGATCCCGTCGATATGGTGCATCTCGCCCGCTACACGGGCGGCGACACGGAATTGAACGCCGAAATCCTGCGCCTGTTCGCGAACCAGGCCGGTGAACTTGTCGAGCGCCTGAGCGCCCTCGTTACAGCGCCGGATGCGAAGGCGTGGCGCGAAGTGAACCACACCATCAAAGGAGCGGCGCGCGGCATTGGCGCATTTGCGCTGGCGGATGTGGCGGCGAAAGCCGAACCGCTCGATCCGGCGATCAGCTCCGCCGAAGCCGCCGCGGCCTTGCGCGAAATGGCCGGCCAGACCGAAGCCGTTTGCCGGTTTATTCAGGATTATCTCAGCTACTGACGGCGATTGTTTGCGTTGCTTCCATTGCCTATATGGAAGCCGCATTCCTTCACGCCGTTGACCGTTTGACCGCCATCGAAACCGACATTGCCATCATCGGCGCAGGCCCCATCGGCCTGTTCGCCGTGTTTGAGCTTGGGCTGCTCGATCTGAAAGCGCATCTGGTCGATATCCTCGACAGGCCCGGCGGACAGTTGACGGAGCTTTATCCGGAAAAACCCATCTACGACATTCCCGGTTTGCCGGTGGTGACGGGGCAAGAACTGGCCGACCGGCTGATGCAGCAGATCAAACCGTTCGGCGCGACGTTTCATCTGAGCCAGATGGCAAGCGCGCTGGAAAAACTTCCCGACGGGCGCTGGAAACTTTCGACGGACGCAGACACCGAAATTGTTGCGCGCGTGATTGTGGTGGCGGCCGGTGGTGGAAGTTTTGTGCCCAAGCGACCGCCGATTGCGGGCATCGAGAATTACGAAGGCACCGGCGTGCATTATGCCGTGCGCAAGATGGAACAGTTCCGCGGCAAGCATGTGGTGATCGCGGGCGGCGGCGATTCGGCGCTGGACTGGACGCTCAATCTGGCGCCCGTCGCGAAATCGCTGACGCTGGTGCATCACCGCGATGGATTCCGCGCCAGCCAGCACAGCGTGAACCAGATGCGCGAGTTGCACGCGAACGGCAAGATCAACTTTCATGTCGCCAGCGTGAAAGCGCTGCATGGCGAAGGCGGCAAGCTGGAAGCGGTTACGCTTTCGGATGCGAGCAAGAAGGAATGGCAGCATGAGGCCGATGCGCTGCTGCCGTTCTTCGGGCTGACGATGAAGCTGGGGCCGATAGCGAATTTCGGGCTCAACCTGAATGAGAATCTGATTCCGGTTGACACCGAAAAATTCGAAAGCGGCACGCCGGGCATTTTCGCCATCGGCGACATCAACAGCTATCCCGGCAAGCTGAAATTGATTCTCTCCGGCTTCCACGAAGCAGCCCTGATGGCGCAGGCCGCATTCCATATCTGCCGGCCGAACGAGAAGCTGCGCTTTCAATACACAACCTCGTCTTCCAGTCTGCAGAAGAAGCTGGGTGTGGCGTGATGGTTCGAGGCTCAGCCTCACGGTGTTCAGCTTCGCACCTCACCATGACGATGCGCGTCATCCTGAGGTGCGAGCGCAGCGCGCCCCGAAGGAGATGTGCGTGAAGATCGTCGCCACGGATCGCAAAGGCGTAGAACACACACTGGAAGGCCGCGACGGCTGGAGCGTGATGGAAATTCTGCGCGATGCGGGCCTGCCGGTGGCCGCGGAATGCGGCGGCGCCTGCGCCTGCGCCACCTGTCATGTGTATGTCGCTGAGGACTGGCTTTCGAAATTGCCGCCCAAATCCGACGCCGAGACCGATATGCTGGACATGGCGCTGGCGGTGGAGCCCAATTCGCGGCTGTCCTGCCAGATCACCTGTTCGGACGAGATCGACGGCATCGCGGTGACTGTCGCGCCGGAATAGAATTATCGTTTTACAATAATTCTGTTTGTCCCTAACGTCGCAGTCATGCTGGCTTACGCGACCGGACCAGACGACGCAGCGATTGTGTGGAAAGAGGCGTATGGCCGCGCGGCTATCGCCTGTCTGGCCATCGCGATCCATGTCGCGCTGATCCTGTCTTTGCTGCGCGATCATTTGTCTTTCACCGTGCCCGCGCCACGCGAGGTCACGCTGCTGCTGCCGGTGAGCGCGCCACCTGTGCCGCGCAAGACCGGCCACGCGCCACCACGCGCGCCGCGCAAGATTGCGCCGCCGCCGGTGATTTCCCTAATCCGCAGGTTGAATGCGCCGGATGCAACAGCGCCGCAACAGCCGCCAGCGCTTCCATCGCTGAACAGTCAATTATTCGGCTGCGCGCCGGAAACGCTTGATGCGCTTTCTCAGGAACAACGCGCGCAATGCAACGGCACGGCCGCGATTCCGCAGCGCAACGATACCGTCGATTATGCCGACCACACCAACCGCTCGCGCGGCGCGGCGCGCTGGGCGCGCGACCGCGCGCGGCAGAACGCGCCAGTGCTTCTGCCTTGCGCCAGCAATCAGGGCGTCGGCGTCAGCATCGGCACGCTGATTTGCGTGGGCAACGGCCTGATCAACGGCTTCGATGTCGAAAGCATGCCGAGCTATGCCGACAAGCCGGACACCTACAAACCGCCGGACACCATCAATCCCACCAAGCCGCGAGATCCACGCGACTGACGCGCGCGCAACAGAAAGGATATTGCAATGAACAATATGGAACGGCTTCGCCGCATCAGCCGCATCATGGCGTGGCTGTCGCTTGCGAGCGCGGTTTTGTATCTGGCGGGCGAAGTGTGCGTTTATATTTTTCCTGATCTGTCCAGCGCCGTAGATTTTATCCAGATACGAAACGGCGTCATGCCCGTGACCAGCACAACGCCGCTTGCTTTCCGCGTTGCGGCGCTGGCCGTCGATCTTATTCCGGCGGGGCTCGTTGTGTGGGCGCTGATTGCATTACACCGTTTGTTTTCACTTTATGGAAAAGGCGAGGTGTTCAGCAGCGCGGCGCTCGCGGCACTCAACCGTGTCGCGGTGCTTATGTTCTGGGAAGTGCTGGTCAGTATCGTGGCGCAGGTACCCGTTTCCTTTCTGTTGAGTTGGTCTACGAAGCAGCACGCGATCAGCGTGGGCCTTGGTTCAGGCGACTTCACGTTCCTCTTCATGGCGGGCGTGGTGCTGACGATCGCGCGTGTGATGGGGGAAGCCCGCCGCGTCGCCGATGAAAACGCGAGTTTCGTGTAATGGCGATCCTTGTGAACCTGGACGTGATGCTGGCGAAGCGGAAAATGCGTTCCAAAGAACTGGCGGAAATCATTGGCATCACCGAAGCGAACCTTTCGCTTCTGAAATCCGGCAAGGTGAAGGGTGTGCGCTTTTCCACGCTGGAAAAGATCTGTGAGACGCTGGATTGCCAGCCCGGCGACCTGCTGGAATTCCGCAAATAACCCCAACCGAAATCGGGCCAAAAACCCTTTTGCGTGGGACGGTTGCGCGACGCCTGCCGCCCCTGTTTCATGGCGGAATGGAGTTGGCAGAAACGCCGCGCGGCGAAGGCATTTTCACGCCTGAAAACAGGCAACGCCTCGCCGTTGGCGCTGTCGTGGCGCTGCTCCATCTCATCGCCATTTTTCTTCTGATCCGCGCGGGGATGATACCGATTCCGCCGGCGCTGCAATTTCACGAACTGCCGATCACCATCTGGCTTAATCCGCCAAAGAAGTCGCCGGTGAAAGCGCCGCAAAAACCCAAGCCGGTGGTTCAACCCATACCAACGCCGGAGCCCGTAATAAATCAGACGTTGCGCAGCATTCAGATCAATCCGCAAACGCTGCCGCCGGCCACCGATTACAATGGCATGCACGCGCTGGGCCGTTACATGAAGAACTGCTCCAACGGCGATTACGGATATCTGTCCAAAGGGGAATGGCATTTGTGTTTGGGTTCGCCGACGCAGGCACAGATGGCGGTGGGCTTGGGGCAGGAAGCGCCTTCGATCTGGCAGCAGCAACGCGATGCTGCGCGCAAGCCGGAAGCGCCGTTCGAAGCGCCCTGCCCCTTAGGTTCGCGCAATTCCAACACCGGCGTGCCGCCGTGTCATAGTTTCTCCGGTTCGGCGCTTGGCCTGAGCGGGCCGACGCAGCAGTGAGGATTCATGGGATTCTACGATCGCCATATTCTGCCGTGCCTGCTTTCCGCCGCGATGGGCACAAAGCCGGTGCGCTATCAGCGCCGCAAAGTGGTTCCGCTTTGCGAGGGTCGCGTTCTGGAAGTGGGCTTCGGCGCAGGCCACAACCTGCCGTTCTATGATGCCGGCAAGGTGAGCCATATCTGGGCGCTGGAGCCATCGCGCGAGATGCGGGCGCGAGCTGCGGAGCGCGCCAGCGAATGTAAAATCCCGCTGGAATATCTGGATCTGCCCGGCGAGCAGATTCCGCTGGAGGACAATTCCGCCGACACCGTTCTGATCACCTACACGCTCTGCACCATTCCCGATGTGCAGGCCGCGATGGCGGGGATGCGCCGTGTGCTGAAGCCGAACGGCAAAATGATTTTCTGCGAACACGGCGAAGCGCCGGACGCCAGCACGCGCAAATGGCAGCAGCGGCTGACGCCGGTGTGGAAAGCGATTGGCGGCGGCTGCCATCTGGCCCGGCCGATTCCGGAAATGATCGCGGACGGCGGCTTTCGCATCGAAAAGATGGAGACGATGTACCTGCCCGGCACGCCGCACTTCGCCGGTTTCAATTATTGGGGAAGCGCAACAAAGGCCTGATTCTGCGCCCCACCTCCGAGGTTTGCGCGGAATTTAACTTCTGTTATAACGGCTAATGTTATAACAACCGTTCGAACGGAGGCCGCCATGCACTTCAAGCTCAAAGTCATCCAGATCGGCAATTCGCTGGGCGTGACCCTGCCCAAGGAAATGCTGGCGGCCATGAACGTGGAGAAGGGCGATGCGCTGACGCTGACATCCACCAGCGACGGCGTGCGCCTCACCGCTTACGACGACGCGCAATCCGCGCAGATGGAAGCCGCTCGCAAGATCATGAAGAAGCGGCGGCACGTTCTGCGTGAGCTTGCCAAATGAAAGAGTGGATTTGGCTCGATGCCGACGTGCTGCTGGCCGCGCACGACGAACAGATTGCGGAACATGGCGGCGGCGCGGGCATGCGCGATTCCGGACTATTCGAATCCGCGCTGGGGCGGGCGCGCAACCTTGCGGCCTATGGCGATCCGGATGCCGCGGCATTGGCGGCGTCTTACGCCTTCGGCCTGGCGAAAAACCACGCCTTCGTGGACGGCAACAAGCGGATCGCTTTCGTGGCGCTGGAATTGTTTTTGGACCTGAACGGATTTGTTCTGACGGCGGATGACGCGCAAAGCGTGATCGTGATGCTCTCGTTAGCCTCCAGCGCGTTCAGCGAAGACGAGCTGGCGGAATGGATTCGCAAGAATACGAAGGCGGTTTGAGGATCAATCCAGCGGCGCAACGCCTTGGAACGGCGCGTCCGCGCTGTGGGACGGCTGCGTGAACCAGCACGGGCCGGACGCTTCCATATAGAAGTGATCTTCCAGCCGGATGCCGAACTTTCCCGGCACCACGATCATGGGCTCGTTGGAAAAGCACATGCCTTGCGCAAGTGCCGTCTTGTCGCCTCGCACCAGATTGGGCGCTTCGTGGATATCCAGCCCGATGCCATGACCGGTGCGGTGCGGAAGGCCAGGCAGGTGATAATCCGGCCCGAAACCGTTGGCTTTTTGCGAGGCACGCGCGGCGGCATCCACGCCTTCACAAGGGCTGCCGGTTTTCGCGGCGTCGAAAGCGGCGGCTTGGGATTCTTTTTCCGCGTTCCATACACGCACATAGTCTGCGGGCGGTTTGCCGAAGACATAGGAGCGCGTGATATCGGAATTGTAGCCGTCATATTGGGTACCGGTATCGATCAGCACCGCGTCGTTTTCCTTCAGAACGCGGTCGGTTTCGCCGCCGTGCGGCAGCGACGTGTCCTCGCCAAAAGAAACGATGCAGAAGGTGTTGCCCTGATCGGCACCCAGCGCGCGATGTTCGCTGTCGATGAACTGTTCCACTTCGGCAGCGAGAATGCCGGCGCGCAGATGCTTGTGCGCGCGGCGTTGAACTTCCAATGTGATGTCTTTCGCATATTGCATCAGCGCGATTTCCGCCACCGATTTGGAACGGCGCAAACGGTTGATCAGCGGCCCGCCATCGGCGAGACGCTCCGTTGCGATGACACGCGCAAGGCCGCGATAGGTGAATAGCGCCACCTGATCGTCCACAGCCATTTTGCCATTGGCGCCCAGGCGGTCGGCGATCAGCGCATAAGGGCTTTGCTCTTCCTGCCAGGTGGAAAATTCGCCATCCGCCGCGATCATCGCCGAAACCTTGTCGCGCTCGAAGGCAGGGCAGATGTAATCCAGCTTGCCGTTGGCATGCACCAGCGCGCCGGTGAAGCGTTCGGAGGGATGCCAGTTCACGCCTGTGAAATAGCGCAACGACGACGTCGGCCCGATCAGCGTGGCGGCGATGCCATCTTTTTCCATCTGGGCGCAGAGTGCGTTCAGCCGGGCTTTGCGCTCGGCTTTGCCGATGCGGGGCGGGACTATGTGCGAAACCACTGACTTTCCTTCTATTGGATTGAGGCAAGTAGGCGTCCGAGTTAGTCTGGATCGTCTGAGGGGCAGCATATGAAAAAAGCTATCGTGGTGCTAGCCGCGCTTCTGATTGCTGGTGGCGGCATCGCCTATTCATCAGGTCTGTTCAAAATAAATCTCGGCGCCAACGCCGGCAGTTGTCAGACAGATAGTGAAATCGCACAGCAGCAACGTGCCGCGATAGACGACGCAGCGATGAGCTATGTCCGGACGGTTTTGGGCACCAATCCTGCCGACGCTTACGATTTGATGACAAAAGAAGCACGCGCCGCGACCACCGCGGACAAGTTTGGTGCTTCGCTAAGGCCGTTTATTCAGGCCATGAGCCCGGAAAATAACATTAAGGTAGCCCATACATATTATTTGCAAAGTTCTGGCAGCGGACCCGATGCGCGCGCAATATGCGGCCCCGTCTCCGGCTATCAATGGGTCTCATTGGAGATTAAACCGGGCCAATCGCAGGCCCATGTCGAAATTTCGGGCCAGTCACGAAACAACGATCTGGCATTCAACCTCTGGCTATTGCGGGATCAAAGTAACTGGCGCGTTCAATATTTTCACTTTGGCCTTTCTTCTATCGTCGGACTCCCGCCAGAAACGCTATTGCAGCGTGCGCGCCAAGAACGCGACGCCGGACACTTATTCAATGCCGCCATGCTGTATGCAGGCGTTCAGGCGACGATTGATCGTGGCCCTGCATTTCAGCTTGGCATTCAACAAGAGTTGCAAGAAGACTTGGCAAAATTTCAACGTCCGGTAGAGCTAAATGGCACTCCGCCGTTTTTGTGGAATATGAATGGTCAAAAGTACTCCGTTGCACAGGTAACGATTGGTGGTATTGCCGGAAAGCTTGGGCTCGCATTTATACTCCCTCAGACTACGTGGAATGGCTTCGAAGAAGCAGACAAGAGCAACAAAGCCTTCCTTACTGCCTTTATCGCAACACATCCTGACTACGCTCGTGTCTTTAATTTTCTCGTGGCACGCGCACTGAAGCCCGATCGGTCCGGTGGGTTTGGAACGGTCTACGAAAACGGGAAAGGCTTCGACGAGCCAAAAAAGTGATGTCGAAAAGGATGGCGATCAGCGGCTCATCAATGCGTATTCGCCGCCTTTTTCGATGCCGCGCTTGTAGGCGGGGCGGGCGTGCAGCGCGGTGCGATAGCGCATCAGGTTCTTGTAAGGCTCCAGCCGCACGCCGGCGGCTTCCACCACGAAGCTGAGCATGATGTCGGCGCCGGTGAGTTCGTTGCCCACGAAGAACTCGCGGCTGCCCAACTCCGCGTCCATATAGGAAAGGTGATTGGCGATCTCGCTGTCCACGCGCGGCCTGAGGGCGGCGGCCGCATCGCCCAGCATGCCCATGTAAAGCGCCATCAGCAGCGGCAGCATCGCGGAGCCTTCCGCGAAATGCATCCATTCGATGTAGTTCCAGTACTCCGGCGTGCTAGACTTCGGCTTGAATTTGCCCTTGCCATAAGTGTCGATGAGATATTCCACGATGGCGCCGGATTCGGCGATCTTCACGCCGCCATCTTCGATCACCGGCGATTTGCCCAGCGGATGCACCTCTTTCAGCTCCGGCGGTGCAAACGGCACCGGGCTCATGCGTTGGTATTTCACGATCTCATAGGGCGTGCCCAGTTCTTCCAGCAGCCACAGGATGCGCTGCGAGCGCGAATTGTTCAGGTGATGGACTTTGATCATGGCGAACTCCGATAGCGGTTGCGCGATGGGAGCAGGGCGCGTTGTGTTCTGCAACCCGCCACCGAAAAGAATTCACGCGGAGGCGCGGAGTTCTTAGTTTCCATTGAGACCCGGCACAGAAATTCGGCGCGCTATGCGCGCCAGACGCCTCCGACAGAACCCGCAATAGAAGGCTCTCGTCCTCCACGTCTCCGCGCCTCCGCGTGAAAAAATTTACCTTGCCTTGCGCCACATGGGCCAGATTTTGGGGCCGTCGGGCACCTGGATTTCGCCGGTCACTTCGAAGCCGAAGCTTTGATAGATGGGGATGTTCGTATCCTTGCTGGATTCCAGATAGCAGGGCATGTGCGCCGCATCCACCGCCGCCAACCGGTCGCGCATGATGACGCCGCCATAGCCCTTGCCCTGGAATTTCGGATCGGTGCCGATGGTTTGCAGATACCAGTGCGGCTCGTGCGGATGGATTTTTTCCATCCGGTCTGTGGTGCCAAGCACGCGCAGGACGTTGCCGCCGAATATGGACAGAAGCGCCGGACCATTCAGGACATAAGCGAAAAACGGCACATGCCAACCGTTCGGCGGACGCCACAGCGTGATGGATTCGTAATTGCCGGTTGTGTAGCAGGCACCATGCGGCAGGCCGAGCTTGAAAAGAATCTTCCACACCTGCACCAGCTTGGCTTCGCGCGTCGCGTTGTCCGGCAGAAAATGCATGAACACCGGATCGTCATAAAACGCGCGCGCCAGCGTGGCGCAGAGTGGTGCGGTGTCAGCAGCAGTAGCGGGGCGGACGGATGTATCGACCATCTCTATTTCTTCTTGTCCAAAATATATCCCTTCGCAGAGTATTCACTAACGCAAGCGTCTAATTCATTCCGCTCGGAATCCGTTAACTCTCCCTTTTGCACAAAGTTCCCGCACGTAACATGCGCGCCGGTTTTTGGATTTGTCAGGCCGTCGACATAAAAGCGTTCGCAGAGAACGGTGCATTCAAGCCAAGCACAACCAGATAAAAGAATACAAGAAAGCAAAACGCATGTTTGAACGAGCGCTTTTCCGGTATTGCTCATCTACCGATTCAATTCCTTCATCGCGCCGTCCAGCCCTTGCAGCGTGAGCGGGAACATGCGGTCGCCGATGATTTGCTGGATCAGACTTATCGACGGCGTGTATTCCCAGTGCTTGCGCGCCACGGGGTTCAGCCACACGACGTGTTCGTAAATCTCCGTCACGCGGTCCAGCCACACGGCCCCGGCTTCCTCGTTCCAATGTTCCACGCTGCCACCGGGATAGGTGATTTCATACGGGCTCATGGTGCCGTCGCCGACGAAAACGATTTTGTAATCGTGCGGATATTTGTGCAGCACGTCCCACGTTGACATCTTCTCGTTGTGACGGCGGCGATTGTCTTTCCACACGCCTTCGTAAAGGCAGTTGTGGAAATAATAGAAATCCATGTGTTTGAATTCGGTCTTGGCGGCGCTGAACAGTTCCTCGCACAGCTTGATATGCGCATCCATCGAGCCGCCGATATCGAAGAACAGCAGCACCTTCACGGTGTTGTGGCGTTCCGGGATCAGCTTCAGATCCAGATAGCCCTTGTTGGCGGTGTTATCGATGGTGCCTTTCAGGTCCAGTTCGGTTTCCGCGCCCTGCCGCGCCCACTTGCGCAGGCGGCGCAGCGCCACCTTGATGTTGCGCGTGCCAAGCTCCACCGAGTCGTCGAGATTTTTATATTCGCGCTTGTCCCACACCTTCACCGCGCGGCCGTGGCGCGATTTGTCTTGCCCGATACGCACGCCTTCGGGATTGTAACCGGAATTGCCGAACGGTGACGTGCCGCCCGAGCCGATCCATTTGTTGCCGCCTTCGTGGCGCTTCTTCTGTTCTTCCAGACGCTGCTTCAGCGTCTCCATCAGTTTTTCCCAGCCGCCCAGCGCTTCGATCTGTTTTTTTTCTTCCTCGGTGAGGAATTTTTCGCTGAGCGCCTTCAGCCATTCTTCGGGAATTTGCGCGGTGAGGGCGGCATCGATGCCTTCCAGTCCTTTGAAGACATGGCCGAACACCTGATCGAACTTGTCGAGATTGCGCTCGTCTTTCACCAAGGCGGTGCGCGAGAGGTAATAGAATTCATCGATCTTCATATCGATGACGTTCTTGTCCAGCGCATCCATCAGCGCCAGATATTCCTTGAGCGTCACGGGAATCCGTGCGCTGCGAAGTTCATCGAAAAACTGGAAGAACATGGGCGGCGTCCGATAGCGGTTGGCGCTATCCTAGACCCGCAAATGCGCAAGCAACAATCGCCCGTCAGCTTCCCGTCAGCGTAGAGCAATAAAGCGCGAAGGCGCGGTCCGGCGTTTCGTGGCTCAGCTGCGTGACGCTGCAATCGACGAGATAGCCACTCTTGTCCACCGTCACCGTGAGGCGTCCGCCGCCGGTTTTGCGGCTGATGCCGGCGCGCATCAGCATGGGCGGCGCCGAACCGTCGGTCGCCATGAGCAGCTTGTCGTTGGTGGAAATTGCCTGATCGTCGCCCCAGCCTTCCAGATAACTGCGGATGCGGATGGCGCCCGTGCGCCCCGCGCCGTCGGAATAAAGGCAGGTGCCCAGCACGTTCGGCGTGGCCGGATCGGGGCCGATCAGGCGTTGGAAATCGAAACTCTGGAACGTCTTGGGGCACAGCACGCCGCTGGCGGACTGTTTGAAGGTGCCGTCCATGTTGCGGCCCCAGCCATCGGGCAAATTGCCCGAGAGGCTGGTGAAGATGCGCGACAGCGGAAACTCCGCCGGCGCGGCCAGCGCCGGAACCGTGGTCATGATGGCGAGCGCCGAAATGGCGGCATGGATGGAACGCGAAGCGCGCATGCGAAAGATACCCCTTTGCCCTTGGTGCGATCCTAACCTGCGCCGGACGGATGCGGAAGCGCGGGCGTAGCAAGTTCCTGGCGATATTCAAAAATGCTTGGTGGCTGGCATTGCGGCGGCCTCTTCACCTTCTCAGAGGGAGGTGCGGCGCGAGGCTTTGGGCTGCGCTTTCAGCAGCCCCCGGATTTTGGCGGCGTCGGCCGATGTGGCCGGGTTGTAGACCACCATGTTGAGATCGGGCCGGCCATCAACCGCAAAGGCCGAGAACTCCATCGAAAGCGGCCCGGCCGTGGGGTGATGCACGATTTTCACGCCATCGCCATGCGTTTGCACATCGTTGTCGCGCCACATCGCCGCGAATTCGGGGCTGGTCGCGCACAGTTCATCGACAAGCGATTGCACGTTGCGCGCGGCGCCCGCGCGCGCCACATCGGCGCGGAACGAGGCCACCACATAGCGCGCGACGCTTTGCCAGTTTGATTGCGCGGCGCGCACATGGGCGTCGTGGAACATCAGGCGCAGCACATTGCGTTGACCGTCCGGCAACGTGCTGTAATCGGTCAGCACCGCCGCGGCGGCTTTGTTCCATGCGATCACATCCCATGTCGCCGTGCGGATGAAAGCTGGGCTGTATTCCAGCGTATCGAGCAGGCGCTGCAATCGCGGCGAGATTCCTTGCGGCGCGCGATAGCGGACTTCCGGCGGACGGCCCAGACCGAGCAGAAAAAGATGCTCGCGTTCGGCGTCGGTCAGCATCATGGCGCGCGCGATGCGGTCCAGCACATCGGCGGATGGCGCGCCGCCGCGGCCCTGTTCAAGCCATGTGTACCATGTGGCGCTGACATGGGCGCGCTGCGCCACTTCCTCGCGCCGCAGTCCGGGCGTGCGGCGGCGGGCCAGCGGCAAGCCGAAGGAGGCGGGATCGAGCCGGGCGCGGCGGTCCTTCAAATAGATGCCGAGAGAATTGCCGTTCGCCGGGGGCATCCTGTTACCCATTATACCTGTATAACATCACACCTTTACCCGCATAGATCATGCCCTACTTATGGTTCTCATCCAAGCGCGGAGAAAGAACATGCGGGTATTCATCACCGGCGCGGCCGGGTTCATCGGTACCGCCACGACAAAAGAATTGATTGAGAACGGGCACCAGGTGCTTGGCCTTGCGCGTTCCGATGCCAATGCCGAGACGCTCGAAAAGCTGGGCGCGGAGATTCATCGCGGATCGCTTGAGGATCTCGAAAGTCTCAAGAGTGGCGCCAGGCAAACCGATGGCACCATCCACTGCGCCTTCATCCACGACTTCACGAAATTTGCCGAGAACGGCCAGATCGACAAGCGCGCCATCGAAGCGATGGGTGGCGTGCTGGAAGGCACCGATAAGCCTTTCATCGTCACATCGGGAACGGGCCTCGTCGCGCCGGGCGTGATCGTCACCGAAGAGATGCGCCGCGATGCCAGCGAATTTGTGCCGCGTGTATCGGAACAGGCCGGGTTGGCTTTCGCGTCTCGCGGGGTGCGCGCAATGGCGATACGCTTGCCGCAAGTGCATGGCGAAAAAGGCAAAGCCGGCCTGATCTCCTATCTCGTCGAAGCCGCGCGCGCGAAAGGCTCCGCTGCCTATGTCGGCGAGGGCAAGGAACGTTGGGCCGCGGCGCACCGCATGGATGTGGTTCGCCTCTACCGTCTCGCATTGGAGAAAGGCGCGGCGAACGCCATCTATCACGCCGTCGGCGAAGAAGGCGTGCCGATGCGCCAGATCGTCGAGGTGGTTGGCCGCGCGCTGAAGGTGCCCGTGAAATCGATCAAACAAGAAGACGCCGGCGATTATTACGGCCCGCTGGCGATGTTCGCCGGAATGAACATGCCGGCGTCGAGCGCGTTGACACAGAAATGGCTGGACTGAAACCCAAAGAGATCGGCCTTATCGCCGATATCGGCCAGCCGGGCTATTTTGGCTGAAGCGGCGCATCAGGGCGATGCGGGCGGCGCTGGCGGTGCGCCATGGCCGATCTGCGCCGGTGCCGCCGCGTATACGGTATCGAGAAATTCGCGTTCGACCGGCGTGTCGCGGGGATCGGCATATTCGATCGTCGTCTCCAGCGACCAGCCGTTCACGGCCGCGCCGGTATAGAGAACGAGATAACGCAGATCTTCCAGCGACGAAGTCTGATAAGTGCGCGCATAAATCGAAAGCGGCGATTGTTTGTTCAGCTTGATGGTGGCTTCGCCGACTTTCTTGCCGCCGGTGCCCTCCTGCTCGGTAAAATCCGCCGCCAGCGACGCTTTGGGATCGTAATCGCCGGCCAGTTTGTTGATGGTGATGGTTCCATAGACACCGTCGAGCGCCGCGTAAGAGCAGAAATCCGCGCCATCGACATCGGACTGGCCTACCGCATCGCGCTCGAACAGGCCGATCTTCTGCGGGCAGACAAAGCCCGACGCGACGTGAACCTTCGCGCCATCTTTTCCATCCATGAAAACATCGGCAGCGGTATTCTGGGCCTGCGCCGGCAGCGCTAGCAGCACCAACGCCAGCGGAAGAAAAGCTTTCATCAGGCCCTGCTCTCGCGCCGCGCCAGAAACGCCAGCCGTTCGAACAGGTGCACGTCCTGCTCGTTCTTCAGAAGCGCGCCGTGCAGCGGCGGGATGAGTTTTGTGGGATCGCGCTCTTTCAGCGTTTCGGGAGAAATGTCTTCGTTCAGCAGCAGCTTCAGCCAATCCAGCAGTTCCGACGTTGACGGCTTTTTCTTCAAGCCCGGCACATCGCGGATCTGATAGAAAATGTTCAGCGCTTCGCTGACCAGCTTATGCTTGATGTTGGGGTAATGCACATCGACGATCTGCTGCATCGTTTCGCGTTCGGGAAATTTGATGTAGTGAAAGAAACAGCGGCGCAGGAAAGCATCCGGCAATTCTTTTTCATTGTTTGACGTGATCATCACGATGGGGCGTTGCACCGCCTTGATCGTTTCGCCGGTTTCGTAAACGAAAAATTCCATGCGATCGAGCTCGAGCAGCAGGTCGTTGGGAAATTCAATGTCGGCCTTGTCGATCTCGTCGATCAGCAAAACCGGGCGCGGATTGTTGGTGAAGGCTTCCCACAATTTGCCCTGCTTGATGTAATTCTTCACGTCCTTGACGCGCGCATCGCCAAGCTGGCTGTCGCGCAGGCGCGTCACGGCATCGTATTCGTAGAGGCCCTGCTGCGCCTTGGTGGTGGATTTGACGTGCCAGGTGATGAGCGGCGCGTCCAACGCATCAGCCACCTCGAACGCCAGCTGTGTCTTGCCGGTGCCGGGTTCGCCCTTGATGAGCAGCGGACGCTCCAGCGTGATGGAAGCATTGACCGCGATACGAAGATCGTCGGTCGCGATATAGTTTTTTGTGCCTTCGAAGCGCATGAAAAGTCTCTTGAATTGGCAGGGATAGCGGTTGGGGCCGAGGCTACGGGCGGCCCTCACGCTTCGCAAGTGCGCCGCACTTCTGCTAGGCTCGCGTGCATGCAAATCCCCGCAGCCACCACGCTTTCGGCGAGCCTTTATCGCGACCCCGCCGTGTTCGAAACCGAGCGGCGGCATGTGTTTGCGAAGAACTGGCTGCTTTTCGCCCATGAAAGCCAGATGGAGACGCCGGGCGCTTATGTGGCGCAGGCGATTGCGGGCTATCCGCTGATCGCGGTGCGCGGCGAGGACGGACAAATCCGCGCCTTTCACAATGTCTGCCGCCACCGCGCGGGCCCGCTAGCCGATGACGGCACAGGCAAATGCGAAAAGCAGCTTGTCTGCCGCTATCACGGCTGGCGCTATGCGCTGGACGGCCGGCTGGCGAACGCGCGCGACTTCGGCCCGGCAGCCGGCTTCGATCCGCGCGACTATGCGCTATGGCCCGTAGCCTGCCAGATCTGGCGTGGCTTCATCTTCGTCAATCTCGACAAGGATGCTGCGCCGCTTGCCGAATTCCTGAAGCCGCTGGACGAAAAAGCGCGCGGCATCGATCTGGAAAGCTTCCGCTTCGCGCGCCATTCGATGCACGAGATCGCCTGCAACTGGAAAACCTATGTCGAGAATTATCTCGAAGGCTATCACATCCCGCTGATCCATCCGGGCCTGAACGGCGCGGTGGATTCCGCGCATTACAGCGTGGAGGTCGAACCGCCGGCGATTTTCCACCGCGCACCGCCACGCGACGGCGCGCCGGTTGCCGGGTTGTGGGCATGGCTGTGGCCGTGCCTCGGCATTAATGTTTATACCGGCGGGCTAATGATGGAACGCATGTGGCCGCTAGGCCATGATCGCACGCGGCTCGATTATCTTTACTTCTTCCCGAAAGACGCTTCGCAGGCGCAGATCGACAAGGCGATGGAATCTTCGGAAGCAACGACCGCCGAGGACGTTTATATTACGCAAGCCGTGCAGCGGAACCTGAATGCCGGGATCTACGATGTGGGCCGCCTGTCGCCCAAGCATGAGGGCGGCGTGAGCTGGTTCCAGCGCGAAGTGGCCCGATCGCTGGGCAACTGAAAGGCGCATAAACTATTGATCGGCAAGGCGCTTGCGGGCGCGCAGCCCATGCGGGATAAGCTTTTTCCATGACGGACACCGCCACCGCGCCCGCGCAAGGCACGCGCACCCTGCTTCAGCAGGCGCTCGACCAGATGAACGCGAACGATACGGAGCTAGCAGAGGCCACGCTGCTCCAGATTCTGTCGCATGAGCCGCAAGAGCCCGATGCATTGCAATTGCTGGGGCTGATCCGCAAAGGCCAGCAGCAATATGACGAAGCCGCGCGCCTGCTGCGCCGCTCGCTGGACGCGCGGTCCGATCAGCCGCATGTGCAGAACAATCTTGGCGGGGTCTTCTATGCGGAGGGCCATTACGGCGAGGCCGTCGCGGCCTATCGCGAAGCGATCCGGTTGAAGCCAAACTATGCGGAAGCCCATCTCAATCTCGGCCTCACGCTGCATTTGCAACAAGACCTGGTAAACGCGGAAAAAAGTTGCCGGGCTGCCCTTCGTTATCAACCCAATTACATGTTCGCCGCGCAATCGCTGGCGATGATTCTCAACGACGCGGAGCGGCCGAAAGAGGCGGAGCAGATTCTGCTCAACGCCTTGCGCGCCGGCTCGCGCAACCCGCGCCAGGTGGCGGCGCTCCAGCACAATCTGGGCATCTCACTGAAAATGCAGCGCCGCTTCGACGAAGCGCTTGCGCTTTTCGATGCGGCACAGAGCGCCGTGCCGGATTTGCCGGCCGTCGATTATAACCGGGGCAATCTGTTGCAGCAGATGGGACGGCTCGAAGACGCGGTCTGGAGCTATCGCCGCGCCCTTGCCATCAATCCGCTGGATGTCGCCGCGCATGAATCGTTGAACCAGTTGCTTTTCCGTCTGGATCGCGGCGAAGAATTCCTGCAGTCCTACGATCAGGCCGCCGCCGCCTATCCCGATGCCAGCATCCTGAGCCTCGGCCGCGCGGACCTGCTGCTGAAAAACGACCGGTTCGAGGAGGCGCGCGAAGCTTACGGGTCGGTCGCCGCGCGCGAGTCCAGCAACGTTTTCGCATTCGACGGCCTTGCCATGGCGCTGACGAACTTGCGTGACTATGAGGGCGCGATTACCGCGCAGGAACATTCGCTGAAACTCGATCCGTCGAATTCCGGCGCCTGGAGTAACTTGGCGATTGCACTGATCGGCGCCGGCGAAGGAAAGCGCGCCATCCGCGCCGCCGAAGAGGCTCTCGCGCGCGATCCCGCAAATCAGGCAGCACTTGCCAACCTGGGAACCGCCTACAGAATTTCGGGCGACAGCCGCGACGAACGGTTGACCGATTACGAATCCATGATTCAGGTATTCGAGATCGAACCGCCGCAAGGCTATTCCGATATGGAAAGCTTCAACCGCGATCTGAACGCCTACCTCGACCGGCTACATTTCGACAAGCATGCCGCAGTCGATCAGACGCTTCGCGGCGGCACGCAAACACTGGACGATCTGTTCGGCAGCGGCCACAAGCCCGCGGAATTGTTGCGGGCGCAGATCGACAAGGCTGTAGCGCAATATATCGCGCGCATGAAAGACGACGCCGCTCACCCGCTATTCGGCAGGCGCACGAAAGATTTCCGCCATGCCGCGTCGTGGTCGTCGCGGCTGCACGATTGCGGTTATCATACCAACCACATGCATCCCAAAGGCTGGATCAGTTCGGCCTATTATGTGGCGTTGCCGCAAAGCGTGACGGACGAGAGCAGCAAGGAAGGCTGGATCAAGTTCGGCGAGCCGGGAATCGAAAGCCCGTTGAAAGACGCCGTGCGCCGCAGCGTGCAGCCCAAAGCCGGGCGGCTGGTGCTGTTTCCATCCTACATGTGGCACGGCACCATTCCGTTCCACGCGCAGACCGCGCGCACCACCATCGCTTTCGACGTGGTGCCGCGCTAACCGGCGCAAGCCGATAGTTTTGTGCTTTTTTGCCGGCCAACGCGCGCGACAAACTTTGCGACAGGCCCTGCGACAGATCCCGACAGACTCCGATTGTAGTACTTGGCCCCCCGCGTCCTAATCCTTGCGCATTTGGGGGATGCGCGGGGATGACGGTCGCACATATCTATACGGTGGCGTTTCAGGGCATCGAAGCGCGCGAAGTGGACGTGCAGGTTCACATTGGCGAAGGCCAGCCCGTTTTCAGCGTGGTCGGATTGGGCGACAAGGCGGTGACCGAAAGCCGCGAGCGCGTGCGCGCGGCATTGGCGGCAATCGGCCTTTCGTTGCCGCCCAAGCGCATCACCGTGAACCTGGCGCCGGCGGATTTGCCCAAGGAAGGAAGCCATTACGACCTTCCCATCGCACTGGGATTGCTGGCGGTGATGGGCGTGCTGCCGGCCAGCGAGATGGCAAACTATGTGGCGCTGGGCGAACTTTCGCTGGACGGGCAGGTAACGGCGGTGGCCGGCGTGCTGCCGGCGGCGCTTGCGGCGTCGGCGCAAAATCGCGGACTCATTTGCCCCGCGGCCTGCGGTCCGGAAGCGGCATGGGCGGCGGGTATTGAGATCGTCGCCACGCCATCGCTGATCGCCTTCGTCAATCACATCAAAGGCGCGCAGGTTTTGAACCCGCCGTGCGCGAAAATCGCGCAGGACGATTTCACCGCGCCCGACCTGAAGGATGTGAAGGGACAGGAAACCGCAAAGCGCGCGCTGGAGATTGCCGCAGCCGGCGGCCACAACATGCTGATGATCGGCCCGCCAGGTGCCGGCAAATCCATGCTGGCGCAACGCCTGCCGGGATTGTTGCCGCCGCTGGACGCACGCGAGGCGCTGGAGCTTTCCATGGTGCAGTCGCTGGCCGGCGAATTGCGCGAAGGCGCGATTTCGCGGCGGCGTCCGTTCCGTTCGCCGCATCATTCCGCATCGATGGCGGCGCTGGTCGGCGGCGGCTTGCGCGTGAAGCCGGGCGAGGTGTCGCTTTCGCATCTTGGCGTTCTGTTTCTGGATGAGTTGCCGGAGTTCCAGCGTCAGGTTCTGGATTCGCTGCGCCAGCCCATCGAAACCGGCGAAGCGGTGGTGGCGCGCGCCAATGCCCATGTGCGCTTTCCCGCGCGCTTTCAGCTTGTCGCCGCGATGAATCCGTGCCGCTGCGGCCATCTGGGCGATCCTTCGCAATCGTGCGGCCGCGCACCCAAATGCGCCGGCGATTACCAGTCGCGCCTTTCCGGCCCGCTGCTCGACCGTATTGATATTCAGATCGATGTGGCCAGCGTCTCCGCGCAAGACCTGGCGCTGCCGCCGCCGGCGGAAGGCAGCGCGGCGGTCGCCCAACGCATCGCCGCAGCGCGCGACGTTCAACGCACGCGCTATGCGCCAAACAACATCCGCACCAATGCGGAAGCCGAAGGCGAACTGCTGGACAGCGTAGCAACGCCGGATGCGGCGGGCGCGCGCCTGCTGAGCGACGCGGCGCAAAGCATGAAGCTGACGGCGCGCGGCTACCATCGCGTGTTGCGCGTGGCGCGCACCATTGCCGACCTTGCCGGCACCCAAAGCGTGGCGCGCGCGCATGTGGCCGAGGCACTCAGCTATCGCCGCCCAACGCATTTCCAGTGAGGAACGTTCGCGCTTCGCGGGGCGTTCAACCTTAAGGGAAATTGCGAGGACCGCCAATGCATAGCGACCCCGATGCCGTTTCGAAGTTGCAGCGCGACGTACGCTATCTGAAGTTTGCGCTCACAGGCGTTGCGGGTGCGGGTGTGGTGGCGCTGATGCTGGGCGCGAGCGCACCATCGCCGAATGCCAGTTTCGGCCAGATCACCGCGAACAGGATCAACATCGTCGAACCGGATGGAACGTTGCGCACGGTTCTGACCAGCAGCGCCAGCGCGCCCGGCCCCATCATCGATGGCCGCGAAGGCAAGCGCAAAATCTCTCCCGCCGGTCTTCTTCTTTATAATCGCGCGGGCAACGAAAGAGGCGGCCTGATTGCTTCCGACGGCCCCACCGGATCGATCGGCGGGGCGCTTCTGGATTACGACCATAGCGAGGCCATCGGGATGTATCGCAAAAGCGATCCGAAAGGCGACGCCTCGGCGGCGATTTTCATCAACGACCCGCCGCCCCCCGGCACAAGCCCGCAAGACGCGGTAAGCGTGGACCGGGGCCGCATCAAGCTGCAAAATCCCGACCGCAATGCGGAGATTTTGTTGACCGACACGAACGGAAAAACCCGCATTCGCTTGCATGTCGATAAAGACAACACGGCGCATATCGACATCCTGGATGCCGCCAGACATATCGTCTTCCGCGCTCCTCAGTAGGGAACTTTCGCAAGTCCGGCCCGTTTCGCCATTGGGAGAGTGCCGCGCATTTGAGCGCGACGTCACAATTCAAACACGGGAGATTGGCCATGCGCGGCTTGGCATTGCTGGGTGTTGTGCTTGTGGTTCTGGGCCTGGCCGGACTGGCCTTCGATCACTTCACCTATACAGATACCAAGCCGGTGCTGAAGGCGGGGCCGATTCAGGTGAACAAGCAGGAAGATCACACAATCTCGTTCCCGCTGGTCGGCAGCATTGTGGTGCTGTTGGCCGGCGTGGTGCTGATCGTGGCAGGGCGCAAGCAGGCATGACCGTCGCACCGCAGGCTCTGCACACCGCGCACACCGGCGGATCGGCAAACCCGGCAAAGAGCGAACATCTTTCGCTATTTGCGCGCGCCGCCAATGCCGTGGCCCACGCCACAGGCCGGCCCGTCACATTTGCGCTGTGCGTTCTGGTGGTTGTCGCCTGGGCGGTGAGCGGCCCGATATTCCATTATTCCGATACGTGGCAACTGGTGATCAATACCGGCACCACCATAGTGACCTTCCTGATGGTGTTCCTGATCCAGAACACGCAGAACCGCGACGGCGCTGCGTTGCAGGCCAAGCTCGACGAACTGATCCGCGTGACCCAGGCCGCGCGCAATACC
Organism: Rhizomicrobium sp.; assembly: GCA_036267995.1. Taxonomy (GTDB): domain Bacteria; phylum Pseudomonadota; class Alphaproteobacteria; order Micropepsales; family Micropepsaceae; genus Rhizomicrobium. The sequence goes on from DATAUZ010000031.1 coordinate 63,481, forward strand.
TATGTTGGCGCGGAAAAACTCCCCGAAAGCAAGCTGCAAGCCCTGCGCTCGGATTGCGAAACCGAAGCCGAAAGCGAAGGCTAGGCTCTTCGCGGCCGCACGATGGCCGCGATCGCAAGGCCCGCGACGGCCATGCCAACGAATTCCGTGATCATCTGGGCCAGCGTGTAATCGAACGGGAAGCTGTACCAGATCCAGTAAGACGCATTGGTCGCGATGGCTGTTGCTACACCCATCAGCGCCACAAAACCGGCCCGCGAGATGTAACCGCCAAGAACGGTGAGCGACAAAAGAAACGCCGCGATCAGCGCCTCCACGAATTGCTTTGCAAACTCCTTGATCAGCATGGGCATCATCTCGGTGCCCGTCTGCTGATCGGCCGGACGATAGAGCAGCAAGCCGGATGGATTGGTCTTACCCAGCGCCTGCATTTTCTCCATCGCCTTGGGATCCTTGGGATCGACCCAAGGGAAGAAATAGAGACCCGGCTCTCCGCCGATGGCCGACTGCGCGGCGGACAGCACGGCCGCTTCGTTCGGTATCTGGCTGAAGCCAGTATAGCCCAGCGGTGTCGCGATGTGCGCGATGGACGTCCAGACAAACATAGCGATGGCTCCTGCAAGCGCCGCAAGAAGAAGACGCATGATGAAATCCCCCCGAATGACGGCGGCATTATAGCAACATTCGGTCTGGGGGGCGATGCACGGCGCGGCTGCTTGGCGCGCGATTTTTTATGCCGTAATCAGGCGCAAGGGAAAAGCAGGGGCGCGCCATGGTGCAACGCAAACAGTTTCGCGCGGCTTATCTTTTGCTGCTGCTGCCGTTCGCGGCCCTTTTGTGGGTGCCGTTCTACGACCGTATCGATCCCACGTTGTTCGGCATTCCCTTTTTCTACTGGTATCAGCTCGCGTGGATCGTGCTGGGGGCTGTGCTGATCCTGACGGTCTATCTGTTGCATCGCGGCGGCGATACAACGCCATGAGCAACCGGCTCGACTGGACGGCGATTGCCGTTTTCATTTTTCTGTTCGCGCTGGTGACGGGGCTTGGTTTCATCGCCGCGCGCTGGCGCAAGGCCGATCTTTCGCAACTGACCGAATGGGGCTTGGGCGGACGCCGCTTCGGTACCGTGGTCACATGGTTTCTGCTGGGCGGCGATCTTTATACCGCTTACACCTTCGTCGCTGTGCCGGCGCTGATGTTTGGCGCTGGCGCGGTGGGCTTCTTCGCGGTGCCTTACACCGTTTTCGTTTACCCCATCGTGTTCATGGTGTTCCCGCGGCTGTGGAGCGTGGCGCACAAGCACGGCTATGTGACGGCGGCGGATTTCGTGCGCGGGCGCTTCGGTTCCGGCACGCTGGCGCTGGCGGTTGCCGTCACCGGCATCGTCGCCACCATGCCTTATATCGCGCTGCAGCTTGTGGGCATCGAAGTGGTGATCGCGGGGCTTGGGTTGCACGGCGAACTGCCGCTGATCATCGCCTTCGTGATTCTGGCGGCCTACACCTACACCAGCGGCTTGCGCGCACCGGCGCTGATCGCGGTGGTGAAAGATCTGCTGGTCTATATCACCGTGCTGGCGGCGATCGTCATCATCCCCGCCGAGCTTGGCGGGTTCGGAAAAATCTTTGCGAGCGTCGATGCCAAGACATTGCTGTTGCCAGCCGCACCGGCGGGAAGCTTGGGCGCGCCCAGCGCTTACATCACGCTGGCGCTGGGTTCGGCGCTGGCGCTTTTTCTTTATCCCCACGCCATCACCGGCACGCTCAGTTCCTCCAGCCGCCAAGTCATCCGTCGCAACGCCGCGATACTACCGGCCTATTCCATATTGCTGGGCCTGATTGCGCTGCTGGGCTACATGGCGCTGGCGGCGGGCGTGAAAAACGATCCGGCATACGCGGGCGGCTTCGCGCTTTACGGCAACAATTTCGCGGTGCCGGCGCTGTTCCTGAAAATGTTTCCGTCATGGTTCGTGGGCGTGGCGTTCGCCGCCATTGCCATCGGCGCGCTGGTGCCTGCCGCCATCATGTCCATCGCCAGCGCCAATCTTTTCACGCGCAACATCTGGCGCGAATATGTCCAACCTTCGATGAGTGCTGAGCGCGAATGCAGCATCGCCAAGATTGCATCGCTGCTGGTGAAAGTTGGGGCACTGTTCTTCATCATCTTCCTGCCGCAGCAATATGCCATCCAGCTGCAGCTGCTGGGCGGAATCTGGATCATCCAGACGCTGCCCGCTGTGATCTTCGGGCTCTATACGCGCTGGCTGAACCCGCGCGCGTTGCTGGCGGGATGGGCGCTGGGAATCGTCACCGGCACCGCCATGGCAGCGAGCCTGGATTTCAAATCTTCCACGTACGTGCTTCACGTGCTGGGACTGGCGATCCCCTGTTACGCCGCCTTAAGTTCGCTGCTGCTGAACATCGCCGTCAGCGTTGTGCTGAGCGCCATTCTGAACGCTGCGATGCGGGGGCCGCGCGAAGACGCGACCACGCAAGAGGATTACGCATGAAATGCTTTCTTCCGCTGGTGGCATTGATATTTGCGTGGCCGCTCTGCGCGCTAGCCACAGCCACTGACATGACCGGCGTGTCCAAATGCGACTTGAAGGGATTTTCGACAGACAACGATCCCAAAGGCTCGAACATCCGCAGCGCCCCCAATGCAAATGCATCCGTAATCGGCCACGTGCCTGCGGAGATGAACCTGCCCGGCGGCGAAGACACTGTATCCGCCAGCTTCGACATCATCGGCTCAAAGGATGGTTGGCTGCTGGTGCGAAACGTAGATGCGGGTGGCGCCGCCGGCGGAACGGACTACAAGATCGTGTTCAAGGGACCGGGCTGGATTTCGGGCGCATTGGCGGGTTTTACGGTGGGCAGCAGCGAATTGCGCTCCGCACCTTCCAAAACCTCACCCATCGTGGTGACGCTGACGGATGAGAAGAACGGAATCGGCGCAGACTCTTATGCCGTAAAGCGTGTGCATGCCTGTCAGGGAACATTCGCGGACATCACGGTGCAGCCGCCCGACAGCAAAGCAAAACCCGTGCGCGGCTGGGCCGCGAAGGTTTGCCGCAATCAGGTCACGACCTGCGATCCGTACTAGCCAAACCGGCCCGTAATATATTCTTCGGTGCGCTTGTTCTTGGGCGCGGTGAAGACCTGCTCGGTGGGGCCGAATTCGATCAGTTCGCCTAAGAACATGAACGCCGTGAAGTCCGATGCGCGGCTGGCCTGCTGCATGTTGTGGGTGACGATCACGATCGTATATTCGTTCGACAGTTCGTCGATCAGTTCTTCGATCTTGGCGGTCGAGATCGGGTCGAGCGCCGAGCAGGGCTCGTCCAGCAAAATTACTTCCGGCTTTGTCGCCACGGTGCGCGCGATGCAAAGGCGCTGCTGCTGGCCGCCGGAAAGGCTCAAACCCGATTCGCGCAGCTTATCTTTCACTTCGCCCCACAGGGCTGCGCGCTGCAGTGCGGTTTCCACGCGGCCGTCGAGTTCGGATTTGGGCATGCGCTCATAGAGCTTAATGCCGAAGGCGATATTGTCGTAGATCGTCATGGGAAATGGCGTCGGCTTCTGGAACACCATGCCGACCTTGGCGCGCAACAGGTTGAGATCGAGCGCGCCGTTCAGGATATTCTCGCCGTCGAACATGACTTCGCCTTCGGCGCGCTGGTTGGGATAAAGCTCATAGATGCGGTTCAGAATACGCAGCAGCGTGGACTTGCCGCAGCCCGACGGGCCGATGAAAGCGGTGACCTTGCGATCCGCCAGCGGCAGCGTGACATTCTTCAGCGCCTTGTTTTTCCCGTAAAAGAAAGACAGGTCGCGGATATCGATCCGTACGTCTTTGTCCACGCGGGTCATGTCATTCATGGTTATCTCTGCCTGGATTCGAGCAAGCGGGCGACGATGCTCAGGGTCAAAACCGCCATGGTGATCAAAAGCGCACCGGCCCATGCCAGGCGGTGCCAATCGTCATAGGCGGAATTGGCGAAGTTGAAGATCACGCCCGGCAAACTCGCCATCGGCGCATTGAGATCGGTGGACCAGAACTGGTTGCCGAACGCGGTGAAAAGAAGCGGCGCGGTTTCACCGGAAATGCGCGCCACCGCCAGAAGGATGCCGGTGACGATGCCGGCGCGCGCCGCACGCCACGTCACCGCGCGGATGGAGACCGCACGCGGCGCACCGATGGAGGCTGCGGCTTCGCGCAAGGTGTTGGGCACCAGCAGCAGCATGTTCTCGGTCGTGCGCACCACGACGGGAATGACGATCACGGCCAGCGCCGCCATGCCGGCCCATGCGGAGAAATGGCCCATGCGGATGACCATCAGCTCGTAAATGAAGAGGCCGATCAGAATGGAAGGCGCGCTGAGCAGGATGTCGTTGACGAAGCGCACGATGAAGGCGAGCCACGAATGGCGGCCATATTCCGCAAGGTAGGTACCTGCCAAAACACCAATGGGCGTTCCAATGATGACGGCGATGGTGCTCATCAAAAGGCTGCCAAGGATGGCATTGGCGAGACCGCCGTTGGATCCGGGTGCCGGCGTATCCTGCGTGAACAGGGTGAGTGAAAGTCCCGCGACGCCATTCGACAGCAACGCATACAGGATCAAAACCAGCGCAATGATGCCGACAGCCGCTGCGGCGATGGAAAGCCACAGGAAAACCTGGTTGACGACGCGGCGTCTGGAATAAAGCGCGCGGTTCATGCCGATTTCCCTCCAGCGCGGCGCTCAAGGCTTTTCAACATGATCTGCGCCACGGCCAGTACGATGAAGGTGATGCCGAACAGCACAAGGCCGATGGCGAACAGCGAGGAAACATACAGATCGCCCAGCGCCTCGGTGAATTCGTTGGCGATGGTCGCCGAAATTGTGGTGGCTGGCGCGAACAGCGATGCGTTGATGTGATGCGCGTTGCCGATGACGAATGTGACGGCCATGGTTTCGCCCAGCGCACGGCCCAAGGCCAGCATGGCGCCGCCGACCACGCCGGGACGCGCGAACGGCAGCACGATGCGCCACATGACTTCCCATGTGGTGCAGCCAAGGCCGTAGGCCGCTTCCTTCAGGATCGCGGGCACAGTCTCAAACACATCGCGCGTTACCGCCGAAATGAACGGCAGGATCATGATCGAAAGAATGAGTGCGGCGGTGAACATGCCGATGCCATAGGGCGGGCCCGCGAACAGATCCTGCAGAATTGGAACGTTGGCGAAGGCTTCGATCAGCCACGGTTGCACATTGGTCTGAAAGAAAGGCGCGAAAATGAAAAGGCCCCAGATGCCGTAAATGATGCTGGGAATGCCGGCCAGCAATTCGATGGCAATGCCCACGGGGCGGCGCAGCGAACGCGGGCAAAGTTCGGTGAGAAAGATTGCGACGCCGATGCCGAGCGGAACCGCAATCAGCATGGCAAGGAACGAACTCACAACAGTGCCGTAGATCGCGGCCCAAGCGCCGAATTTCTCGGTGACCGGATTCCACACGCTGGTGGTGAGGAAGCCGAAGCCAAATGCGTGCAGCGCCGGCCACGCACCATTCACCAGCGCGATCATGATGCCGATGAAGATCAGCACCACCAGCAGCGCGGCCGCCAGCGTCATGACGCGGAAGTGCGAATCGCTGCGCCCGAAGCGCCGGAGCGCGCTCCCTCTTGTGTCGGAAACGAGGTTTTCGGTCAAAGCGAGATCGACCATTTGTGTTGCCGTGCCGGTTTTAGACGAAATTGGGGAGCCGATGGAGCCACCGGCTCCCCAACATTTTTCAAATCATCCATCGAACCGGCGAACCGGCTGCGAACGGACTTAAGGCATCGCCGCCGCGTCGATATTGGCGTGCCAGCTCTTGTCGATCGCCTGGATCGTGGAGTCCGGCAGCGGCACATAGTCGAGGCTCTTGGCCATACCGTCGCCGTTGGCATAGGCCCACTGAAAGAAACTCAGGACCTGCTTGGTCTTGGCCGCATCCGCGGGATGTTTATAAACAAGAATGAATGTCGCGCCCGCGATCGGCCACGCGTCGTGACCGGGCTGGTTCGTCAACACGACATAGAAGCCCGGCGCGTGCGCCCAATCGGTCTTCGCCGATGCGGCCTGGAAGGCGTCCGCCGTCGGCGAAACGGCCACGCCGTCATGATTGATCATGCGCAGGTACGTGAGCGTGTTCTGCTTGGCATAGGCATATTCGACATAACCGATGGCGCCTTGCGTTTGCTTGACGTTGCCGGCCACGCCTTCATTGCCCTTGGCGCCAATTCCGCTCGGCCATTCAACCGATGTCGCGGCACCAACCTGGCTCGCCCAAGCCGGGCTGACCTTGGAAAGATAGTTGGTGAAGATGAAGTTGGTGCCCGATCCGTCCGAACGGTGCACGCCAACCACGGCCAGATGCGGAAGATTCGCGCTGGGATTCAGCTTCTTGATCGCCGCGTCGTCCCAATATTTCACGGTGCCCAGGCAGATCGCGGCCAGCGTGGGGCCATCGAGCTGAAGTTCGCCCGGCTTGATGCCCGGAATATTCGCGACCGGCACAACGCCGCCGATCACGGTGGGGAATTGCGTGAGGCCAGCAGCGTCCAGCTCACCCGGCGAGAGCGGCTTGTCAGACGCACCGAAATCGACCGTCTTGGCCTTGATCTGCGCAATGCCGCCGCCCGAACCGATGGACTGATAGTTCAAGCCAATGCCGGTCTTGGCTTTGTAGGCTTCCGCCCACTTGGCATAGATCGGATAGGGGAACGTGGCGCCCGCGCCGGAAAGATCGGCGGCTGTGGCGGCCGTCGCGGCGCAGGCGAGTGCTGCGCCCGCGGCGAAGCCGGCCAAATGTTTGAACAACGGTTTCATTTCTCGAACCTCTCGAATGTGGATCCCGGCCGGGACCGTCAGCGCCGTCATGGGAATGCTTTGCCCCACCCCTCCAACGCCGGCCGCGCGCCATAACGGCCCGCTTCAATTTAACGTCCATCACAGTTCGGCGAAGCTTTTGTGACAGCCATCGGCCCGCAGGGGGAGAACGCACTAACAGTTTGATAGGAAAGGGATAATTCCAGCCGGCGCATTTTCGCGCACCGTCGCGAATCCGCCCGCCGGTGGAGCAAAACCGCAGCCATCTGTTCGAGCCGGTGTGGATTTGCCCAAAGTTCCGCGAAGGGCTGCAGTTTCATCAAATTTTCTGTTTTGTGTTTGTCCTGGAATTCGCGAGGCGGGGCCAAAAAAATTGCGCGAATACGAAAATTAAGGCTTTTGCCGCGGATTCCGCGACATCGATTAAAGCTTTGGAAAGCGCAACGACGCCTTACTTCCGCGCACCGGAGGCTGGGGCTTGGCGATCGCGCGCGTGGGAAGAATTGTGTTCGGGCTGTGCGCCGTCGCAATCGCGGCGGCGGCGGTCAGCGATCTTTATATGCATGGCGAACTGACCATTTTGCCGCCCGGCGTTCTGGCGTTGCTGGCGGTAGTTGGCGTCGGCGTTCTGTTCGCCAGCCTGCTTTCCGAACGCAAGCGCGCGCAGGCCCTGGAGCAGCGTACCGCCGAACTGAATACGCTGGCGGCGCAACTGGAATCTTCAGTCGCGACATTGAACGCGTTCAATGCGCGGCTCCATCAAAGCGAGACACGATACAAAGGCCTTGTCGATGCGCAGGGCGATGCCATTTTCCGCCGCGCGCCCGACAGTCGGCTGACCTATGCCAACGAAGCCTTCTTCCGGATGTTCGGGCTTTCGCCGCACAGTGCCATCGGCCAGCCGTTCGCACCGCAACTGCATCCGCAAAGCCGCTCTGTGCTGCCGGGCGGTTTCGCCACGACAGAACGCGAACGCACGCGCAAGGGATACGACCAGCATGTGCGCACGGCGCAAGGCTGGCGCTGGATCGCGTGGGAGGATTATCCCGTGCGCGACGGCGCGGGCCGCCTGATCGAAGTGCAAAGCGTCGGGCGCGATGTTACCGACCGCAAAGTTCTGGAAGCGGCGCTGACCGAAGCCCGCGACAAAGCGGAAGAAGCCAACCGCGCCAAGAGCGGGTTCCTCGCCACCATGAGCCACGAAATCCGCACGCCGATGAACGGTGTGCTGGGCATGGCACGCCTTTTGATGGAAACCGATATCAAGCCGGAGCAGCGCGCTTACGCCACCGCCATCAAGCAATCGGGCGAATCGCTGCTGGCGCTGATCGAAGACATCCTCAATTTCTCCAAGATCGAATCCGGCACACTGACGCTGGATGACGAAGACGTGGAATTGCGCAAAATTGTCGAAGGCGTGGTGGAGTTGCTGGCGACGCGCGCGCTTTCCAAAGACATTGAAATCATCTCCTGCTTTGAAGCCGGCGTGCCGCAAGCTATCCGTTCGGACGCCATGCGCCTGACACAGATACTGACCAATCTGATCGGCAACGCCATCAAATTCACCGAGCAGGGCGGCGTCTGCGTGAGCGTGCGGCTGCAGGAAAACGGCAGCTTGCGTTTCGACGTGCGCGACACCGGCGTGGGCGTGGCGCCGGAAAAGCGCAAGGATATTTTTGAGGAATTCGTGCAGGCCGATTCCAGCCACGCGCGCCGCTTCGGCGGATCGGGTTTGGGCTTGGCAATTTCGCGCCGGCTTGTGAAGGCGATGGGCGGCGAGATCGGCGTGGACGAAGCGCCGGGTGGCGGCAGTCTTTTCTGGTTCGCCATTCCCGCTGCGGTGGTGCGCGAAGCCGCTGAGAATTCCGCCGACTGCACAGGCTTGAAAGTTGCTGTCATCACCCGCAATCCGGTTCTGCGCGAAGGCCTAGCGGCACAACTGCAAGCCTGCGGCGCGGAACTGGTTGCGATGCGGCCATCCGAAGCAGACCAGGACGAAGACCGTATCGACGCTGTGCTGATCGATGCCGGCACCGATTTCGAACCGGACCTGCCAGCCAGGCCAGACCGGCGCGTGCCGGCGCTGGCGCTGATCGCACCGGGCGCGCGCAGCCATCTTGGCGATTTGAAAACGCTTGGTTTCAACGGCTATCTGGCCAAGCCGGTGCGCCAGTCTTCGCTGGCGCAGCGCCTGTTGCGGCGGCGCTTTGTGCAAGAGGGCATGACGGATACGGCACAAGACGCCGGCCCCCTTGCCGCGCAAAGCGCCATCGAAAGCGGACGGCAGGGGCTGCGCATTCTTCTGGCGGAAGACAATATCATCAATGCCATGCTCATCCGCGAACTGCTGAAACGGCGCGGCCATCTCGCAATTACCGAAGTGACCAGCGGTATCGATGCCATCGCGGCAATGGAAAACGCGACGTTCGATCTGGTTCTGACCGATATTCACATGCCGGGCATGGATGGCATCGAGGCGGCGCGCAACATCCGCATTCGCGAGATCAAGACCGGCCGCAAGCGCACACGGATCGTGGCGCTGACCGCCGATGCGTTGGAAACCGGCAAGCGGGCTTGCCTCGATGCCGGAATGGATGGTTTTCTCACCAAGCCGATCGAACCAGCCGAGCTTGATTCCATGCTTGCAGAATTTTTCCCCGATACCGTCACCGCCCGCGCCGCGGCCTGATGAGCGCTGATCAGCGCGCCCCCGCGAAAAGCAAAACGCGGGCTGCGATTGAATCCTATTTGAAGCCGCGCACAGCGACCATGCTGGTGCTTGGCAGCGCCTGCGGATTGCCGCTTCTCACCATTTCCAGCGTTCTCAGCTTGTGGCTGACCGACGCCGGCGTTTCGATGACAGACATCGGGCTCTTCGCTTACACGCTTCTTCCTTATTCACTCAAGTTCGTCTGGGCGCCGATTCTGGATCAGGTTCGCTTGCCGGTTCTTTACCCACTTTTGGGCAAGCGCCGTTCCTGGATGCTGGTGGCGCAATTTGGAATTCTTATCGCCTTCATCGGGCTCTGCTGTTCGGATCCGCGCACCGACCTTGCTCAGGTTGCCATGTTCGCGCTGCTTCTCGGCTTCTCCGGCGCAAGTCAGGACATCTCGGTCGATGCGTGGCGCATCGAGATCGCGCCGTCCGAAGAGCAAGGCACAATGCTGGGCGGCTATCAGCTTGGTTATCGCCTCGCAGCGCTGGCCACCGGCGCGCTCACGCCATACATCGCGCAACTGGTGTCATGGCGCGCAGCGCTGATTTTTCTCGGCTGTCTGGTTTTTGTCGCGATGGGCGCAACGCTGGCCGCGCGCAAACCTCCCGAACAGGATGCGAGCAATGCCGTTCAGGCAGCAGAAAATAGACTTAGCCTGAGCGGACGCATCGGTTCGGCACTCGCATGGTTTTACGGCGCGGTGATCGCACCCTTCGTGGATTTCTTCCGCCACCATCGCTGGACCGGATTGTTGATCCTGGTGATGATCGGAACTTATCGCCTTCCCGATTTCATTATGGGAACGGTGGCGCGGCCGATGTACCGGCAAGCTTTCTCGCTGGTTGAGATCGGCACCATGTCCGGATTGATCGGCGTGTGGGTGACGATTGCTGGTGCACTGATCGGCGGCTTCTTCGTCTTTCGTTTCGGAATCATGCGTTCGCTTTTCATCGGGCTGATTGCCGTGATCGCGGGCAACCTCATGTATGCGCTGCTGGCGGCGAGTGGTCACAATGTTGCAATTTTCGCGGTCGCCATCGGTGTTGAAAATATCTCCGCCGGTTTTGCGGGCACCGCATTGCTCGCCTATATGTCCAGCCTGACGAGCAAGGCTTTCACTGCCACCCAGTATGCTTTGTTCAGTTCGTTTTACGCCTTGCCCGGCAAGTTGCTTGGCGGATTGTCCGGCGTGCTGGTGGACTGGTTCGCAAGCCACCGCGCCATGTTCGAAGGCTGGCTTCCGGTGATGGCAACGCTGCCCGACAAGGTTGTGGGCTTCGTTCCCTTTTTCATCATGACGGCGCTGGTGGGACTTCCCGCTCTGGCGCTTCTCATCCTGGTCTATTGGCGCGAAGGCCGCGCGACGCCGCCAGCCACGGTGCCCGGTTAATCCCCGCGTTTGCCGCCAGTAACCCCGCCGGGCTATCATGCGCCTGCTGTTTTCGCGGGAAGATCAAGGTGCCGATGCGCCGCCGCCTCGCGTCAAAGGAATCTTGAGTGGTTACGATTCACGAGCCCGGCTCCATGACCGGACGTTTCGACCAATGGCCGGTGCTGGCAAGCTCCGGCTCGCTGGAAGTACGGATGGCAGAGACAGACGCGGAAGTTATCGCCGCGCAGCGCCTGCGCTACCGCGTCTTCTATGAAGAAATGGGCGCCACGCCATCGCAAGCCATGCGCGAAGAGCGGCGCGATTTCGACAAGTTCGATGTCTTTTGCGACCACATGCTCGTGGTGGACCGCGATGCGCCCGATGAAGACGGCCGGCCTGCGGTCGTTGGCACCTACCGGCTGATCCGCGACGTGGATGCGGCGCGCGCCGGCGGTTTTTACACGGCAGGCGAATATGACATCGCACCGATGCTGGATGGCATGGCTGCCGGATCGCGGCTGATGGAGCTGGGGCGGTCCTGCGTGCTGAAGGAGTATCGCACCAAGCCCGGCGCGCTGCAGCTTTTGTGGCGCGGCGTGATGATGTGCGTGGCGCGCTTCTCCATCGACATGATGTTCGGCTGCGCTTCACTGGCTGGCACCGATCCCGATGCGCTGGCGCTACCGCTTTCCTATCTGCACCACTTTCACCGCACGCCGTCCAGCCAGCGCGTGCGCGCGCTTCCCGCGCTGTATGTGGAAATGAACCGCATGCCCAAAGAGGCAATCGACCCCAAAGAGGGATTGCGCGCGGTGCCGCCGCTGATCAAGGGCTATTTACGCGCGGGCGCCACCATCGGCGATGGCGCGGTGATCGACAACCAGTTTCGCACCACCGACGTGTTCATTCATTTTCCATTGGCGCTGATGGACCCGCGCTACAAAAGCCGCTTCGGCGTAGGCAGCTAGCCTTTTTTCTTCAGGCGCTTTTCGATGGCGTCCCACAGCAGCGCCGCAATATCCGCGCCGCCGAATTTCTTCACTTCCAGAATGCCGGTGGGCGAGGTGACGTTGATCTCGGTGAGATAATCGCCGATCACATCGATGCCGGTGAAGATCAGCCCTCGCGCTTTTAGCTCCGGCCCAATGGTCTTGCAGATTTCTTCCTCGCGCGCGGTGAGCGTGGTGGCTTCGGGGCGGCCGCCGACATGCATGTTGGAGCGCGATTCGCCTGCCGCTGGAACGCGGTTGATGGCGCCGGCCACTTCGCCGTCTACCAAGATGATCCGCTTATCGCCCTTGCGCACTTCGGGAACATAACGCTGCACGATCACCGGCTCGCGATAGAAAGCGGTGAACATTTCCAGCATGGCGCCAAGATTCTCGTCATCGGGTTTCACGCGGAACACGCCGGCGCCGCCGTTGCCGTAAAGCGGCTTCAGAATGATGTCGCTGTGAACTTTGCGGAAGTCGCGGATCTCCACCGCGTCGCTGGTGATCAGCGTGGGCGGCATCAATCCCTTGAACTGCGTGACGAACAGTTTCTCCGGCGCGTTGCGCACATGAAAAGGATCGTTGACCACCAGTGTCCCGGGCTGCAGCCGCTCCAGAATATGCGTGGCGGTGATATAGGCCATGTCGAACGGCGGATCCTGGCGCATCAGCACCACATCGCAGCGCGAAAGATCCTGCACCGCCGCCTCGCCCAGCGTGAAATGATCGCCTTTGACGTTCTTCACTTTTAACGGCCGCACACGAGCGGTAACCGCGCCGTCGCGGAAGGTCAGATCGCGCGGACCGTAATAAAGCAGCGCATGGCCGCGCGCCTGCGCTTCCAGCGCCAGCGCAAAGGTGGAATCGCCCGCGATGTCGATACGTTCGATCGGGTCCATCTGGATGGCAACGCTGAGAGCCATTCTATCCTCTAGTTCAGCCGGCGCGTTCTGTTTGTGAAGCGGACCGTGCCCATCCGTCAATGTCAGCCAATCAGCCGCCGCCGGGACGCCAGGCATCGCGCACGTGGCGCGGCAGTCCGCCAGGCGCCACGGTGACGACATCGAAACGAACGCCTTTGGCGCCAAGGTTTGGCCGCGCGGCGAGATAAAGCTCGGCGGCGCGTGCGATGCGCTGCAACTGGCGCTCGCCCAGCGATTGCACCGCCAGCGCGGTTTGCTTGCGCGCTTTCACCTCGATGAAGCAGATAACGCCGTTGGGCGCGCGCGCGACGAGATCGATCTCGCCGGCATGGGTGCGCACGCGGCGGCCCAGAATGCGATAGAATTTCAACTGCAGCAGCAGCGCCGCGAATGTCTCGCTGCGGCGGCCACGCTTTTCCGCCGCCTGCCGAATGCCGCTACGCGCCCGGCTCATGCTTGACGCCTTTGCGGGTGAGCGCGCGTTCGTACAGCGCGCGGCGCGGCAGATCGAGCGCCTCAGCCACAAGATCCGCCGCCGCGCGCACCGGCATGAAGGCGAGCGCGGAGTCGAGCAGCTTGTCGGCGCGCGCATAATCCGGCTCCGCCTCTTGCGGCGGACCGACGAGCAGCGTGATCTCGCCTTTTGGCGCATCGGCCTTCGCATAATGCGCGGCGAGCGATGCCAGCGTGCCGCGGCGCAACTCTTCATGCAGCTTGGTCAGTTCGCGCGCCACCACCGCTTCGCGCGTGCCCAGGATTTCCGCCATGCTGGCAAGGCTTTCGCCAAGCCGTTGCGCGGATTCGAAAAAGATCAGCGTGGCGTCCACCGCTTTCACATTCTGGATGGCGCTGCGCCGCTCGCCGCCGCGCGATGGCAAAAAGCCCGCAAAGAAAAACCGGTCGGTCGGAAGTCCGCCCAGCGTGAGCGCCGTCAGCGCCGCCGATGCGCCGGGCAATGCGAAAACCGAAAGTCCTTCCTCGATGACACTGCGCACCAGTTTGTAGCCGGGATCGGAAACCAGCGGCGTTCCCGCGTCGCTGACCAGCACAAGGCGCGCGCCGGAATGCAAGCGCTGCAACAGCTTGGGACGCACGCCCGCCGCATTGTGATCGTTGTAGGTTACGAGTGGTTTTGAGATGCCGTGAATGGACAGCAGCTTGGAGGTCTGGCGCGTGTCCTCCGCCAGGATGGCGTCGCAAGCCCCAAGCGCATCCAGCGCCCGCAGCGTGATATCGCGGGCGTTGCCGATGGGTGTCGCGCAGATATAAAGACCGGGAACCAGGCTGGCGGGCGATTTACCGCCCGGCGCAGGCGCTTTAGGATCGCTGCCAGGCGAAGGACCAGCCTGCGAAGAGCCAGCTTGCGAAGAGGAAGCCGAACGCGATGCGTTTTTCTGCACCATCCAGATTTGTCGCCTTCTCCCGCCCGCTTTGCGCCATTGCCGCGGTGCTGGCGATAACAGCCCTTGCCGGATGCGCCACGCAAGCCCCGCCGCCGCCGCAAAAGGTGGTGGAACCAGCAGGACCGCCACCGGGCAACCCCATCACCAGCAACCAGCCCGAGTTCCTGCGGCTGCCCAACATGCCGGCCGACCAAACGCCGGTGCGGGTGGGCCTGATCCTGCCGTTTTCCAGCAAATCGCCGGGCGCAAAGGCGCTGGCCGACGCCATGTCGAAGGCCGCGCAACTGGCGCTGTTCGATGCCGGCAAGTCCGACATTCTTCTGATCACGGCGGACGAGGGCAATGGCCCCGCCGACGCTGCGGCCGCCGCGCGCAAGCTTCTGGCACAGGGTGCCGAAGTGATCGTGGGGCCCGTGTTCGCAGCCTCGGTTTCGGCGGTAACACCCATCGCGCACGATCGCGGCGTGCCTGTGATCGCCTTCTCCAGCGACCGCAGCGTGGCTGGCAAAGGCGCCTACCTTTTAAGTTTCCAGCCCGAAAGCGAAGTCAAACGCATCGTCGCTTATGCGGCGTCGCAGGGCCATGCGAACTTCGCGGCGCTGGTGCCGGAGACGCCTTACGGCGCCCATATCGGACCGGCCTTCAAGGACGACGTGACCGCCGTTGGCGCGAAGGTGGCCGATGTTTCGCGCTTTGCGCCATCCACCGATGGGCTCGACGCGCCAGCCAAAGCCGTCATCGCCAGCAACCCCGACGCCGTGCTGATCGCGCAGGGCGGGCCGCTGCTGCGTGCGCTGGCGCCAACGCTGGTGGCGGACGGATTGGATCACGACAAGGTCAAGCTTTTGGGCACGAGCGTGTGGAACGATCCTGCTATCCAAAGAGAGCCGATGCTGGAAGGCGGCTGGTTCGCGGCGCCGGAGCCGGACGCCGATGCCGCCTTCATCGTCAAATACAAGAACACCTTCGGCAACAGCCCGCCGCAACTGGCGACGCTGGCCTATGACGCAATCTCGCTGGTGGCACTGCTTTCGCCCGGCACGCCTTATCAACGTTTCACCGATGCGGCGTTGACCGATCCCAATGGCTTCACCGGCGCGGATGGAATCTTCCGCTTCACGCCGGACGGCACGGCGGAACGCGGCCTTGCCGTGATGGCGGTGACGCCGGAAGGATTCACCGTCGTGAGCCCGGCACCCAAGACGTTCCAGCCGCAAGGTTCTTAATCCGCCAACGCCGCGATCACGCTGTTAAGCACCAGCCGCCCGCGCGGCGTGGCGGCGATGGTGTTTGAATTGCGCGTCAGAAATCCATCGTGTGTCAGCGCATCGATGCGCGCAGAATCCAGCGCGATATTCCAGCGCTTTTCATAAGCCGCCAGATCGATGCCTTCCGACAGCCGCAGGTTCATCAGCAGATGTTCGCGCGCCGCGTCGGCGCGTTGCACTTTCTGCATTTCAACATAGCCGTTGCCTTCGCGCGTCACTTTCTCGCGCCAGCGTTCGGGCAAGCGTTCAGTGGAAGTGGCAAGACGTTCGCCGCCGATATCGAGCCGCCCGTGCGCGCCGGGACCGACGCCGGCGTACGCGCCATAGCGCCAGTAAAGAAGATTGTGCCGCGACTCCGCGCCCGTGCGCGCGTGATTGGAAACTTCATAGGCTGGAACACCGGCGTCTTGCGTCAATTCCTGCGTCGCTTCGTAAAGCGCCACCGCCGCGTCCTCATCGGGAATTTTCAGCGCGCCGGTTCTGTAAAGCGTGGCGAAGGGCGTCGCCGGTTCGATGGTGAGCTGATAGAGCGAAAGATGTTCGGTGCCGTAAGCCAGCGCTTCTTTCAGTTCCGCGCGCCATTGCGCCACGGTTTGATCGGGACGCGCGTATATAAGGTCAAGCGAAACGCGGTCGAACGTGTCCATCGCCAGCTTGAGCGCGGCCTTCGCTTCTTCCGTATTATGCAGGCGGCCCAGCGCTTTCAGGTCCGCATCGTTCAGCGCCTGTACGCCCAGCGACAGGCGGTTGACGCCGGCTTTCGCGTAATCGAGGAAGCGCGCCGCATCGGCGCTGGCGGGATTAGATTCCAGCGTGATTTCGATTTTGGAATCCTGCGGCCAGAGACGCGCGATCTTTTCCAGCACCGTGCCCACCGCCTTGCCGCTCATCAGTGAAGGCGTACCGCCGCCGAAAAAGATCGTTTCGACGGTTGGGCGCGCATCGCCTTGCATCTGCGCGACATAATCCAGTTCGCGCGTGATAGCATCGATCCATCCCGCTTCATCGATCTGCGAACGCACATGGCTGTTGAAATCGCAGTAAGGGCACTTCGCGGCGCAGAACGGCCAATGGACGTAAACGCCAAAGCCGCTCATTGCGCCTGCATCGCATCCAGAAATTTCGCGAACGCCCGCGCGCGATGGCTGATGGCGTGTTTCTTCGCCGGATCGATCTCGCCGAAAGTTTCGCGCATGCCCTCGGCGACGAAAATCGGATCGTAGCCGAAGCCGCGCACACCACGCGGCGGAAATTCCAGATGGCCGTGAATTTCGCCTTCAAAGGTTTGCGTTTCGCCATCGGGCCACGACAGCGCCAGCGCACAAACAAACTTCGCGGAATAATCTTTTGTGCTTTTCGCTTTCAGTTCGCGTTCCACCCGGGCCATGGCCGCATGGAAATCTTTTTGCGGACCCGCCCAGCGCGCGGCGTAAATCCCCGGCGCGCCATCCAGCGCCGTCACTGCCAATCCGGAATCATCGGCCAACGCGATAAAGCCGCTTTCGCCCGCCGCGGCCCTCGCCTTCAGCGCAGCGTTGCCAACGAAAGAATCTTCGGTTTCATCCGGTTCGGGCAGATCGAGCTCGCCGGCGCTGACCACATTCAGCTTCAACGGTTCCAGCAGTTCGGCGATCTCGCGCAGCTTGCCGTTGTTGTGCGTGGCCAGAACAAGTTTCATACCCGGCGCAAGCTTCATCCAATCGCCTGCTTCTGCAATTCGACCAGTTCGCCAATGCCTTTGCGCGCCAACTTTAAAAGCTGCGCGAATTCTTCCTCGGAAAACGGCGCACCTTCGGCTGTGCCCTGAATCTCGATGAAACCGCCGGCACCCGTCAGCACGAAATTCGCATCCGTCTCGGCGGTGGAATCTTCCGGGTAATCCAGATCCAGAACCGGCTGGCCCTTCCAGATGCCGCACGACACCGCCGCCACATGATCCTTGATCGCGGGCTTTGTGATCATGCCGGTCTTTTTCATGAAGGCGACGCATTGGTGCAGCGCCACGAAACCGCCGGTGATGGAAGCGGTGCGCGTGCCGCCATCGGCCTGGATCACATCGCAATCGATCACGATCTGGCGTTCGCCCAAGGCGCTGGTATCGGTGATGGCGCGCAAACTGCGCCCGATCAGCCGCTGGATTTCCTGCGTGCGGCCGGATTGCTTTCCCGCTGCCGCCTCGCGCCGCATCCGGTCGCCGGTGGCGCGCGGCAGCATGCCGTATTCGGCGGTGACCCAGCCCTTGCCGGTGCCTTTGAGGAACGGCGGCGCCTTTTCCTCCAGGCTGGCGGTGACCAGCACATGGGTGTCGCCGAATTTCACAAGGCAGGAGCCTTCGGCGTGTTTGGCGAAGCCCGGTTCAAGGGTTACGGCGCGCATCTGGTCGGCGGCGCGATTGCTCGGGCGCATATCAATCCCTTGAAGTTGCTGGCATCTGCGGTTACCTAGCGGTCCTGCCGGTTGGGCGCAATGCGCGCGCGCAATCGGCCCGATCTGGTCTATAATCCAACGACTTATGGGATGGTTCGGCGATCCGCCGGATCTTGCAGCGATGAACGCAGCCTCGCCGGACAATCAGGGACGCATGAGTGCGGCAGGCGCGCTGGGCGAACGGCCGCGCGAAATTTTCCGCAAGCTGGTCGATGCCTACCTGACCACCGGTGAACCGGTGGGTTCGCGCACGCTGTCGCGCGCGCTGCCCATCGCGCTATCGCCCGCTTCCATCCGCAACGTGATGGCCGATCTGGAAACCATGGGCCTGCTTTACGCCCCCCACACCAGCGCCGGGCGCGTGCCCACCGAAAAAGGCTTGCGGCTGTTCGTGGATGGCTTGCTGGAAATCGGCGAGCTGGCCCCGGCCGAACGCGCCACCATCGAAGCGCGCGTGGGCAAAACCGGCAACGGGCTGGAAGATGTTCTGACGCAGGCCACCGTAATGCTATCGGGCCTGTCGCGCTGCGCGGGGCTTGTGGTCGCGCCCAAACAGGACACCGTGCTCAAGCATGTGGAGTTTGTCAGCGTCGCGGCCGACAAGGCGCTGGTGGTGATCGTGGGCGAAGACGGCGCGGTGGAAAACCGCCTGATCGATTTGCCCATGGGCCTGCCAGCCTCCGCACTTGTGGAAGCGACAAACTATCTGAATGCGCGGCTGCGCGGGCGCACACTGGAAGACGCGCGCGCGCAGATCGCCACCGAGCTGGACGGCGAACGCGCCGAACTGGATTCGCTCACCGCCAAGATCGTGGCCGAAGGTTTGGCAACATTGGCAACACCGGCCGGCGCTTCCAAAAGCGCGGAAGAAAAAATCCTCATCGTGCGCGGCACCTCACATTTGCTGGACACGGTGGAAGCCAGCGAAGATCTGGAGCGCGTGCGCACGCTGTTCGACGATATCGAACGCAAGAACGAACTCATCAAGCTGATGGAACTGGCCGGCGGCGGCGATGGCGTGCGAATCTTCATCGGTTCGGAAAACCGGCTGTTCAGCCTTTCGGGTTCCTCGATCGTGGCGGCACCTTACGCCAACACCCAAGGCAAGATCGTGGGCGTGATCGGCGTGCTTGGCCCGACGCGGCTGAATTACGGGCGCATTATTCCCATGGTGGATCACACCGCCAAAGTCATTAGCCGTTTGCTCGGCTGACGTTTTGAAGGACAGGACGATGAACGGCGATTTTGAAAATCCGGAAAATGAAGCGGGCGTGGACGCGCCGTCCGATGCGCTGAAGGCCGAAGTGGCGGACCTGAAAGACCGGCTGCTGCGCGCGCTGGCCGACGGCGAAAACACGCGACGCAGAGCCGAACGCGACAAGCTTGATGCCTCGCAATATGCGGTGACCAAGTTCGCGCGCGACATGCTGCAGATCGCCGACAATTTCGCCCGGGCGCTGGAAGCCTGCCCGCGCGAGAAGCTGGACGCCGCCGATCCGCAAGTGAAAGCGGTGATCGAAGGCGTGGAAGTGACCGAGCGGCAGTTGCTCTCCACGCTGGAACGCTATGGCGTGAAACAGATCGAAACCGAAGGTGCCAAGTTCGATCCCAACCTGCATCAGGCCATCGCCGAAGTGCCGGGCGAAGGCCGTGCGCCGGGCACCATCGTCACCGTCGTGCAGCACGGCTACACCATCGGCGACCGGCTGCTGCGCCCCGCCATGGTGACGGT
The DNA here is from genome assembly GCA_036267995.1 of Rhizomicrobium sp. Taxonomy (GTDB): domain Bacteria; phylum Pseudomonadota; class Alphaproteobacteria; order Micropepsales; family Micropepsaceae; genus Rhizomicrobium. The sequence goes on from DATAUZ010000031.1 coordinate 83,175, forward strand.
GGCGCGCAAGGAAAGCGGCGCGCCAGACCCATCGCAAGGCGGCTTTGATACGCGAGTCTGAATGCGGCAAGTTCTGCGCTAGAGTGCGGCCATGAGCGAAACCGTGGCCGAAAGCGCTGCCGCCAAGCCCCCGCGCGAAATCAGCTACTTCGAGCAGCAGATTTTCGCGCGCTCGCCGCTAGGCGTTTTGCCGACGGCGCTTATGCTGATGGTTATCCTGTTCGGCAGTTATCTGCTGCTCGCGAGCCTGGAAAATGTTGCGACATTTCATTGGGCCGGAAATCTGATCGCCTTTGCGCCCGGTGCGTGGCCCGCCTTCACGCTTTCGCTTCTCGTCTGCACCATTCTCGGCATGCAGCGTTACGCGCGCCTGAGAGAACGCAAAGATTTCGCCGCCTATGCCGCGATTCTGAAGGATGGCGCCGTGGGCGCGCGCGAAGCGACCGGCTTTGTTCCCAACGATGCCCGGCTGATCCCCGCGACGCTTATCGGCGTGGCGTCGGGTTGCGCCAGCACGGCGGTGATCTTCCTGCGCGACGGCGCGGATATCCTGCGGTCGGCGCCGGGTGTCTTCATCTGGTTTCTTTTCATCATCACGGCCGTGGTTACGCTATTCACGCGCGGTTTCGAACTCACGCGCCGTGCCAACAAGGATTTCCGCAGGCGTCTGGATAATGACGTTCGGATCGATCTTCTTCGCATCGACGCGCTGGACGTGCTGGGGCGGTCGGCCGCGCGGACGGCCCTCATATGGTTCACGATCTGCGCGGTGATCTGCCTGTTTTTCGTTGGCGGCAACAGCAGCATTTCCATCGTCATCGCGCTTGCGGGCTGTGCTGCGATGGGGCTGTGGATTTTTATTCACAGCGTTCATCGCGTACACACGCTGATCGTAGCCGCCAAGCGCACAGAACTGGAACGGGTGCGCTGCGAGATCGATAATGCCCGCCATCAACTGCACAGCAGCGCCGATGCCGCCGCGCGCACGCAAGGCTTGCTGGCTTATGAAGCGCGCATCGCGGCAGCCCCCGAATGGCCGTTCGACCAGACCACGCTGGTGCGGCTGGGTGCATCCGCGCTTATTCTCACCGTTCCATGGTTCGGTCAGGCCGTTGCCGCAACGGTCGTCGAACACATGGGCGGCGCGATCCATTAGGATGGAACGATGAGCGGGATTCGCATTGTTGTGGCCGGACCGAACGGGCGCATGGGGCAGGCGCTGGCGCATGCCATCGCGGCAGATAAAACTTTCACACTGGCCGGCACGCTGGGATCGGCGAGCAATGCCGATGAAGCCGCATCGCTTCTGGCCAAGGCGGATGCACTGATCGATTTCACCACGCCAGCGGCTTCCGTGGGCTTCGCTGCACAATGCGCCAAGACGCATGTGGCGCACATCATCGGCACCACCGGATTTTCCAAAGACGACGACGCGAAAATCGCAGCGGCAGCGCGCGACGCGGTCATCGTGAAATCCGGCAATATGAGTTTGGGCGTGAATGTGCTGGCGGCGCTGGTGAAGCAGGCGGCGAAAGCCTTGCCGGATTACGATATCGAAATTCTGGAAATGCATCATCGCAACAAGGTGGATGCGCCCAGCGGCACAGCCTTGTTGCTGGGCGAAGCGGCGGCGAAGGCGCGCGGCACAGCGCTCAATGCACGCAGCGAAACCGGCGCGCGCAAGGACGGCGCGATTGGTTTTGTCTCTTTGCGCGGCGGCACCGTGGTGGGCGAGCACGAAGTGATTTTCGCCGGCCCGCACGAACGTCTGGTGTTGGGCCACATCGCGGAAGACCGCAGCATCTTTGCAAACGGCGCGTTGGCCGCCGCCAAATGGGCGCAAGGAAAGTCGCCCGGCCTTTACGCCATGGCCGACGTTCTGGGTCTTTGATCTTCGCTGCGCGCGGCTTCCACCGCCAGCATCGCGCGCTTGCGGGTGAGACCCCAGTGATAGCCGTGCAGCGCGCCGTCGCTTCCCAAAACGCGATGGCACGGAATGATCCACGAAACCGGATTGCGCCCAACCGCCGTGCCCACTGCGCGTGACGCTTTCGCATCGCCGATCTTTTCGGCAACGGCGCGATAGGTTGAAATCCGCCCCGATGGAATGGCCAGCAACGCCTGCCACACCTTGATCTGCCAGGGCGTACCCAGCAGATGCAATCCAACCGGACTGTTTTTCGAAGGCTCGAAAATCTGCTTGGCGATCTCGCCGGCGCGCGCGGGTTCTTCGCGATAATGCGCCTTGGGCCAGCGGCTTTGCATGTCGGTCAGCATCGCGGGTTCTTCGCCTTCATTGCCGAACGCAAGGCCGCACACGCCTTTCGCCGTCGCCATCACCAGCGCGATGCCGAACGGGCAATCATGAAAGCCGTAATCGATGGCGAGCCCTTCGCCGCCCCGCGCATATTCGCCCGGCGTCATGGATTCGATTTTCAAACTGAGATCGTGCAGCCGCGACGGGCCGGACAAGCCGGTATCGAGTGCGGTGTTCAACACACTCTTGCCTTGCGCCAACTCTTCCTTGGCATGCGCCAACGTCAGATGCGCGACAAAGTTCTTCGGGCTGATGCCGACATAGCGCGTGAACAGCCGCTGAAAATGAAACGGCGAAAGGCCGGAGGCGCTCGCCGCTTCGTCCAGCGAAGGCTGATCCAGATAATGTTCGGCAAGATAATGGATGGCCCGCGCCATCTGGCGATAGGCGGGGCCGGCTTCGGGATCAAAGGGGATGATTTCGCTCATGACGGGAAGATGGGCCCGCGCGGCAGCGCTTGCGACCTGATTCTTGCGCAAAAGATCAGCCGCCCTGGAACCCGCGCGCCGCGGAAAGTGCCGATTTCAGCGATTTTCCGAAAGACACACGCTCAACCGGCGCCAGAAACGCGCCCAGTGTCAGCGCCTTGCCGTGACTCCACAGCCGCAGCGGTTTGGGAGGCCATGCTTCTTCGTCCATTTCCAGCCGCACCCAATAGGGATTGATCGCGAATTCGCTGACCGGGCCGCGTGTCGGCTTGCGCGCCACGCAAAGGCGCGATGGCGTCAACGTGACATGCTCCTCGCGCCGCGCCGCAAGCTGGCTGGCGCGAAACGCCCAAGCCAGCAGCGCCACATCCAGCCCCATGAACGGCGCGATCGGCCAGGCGCCGCGCAGCATGAACATCACCGCGAAGCCCAGGTTGATCGCCAGCACCATGCACAAAATGATCAGCAAGGCGCGCGGGTTCATCGGCGGGCTGGGCCGCAGCACCTTATCCAGCAACACAGGTTCTGTGCTTGGCGTCTGCATGCCGTTAGAATACAGCGGCACAGGCAATTGTTCCAACCCAAAACGGATTTCGCGCGTGGCACGTCCCTTTACCAAGGCGGAAGCGGACGAATTCTTTGCCCGCCTGAAAGCGCAAAACCCCAACCCGCGCACCGAACTGGTTTACACCAATCCCTATACGCTGCTGGTGGCGGTGGTGCTGTCGGCGCAGGCCACCGACAAAGGCGTGAACAAGGCGACGGGCCCGCTGTTCCTGAAAGTTGCGACACCGGATCAGATGGTGGCGCTGGGCGAAGCCGGTCTTACGCAATATATCAAAACCATCGGGCTCTATCGCGGCAAGGCCAAAAACGTGATCGCGCTGTCGCGCATGCTGATCGAACAGCATGGCGGCAAAGTTCCGCGTGAGCGCGAGGCGCTGGAGGAATTGCCCGGCGTCGGCCGCAAGACCGCCAACGTGGTTCTCAACGTCGCGTTCGGTGAACCCACCATCGCGGTGGACACGCACATCTTCCGTGTTTCAAACCGCACCGGCCTGGCGCCGGGAAAAAATCCGCTGGACGTGGAAGGGCGGCTCGAAAAGATCGTGCCGGAGAAATACAAGCTGCACGCGCATCACTGGCTGATCCTGCACGGCCGCTATACCTGCGTGGCGCGCAAGCCGCATTGCCCCACCTGCGTGGTGCGCGATCTTTGCCGCTTCAAAGATAAGACTGTCGAACCGAAGACCGCGCCGAAAAAAGCGCCGCTCAGGAAACCGGCTTCGCGCCATGCGCCTGCAAAGCGGCGAGGCAGGTAGAATCCGCGCCCGTGCCGTTGCCATGCGGCAGCGTCTCAACGTGATGCACGGCCAGCGCGCCGTTGGTGTTGTTGAAAAAGAAAAAGGCGTGGCAGCTTGCGCCGTCATAGCGCCACATCTCGGTGCCCGCGTCCTTGCGCACAAAAACCGGCGTGCCGAAGGTGATGCGGATCTGTGCATCCTGCAGGCCGATCAGCCCCGCCGGTTCGCCGGTGAAGACCTGCGTTTTGCCGCCCGGCGCCGCGCAGGCGCAAAGCAGCAGGCACAGGGCGGGTATCGCGGCGAAACGGATGGTCATGCGGCAGCTCCTCTGTCGGCCCGTTCGTAGCATTTGAACAGATGCACCATCAACGCCGCCCCGAACAGCGGCGCGATCAGGTTCACGATGGGCACGAATGCCAGAAGCGAAATCACCAGCCCCGCGCCCAGAATTCCGCCGCGGTGCCGCCGCCGCAGCGCATCGGCTTCGCGGCGCGGCAGATGGCGCAGCGCCGCAAGTTCGAAAAATTCGCGGCCCAGCAGCCAGCCGTCCAGAACAAACGTCAGCGCCGTGCCGATCACCGGCAGCAGAATCTGAAATGGCAACAGCAGCAGATTGAGCACCACAATCCAGAAGGCCAGCCGCAGGCCCGCCACAAGCCCTGCCCAGAACGAGATGCCCGCCGCTTTGGGATCGCTCGCATAATCGTTCGCCTCCACGGCATCGGCGATGGTGTCCAGAAACAGCGACCCGAAGATGGCGGCCACCGGCGCGCCGGCGGCGAACAGAAGCAGGATGAAAAGAACCGGCGTCAGCACCTCCAGCGCCACATTCATCCAGTGCCAGCGCAGTGCGGGCAGATGCACCACCAGCCATTCCGCACCCACAAACAGAACCACGAAAAGCCCAAGCGTCAGCGCCAGCGATTTCCACACGATGCTCACGAAGGCGGGATCGAAAACAATCCGGCCTGCTTTTGCGATGCTTGCGAACATGGGCGGCCTCCTCTATCGGAGCGCGGGCGAAATGGAGCTTGGGCAATGAGCAAATATGATGTGGCCGGAATGGGCAACGCCATCGTGGACGTGATCGCGGGCGTGGACGACAAATTCCTGCTCGATCACGCCATCGCCAAGAACATCATGACGCTGATCGACGAATTCCGCGCCGAAACGCTTTACGGCGCCCTGCCCGATCACCGCGAAATCGCCGGCGGTTCGGCAGCCAACACCATGGCGGGGCTGGCCTCGCTGGGCGGGCGCGGCATCTTCGTGGGCAAGGTGAAGAACGACCGTCTGGGCGCCAGCTTCGCCGCCAGCATGAAAGACATCGGCGTGCATTTCGATGTGGCAGCAGCGAAAGATGGCCCCTCCACCGCCTGCTGCCTGATCGCGGTAACGCCGGATGGCCACCGCAGCATGAACACCTATCTGGGCGCCAGCCGCGAGATCGGCCCGCACGACGTGCGCGAGGCCGACGTTGCGGATTCGCAGGTGCTGTATATCGAAGGCTATCTCTGGGATCAGCCGGATGCGAAGGCCGCGATCAACAAGGCGATGGCGGCGGCGAAAAATGCCGGCCGCAAGATCGCCTTCACGCTGTCCGACCCCTTCTGCGTGGCGCGTTACCGCGACGAATTCCGCGCGCTGCTGGACACTCAGCTCGATATTCTTTTCGCCAACGAGGAAGAAGCCAAGGCGCTGTTTGAAGTGGAAGAATTTGACGATGTGCTGGAACGCCTGCGCGGCTGGCACGGCATTGCCGCCATCACGCGCTCGGAAAAAGGCTGCGTCATCGTGCAGGCCGGCGACATGCATGCGATCAGCGCCTTTCCGGTGAAAGAGGTGGTCGATACCACCGGCGCCGGCGATCAGTTCGCCGCCGGTTTCCTGTTCGGTCTGACCAACGGTTTCGCGCTGGAAACCTGTGGCAAGCTGGGCGGGCTGGCCGCCGCCGAAGTGATTTCGCATTACGGCGCGCGCCCAGAAACCAGCCTGCGCGAACTGGCGCAGACGCACGGGCTTATCTGAATCTCTTTCACCCTCCCTCAAGGGGAGGGTTGGAGGTTATTACTCGCCGAGAATGTGCAGCAGCACTTCACGTTTGTGCGGCGCGTCGCGATGCTCGAACACATATAGCGCCTGCCAGGTGCCCAGTACCGGCTTGCCATTCAGCACCGGCACTGCAAGCGAAGTCGCGGTGAGCGCGGCGCGGATATGCGAAGGCATATCGTCCGGCCCCTCGGCGGTGTGGCGATAGAGTTTGGAATCGCGCGAGACAATGCGGCGCATGAAATCTTCCAGATCGGCCAGCACATCGGGATCGGCATTCTCCTGAATCACCAGCGAGGCGGAGGTGTGCCGGATAAAGCAGGTGAGCAGACCTTCACGAAGCCCGGCGGCGGCAACAAACTTCGTCACCTCTTGCGTGAAATCGTAGAGCCCAGGTCCGCGCGTGGAAACTTCGATGGTTTGGCTTTTCTGTTTCATCGCCGCGGCTTTCGCAAATAAACATACAGCGCGCCTTCGCCGCCGTGACGGCGATGCGCGGAACGCGTTGTGGCAATGAATTTGGCAAGATCCGGTTCCGCCAGCCAGCGCGGTGTCATGGTGCGCAGCACGCCGCGCGAGCGCCCCAGCAATTCCAGATCGAACGGCGCATCGTGCGCAATCGGCTTGCCCTTGCCGGTCACAATGATGACTAGCCGGTGCCCGCGCACATAAGCGGTGCGCACAAAACTCAGAACGGCGCGATAGGCAGCGGCCTCGGTCAAGCCGTGCAGATCGAGCCGTGCTTCCGGCTCCAGATCGCCACGGCGCATCAACCGGTCGGTGCGGCCGTTCACCGTGGGTGCTTGCGGTTTCTGCGGTTTTGCTTTTACCGGCGCCGCAGCGGGCTTTGCCACTTTCTTCGGCGCAACCTTGCGCGTGCCTTTGAAGGTATCCTCAAACAGCGCGCGCTCTTCCTCGCTGACGGTGCGGCGCTTCATGGGCCCGCCAATTTGTAGTCGCGGAACGGCGCAAGCTTTTCCGCCAGCGGTTTGGGCACCAGCACATAGAACTTGCCGGCCGATTTCATGCGCCCCGCCATCGAATCCGCGCGCGGACCGAAGCCGAAGAAGATATCGCCGCGAATGGGCCCGCGAATGGCGCCGCCGGTATCCTGTGCGATCATCAACCGCCGCAACGGACGCGCCGGTTTGTTCGCATCGGGATTGGGCGCCATGACATCGAGAAAGAACGGCGTGCCCAGCGCATGCAGGCGCGGATCGACGGCAATGCTGGCGCCCGGCGTCAACGGCAACCCCTGCGCGCCGTTCGCGCCCAGCTTGGGATCGCCGATGGGCGCTTCGCTGAAAAAGATATAGGACGCATCGCTGTCCATGATTGCGCGCGCCTGTTTGGGATTGGCGCGCAGCCACGCGCTCAGCGATTGCATCGACATATGCGCGCGGTCGATATCGCCGCGCGCGATCAGCGTGCGGCCGATGGCGGTATAGGGATGGCCGTTCTGTCCCGCATAAGCCACGCGCGCGAATGTGCCATCGTCGAAATGCACACGGCCGGAACCCTGGATATGCAGGAAGAAAACCGCGACCGGATCGTTGCTGTAGAACAGCACCGACGCAGATTTCAGCCCCTGCGCTTCGATCTCACCGCGCGTTGCGAACGGCACGAACTTGTTGGCGACGACATGCCCGCTGATGGTTTCGCCTTTCAGGTCTTTGCGGAACAGCCCCAGATCGACGGTGACGAGATCGTTGGGCAAACCATAGACCGGCGACTGATAAGCGCCGTGGCGCGTGTGGCTGCCGCGAATTTCCGGTTCGTAATAGCCGGTGAACAGCCCGGCGGAATCGCGCGTCGCAATGGCAATGGGCTCGAACCAGTGTTCGAAGAAGCCGCGCGCGTCAGACTCGCCGGCGGCACTGGCTTGCGCCGCCGCGCAAGCGCCGCGCCAATCGCGCGCCGTTCCCGCATAGCCCGCGCCGCCCAGCAGGGCCGTATCGGGCCGCGCTTTCAACACGGCGCAGGAGCGGCGTAATGCCGAAAGGGCGGCGCGCGGATCGCTGTCGCTCCAGCCATCAAGATCGGAAAAGGACACCGGCGTCAGCCGCATCACGCCCGTGGGCGGTGCTTCCGGAACGCGTGGCCACAGCACGAAAATCGTAACCGCGATGATGAGAAAGCCGAGGCCGAGAAGAATAAGCGCGGCGCGGCTTGTTCGCTTCGCTGCCGCCAAGTTTCTAGAACTCGGCGCCGGAGGTGGCGATCAGCGCCCAGTTGGGATCGCGGGCGCGCACATCGCGCGAGAAGGTCCAGGTGTCGGTGACGTCGCGCACCGCCTTGGCGTCGCCTTCGATCACGGCGCCGGTTGCATCCGTGGTCGCGGAAATGAACTGCGCGTCGAACAGAACCGTGACTTCCGCCAGCGAAGCCTTCAAAGCGGCGTGAACGATCTTGGCGTTCTTAAATCCCACGAACGTATAGCTGACCGTTTCGTGGCGCTGTTCGCGCCCGGCGATGGCGCCGTCGAAGGCATGAAACACTTCGCCGCTCAGAAGCGGTTTCAATGTCTTGCGGTCGTTGGCGGCGAAGGCGGTGACGATCATCTCGTAAGCGGCGCGCGCGCCGGAGACGAAATGCTCGCTCTCGAACGTGCGGTCGGCCAGCTTGATATCGAGCAACGCTTGCGCCAGCGGATCGGAAAGGGTTTGCACCTGTGCCGTGGCGCGGCCCGGCAGCGGCACCACGTTGCTGGGCGCATCGGCGGATTTGTCGGCAGGCTTGCCGAAACGCGGATCCTGCGGCGGGCGTTCGTTGCCCGTGCGCCGCCCCAGCACCTGGTAAAGGCGGAACAGGATCACGCCGGCTACCATCGCGGCGAGCAGGATTCCAAGGAGTTGTGCATTCGGCATCGTTGCGCTTTCGGCGAATATGTCCTGGCGGCAAGGCGCGCGGGAACCTGCGTCTAACCTATCCTTGCGCCGGTTTAGGGTCCAGCGGTCGTCCTGATATCAACGCCCCAGCCGGATATGGGTGCCAAATGGCGGAATTGCCAGCGATTTGCTTGTCAGCCCGCTGTTATCCGTGGTAGCGGCCAGCCCTCGAAATTCACAAAGGCGCGACATGAGCGACCAAGGCACAAATCCCGGCAACGGCGAACAGCCCAACGGGCCCACCGGCCCGATGATCCGTGTGCTGGGCCAGTATGTGAAGGATCTTTCGTTCGAGAATCCTTCCGCTCCGGCCAGCTTCAACGCCCGGCCGCAGATCGACCTCAACGTCGATCTCCAGGCCAAGCGGCTGGATCAGGAACGCTGCGAAGTGGAACTGAAGCTGCGTGTCTCGGCCAAGGCCGAAGACCAGAACGTGTTCATGCTGGAACTGGTCTATGGCGGTCTTTTCCTGGTGCAGAACATGCCCGAGGAAATGATGCAGCAGGTGCTTCTGATCGAAGCGCCGCATCTTCTGTTCCCGTTCGCGCGCCGCATCGTTTCCGATGTCATCCGCGACGGCGGCATGCCGCCTTTGATGATCGAACCGATCGATTTCGCGGGCATGTACCAGCAGCGGCAGGGCGAAATTCAGCGCAACCCCGCGCCGGTGGCTGACGCTTAAAACCAGTTCCAGACGGGATTGTCGCCAAGCTCCTTGGCGGCGAATTGCGCATGGGCCGCGGCTTCGGCCTCGCTTAAGCGCGGCGGCAGCGGCGTTGGCCGAATGCGCGCGACCGTGACCTGAACGGTTTGGGCGCCACCGATATCGCCCGGCGCCAGCTTGAAGCGTGTCTGCCGCCCACCCGCCAGTTCCAGATAGACTTGCGCCGTCAGTTGCGCATCGAGCAACGCGCCATGCTTGGTGCGCACCGAAAGATCGATGGCGAAACGCTTGCACAATTCATCCAGCGAATAACGCGCGCCGGGGATTTTGCTTTTGGCGATTTCAATCGTGTCGATGGCGCGGGCATAGGGAATGTGCGGTCGGCCGGCGCGCTGAAGCTCGAAGTTGAGAAACTTCAGATCGAAGCTGGCATTGTGGATGATCAGCGGCGCATCGCCGATGAATGCCACGAATTCGTCCGCCACATGCGCGAACAGCGGCTTGTCCACGAGATGCGCGTCGCTGATGCCGTGGATGCGCTCGGAATCGCCCACCAGCCGCTCCGGATTGAGATAGCACTGGAAGGTGACACCAGTGGGCAGGTGATCGAACAGTTCAACACAGCCGATCTCCACAATGCGGTGACCGTCCGCAGGATCGAGGCCGGTTGTTTCGGTATCCAGAACAATTTCACGCATTGCCGTTTTTCTGTCCGTCTTGTACCGCGCGCGTTTGGCGCAACGTGGCCACGATCTTCTTCACCTGTTCGAAAGCGTCGTCCAGTCCTTTGTCTGTCTCAACCACAAAATGGGCTTGTGCACGCTTTTCTGCATCCGGCATCTGGCGCGACAGGATGTGATCGAGCTTTTCCGGCGTCATGCCTTGCCGCGCCAGCACGCGCTCGCGCTGGATATGGTGCGGCGCCGACACAACCACAACCGCATCCATCCGCGCGTGGCCGCCGGTTTCAAACAACAGCGGCACATCCAGCAGCACCATGGCGGCCTTTGCGTTTTCGGCAAGAAAGCGTTGCTGGCTGTCACGCACCAGCGGATGAACGATAGTTTCCAGCTCCTGCAGACCATCGCCGCGCTCGCGCACCTGGCGGCTGAGTTCTTCGCGGTCCACGCGGCCCTCTTTCACCGTGCCGGGAAACGCCGCTTCAATGGGCGTTACCGCGGCACCACCGGGTTCATAGAGCCGATGCACCGCCGCGTCGGAATCGTAAACCGGGATTCCCAGCCGCGCGAACAGCTTTGCGGTTTCGCTTTTGCCCATGCCGATGGAGCCGGTAAGGCCAATGAGCAGCGGACGCTCAGCCATGGCGCAGCGCTTTTTTCAGGTCGTTGCGCAGCGCCAGCGTCACCGCCGGCGCCTCGCCATAAAAGGCTTCGAAGGCCGGAACCGCCTGATGCATCAGCATGCCGAGCCCGTCGGTGGTGCGATGGCCGGCCGCGCGCGCCGCGCGCAGCAACCCCGTCTCCAGCGGATTGTAAACGATGTCGCACACGATGGCGTTCAGCGGCAGGCCCGCAAGCGACACATCCAGCGCGGCGCTGCCTTGCATGCCGCCGCTGGTGGCATTGACCAGCAGCGCGACGTTCTTTGTGGCGCGCGCGAAATCGTTCCAGGCGAACGCGGTGAGCGGCGCCGGAACATGCGGCTGCAGCGCGGTTATCAGGGCTGCGGCGCGCTGCATATCGCGCGCGACGATGCGGATATCGGACGCGCCAAGCTGGCCCAACCCCAGCGTCACCGCCCGCGCAGCACCGCCCGAACCCAGGATGACCGCGGGCTTGGCGTGCAAAAATTTCGCGCCGTGTTCCGCGCCAAGACTGGCCGCCAAACCCAACGCATCGGTGTTGCGGCCTTGCAGCCGCCCGCCTTCGCGAAACACCAGCAGGTTCACAGCGCCCGTCGCGCGCGCCGCATCGTCCAACTCATGCGCAATCGCGAAAGCTTCTTCCTTGTGCGGCACGGTGACATTGACGCCCACGAAATTCGCGAGCTGCAGCGCATGGATGACGGTGGCGAAATCCTCGCGGCGCACCGCCAGCGGCACATAGGCGCCGTCGATGGCATGCGCGGAAAGCCAGAAGGTGTGCAGCCGTGGCGACAGCGAATGGGCAACCGGCCATCCGATCACGCCCGCCACCTTCGCGCTTCCGCTGATCGTCATTCGATCACGACGCCCTGTTCGCGCAGCACCGCAAGCACCGGCAACAGCGGCAAGCCGAGAATGGAAAAATAATCGCCGTCGATCTTCTCGAACAGTTGCATGCCCAGACCCTCAAGCCTGTAGCAGCCGACGCTGCCCAGAATCGCGACGCCTTCGCTTTCGAGATATTCGTCCAGAAATTCCTCGCTGAAATCGCGCATCGTGAGTTCGGACTTGTCGGCATAGCGCCAGATCGCCTGCCGGTTGATCAGCGCCGTGGCGGTGATGAGCGTGTGGCTGCTCCCGCGCAGGCGCATCAGCAATTCGCGCGCCTCCTCCAGGCTTTCCGATTTGCTGACGATCTCGCCTTCGAACACCAGCACCTGATCCGCACCCAGCACCATGTCGTTGGGGCGGCGGCGCGAGACTTCCAGCGCCTTGCTCACCGCCAGCGTGCGCGCCACTTCTTCCGGCGCGGCCTCCTTCTTGCGCAATTCCTGCTTCACTTCGTCTTCATCGATGTCGGCCGGCATGATGTCGAACGCGATGCCGGCGTTCGCCAGCAAGGTCGCGCGCGTTACGCTGCCGGAAGCCAGGACCAGCCCGCTCATGGCGCAACCTCCGCGCGCTCGGCGACCATGTTCATAACCGCTGCTGCCGTCTCCTCGATAGAGCGGCGCGAAACATCGATCGGCGGCCAGTCGTTTTGCTCGAACAGCTTGCGCGTATAGGCAACCTCCGCGCGCACGGCATCGAGATCGACATAATCGGTATCGCGTTCCTCGCCCAGCGTGTTGAGACGGCTGCGGCGCACCTGCAGCAGCCGGTCCGGCGATGCCCACAGGCCCACGATCAAGGGTTGCGTGGCGGCGGTCAGTTGCGGCGGCACCGGCAGCCCGTTCACGATGGGAACATTGGCCGCGCGCAAGCCGCGAATGGCGAGATACACACAGGTTGGCGTTTTCGAAGTCCGGCTCGCGCCCACCAGAATAACCTGCGCTTCGTTGATGGTGTCGAGATTCTGGCCGTCATCATGCGCGATGGTGAAATTCAGCGCCTCAATACGCTGCATATAACGCTGATCGACGCCGTGCTGGCCGCCGGGCCGGTGGGTTTCGGCGGCGCCCAGAAAGCTGCCCATCGCGGCAACCGGCGCCTCCATCACATCCAGGCACGGTACGCCGATCTCGGTGGCCTGGCGGATCAGTTCGTTGCGCAGATCCGGATTGACCAGCGTGAACAGGACAAACCCCGGTTCGATGCGAATATGATCCACGGCGCGCTGAAGCTGGCGCGGGCTGCGCACCAGCGCATAAACATGCTCGCGCACATCGACATTCTCGAACTGCGCCAGCGCCGCGTTGGCGATGGCGTTCAGGGTTTCGCCGGTGGCATCGGACACCAGATGGATATGGAACACTTGGTCCACAGGGGCCTGCTCTCAAGCTGGGGGCAAAGCATAGAAATGCACATTTTCGCCGCCGCCGCGAGATGGACAACAATCCGCCCCACGATCATACCCGAACCGTCCTCAGCGGGCGCGTCTTGAGTCCGGTCACTTTGCGGCCTAGAGAACCGCCATTCACCGACTTTTCCACACTTCACAGGCCCATCAGATACTTCATCATCCTACTTAGGAGTCTTGTTTCTTGAAGAAGACAAGAACGGATGTGTGGAGAAGAAGCGCGTGAAGGTTGCGGTTATCCTGTTCAATCTGGGTGGCCCGGATTCGCCGCAGGCGGTTGAACCGTTCCTGCGAAATCTTTTTTCCGATCCCGCGATTATTTCGCTTCCCGGAATTTTTCGAAAGCCTCTGGCGTGGTGGATCGCAAAACGGCGTGCGCCCATCGCGCAGGAAATCTACGCCAAGATCGGCGGCCGCTCGCCTATCCTGGAAGAAACGCAGGCGCAGGCGCGTGCGCTGGAAAAGGCACTGGCGGGCGGCGAACATGAGATGCGCGCCTTTATCGCCATGCGCTGCTGGCATCCCTTCGCGGCCGGCGCGGTGCATGCCGCGAAAACCTGGGGCGCGGAGCAGATCGTGTTGTTGCCGCTCTATCCCCAGTTCTCCACAACCACGACGGAGTCGTCTTTCAAAAACTGGGAGAAGGAAGCAGCGCGCGCCGGACTTGCCGCGAGTAGCGTTCGCATCTGTTGCTATCCGTTTGCCGAAGGTTTCATCGAAAGCCAGGCAGCGCTGATCGGCGAAGCCTTGGCGCGGCGCAAGCCGGATGTGGATTATCGCCTGTTGTTATCGGCGCATGGCCTGCCCAAGCGTGTGATTGCAAAGGGCGATCCCTATCAATGGCAGGTGGAACAAACGGCGCAAGCGATTGTGGACAAGCTTGGGATAAGCGGTCTGGATTGGCGCGTGACGTATCAAAGCCGCGTCGGCCCTCTGCAATGGCTGACGCCGGCAACGGATGCGGAAATCCGCGCAGCCGGACACGAAGGCAAAGGCCTGATCGTGGCGCCGATCGCGTTCGTGTCGGAACATTCCGAAACGCTGGTGGAACTCGATATCGAATATGGCGAACTGGCGCGCCACAGTGGCGTGCGCGATTACCTGCGCGTGCCTACCGTGTCCACCCAGCCGCAATTCGTCGCGGCCCTCGCCGAGCTTGTGACGCGTGCGCTGCACAGCGGCCAAACGACCACTTGTGCTGAGGCCCGTATCTGTCCGATGACGTTCACCCGCTGCGGCCACGGTACCAGCCCATGACGATGTTTCTTTCGAACAACATTCTTTGGATCCGCGCTTTTCACGTGATCGCGGTGATCGCCTGGATGAGCGGCATGCTCTATTTGCCGCGCCTGTTCGTCTATCACACGCAGACCGTGCCGGGCTCACCCGATTCCGAACGCTTCAAGGTGATGGAGAAGAAGCTTCTTCGCGCCATAATCAATCCCGCCATGATTGCGGTATGGCTGTTCGGGCTGATGCAAATCTGGCTGATGCCCGGCATCATGGATGAGCACTGGCTGCAGGCCAAGCTGGCGCTGGTTCTTGTTCTTTCAGGCCTGCATGGTTACTTCGCGGTGTGCGTCAAGAAATTCGCGCGCGATGCCAACGACAAATCCGCCCGCTTCTACCGCATCCTGAACGAAGTCCCGGCGGTGCTGATGGCGGCCATCGTGATCCTGGTCATTGTCCAGCCGTTTTAGAGCGAAACCCCGTTTGCAAGGCCGGCGAAAAGGCGTATAAGGCCAGCGTTCCTCAAGAGCTTCGCACGCGGCGGGTATGCCGCCAGACCCGGCAAGAACCCGGCGCGAAGCGATTAAGACCTCCGACCATAATCCGCGCTTGGCCCGATGGGCCGCCCGCGGGAACACAAGCCGGACTCGAAGACCAACCCCCCAATGTTCCAAGTATCTCAGGTGTAACCGTCACATGACAGTCCAATCCGGCCTGCAAGCCATGAAGCTGCAGGATCTGAAATCCAAAACCCCCACCGATCTTCTGGCGTTCGCTGAAGACCTTGAGATCGAGAACGCCTCGTCCATGCGCAAGCAGGACATGCTGTTCGCGATCCTCAAAGAGCTTGCCGAACGCAATGTGGAGATCACCGGCACCGGCGTCGTGGAGACGCTGCAGGATGGCTTCGGCTTCCTGCGCTCGCCGGAATCCAACTACCTGCCCGGCCCCGACGACATCTATGTCTCGCCGTCGCAGATCCGCCGCTTCGGGCTTCGCACCGGCGACACCGTGGAAGGCCCGATCCGCGGCCCCAAGGATGGCGAGCGTTATTTCGCGCTGCTCAAGGTCACGACCATCAATTTCGAGGACCCCGAGAAGATCAAGCACAAGGTCCATTTCGACAATCTGACGCCGCTTTATCCGACGCGCTGGCTCAACATGGAGCTGGACGATCCCACGAACAAAGATAAAACCGGCCGCGTCATCGACATCGTGGCGCCGCAGGGCATGGGCCAGCGCGCACTGATCACCGCCCAGCCGCGCACCGGCAAGACCGTGATCCTTCAGAATATCGCCAAGGCGATTTCCGCCAATCATCCGGAATGTTTCCTGATCGTGCTTCTGATCGACGAGCGCCCGGAAGAAGTGACCGACATGCAGCGTTCGGTGAAGGGCGAGGTGATTGCCTCCACCTTCGATGAACCGGCCAGCCGCCACGTGCAGGTCGCCGAAATGGTGATCGAAAAAGCCAAGCGCCTTGTCGAACACAAGCGCGACGTGGTGATCCTGCTGGATTCCATCACGCGCCTGGGGCGCGCTTACAACACCGTTGTTCCGTCATCGGGCAAGGTGCTGACCGGCGGTGTGGATGCCAACGCCTTGCAGCGCCCCAAGCGCTTCTTCGGCGCGGCGCGCAACATCGAGGAAGGCGGATCGCTCACCATTATCGCAACCGCCTTGATCGATACCGGCAGCCGCATGGACGAAGTTATTTTCGAAGAGTTCAAAGGCACCGGCAACTCGGAAATCATTCTGGACCGCAAGGTCGCCGACAAGCGCGTCTTCCCGGCGATCGACATTCTCAAGTCGGGCACCCGCAAGGACGAGCTGCTCATGGACAAGGCGACATTGTCGAAGATGTATGTCCTGCGCCGCATTCTGGCGCCGATGGGCACGATCGATGCCATCGAATTCCTGCTCGACAAGCTGCGCCAGGCCAAGAACAATTCGGACTTCTTCGACGGCATGAACACGTGATGGGACTGGCCTGATTCAATCAGGCCAGTTTCAATCCGCAATGCTTGGCGAAATGACGGAAGTCGCCGTCGCGCGCGATCAAGGTCACGCCGTGGTCGATACAGGATTGCGCGATCAGCGTGTCGGCGATTTTCGCTTTCAGTCCCTTTTGCAGCAACAAGCGGCGTGTGAGGCCTGCGCGTTCCCAGTAGCCATCTGTCAGCTCCAGCATGAGAATGTCGGGCAGCACTTCGCCCAGTATCATGCCGGAAGTTTCATCGCTCAGGATTTCTGTTACGACAGCCGGCGGAAGTCTGAGCTGGCCGTTCAACACGGCGGCGTCCAACAGATCGAGATCGGCGCCTTTTTCGTTTTTCAGATACGCGACGAGCGCGCTGGAATCGGCCGCGATCATTCGCCGTCGTATTTCATTTCTTGCCAGGTCATCGAAAACTTGACCTTGCCGCGGAGGTTGCGAAGTTGCTTCAGCGCGCGGTCCGAACGGAGTCTGCGCAATGCAGCCCGGACAGTTTCTGTAACGCCGGCTCCGACGTAGTCCTGCGCGGCCGCCAGATCTTCAGCCGGCACGTCCACCGTGATTTTGCGCATTTCGCCCATGCCAGCTTCGTTACCATAATCGATGCTGGGTTTCAAGCTGGCCTCAAGGCTGGTGTGGGCTTATTTCCTTGTTTTCCGCGCCGCGTTCGCCCAGCCAGTCCATCAGGGCCAGGAACACGCCGGAGACAAGGAAGACCATGTGAATGGCCAGCAGCCATTGCAGATCGGCCTTGTTGAACGTGTCGATCGCCATAAAGGCCTTGAGCAGGTGGATGACTGAGATCGCGATGATCGAAGCCACCAGCTTCAATTTCATGTTCGAAAAATCCACGCGGCCAAGCCAGTTGGGCTTGTCGGGATTTTCGTCCAGATCGAGCTTGGAGACGAAATTCTCATAGCCCGCGAACATCACCATCAGCGTGAGGTTGGCGGCCAGCGACATATCGATCAGCGACAGCAGCCACACGACAACTTCGGTTTCTTCCAGGTTGCCGAGCTTGAAGGTTTCCTCGACCACCTCTTTGCCGAAGGTAACCATCAGCACCACCAGGGCTATGGCCAGGCCGGCATAAAACGGCGCCATGAACCAGCGGCTGGCGAACAGCGCGGTTTCAAACGTGTCTTCGAGCCATTTGCGGAATGTCATCGCGATGCCCCTGATTCGTGACCGGCGGATTAGACCATGCTAGGCTGGCGGCCGCGATATTGAGGCGCCAGCCATGACCGAACACCCTGCGGACCGCGCGCAATTTCATGCGATGGCCGATGGCACGCAGGACGACTGGATGAAAATCGCCAAGGCGGCGGGCGCCTTCAACCGCGAGCTGCCGGGCCGCGTGCTGACGCACCTGAAACTACTCGATGGTGATTGCGGCGGCTTTGCCGTGGACCGGCTGAAACATTCGCTGCAATCGGCCACGCTGGCGCACCGCGACGGCATGAACGAGGAATATGTTGTCTGCGCGCTGCTGCACGATATCGGCGATACGCTGGCCTCAACCAACCACGCCGAACTGGGCGCCACCATCCTCAAGCCGTTCGTGTCGGAAGCGAACTGGTGGATGCTGCAGCACCACGGAATCTTCCAGGGCTATTATTTCTTCCATTATCTCGGCCTCGACCGGGACATGCGCGACCAGTTCCGCGGCCATCCCAATTTCGAAAAGACCGCGATGTTCTGCGCGCGCCACGACCAGAACGCCTTCGATCCCAATTACGACACCATGCCGCTGGACGCCTTCGTGCCGATGGTCAACCGCGTGATGTCCGCACCCAAACGCTCCATTTACATGCGCGAAGACAAAAGCATGGCAGCGGAATAGCTAGATCGTCAGGATGGTAGCGCCCGTGGTGTTGCGCGAGTGCAGGGCCTCGTGCGCCTTGGCGGCGTCTTCCAATTTAAAGCGCTGGTTGATTTCGATCTTCACCGCACCGGACGCGATCACCGCGAACAGATCGTCAGCGGTTTCCTGAAGTTCCTCGTGCGTGCGCGTGTAATTTCCCAGCGAAGGCCGGGTGAGATAGAGCGAACCTTTCGCCGCCAGCACACCCGGCTCGACCGCCGGCACGGGGCCGGACGCGTTGCCGAAACTCACCATCATGCCGCGCACGGAAAGGCAATCCAGCGAGCCATCCCATGTCGCCTTGCCGATGGAATCGTAAACCACCGGCACGCCCTCGCCGCCCGTCAGATCGCGCACCTTCTTTGGCCAATCCTTGTCGTGCGTACTGATGACATGTTCGGCGCCGTGGCTTTTGGCGAGCGCAATCTTTTCTTCCGACCCCACCGTGCCGATCACATGCACGCCAAGATGCCTGGCCCATTGGCAGGCGATAAGGCCAACCCCACCCGCCGCCGCATGCCACAAGATCGTCTGTCCGCTTTTCACCGGATAGGTGCGCTTGAGAAGATATTGCGCCGTCATGCCCTTCAGCATCGCCGCCGCTGCAACTTCGTCTGAAACGCCATCGGGCAATTTGACCAGCCGCTCGGCCGGCACGTTGGCTTCTTCAGCGTAGGAGCCGATGGGCGCGCCGGCATAAGCCACGCGGTCGCCAACCTTCAGCGAGGAGACGTTGGCGCCCAGCGTTTTCACAACACCGGCCGCTTCGGTGCCCAAGGTGGTGGGCAGCGGGACTTTGTAGAGGCCGGACCGGTGGTAAGTGTCGATGTAATTGACGCCGCTGACTGTCTGTTTCACGCGCACTTGGCCGGTACCCGGCGGCGGCAATTCAACATCCACATATTCCATCACGTCCGGGCCGCCGGTTTTTGAAATCCTGATCGCTTTCATGGAGTTACCTGCCTGTCGGGTTGTTGTCGCGATGACGTTCAAGCGCCTGCGCCGGGAAAATGGTTCCATTCCCACATTCGCGCGTTCTGTAACGGACATCAGGGGAAAATCGCGACATGGGTTTAATAATCATCATCGTTGTGCTGTTGCTGCTGTTTGGCGGCGGCGGCGGATATTACGCGCATCGAAGCTACGGCGGCGCCGGCCTTGGCGGCGTGCTGGGCCTTGTATTGATCGTTTTGCTGGTGCTTTGGCTGGCCGGCGCGCTTCACGGCTGATCCTCAACGCCGTGCAATGGCTTCATGGTGGCGGATCACTTCCGCCACGATGAAGGCCAGGAATTTCTCCGCGAATTTCGGATCGAGTTTGGCGTCCTTCGCCAGCTTGCGCAGCCGCGCCACCTGAACTTTCTCGCGCGCGGGATCGGCGGGGGGCATCTTGTGGCGCGCCTTGAAGCGGCCCACCGCTTGGGTGAATTTGAATCGCTCTGCCAGCAGATAAATGAGCGCGGCGTCGACATTGTCGATGCTGGCGCGCAAAGCCGCCAGTTCGGGATGGGGTTTGGTTTTCATCATCGTGCTTGTCCAAATGGCTTTGTGGCCTGGCTGGCGAAGGCAAACGCGAAGCAAAGTGCCAGCGACAGCACGCCGAGTGTAAGCGCAATCGCCATGCCCGTGGAATCGCGGTCTTTGGCGACCACGACCAGATCGTCCGCCAGCGTGAGGCCCTTGTCGCGCAGCGCGCGCAGAACATAGCCGCCCGGCGCGGGCGTTATGTAGCCGTCCGTTTTGAAACTGCTTTGGTGGCGCGGCACATCGGGCTCATCCGCGATATCCACCAGCACGTGAACAGGATCGCCCACACGCCAGTTCGCGGATGTCAGCGGAACGTAATTGTGGAATTTTCCGTAACTTGTGCCGCGCACTTCCGAACTCTCAAGATATGAAAGCCGGAATTGCGGCCGCGCCGTGCCGCTGATCCGCATGGCGCTGACGGGCGGCAGCGGCTGTTCGGTATCGAGATTGACGCTCGCGGCATATCGCGGCGTGACGCCGGATTGCAGATAGGACCATGCGGCGAAAGCAAAGGCCGCCAGCGCGACGGCGCCCAGCGCGAGAGATACGGCGCGCAGCCGCGGATTTGCGCTCCGCGACAGAGCCATGGAAATCGCGCCGCCGAACAGGCCGCCCAGCAACAGCCCGCGCCCAGGATTTTTTGGCGGCGTTGCGCTGGCCCGTCCCGGCACGGGCGGCGGCGGACGATAGGTGGAAAGCAGCAGCGCCATCGGCGCCAGGCAAAGCGGCAGGAAAAGAAGCTCGCTGACGATCCGCGGCGAGGCTTCGTGCCGCGCGATGAGCTGGCTATAGAGCAGCGCGCCGGCCAGTCCATCGCCCGTGATTGCACCGTAAAGGAAAACCGCCGCGCCGACGGCCAGCCAAATCCACGCCAGCCGCCGCAGCCAGATTCTCATGCGCGCCATTCAAGCGCAGCTTTGCGCTTTTCACAATTGCGCAAGGCAGATGGCAGGAATTTGCATGGGCTGGCATAAGCGCTTGTGCCGCAAGATTGCGGTGACGAGCACAGAGTTCGCGAAGTTCCGCGAACGCGTTACTTGAATTGGCCCGCGTCCGGCGCAGATGAGGGTGTGGTGAACCGGAGAAAACATTCGATGCATGCCCGATTGCTCGCCTGCCTGTTTCTGGCCGCGCCGCTTGCCGCGCACGCTGCGGACAAGCCATTCACACAAGACAGCGCGCGCGCCATCGTGGCCGATCTGCAGAAGGTCGTTTCGCCCAACGGCATCGATCAGCGCATGGAAGTCCCGATCAACGGCACCAAACAATGGATCACCATTCGCGGGCGCGACCGCAACAATCCCATTCTGCTGTTTATTCACGGCGGCCCGGCGGCCCCCGAAATGCCGACAAGCTGGACGTTTCAGAACGGCTGGGAAGATTACTTCACCGTGGTGCAATGGGATCAGCGCGGCAGCGGCAAAACCTACAACGCCAACGATCCGGCGAAGATCGCATCCACCATCACTCTGCCGCAGATGGTGTCCGACACCGAAGCGATGGTGACGTATCTGCGCACGACTTATCGCAAGCCCAAGATCTTCGTGCTCGGTCATTCCTGGGGATCGATCCTGGGCCTCACGCTGGCGCAAAAACATCCCGAATGGCTCTACGCCTATATCGGCATGGGCCAGATGGTCGATTCACAGGCCAGCGAACGCGAAAGCTATGAAGCAACGCTGGCCGCCGCCAGAGCGGCGCACAATCAAGCCGCCATCAAGGAACTGGAAGCCATCGCGCCTTATCCCGAAGCCAATGGCGCGGTGCCGCTGGCCAAGATCGATATCGAGCGCAAATGGTCGGTGAAATTTGGCGGCCTCAGCTGGAACCGTGACAGCTATGCTTATTACTACCACGCCAGCCAGCTATCGCCCGATTACACCAACGCCGATCTTGCCGCGATCGACAAAGGCTCCGCGCTGTCGCTGGGGCGTTTGCTGCCGCAATTCACCAGCTTCAACTTCAATCGCGTCACCGATTTCCGCTGCCCCATCATCATCTTCAATGGCCGCCATGACGAAACGGTGTCGGCCAAGGTGACGGCGGCATGGTTCGCGCGCGTGCATGCGCCGGTAAAGAAGCTGGTCTGGTTCGAGAACTCCGCCCACCTGATGCAGATCGAAGAACCCGGCCGCGTGCTGGTGCATCTGGTGCAAGACGTTCGCCCGCTGGCGGGAAAATAAAATCTAGCTCAGGTGCTGGCGGAAGAAGGTCGCGGTGCGGCCGTTGGCAAGCTCGGCATTGGCGTGATCGTAATGCGCCCCGCCTGCGCGCGCGAAGGCGTGATCCATTTCCGGATAAAGATGCAGCGTAACGTGGCGGTTGCCTTTCAGGCCCTCGATGATTTTCGCGCGCTGTTCCGGTTTCTGGAATCCGTCCTTGCCGGCGATGTGCAGCATGAGTGGATGCTCGATGTCTTTTGCTTCGTCCAGTTTCTGATCGATGTTGACGCCGTAATAACCCACCGATGCATCGCTGTCTGTGCGCGCCGCGGCCAGATAGGCGAGCAGTCCGCCCAGGCAATAACCCACCGCGCCAACCTTGCCGGTGCAGCCCGGCGTGGCGCGCAGAAAATCGATGCTGGATTGAATGTCGGCGATGCCCGGATCGTGCTCGAACTTGTTCATCAGGTCGAAGGCTTTTTTCCATTCATCGTCAGTCTGGTCGGTGAGCTGTACGCCCGGTTCGATGCGCCAGAATAGGTCCGGCGCCAGCGCGAAATAACCGCGCGCGGCGAAACCATCCGCCAGATCGCGCATCACCTTGTTGACGCCGAAAATCTCCTGAATGACGACAATGCCCGGACCTTTGCCCGATGCCGGCGCGGCCAGATAACCGTAGAAGCTGCCGTCCTTGCCTTCGATGGTGACGTCTTTGCTGCTCATCGCCGGTCTCCTGTCTGGTGGCGTGCTATCGGTTCAGGCCTGCCCTTGCGGCGCCTGCGGCGGCAGTTGCAGGATTTGCGACAGCGCCACCGGATTTGTGATCGGCGCCGAACAGCTTGTGCGCTGACAGACGTAGGCCGTGGGCTGGCCGCCTTCCATGATCTTGCCCTGCGCGGGATGGCCTTCCGGCAATCGCTGCGTCGGCGAAACCACCATCAGCTGGCGCGTGGGCAGGCTGCGTCCCAGCACGGCATTCACAAGATCATGCGTCTTGGGGCTGTTGACGGGGCCGACGATAACGATGTGAAGGCCCGTCATCACATTCTCCAGGCCGTTCAGATAAGTGCCCATCGAAATGCCGGTGCGCCCCACTTCGCCGGCGAAGGCCTGCACCAGCGCATTGGCGCGGTCGCGATAGAGGGAGTCCATGGTGGCGAGATAAAGCTTGTTGAGCACGATCAGCATGACGCCGTTGGCCGATGGCGTGGATTGATCGAACACCACGCGCGAACGCACGGGCAAGACTTCCGCATCGTCGGCGGCATAGTAATAGCCGCCGGTGCCCATGTCCCAGAAATGCTCGTCCATGGTGCGCGTCCAAGCTTGCGCGCGTTCCAGATAATGCGTGTCGCCGGTGACTTCCCATAGCGCCAGTGCGCCGCGCGCCATTTGCGCGTAGTCGTCCGCGAAACCGGAAGCGCCGCGCTTTCCCGCGCGCCATGAATGGAACAACCTGTCGCCCTCGCCCAGCGCTTTCTCAATGAAAGCGAAAGCCTTCATCGCGGCATCCACCCAGTCGGGCCTTTTGAACACCGCACCTGCGAACGCAAGGCTCGCGATGGCCATGCCGTTCCAGTCCGCCAGGATCTTGTCGTCGCGCATCGGCGGCTTGCGGTTCTGGCGCGCCGCCAGCAAAAGCGCGCGCTGCTTTTTCAGCAGCACTTCATCGGCTTCCGGCAGCGGGTGTGGAACCGCGCCCAGCCGATGCAGCACATTCTTGCCGTTGAAATTGCCTTGGCGCGTGACGCTGTACACGTCCTTGAAGCGCTGCACGAATGTGCCCATCAGCGTCGCGTCGATTTCCGCTTCGCTCCAGACGTAATACTTGCCCTCTTCGCCTTCGGAGTCGGCATCAAGGCTCGACGCGAAAGCATCTTCGACCCGCATTTCGCGCAACATCCAGGCGATGGTATCTTCGATACGGTCGCGATAGGCCGGCACGCGCGTGCCTTGCCAGACCAGTGTATAGAGTTCGACCAGCAGCGCGTTGTCGTAGAGCATCTTTTCGAAATGCGGAACGATCCAGTGCGGATCGACGGAGTAGCGCGACCAGCCGCCACCGACATGGTCGTAGATGCCGCCGCGCGAGAGACCATCAAGCGTGGTTTGCGCCAGTTGCTGAAACTGGAATGCGCCGGTGCGCAGGTAAGCGCGCCACAACAGTTCGACCAGCGGCGGCACAGGAAATTTCATCGTGCCGATGACACCGCCGTGAAAGATATCGAAGCGCTGGCCAATGGAGAGCGCGGTATCGTCCAGGATCGAGCCGGGAAGATCGGCGCGCGTGTCGCGATTCCAGAGCGTCGTCAGCTTCTGGTTGACGCCGGCCGTGGTGTTGGCAACCGGTTCCGGCTGTTCGGCATAGATGCGCGAAACTTCATCGAGAACTTTGGGAAGCGAAGGCTGGCCGAAGCGGTCCTCCGGCGGATAATAAGTGCCGGCGAAAAACGGTTCGCCTTTGGGCGTGAGAAACATGGTCAGCGGCCAGCCGCCGTTGATGCCCATGTTGTTCGCGGCCGTCTGGTAAAACTGATCGATATCCGGGCGCTCTTCGCGATCGACTTTCACGGTGATGAACTTGTCGTTCATCAGCGCCGCGATTTCCGGATTGGCGAAGCTTTCGTGGTTCATCACGTGACACCAGTGGCAGGCGGTGTAACCGATGGAGAGCAGGATCGGCTTTCCGCTTTCTTCGGCTTCGGCCAGCGCTTCGGGACCCCACGGACGCCAATGCACGGGATTGTCCTTGTGCAGGAGGAGATAGGGGCTGGTTTCCTGGCCGAGGAGATTGCTGCTCATGGTTCTTCCGTGATGGCGCGCGGCTTTTGGCTTTGCGCTTGTTGATGCGTGTGGATGTTACCCGTAGCTTTCTCCTTAGCGCGCCTGTCCTCGGCCTCACAAGGCGGGCGTTCGCGAAGGATGGATCCGATGAAATTCCATATCGATGTCGACATGACGCCGGAAGAAGCGCGGCGCTTTCTGGGCCTGCCGGACGTGGCGCCGGTGCAGGAGAAAGTGCTCAAGGAAATGGAAAAGCGGATGATGGCGGCGATGGACGCCGATCCGCAAAGCCTGATGCGCGCCTGGATGCCGGGCGGCGAGGGGATCGAGCAATTCCAGCGCGCCATGTGGGACGCGGCCCAAAAGGCGGCGGGCGGCAAGACCGGCAAGCCTTGAGCGACACGATCTTTGCGCTTTCCAGTGCGGCGGGCCGCGCCGGCGTTGCCGTGGTGCGGATTTCCGGGCCGAAAGCGAGAGCCGCGCTGGAGGCGCTTTCGCAAAAGCCTGCGCCTGAGCCGCGTCGCGCGACCTTGCGCCAGCTTCGCGATGCGTCGGGCGTAACGCTGGACGATGCAGTTGTCCTTTATTTTCAAGCTCCGGCGAGCTTTTCCGGCGAAGACATTGTCGAGCTTCACCTGCATGGCGGGCGCGCGATTGTGGAAGGCGTGCTGGCTGCGCTGGGCAAACTATCGGGTCTGCGGCCTGCCGGGCCGGGCGAATTCACCCGCCGCGCGGTGGAGAACGGCAAGCTCGATCTCACACAAGCCGAAGCCATCGCCGATCTGATCGACGCCGAAACGGAATCCCAGCGCACACAGGCACTTGCCCAATATGGCGGCGCGCTAACGGAGCTTTACGAAGGCTGGCGGGCGAAGCTGATCCGCAGCGTGGCGCTGGCCGAAGCCACCATCGATTTCTCCGACGAGGAATTGCCGGATGGTGTTAGCGGCGAAGCCCGAACGCTGGCGAGCGAAGTTCTTGAACAGATTCAAGGGCATCTGGGCGATGCCCGGCGTGGCGAACTGACCCGTGATGGCCTTTACTTAACGGTGTTAGGTCCACCGAACAGCGGTAAGAGTTCGCTCGTCAATGTGCTGGCCCAGCGCGACGTGGCGATCGTTTCGGAAGCGGCCGGGACCACGCGGGATGTGGTGGAAGTCCATCTCAACCTGGGCGGGTATGCCGTGATCGTGGCCGATACCGCCGGTCTGCGGGACGCTTCAGAGGCCGTGGAGGCGGAAGGTGTTCGCCGCGCGTTGGCGCGCGCCGAATCCGCCGATCTTGTTCTGCTTTTGCTGGACGGCAGTGCCGCCGATCCGCAAGCGCCGAAGGTGCGGGCCGACCTCGCCGTCTGGAACAAGGCGGACCGGCCCTGGCCGGAAAGGCGGGAAGGCTTGGCGATCTCGACCAAAACTGGTGAAGGCTTGCAAACCCTAATTGAATCGATATCGAAACAAGTGCGTCAAAAACTGGAGAACCGCACGGGTTCGCCGCTCCTGACCCGCGCCCGCCACCGTCACGCCCTTGAGGCAGCGGCTGCGGGGCTGGACCGGGCTTTGTCCGAGCCGGAGTCCGAACTGATGGCAGAGGATTTGCGGCTGGCGCTACGCGAGATCGGCCGCATCACGGGCAGGGTGGATGTGGAAGATTTGCTGGACGTGATCTTCCGCGATTTCTGCATCGGAAAATGAGCGGCTCAAGCATTGTTTCACGTGAAACAGCCCGCTTGGCGGATATCCGTTGCGGCGGATTTGGCGACAGCGTAAGGACCGCGCCATGAGCGGTTTCGATGTCATTGTGATCGGGGGCGGGCATGCCGGCTGCGAGGCCGCGGCGGCCTCCGCGCGGCTGGGCGCCGCCACGCTGCTGCTCACCCACAAGCTCGAAACCATCGGCGAGATGAGCTGCAACCCGGCCATCGGCGGGCTGGGCAAGGGCCATCTGGTCCGCGAGATCGACGCGCTGGATGGGCTGATGGGGAAGGTGGCCGACGCCGCCGGAATCCAGTTCCGCCTGCTTAACCGCCGCAAGGGACCGGCCGTGCGCGGCCCTCGCACCCAGGCCGACCGTAAGCTCTATCGCGCCGCCATGCAGGCCGCGCTGGCCGGTCAGTCGAACCTAGAAATCCGAGCCGCCGCCGCCGAGGATCTGGCCGTCAAGGATGGCCGCGTCTGCGGCGTGGTTCTGGCGGACGGCGAGACCATCGCCGCCAAGGCCGTGGTGTTGACCACCGGCACCTTCCTGCGCGGGCTGATCCATATCGGCGAGAAGAAGATTCCGGCCGGACGGGTAGGCGAGGAGCCTTCCATCGGTCTGTCCAAGACACTTTACGGTTTGGGCCTTGCGATGGGCCGGTTGAAGACCGGCACACCGCCGCGGCTGGACGGCAAGACGATCAACTGGACCGCGCTCGAAGAGCAGCAGGGCGACGATCCGCCGACACCGTTCTCGTTCCTCACGCGCGCCATCACCACGCGCCAGGTGCCCTGCCACATCACACACACGACCGCGGCCACTCACGCCATCATCCGCGCCAATCTGGATCGCGCGCCGATCTATTCGGGCCAGATCGAAGGCACCGGCCCGCGCTATTGCCCGTCTATCGAGGACAAGGTGGTGCGCTTCGGCCAGCGCGAAAGCCACCAGATTTTCCTCGAGCCGGAAGGGCTGGACGACGACACGATCTATCCCAACGGCATCTCCACCTCGCTGCCGGAAGATGTTCAGCACGCGCTGATCGCCACCATTCCGGGGCTTGAGAACGCCGTCATCCAGCGGCCGGGTTACGCTATCGAATACGACTATGTGGACCCGCGCGAACTGGCGCCGACGCTGGAGGTCAAGCGCAGGCCGGGCTTGTTCCTGGCCGGCCAGATCAACGGCACCACGGGTTACGAAGAAGCCGCGGCCCAAGGCTTGATGGCGGGCCTGAATGCGGCGGGGGCAGGGGCGGTTCTGGATCGCGCCACCGCATACATCGGCGTACTGATCGACGACCTTGTGACCAAAGGCGTGAGCGAGCCCTATCGCATGTTCACCAGCCGCGCCGAATATCGCCTGTCACTTCGCGCCGACAACGCCGACCAGCGGCTGACGGCCATCGGCATCAAGCTCGGCTGCATCGGCCCCGAACGCGCGCATTTCTTCGCCGCAAAGATGCAATGGCTGAACGCGGCGCGGGCGCGGATGGCCGAGCTAGCCATGACGCCGAATGAAGCCCAGAAGCACGGCATCGCCGTGGGGCTGGACGGTGTGCGGCGCAACGCCAGCCGCTATCTGGCCTATCCGGACGTATCGTTCGCGGACCTGGTGCGCGTCTGGCCAGAGCTGGCTTCCTTCGTACCCGATGTGATCGAACAACTCGAAATCGACGCGCAGTATTCCGGATACATGGACCGGCAGGAGGCGGACATTCTGGCCTTCCGCAAGGACGAGTCGCTCACGCTTCCGGCCGATCTCGATTATGCCGCGGTGCATGGCCTCTCTACCGAAGTGCGCGGCAAGCTCACCGCTATCCGCCCCGCCACCTTGGGCCAGGCCGCGCGCATCGACGGCATCACCCCGGCGGCATTGACCATCGTGCTCGCCCACGTCCGCGCCCGCCGCCGTGTCGCCTGAACCCTTCGGCCCCGAAGCCTTCGCCCAAGCCACTGGTGTTTCACGTGAAACACTGGCGCGGCTGAAGAGCTTTGCCGGCCTGCTGGAAGATTGGAACGCTCGCCACAACCTTGTTTCGGCGCGCTCGCTGGAAGACGTATGGCAGCGGCACATGCTGGATTCCGCCCAGCTCGCCGCTTTCATTCCCGACGCCGCCAAGAGCCTTGTGGACCTAGGCAGCGGTGCCGGCTTTCCCGGCATCGTGCTGGCCACAATACTGCGCGAACGCGAAGGTTTCCGTGCCGTGCTCTACGAATCCACTGCCAAGAAATGCGCTTTCCTCACCGAAGTCGCGACGCGGCTGTCTCTGAAGGTGGACGTTCTCAACGCCCGCATGGAAGCGGCCAAGCGCGAGCCCTTCGATGTGATCACCGCGCGGGCCTGCGCCCCACTGGACAAGCTGCTCGGCTATGCACAGCATTTCGCCGGACCGAACACTGTTTGCTTGTTCCTGAAGGGACAAAATCTAGAGGCTGAATTGACCAAAGCCCGTAAATCTTGGAGGATGAAGGCCTTGCGGCACCAAAGCCGCTCGGACCCTTCGGGCACAATTCTCGAAGTCCGGGAGATCGCCAATGTCCGAACCCGCTCACGGCCGTAAGCCTCGCGTCCTTGTCGTCGCCAACCAGAAGGGCGGCGTCGGCAAGACAACCACAGCGATCAATCTTGGTACCGCACTCGCGGCGGTTGGCGCGCCCACGCTGGTGATCGACATCGATCCGCAGGGCAATGCCTCTACCGGATTGGGCATCGGCCACGCCGAACGCAAGCACACGATCTACGATGTGCTCACCGGCCAATGCGGCATTGGTGAAGCGATAGTTTCCACGAAGATTCCAAAGCTTGCGATCGTTCCTTCAACCGTTGACTTAAGTGGTGCCGAATTAGAGTTAATCGACATCCCGCGCCGCAACTATCGCTTGAAGGACGCGCTGGAAGCCTTTGCCCAGACAGAGTCTTCGCAATATTCATATGTGCTGATCGACTGTCCGCCGTCGCTGACGCTGCTGACGGTGAATGCGATGGCTGCTGCTGACGCGGTGGTTGTACCGCTGCAGTGCGAATTCTTCGCACTGGAAGGCCTCAGCCAGTTGATGAAAACCATTGAACTGGTGCGCGTGAACCTGAACCCGACGCTGGAAATCCAGGGCATCGTGCTGACCATGTTCGACCGCCGCAACCGGCTTTCCGAACAGGTGGAAGCCGATGTGCGCGGCCATATGGGCGAGAAGGTCTACAACACCATCATCCCGCGCAACGTGCGCATTTCCGAAGCGCCGAGCCATGGCCTGCCGGCGCTGGTTTATGACCTGCGCTGCTCCGGCAGCCAGGCCTATATCAAACTGGCCGGTGAACTGATCCAGCGCGAACGGGCGCGCGCACTGGCAGCATGACGGAGAGCGCAATGGCAGAAGATCGGCCGCGTGGTTTGGGCCGTGGGCTTTCGGCGCTGATCGGCGATGAGGCGGCGGCACCCGCGCATGGCGCTGTGCCCGCGAAAGGCTCGCGCACATTGCCGGTGGCGTTCCTGCGCCCCAATCCGCACCAGCCGCGCAAAACTTTTCACGAAGAAGAATTGCGCGATCTTGCCGGATCGATCCGCGAGAAAGGTGTGCTGCAACCCATTCTTGTGCGCCCGATTGCGGGACAGGCCGATGCGTTTGAAATCGTTGCCGGCGAACGGCGCTGGCGCGCCGCACAAATGGCGAAGCTTCACGACGTGCCGGTTGTGGTGCGTGAGATCTCCAATTCCGAAGCGCTTGAACTCGCCATCATCGAAAACGTCCAGCGCGAAGATCTGAACGCCATCGAGGAAGCCGCCGCCTATCACGAACTGGCCGACCGTTTCGGTTACACGCAGGAACGCCTGGCGCAGGAGATCGGCAAAAGCCGCAGCCACATCGCCAACACACTGCGTCTGTTGCGTTTGCCCGAAGGCGTGAAGGTGATGATCCGCGAAGGCAAGCTGACGGCCGGCCATGCGCGCACGCTGATCGGATTGGCCGACCCCGAAGCGCGCGCACGCGAAATCGTCGCCGGCGCGCTGAACGTGCGCGAAGCCGAACAACGCTCGCAGGACAATAAGAAACCGAAGAAGCCGCATCACAAGGATGCCGACACGCGCGCGCTGGAAGCCAACCTCGCCAACGCGCTGGGGCTGAAAGTCGAGATCGCGCACAAGGCGAACGGTTCGGGCGAAGTGAAGATCGCCTACAAAACGCTGGAACAGCTCGACGAAGTCTGCCGCCGCCTGAGCAATCCCAAAGGGATTTAGCCCCAATCCGTCATGGCCGGGCTCGACCCGGCCACTCATCGCGCGATCGTCCGCGAGCGCAGGGTGACTTTTCCGGGCGCGCCAACTAACCCGCGCGGTCTTTCTTCCAGAAGAACAGCAGGAAGAAATTTCCGATCAGAAGAATCCAGAACGATCCTGTCAGCAGGAGCGCGGTCGTAACGCCGACCCAGCTTCTTGCAATGCCGATATATTCCTGTGTCACAGCCGACTTCGTGGTCAACGCCGCAAGCGAATCCATCAGCACAAACTTCACATTCGTTTCCAGCAGCATCTCGAAGTAGAACAGGAACATGCCCGCGGCATAAGCGACGAAGGCAAACACTTTCATCGGCATCTTCGCCTGATGCAGGAAATAATAGATCGCGATGATCATGGCGAAGCTGATGGTGACGATCTGCGTGAACAGCCCTGTCTCGGTAGCCGTAATCGCGCGGCCCAGATTGAGAAGATCAAGTTCGCTCATCTGTCGGCCTTACGCTGGCGCCTTGTCCGGACGCTTCCAGAAAAACAGCAGGTAAGCGACGCCAATCCATAACACCCAATAGGCCACGTTCAGCAGGACGGATTCCAGAATGCTCACCCAGCTCTGGCTGATCGCCAGATACATTTGCACCGGCATGGACTGGTCTTTTTGCGGAATGGCGCGCAACGCCACGATGGCGCCGCCGCGCACGATGGACTCCGTCAGCATCATGCCCAGATAGATCAGCATGCCCATGGCATAAAGCGCGAAGGCGAAAATCTTCATGCGCATGCCGGCTTGATGCAGAAAATAGTAGATCGCAATCACCATCGCAAAGGTGATGGTGAGAAGCTGCGCCAGATCGCCGCCGATATTCTGGCCGCACTCGCGGGCCAGTTCCAGATAATCGTGTTGGTTCATGCGCGCCTCCCCGTCGCGCGAACTTTCCCGCCAGCAACGCGCAATTGCAAGCGGATCAGTCTTTGCCCGGATAGGTCTGCGCCTTGAGGATGTGCGCCAGATGCGCGGTGTTGCGCGCCAGCATCTGGGTGGCGTTCTTCACCACCTTGGGCGTGGCTTTCAGGTCGATATAGTTCTTGTCGCCCATCGCTTCGCCCACCCAATAGGTGACGGCATTGGCGGGAATGGTGAAGCCCACATCGTTCAGCGTCTGAAACATCTCCGCCGAAACATGATGCGCGCCGTCTTCGTTGCCCACCACGGCCACGGCGGCGACCTTGCCGTACGACGGCATGCGGTCGTGATCGTCTTTCTCATCCAGAAACGCATCCATGCGCTCGCACACGCGCTTGGCGATGCTGCAAGGCTGGCCCATCCAGATCGGCGTTCCCAGAATGAAAATGTCGGCGGCCAAAATCTTCTTGCGCAGGCCCGGCCAGTCGTCGCCCTTGCCCTCATCGGATTTCACGCCGGGTTTGATGTTGAAATTGGCGGCGCGCACGATCTCGCCCTCGCAATCGTGCTTTTTAAGCTCGGCCATAACCTCGCCCAAAAGCTTGTCGGTAGAGGATTTCTCGTGCCCGGTCTTGAGCGTGCAGTTGATGGCAAAGGCGGTGAGCGGCATGGAACATCCGATTGAAGCGGTGACGCTCTTCAACGGCTGCGCGCGGCAAACAGTTCCTAATCCGCGTCCATCTTCAGTGCGGCGATGAAGGCTTCCTGCGGAATATCCACCTTGCCGAACTGGCGCATCTTCTTCTTGCCCTCTTTCTGCTTGTCCAAGAGCTTGCGCTTGCGGCTGATATCGCCGCCATAGCATTTGGCGGTCACGTCCTTGCGCATCGCCGCGATCGTCTCGCGCGCGATCACCTTGCCGCCGATCGCCGCCTGGATGGGGATCTTGAAGAGGTGGCGCGGGATCAGGTCCTTCAGCCGCTCGCACATGCCGCGCCCGCGCGCCTCCGCCGTGCCGCGATGGACGATCATGCTGAGCGCATCGACGGGCTCGTTGTTGACGAGGATGCCCATCTTGACGAGATCGCCCTCGCGGTGGCCGATCTGGTGGTAGTCGAAGCTGGCATAGCCGCGCGAGATCGACTTCAGGCGATCATAGAAATCGAACACCACTTCGTTGAGCGGCAGCTCGTACTTCACCAT
>DATAUZ010000032.1:0-4947 GCA_036267995.1 Rhizomicrobium sp.
GGAATATCTCGGCAAGAAGATCGAGGCGAAGGAAGTGAAGATGGCGATGCTCGCCATTCTCATCCTGCCGCTTTCCATTCTTGGATTCGTGGCCTGGGCCGCGGTGACCAGGGACGGACTTGCCGGGCCGCTGAACGCCGGGCCGCATGGGTTCAGCGAAATCCTCTATGCCTACACATCCGCCACCGGAAACAATGGCAGTGCCTTTGCGGGCATCAACGCCAACAGCGTGTTCTACAACTCCACGCTCGGTATTGCGATGCTGGTTGGCCGCTTCCTGATGATCATCCCGATGCTGGCGGCAGCCGGATCGCTGGCGGCCAAGAAGATCGTGCCGCCGTCTGAAGGCACATTTCCCACGCATGGGGGATTGTTCGTTGGTCTTCTCATCGGCGTCATCCTGATCGTGGGCGGCCTCACCTATTTCCCCGCGTTGTCACTCGGCCCGATCGTTGAGCATCTGGCGATGAACGCCGGCCAATTGTACTGAGAAAGCATCAGCTATGAGCAAAACACGCAGCAGAGCGTCCATCGCGGACTCTGCCATTCTGCTTCCCGCCATCTGGGGCGCGTTCAAGAAGCTTGATCCCCGCGCAATGGCGCGCAATCCGGTGATGTTCGTGGTCGAGATCGTAGCCACGCTGACCACGGTGCTGTTCATCCGAGATATCGCCACCGGCACCGGCGATTATCTGTTCTCGTTCCAGATCAATCTTTGGCTCTGGTTCACCGTGCTGTTCGCGAACTTCGCCGAAGCAGTGGCGGAAGGACGCGGCAAAGCGCAGGCGGAATCGCTGCGCAAGGCCAAGGTCGATCTGGAAGCCAAGCTGCTTTCAAGCCAGGAGATGAAAATCTGGCGCAAGGTGCCGGCGGCGCAGCTTCAGCGCGGCGAACTGGTGCTGGTGGAGGCGGGCGAGTTGGTCCCGTCCGACGGCGACATCGTGGAAGGCATAGCCTCTGTCGATGAATCGGCCATCACCGGCGAAAGCGCACCGGTGATCCGTGAAAGCGGCGGTGACCGTTCAGCAGTGACGGGTGGCACGCGCGTGCTGTCCGACTGGATCGTCGTGAAAATCACGGCGACCAAGGGCAATACTTTTCTCGACCGCATGATCGCGCTGGTGGAAGGCGCGGAGCGGCAGAAGACGCCGAATGAAATTGCGCTCAATATCCTTCTCGCGGGCATGACGATCATCTTCGTCTTCGCCGTGGCGACGATCCCCAGCTTCGCGCGCTATGCGGGCGGCACCTTGTCCGTATTGGTGCTGGTTGCACTGTTCGTGACGCTGATCCCCACAACAATTGGCGCATTGCTGTCCGCGATCGGCATCGCCGGCATGGACCGGCTGGTGCGCTTCAACGTGCTGGCGATGTCGGGCCGTGCGGTGGAAGCAGCGGGCGACGTGGACACGCTGTTGCTCGACAAGACCGGTACGATCACCCTGGGCAACCGCCAAGCATCCGAATTTCTGGCATTGCCGGGAGTCGATGACCGCGATCTGGCGGAAGCGGCACAACTGTCCTCATTATCCGACGAAACACCCGAAGGCCGCTCCATCGTCGTTCTGGCGAAAGAGAAGTACGGCCTGCGCGGCCGCGAGATGGGCTTGCTGGAGGCGACTTTCGTGCCGTTCACCGCGCAGACGCGCATCAGCGGTATCGACATCGACGGCTCTTCCATCCGCAAAGGCGCCGTGGATGCTGTGCTGGGCTATGTGCGCGCGGCGAAAGGCTTCCCGCGCGCAAACGACGATTCATCTGCAGCCGCCATCGAAACGCTGGGGCAGGAGACTGCGCGCGCGTTTCTCAACATAGCCGAACGCATCGCCAAGTCGGGTGGCACGCCTCTGGCGGTGGCGAAAAACGGCAAGCTGCTGGGCGTCATCCATCTGAAGGATATCGTGAAGGGCGGCATCCGCGAACGTTTCGCGGCGCTGCGCAAGATGGGCATCCGCACGGTGATGATCACGGGCGACAATCCGCTGACGGCCGCCGCCATCGCCGCGGAGTCCGGCGTGGACGATTTCCTCGCGCAGGCGACGCCCGAAACCAAGCTCAAGCTCATCCGCGAAGAGCAGGCGAAGGGCAAGCTGGTGGCGATGTGTGGCGACGGCACCAACGATGCACCCGCGCTGGCGCAAGCCGATGTCGGCGTCGCCATGAACACCGGCACGATGGCCGCGCGCGAAGCGGGCAACATGGTCGATCTGGACAGCGATCCGACCAAGCTCATCGAGGTGGTGGAGATCGGCAAGCAGCTTCTCATGACGCGCGGCGCGCTTACCACGTTCTCGATCGCCAACGATGTCGCGAAATATTTCGCCATCCTGCCGGCGATGTTCGTGGCGTTCTATCCGCAACTGCAGACACTGAATATCATGGGATTGCATTCACCGAAGAGTGCTATCCTGTCGGCGATCATCTTCAACGCGCTGATCATCGTGGCGCTGATTCCGCTGTCGCTTACCGGCGTGAAGTACCGGCCGGTGGGCGCGGCCAGCATCCTGCGCCGCAATCTTCTCATCTATGGCCTCGGCGGCATCATTGTTCCATTCATCGGCATCAAGCTGATCGACATGGCCGTCGCGGCCATTGGCCTTGTCTAAGGAGCTCAACATGGTTCGTCATATCCGTCCCGCCATCATGATGATCGTGCTGCTCACGATCATCACAGGCCTCATCTACCCCCTCGGCATGACAGGCATCGCGCAGGTTCTGTTTCCACATCAAGCAAACGGCAGCCTCGTCACCCGGAATGGCGAGGTCATCGGCTCCGAATTGATCGGCCAGAATTTCGCAAGTCCGAAGTATTTTCACGGCCGTCCCTCTGCCGCAGGCAATGGCTATGACGCTGCCAACTCGTCCGGCTCGAATCTTGGCCCCACCTCCAAGAAGCTGATCGCGCGGGTGCAGGCCGATGCGGCCAAGCTCCATGCAGAAAACCCCGGCGCCGCCGTGCCGGTCGATCTGGTCACCACGTCCGCCAGTGGGCTGGATCCGGACATTACGCCGGAAGCGGCCTATTTTGAGGTGCCGCGCGTGGCGAAAGCGCGCGGGCTTTCAGAGGCGGCGGTCCGCAAATTGGTGAATGACAACGTCCAGGAGCGCTTTCTGGGTGTGATCGGCGAGCCGCACGTGAATGTGCTGAAGCTGAACATGGCCTTGGACGCCATGCAGCATGGCTAGGCTTGAGCTAGAATAGGGAATGACCGAAGAGGCCGCCCGCCCGTCGCCCGATGCGCTGCTGAACCAGGCGGGCGAGGAGGGGCGCGGCCGGCTGAAGATTTTTCTCGGCGCCGCGCCCGGCGTGGGCAAGACCTACGAAATGCTCAGCCAGGCGCGACGCCGCAAGATGGGCGCCAACGATGTTGTCATCGGCGTGGTGGAAACGCATGGCCGCGTCGAGACCGATGCCCTGACCAAGGGTTTCGACGCCATTCCCAAGAAACGCATTCCCTATAAAGGGCGCGTGCTGGCGGAGATGGATCTCGATGCGATCCTGCAGCGCAAGCCGAAGCTGGTTTTGGTGGACGAGATGGCGCACACCAACGCGCCGGGCAGCCGTCATCCCAAACGTTATCTCGATGTCGAGGAAATCCTCGAACATGGCATCGACGTCTATTCCACGCTGAACGTCCAGCATCTGGAGAGCCTGAACGATGTGGTGGCGCAGATCACCCGCGTGCGCGTGCACGAGACGGTGCCTGACTCTATCCTCGACCGTGCGGACGACGTGGAACTGGTCGATCTCACGCCGGAAGACCTGTTGCAGCGGATTAAGGAGGGAAAGGTCTACTTCCCCGATGCGGCGGAACGCGCGGCGCAGAACTATTTCGTGCCGGGCAATCTGACGGCACTGCGCGAGCTGGCACTGCGGCGCACCGCCCAGCGTGTCGATGCGCAGATGGTCAACTACATGCGCGCGCACGCCATCCAGGGGCCCTGGGAAGCCGGCGAGCGTGTTCTCGTCTGCATCGACGAGCGGCCCGGTGGCGCGGCACTCGCGCGCTATACGCGGCGGCTGTCCGACAAGCTGCGCGCATCCTGGGCTGCCATCTATATCGAAACCGGCCGTGCCGAAGGCTTGAACGAAACCGAGCGTGATCGCGTGGCCGAAGCCCTGCGTACCGCGGAGCGACTTGGCGGACAGGCGGTGACGGTGCCTGCAGCAAGCGTTACCGACGGCGTGCTCGAATATGCGCGCGCCAACAATTTCACGCACGTCGTCGTTTCGAAAACCCAGCGTTCGTGGTGGTCCGAATTCTGGCGGCGCTCGGCGGCGCTGGATATCATCCGGCGCGCGGGCGACATCAGCGTGCATGTCGTTCCCGAGCAGTTGTCGCGGGCGATGAAAGGTTCGTCGAAGCGCGGACCGGCCGCCGTCGATCACCGCGCGCTTGAGACCACGGCCTATCTCGGCAGTCTCGCCATGGTGGGCGTCGCACTCTTGCTCGGCCTCGCGCTACGCCAAATCCATATCACCAACGTCGCGCTGGTTTTCCTCACTGCCGTTCTGGCAAGCAGCGTGGTGTATGGTCTGTGGCCGTCGCTCGCGGCGTGCCTGGCGAGCGCGTTGGCCTACAATTTCTTTTTCATCCCGCCCTATTACACCTTCACCATCGCCGATCCCGAAAACGTGGTGGCGTTGTTCTTCTTCATTCTGGTGGCTGCCATCGCCAGCAATCTGATGGCGCGTGTGCGCGCGCAAGGCGTCGTCGCGCAGGAACGCGCCAAAACGACCGAGGATCTCTATCTCTTCAGCCGCAAGCTGGCGGGCGTGTTCACGCTGGACGATCTGTTGTGGGCCACGGCGTTCCAGTTCGCGCAGATGCTGAAGCTGCGCGTCGTGATCCTGCTGTCGGACGAGGATGGAGGCGTGTCGGTGCGCGCGGGTTATCCGCCGGAGGACATGCTGGACGACGACGATGTCGCCGCCGCCAAATGGGT
>DATAUZ010000033.1:0-433355 GCA_036267995.1 Rhizomicrobium sp.
TCAACGTCGATCTTGCGGTCGAGGATGTCATCGCCGTCGAAGACAAGCTCGAAAAGGTCGTCGACTACGCCACGATCGAACAAGCCATTCGCACGCTGATCGCCGCCGGTCACATCAACCTCGCCGAAACGCTCGCGGAACGCATCGCCGAAGCGAGTTTCGCCGATCCCCGCGTGAAATCCGCGCGCGTGCGCGTCGAGAAACTCCACGCCCTGCCCGGCGCGGAATCCGCCGGCGTGGAAATCGAGCGGCAGGCGCCAAAATAGTCAAAGCCGCGCGACTGCCGCGGGGTTTGTACGGTGGCCAACCATTCCTGCCGTTTAACCGATTGCTAACCATCCTTCGCTTTTCGATCATTTGCGCGCCTCTTCGCCAATCCGAGATCTGGCCCATTCCGTAGATTTCCAAGCGCACGAAAGCGCCAACGGAAAGGGAAAGGAAATGAACACGCAAGTGAAGAACACTGCCCCGGACAAATCAGACCTGGATCATTTGTCCCTGGCCTTGACGCGATTGCATACGGCGAATTCGCGTTACTATCTGACGATGGTGGTGGACATTCTGGCGGAAGGTCTGGCGGCGATCGAGAACCAATCCGAAATCGCACGACAAAGGCGAAAGAGCTGCCGCCAGCGGTTGCCGCACCAGTAGCTTTTCAGGTCTTGCCGCCTTCGGCGCTGCGGCCTTCCGCGCGCCATCGCAGCATGCCGCCGGGAAGGTTGGCGACTTTATCGAAACCCGCTTCGCGCAGAATGGCGGTCGCCTGTGCGGAACGGCCTCCGGCACGGCAGACCGCGACGATGGGTTTGTCTTTGGACAATTCGCTCGCGCGCGACGCCAGCGTGCCCAGCGGAATGAGAGTGGCGTTGTGAATATGACCGAGCGGGCCGGTGAATTCATCCGGCTCGCGCACATCCAGCACCTGAACCGCATCGCCGTTTTCTTCCAGCCATTCCGGCGGCACATCCCAAACGCCGGCGAAGCTTTGCGTCAGCGGCGCCCAATCGGGATCTTTCATGGCGTTCGTCCTGTTGTCCGGCTGGCCGCATTTCAGGTTCGCGGGCACCGCGATGTCAATCTGCTTGGGATGGGCGAGCTTCAGGTTCTTCATGAAGCCTTCAAAATCGCTTTCGCTGAGTTCGCCGCCCAGTCGCGGATTATACCGGCGCTCTTCGCCCACGCTGCTCGAGGTCAATCCGCGATAGTCATGTGCCGGATAGATCAGGCAGGAATCCGGCAGCGAGAAAATCTGCTCATGCACCGAGCCGTACAGCGACGCAGAACTGCCCTGCTGGAAATCGGTGCGCCCACAGCCGCGAATGAGAAGGCAATCGCCGGTGAAGGCCATGCTGCGATCGTCCAGCACATAGGTCAGGCAACTGGCGGTATGGCCGGGCGTGGCGCGCACTTCCAGCCGCCGCGTGCCGAACGCGATACGGTCGCCGTGATTTAGCGGCCGGTCCACGCCCTCAGCCTTGCCCGCTTCGGATTCCGCGATTTGGCTGCCCAGCCGCTGTTTCAGCGCCCAGGCACCGGTGACGTGATCGGCATGGATATGCGTTTCCAGCGTCCACAACAGTTTCAGCCCCAGTTCGCGGATCAGCGCGGCATCGCGGCGCGCCTGCTCGAACACCGGATCGATCATCACCGCTTCGCTGCTGTCGCTATCGGCCAGCAGATAGGTGTAGGTCGAGGATGTGGGATCGAAGAGCTGGCGGAAGATCAACATAAGGTAGCCTTTGGCATCGGCGCGCCACGCTATTATATCGGACGAAATGACCTCCGGCGACCAGACCAGCGAAACGCCTTTGAAAGGCCCGGCGCGCATTCAGGCTTACCTGAAGACGCTGCCCGATGCGCCGGGCGTTTATCGCATGCTGGATGCCAAAGGCGACGTGCTTTACGTCGGCAAGGCCAAGAACCTGAAAAAGCGCGTCACGTCTTATGCGCGCGGCGCGGTGCATAGCGAACGCCTCACACGCATGATCGCCGATACGGCGGAAATGCTGTTCGTGACGACGGCGTCTGAAACCGAAGCGCTGCTGCTGGAATCCAACCTCATCAAGCGGCTGAAGCCGCGCTACAATGTTTCCTACCGCGACGACAAATCCTTTCCCAACATCCTGGTGCGCGAGGATCATCCCTTTCCGCAGCTTCTGAAGCATCGCGGCGCCAAATCCACCAAAGGCAAATATTTCGGCCCCTTCGCCAGCGCCGGCGCGGTGAGCCGCACGCTGAACACCCTGCAGCGCGCCTTTCTGCTGCGCTCCTGCTCAGACTCCGTATTTGAATCGCGCACGCGGCCGTGCCTGCTGTTCCAGATCAAGCGTTGCAGCGCGCCGTGCACCGGCCGCATCGATCAGCCCGGTTATGCCGAACTGGTGCGCGAGGCCGAGCAATTCCTGAACGGCAAAAGCCGCAACGTGCAGGATCAACTTGCGCGCGAAATGAACACCGCGTCGGACCAGATGGATTTCGAGGCCGCCGCGCGCCTGCGCGACCGCATTCGCGCCATGAGCCATGTGATGCTGCAACAGGGCATCAACCCGCACACGTTCACGGAAGCCGATGTGTTCGCCGCACACAGCGAAGGCGGGCAGACCTGCATACAGGTGTTTTTCTTTCGCGGTGGGCAGAACTGGGGCAACCGGCCTTACTTCCCCCGCCACACCGCCGATCTTTCCACGGCGGAAATTCTGGAAGCCTTCATCGGCCAGTTCTACGATGAGCGCATCTCGCCAAAGCTGATCCTGTTGTCGGAGGATGTGGCCAACAGCGATCTGATTGCCGAAGCGCTTTCGCTGCGCGCCGAACACAAGGTGGAGATCACCGCACCCCAGCGCGGCGAAAAGCGCGAGATCGTGGAAATGGCGCTTTCCAACGCGCGCGAGCAGCTTCTGCGCCGCATGGCGGAGAATACCGCACAGCGCGAAGTGCTGGAAGGTGTGTGCGAAACCTTCGGGCTGGAATCACCGCCCAAGCGCATCGAGGTTTACGACAACTCGCACATTCAAGGCGCGCATGCGCTGGGCGGGCTTATCGTGGCCGGGCCGGAAGGTTTCGAGAAAGGCGAATACCGCAAGTTCAATATCAAGTCGCAGGAACTCACGCCGGGCGACGACTACGCCATGATGCGCGAAGTGCTGACGCGGCGTTTCTCGCGGTTGCTGAAAGAGGATGAAGCCGGCGACGCCAAAGCCAAGTGGCCCGACCTTGTGCTGATCGATGGCGGACCGGGGCAACTCGCTGTGGGTCAGGCCGTGCTGGAAGACCTCGGCGTGGAAGACGTACTGCTTGTGGGGATATCCAAAGGCCCGGATCGCGATGCCGGGCGTGAACACTTTTACATGAAGGGCCGCGAGCCGTTCCGCCTCGATCCGCGCAGCCCTGTTCTGTATTATTTGCAACGCTTGCGCGATGAAGCGCACAGATTCGCCATCGGCAGCCACCGCAAAAAGCGCAGCAAAGCCATTGGCGCCAATCCCCTGGACGAAATCGGCGGCGTGGGTGCTGCCCGCAAACGCGCGTTGCTGCAGCACTTCGGTTCCGCCAAAGCTGTCTCGGCGGCGAGTTTGGGCGATCTCGCGGCCGTGACCGGCGTCAGCGAAGCGTTGGCCAAGAAAATTTTCGATTTCTTCCACCCAAATACCTGAACACGGGTGCTAGACTGAACGCATGTTCGGTTTGGCCAACCTCATCACCATCGGGCGCATAGTGCTTGTGCCCGTCTTCGTCGTCGCCTTCTGGTTGCCGGGCGACGTGGCGCGGTTCGTGGCCTTCGTGGTGTTCTGCATTGCCGGCGCCAGCGACGCGCTGGACGGATTGGTGGCGCGCAAGCTGAACACGACGTCCGATTTCGGCCGGATGCTGGATCCCATTGCCGACAAAATTCTGGTGGCCGTGGCGCTGATGCTGCTCGTGGCCGACAACGCTTTTGACGGTTTCAAACTTTATGCCGGCGTGCCCAGCATCGTGCGGCTGATCCCGGCTATCGTGATTCTGTCGCGCGAAATTCTGGTTTCTGGCCTGCGCGAATTTCTGGCGGGTGCTGCCGTGAGCATTCCGGTGACGCGCATCGCCAAGTTCAAAACCACCATCCAGATGGTCGCCATTGGCGCCATGATCCTTGGGCCGATCGCCGAAAATTTCATTCCCGGCTCCGTGGCGCTTGCCTATGTCGTTCTGTGGATCGCGGCGGGGCTTACCGTCTATACCGGGTTCATCTATTTCCGCGCCGGAATGGTGCACGCGCGCACCGATGGCGTGACGCCAAGGCCGCGGCGCGGCGGTGAAAAGCCGTTGCCGACCAGCGCCGGAGAAGCGGCCTGAAGCTTAAGCGCTGGCCCTGAGTTTCACCTGCGACACCGGACGATGCACTTCCTCCATATAGTCGCGCATCAGCACTTCGGTGATCTTGCGCTCCGGAAAGCGCCAATCGGCGATTTCGGACACCGGCGTCACTTCCGCGGCCGAGCCGGTGAGGAAGCACTCCTGGAACTCGCCAAGCTCTTCGCGCTTGATATGGCGTTCGACAACGGGGATCTGGCGGGCGCGGGCAAGCTCGATCACCGTCTGGCGCGTGATGCCGTTGAGAAAGCAATCGGGAACCGGCGTCAACAGCGTGCCATCTTTCACGAAGAAGATATTGGCGCCGGTCGCTTCCGCGACATAGCCGCGATAATCGAACATCATGGCATCGGCATAGCCCGCGCGTTCCGCGGCATGCTTCGACAGCGTGCAGATCATGTAAAGACCGGCTGCTTTGGCCTTGGACGGAATCGTATCGGGCGCCGGGCGCTTCCATTCCGAAATCGTCAGGCGGATGCCTTTCAGCTTTTCCTCCGGGCTGAAATAAGAAGGCCATTGCCATGCCGCGATGGCGACGTGAATCTTCGCATGCGGCGCCGCCACCGACATCATCTCGCTGCCGCGCCACACTACCGGGCGCACATAACCGTTCTCGAGCCCCTTGGCTTCGCAGGCCGCATAGCAAGCCTTGTTGATCTCGTCGTGGGTGAATGGAATTTTCATATCAAGGATGCGCGCGGATTCGAACAGACGCGCGGTATGCTCTTCCAGCTTGTAGATGCGGCCTGAATAGAGGCGCTCGCCTTCGAACACGCTGGAGGCGTAATGCAGCCCGTGCGTCAGGACGTGAACCTGGGCGTCGCGCCAGGGGACCATTTCGCCGTCGAGCCAGAGCGAGCCGTCGCGGTCGTCGAAGGGAATGATGGTCATGGAAGCCTCTGAAAAATCGCCATGGCGGCTATGCGCCTGAACTATAATGGCTAGAACGCGCCAGCCGCCCAAATTGTCAATATCGGACACAAATCTTGTCGATTCGCATCGGCCTCGCCGTTGTATGGCTTATAAGATAACAACTTGCGCGGGCCACGCGATTTGATATTGCCTCAGCTTTTCCGGCGCCTACAGGGACGAACAATGCAATGAACGCCGCAACGGGCATCGACGATCCGCACCTGCTTGTGGTGGATGATGACGAGCGCCTGCGCGCGTTGCTGCAACGCTATCTCTCGTCCAACGGTTTTCGCGTCAGCGCCGCATCGGATGCCGCCGAGGCGCGCGGGTTGATGAAAGGCATGGCGTTCGATCTTCTGATCGTGGACGTGATGATGCCCGGCGAATCCGGGCTGGAACTGACACGCGGCATTCGCGCCAACTCCAAAGTGCCGATCCTGATGCTGACCGCGCGCGGCGATGCGGAAGATCGCATTGCTGGGCTGGAGCTTGGCGCGGACGATTATCTGCCCAAGCCGTTCGAGCCGCGCGAACTTCTGCTGCGTGTCAGCGCGCTGCTGCGCCGCGCCGCACCACCCGCGCAATCCGCGCACAAGGAAGTACGCATGGGCGAAGCGGTGTTCGATCCCGAACGCGGCGAGCTGCGCCGCAGGGGCAAACCCGTGCGCCTGACAAGTTCTGAAGCCGCGTTGCTGAAACTGTTCGCGGCAAACGCGGGACGCTCGTTCTCGCGCACCGATCTGTGCACGCGGCTGGGTGTCGCGCTGGAACGCTCCATCGACGTTCAGGTCACGCGCCTGCGCCGCAAGATCGAGGAAGATCCCAAGCTTCCGCTTTATCTGCAAACCGTGCGCGGCGTAGGCTATGTGCTGGTTCCGGACCGGGTGAGCTGAATGTCCATCGCTCAATCTGTGCGCCATCCTTTCCGGATGTTGAAACGCGGATTGCCGCGCGGGCTCTTCGGGCGTTCGCTGCTCATCATCATCATGCCCATCGTGATCCTGCAGGGCATCGTGACTTACGCCTTCTTCGAGCGGCACTACGACGTCGTCACGCGCCACATGGCACAAGGCGTGGCGGGCGAAGTGGCTTATCTCGTCAAGATCGTGAACACCGCGCCCACACCGCAAGAACGCGACAAGCTGCTGATGCTGGCGGCGCAAGGGCTGAATTATCAGATCTCGTTTCAGCCCGGCGCGCATGTGGAAAACCCGCCGCGCCACCATGCCATCGACGACGCGCTGACGGGCACCTTCCGTGACCAGCTTGGCGGCGCGCGCAAATTCCATACGCAAAGCGCCGGCGATTATCTGGACCTGCGGGTTGAAGTGAAAGGCGGCGTGCTGCGGATGATGATTCCGCAAAAGCGGCTGACCGCCTCGAACGTGGACGTGTTCATTCTCTGGATGGTGATTTCCTCGCTGATCCTGATCGGAATCGCTGCCCTGTTCCTG
The DNA here is from genome assembly GCA_036267995.1 of Rhizomicrobium sp. Taxonomy (GTDB): domain Bacteria; phylum Pseudomonadota; class Alphaproteobacteria; order Micropepsales; family Micropepsaceae; genus Rhizomicrobium. The sequence goes on from DATAUZ010000033.1 coordinate 6,714, forward strand.
CGCAATCAGGTGCGGCCTATCGAACGCCTGGCGCGCGCGGCGGATGCATTCGGCAAGGGCCGCTCGGTGCCCGATTTCAAGCCTTATGGCGCGCGCGAAGTGCGAAGTGCGGCGCAATCCTTCATCACCATGCGCGAGCGCATTGAACGCTATGTGCAGCAGCGCACCGAAATGCTGGCCGGTGTCAGCCACGACATCAAGACGCCACTGACGCGGCTGAAGCTGCAACTGGCCATGATGGACGACAACGCCGATGCGAAATCCATGCGCCAGGACGTTATCGAAATGGAGCATATGCTGGACGAGTATCTTGATTTCGCGCGCGGCGAAGGCGGCGAAGAGGCCAAGCCCGCCGACGTGAGCGCGATTGTCCACGATGCGGCAGCGGCTGCGGCACAAACCCGGCATGCGGGCGCGGAACGGCTGACCGTCAACGTGCAAAGCGGCCTTGTTTTCGCGGTTCGCAGCAATGGCCTGCGGCGTTGCGTGATCAATCTGGTGGATAACGCGCTGAAGCATGCCCAGCATGTGACGGTGGACGCACATCGCACAGAGCGGTTCGCTGACATTGTTGTGGATGATGATGGGGCGGGTATTCCCGAAGCACGGCGCGAAGAAGCGTTTCGCCCGTTTCACCGGCTGGACGAAGGCCGAAACCTGCAAACCGGCGGATCGGGGCTTGGCCTTGCCATCGCGCGCGACATTGCCCGCGCGCATGGGGGCGATCTCACGCTGGACACCAGCCCAATGGGCGGCCTGCGCGCGACGATCAGGCTTCCGGTTTAGCCTTCGGATCGAAACGCCGCAGCAGATCGGCGCCACGGCGCAGATCGGTATCCAGCGACGCCATCGTTTTCGACAGATCCTTGTCGTCCTCCAGCCAGCCGGGAACGGCGCGCGCAATGGCCAACGCCAACCCCAGCGCTTTCAGATTGGCGCGGCCATCGTCGGCTTGCGCCAGCGCCAAAAGCGTATTGGCAGCCGAATGGATATCGTCGCGCGCCGCAATCAGCGCCAGCGGATCGCGTTTCAACCCTTCGTAAAGCGAATGGACGGCAGCTTTGCGCGAAGCCTGCGCCTCGAACCAATTCATCGCCACATCGAACACGCGGTCGTGCGCGCTGTGCGAACCGCGTTCCGGTTTGTGGCGGCGGATGGCGTCATCCACCGTGAGGCGCAGCATCATGCCGATCAGCGCGGGCTTGGCCGGTACGTCGCGCACCAGCGTCGCCAACGGCATCTTCGCCGCCTTCGCCACATCCGCCAGCTTCAACGCATCCCAACGCGTCTTCGCCAGAACGCGAAAGGCGGCGTCGGAGATCTTCTCTCGTGCAGAGTTACTGGCCATGGCGCCAACACCCTACTCCGTCGTTGCCCGGCTTGTCCGGGCAACCCATCTTGTTTTTAGGGAAATTGGTCGCCCGCATAAAGCGGGCGATGACAAAAATGGAATATTGCCGATCAGGTTTCAAAACCCGGCGCGGGCTGCCACAGGCTGAATTTGGTGCCTTGATCGTCGGTGCAGAGCGAATTCAGGCCGGAGGGATATTCCTTGACCTCGCTTGCCGTACCGCCCAGCGCCCGCACCTGCTCCACCGATGCTTTCACGTCCGTCACCGCGAAATAGAGGGTGGAGAAATCCATCGGTTGGCCGGGGCTCAGCCCCATCGGCGGCTTGGTATTGTTCACATGCGCGTAGCCAGGGTTCGGCTCCTCGAATGTCCAGCCGAACAGCGCGGCGTAGAATTTCATCCCCCGCGCGATATCCGGCAGCGGAATGGTGAAATAGCCGAGTTCGAATGGCATGGCGTTCTCCTATTTCTCCGTCAGGGTCCAGGCGTGGCCAACAGGATCGGCGATGCGCGCACGCCGTCCGCCTTCGTTCGGATTGATTTCGATCGGCCGCGTGACGCGGGCGCCAGCGTCCACCGCGCGTTTGAGTGCGGCATCCAAATCATCCACTTGCAACCATAGATTCAGCGTCGTGCCGCCAAGTGCTGTGGGGCTCTTCACGCCGATCTCTTCCATCATCCCGTAGCCGTCCGCGAGATACAGCGTAATGCCGCCAAGCTGAAATTCCGAGTGACCGATCTTGCCGTTTTCCGGATCGACCCAGCGCATGATTTCTTTGGCGCCAAGTCCCTTCACATAAAAGTCGAGCGCCTGCGCCGCCGGCGTTGCGATCAGATAGATGGACAAAGGCGCGCGGTCATCAGACATGGCAAATCTCCTGCGCTTCCTTTTACCGGATTGAAGCCGCGCCGGATTGTAAAATTTTGCCGCGTCAGCCGGTCAGCGGCACATGGTTCGTGTACGGCCCGCGCATCGTCATATATTGCGCCGGCGTAAAACCGGAAAATTCGCGGAACTCGCGGATGAGATGTGGCTGATCGAAATAGCCGTGACGGGCCGCGGCTTCCGCCCAATCCACAGACGGCGCATTCCACACCCGGTCCAGCAGATTCTGAAAGCGCGTCATGCGCAGATAAAGCTTCGGCGTGACACCGACCTCGTCCATGAACAGCCGGATGAATCTCTTGTGGCTGATCTCCGCTTGGGCGGCGAGCGCTGCCACGCGGCAGACGCGCCCCGATGCCAGCCGCGTCATCGCGGCGGCTACCGCCGGATGGAAATCGATATCGCGCGGCGCGGCCCCCAGCAACGCCTGCTGCAAAATCGCAAACCTGTCGCGCGGCGATGGCGCCTGAATCAACCGCTGATGGAGCCGCTCGGCGTCCGGCCCCCAGATGTCTTGCAGCGAAACGTGGTTGTTCTGGAATTCGCCCATCGGCGCGCGAAAGAACGGCGCGGCGCCACCGGGCTTGAAATCCACGCCCATCATGTACGGCTGATAAGCGTTGATGGCGAAGGCGGCCGTGTGCATGCCGCACAACGCCATGCCCTTCAGGCGGTTATTATCCGCAAAATCCTTGCCGCCATACCAATCGAGCGCGTCTTCCTTTAGATTAATGAGAATGGCGAGCCGGCTGGACGCCATGACGGTGTCCTTGGCGTGACCCGGATTGTCGCCTTCCCAATGCCAGAAATTCGCGATGAACGCGTTCAGCGGCGGCGGCGGAACATACGTCTCGTAGATCATGCCAGCATGGTGCGCGCGGGCGGACGCGGCTTCAAGCGCCCAGTTGCGCCCCGCGCTTGCGGGCTGCGGATACCGCGCGAAGGACTAATGACGGCAAACCCTCTTTCGCCATCAACACCGCGAGAGCCGCCTCAGTGGTTCCGTGCGGGCTTGTCACATCGCGGCGCAGTTCGGCGGGATCGCGCCGGTCTGCCTCCAGCAGCGCACCGGCACCCATGATGGTGGCGCGGGCCAGTTTCTGCGCATCGGCGCGGGGGATGCCTTCCTTCTGCGCCGCATCCGCTAGCGCTTCCACCATCAGGAACACATAGGCCGGGCCGGAACCGGATACGGCGGTGACGGTGTCGATCAGCGCCTCGCGGGTGACCGCAATGGTTTCGCCCAGCGGCGCGAGCAGCGATTGCGCCAGTTTGCGATCCGCCGGTTTGGTTTTGGGCGGCGTGTAGATCGCGGTTATGCCCTTGCCGATGGAACCGGGCGTGTTGGGCATGGCGCGGATGATGCGCACGCCCTTGCCCCATTGTTTCGCAAAGGTGGCAATGCGCGTGCCGGCGGCAATGGACAGCATCAGCGCGCCGGATTGCGCGATGGCGCGCAGCTTGATCGCTTCAGTTTTCAAAACCTGCGGCTTCAGCGCGATGACGCAGACACGAATGTTGCGCGGTTCGATATCCTCGATGCGTTTGTGCAGCCGGACGGCTTTCGCTTTGGCCAATGCGCGAAGTTGTGGCGAAGGATTGACGTCAACGATCTCGATTGGCCCAAGCCCGTTCGCCAGCCAGCCTTTCAGCAGCGCGCCACCCATGCGGCCCGCGCCCACCAGCACAATGCGTCCGGATTTGGTTACGCCTGACCCTGGCATTCGAGAATCGCAGCGGCGACGGCTTCCTCAGCGGTCTTGCCGCCCCACAGCACGAACTGGAACGACGGATAATAGTGTTCGCACGCTTCCACGGCCAGATTGAGCAGCGCTTCGCATTGCGAGGTGCTGGCGCGGGCATCGGGGAAAATCATGGCGTGGCGAAAGATGAGCTGGCCGTCTTCGGGCCAAAGATCGAAATGGCCGATCCACAGCCGCGCATTCACCGTCATCAGCAGGTTGGCCACTTCCTGCTTGCGCACCGGCGTCACCCGCATATCGAAGGCCGACGACAGGTGCAGCGATTGCAGGTCTTCGCGCCAGGTGAAGCAGAAATGATGGTCGCACCAGCGGCCGGAGACGGACAGATTCAGTTCGTCCTTCCCACTGCGCTCGAAAGGCCAGCCGTTGTCCTCCACAGACTTCTCGAGCATGTCGAGAGGGTGCGGGGTAATGGCAAGCTCTTCGTGGTGGGCTATCGACATCCGGATACACTCCCCCGTGTGGGTGCGAACAAAACGAAGCAGTCGCAAATCAAACTGGCACAAGATTTCGTGGGCGCACAAGAGTCTCCACCCCCCGTGTTTGGGATAAGCGCACAACCCACAGCTTTAGAATCCACACACAAATTTGGCGTCAGGTGAATCGCTTGGGGGCGGATTCGTGAGTCAATTGAATCACTTGGAAGCGGCGGCGGCCTTCTCAAGTTCCGCGATGCGGGCGGCGAGCGATTCATTTTCCGTGCGCGCCTTGGCGGCCATCGCCTTCACGGCTTCAAATTCTTCGCGCGGCACGAAGTCCATATCGGCCACCAGCTTCTCCAGCCGCTGGCGCACGAAGGTGTCGATCTCGCCGCGAAGCGATTGCGCCGCGCCGGCCGCATCCGTGAAAACGCGCGCGACGCCGTCGAGGAAAGGATTATCGGTCTGCATGGCGGCCTCCTGGCTCACTCTTATATGGCGGCGGCGTGCCGCGCGGGCAAGCCGCCTTGACATGCCGCCACGAAGCAGCGCGATTTAGCCAAAATGCTCGAAGCCCTGCTGCCCTTCCCCAATATCGATCCGGTCCTCGTTCATCTGGGGCCGTTTGCCATTCGCTGGTATGCGCTGGCCTATATCGCGGGGCTTCTGCTCGGCTGGTGGGCCATCGGCCGCATGCTGCGCCAGAAATCGCTGTGGACGAATCCCCCGTTCAACGGAAAGCCGCCGGCCACGCCCGACGATATCGGCGATCTGGTGGTGTGGGCCACCTTCGGCGTGATCGTTGGCGGGCGGCTGGGCTGGGTGCTGTTCTACGGCATCGCGCTTTGCAGCGTCTCACCCGATGGCGCCATGTGCCACGGCCTGCCGATGGGGTTCCTCACCGATCCCATCCGCATCGTGGCAGCGTGGGATGGCGGCATGTCGTTCCATGGTGGGCTGATCGGCATGGTCACCGCACTTTGGCTGTTCACGCGGCGGCGCGGATTGAAGTTCGTGCAGGTCGGCGATCTTGTCGCTTCGGTGACACCCATCGGCCTGTTCTTCGGCCGCATCGCCAACTTCGTGAACGGCGAATTGTGGGGCAAGCCGACGGATGTGCCGTGGGCGATGATCTTTCCGCACGCGCCCGATCAACTTCCGCGCCACCCCAGCCAGCTTTATGAAGCGGCGCTCGAAGGCATAGTGATGTTCATTGTGTTGCAAGTGGGCTTGCGCCTATTCCGCTGGCATGAACGGCCCGGATTGCTCGCGGGCACCTTCTTCCTGCTCTACGGCTTGTTCCGTGCGTTCGTGGAAATCTTCCGCGAGCCGGATGCGCCGTTCTGGGGTCCGGTCAGCATGGGCCAGGCGCTGTCATTCCCCATGTTCGCCGTTGCCGCTTTCTTTTACTGGTATGCGTTCAGGAAGCAGGACGCGAAGGCCAGCGCGTGAACCCGCTGGGCGAGCGCATTGCGCGGCTCATCGAAGCGCAAGGCCCGCTGTCGGTGGCGCAGTTCATGACCATCGCGCTGCACGATCCGCTGGATGGCTACTATTCCACGCATCAGCCTTTCGGCGCCGATGGCGATTTCATCACAGCGCCGGAAATTTCCCAGATGTTCGGCGAGCTGCTGGGCTTGTGGATCGCGCAAGTCTGGCACGATCAGGGCCGCCACACGCCGGTGCGGTTGATCGAACTGGGGCCGGGACGCGGCACGCTGATGGCCGACGCCTTGCGCGCCATGAAACGGATGCCGGAGATTTTGAAGGCGCTAGATGTGGTGCTGATCGAAGCCAGCAGCAGCCTGCAAAAGGTTCAGGCGGAAACATTGAAAGACTGTGACGCAAAACTTTCCTGGGCCACGCAGTTCAGCGACACATTGGCGGACAGGCCCATCTTTGTGCTCACCAACGAATTTTTCGATGCGCTGCCCATTCGCCAATACGCGAAAACCGAACGCGGTTGGTGCGAGCGCATGGTCGTGGTGGAAAACGGCAAGCTCGCTTTCGCGCTGGCGCCGGTTCCCGTCGCGGGCCCGGTGGTGCCGACCACGCACGGCGAGATTGAAGATGGTGCTATCTATGAAGTGTCGCCAGCGGCAACCGCGCTCAGCGAAGAAATTGCGCGCGCAATCGCCGCCAAAGGCGGGGCGGCGCTGATTGTGGACTATGGCTATGCGGAAATGGGCTTTGGCGAAACGCTGCAGGCAATGGGCCAACATGAATTCCGCAATGTGCTGGAGACGCCGGGCGAGATCGACCTCTCCGCGCATGTGAACTTTCCCGCACTTGCCGATGCCGCCCGCCACGGCGGTGCGGCGGTGTTTGGACCTGTTCCCCAAGGCAACTTTCTGACGGACCTCGGCATTGAAGCGCGCGTCGAAATACTTTCCGGCGCCAAAGGCGCGCAGCCGGACGATATAAGGTCACGGATGGACCGCCTTGTTCTTGCCGATCAGATGGGGTTGCTGTTCAAGGCGTTGGCGATCTTGCCCAACACTGCGCCCACGCCGCCGGGATTCTGAGATGCTGGTTCTGAACGCCGCCAATCTGAACAACGCCCGCATCGCGCACGGCTTCTTTGGGCGCACGGGCGGCGTCTCCACCGGCATTTTCGCATCGCTGAACTGCGGCCCCGGATCGGGCGATGACCGCGCGCTGGTGATCGAGAACCGCAAACGCGCAGCAGAGAAACTTTCTGCCAGTGCCAGCCTTCTCACCGTCCACCAGATCCACAGCGCCAATGTCGTGACGGTGCGCGATGGCTGGGAGATGGGCCACGGCGCGCAAGCCGACGCGATGGTGACGGACAAACCCGGCTTGGCACTAGGCATCCTCACCGCCGATTGCGCGCCGGTTCTGTTCGCGGATACGCAAGCCGGCGTGATCGGCGCGGCGCATGCGGGTTGGAAAGGTGCTGTTTCCGGCGTGACAGATTGCACCATCGCAGCGATGGAGACGCTGGGCGCAAAACGCACGAACATCGCGGCCAGCATCGGCCCCTGCATTTCCCAAGCGAACTACGAAGTAGGGCCGGACTTTCGCGAGCGCTTTCTTGAAGCGGCGCCCGCCAACACCAGCTTCTTCACGCCCAGCGACAAAGCCGAACATTGGCGCTTCGATCTGGAAGAATATGTCGTCCACCGGCTGCGCCATGCCGGAATTGAAAATATCGCGCCGCTTTCCGCCTGCACCTATGCGCGTGAGGCTGATTTCTTCAGTTATCGCCGCGCGACCCATCGCCGCGAGCCCAACTATGGGCGTCAGGTTTCCGCTATCCTGCTGAAATGAGTTCCACGCTCGAACCGTTGGGCACGGATATCTGGATCGCCGAAGGGCCGGTGGTTTCCTTCTTCGGCTTCCCCTACCCCACGCGCATGGCGCTGATCCGGCTTGGCAACGGCGATCTGTTCGTGTGGTCGCCCATCGCGCTGACGCCGGAATTGAAAACGCAGGTCGATGCGCTGGGCCCGGTGAAGCATCTCGTCTCGCCAAACAAAATCCACCACCTGTTCATGGGCGACTGGAAAGCGGTTTATCCTGCCGCGCGGCTTTATGCGTCACCCGGTCTGGCCAAAAGGCGGCGCGATCTGAAGTTCGACGCCGAACTTGGCAATGCACCCGATCCTGCATGGGCCGCCGATATCGATCAGGTGGAAATGGCGGGCAGCTTCGCGATGACCGAGATCGTCTTCTTCCACCGCGCAAGCCGCACCGCGATCTTCGCCGACCTGATCGAGAACTTCCGTCCTGGTTGGTTCAAGGGCTGGAAGGGCATCGTGGCGCGGCTGGATGGAATCGTGATGCCGCCCGGCGGCCCACCGCGCGAATGGCGTTTGTCCTTCTGGAATCGCACGGCGGCGAAAGCCGCACTCGCACGCATAATGGCGTGGCAGGCGCAGCAGGTTGTGGTGGCGCACGGCGAATCGGCGCGCCAAAACGGCGCAGATTTCATTCGCGGCGCATTTGGCTGGCTCGCGCACAACTGAGTGCGCCAGCGCCGGTTTACCGGCCCGAATGCCCTTGCTAGAACCGCTTTACCAAACCGTCATGGGGCCGCGCTGATGACCGACGCCAATGGAACACGCGGCATGAAGCTGCTGGCGGGCAATTCCAACCGTGAGCTGGCCGACAAGATCGGCGCCTACCTGAAACTGCCGCTGACCAAGGCGCAGGTGCGCCGCTTCGCCGACATGGAAGTGTTCGTGGAGATTCAGGAAAACGTTCGCGGCGAGGATATCTTCGTAATCCAGTCCACCAGCTTTCCCACCAACGACAACCTGATGGAATTGCTGATCGTGATCGACGCGCTGAAACGCGCCAGCGCGCGGCGTGTGACGGCGGTGATTCCCTATTTCGGTTACGCCCGGCAGGACCGCAAAGTTGGTCCTCGCACGCCGATCTCCGCCAAGCTGGTGGCGAACCTCATCACCCGCGCTGGCGCGGACCGCGTGCTCACCGTCGATCTCCATGCCGGGCAGATCCAGGGCTTCTTCGATATTCCCACAGACAACCTCTATGCGGCACCCGTGATGGTGCAGGACATTCAGGATTATCTGGGCGGCGATAACCTGATGGTCGTCTCACCAGATGTGGGCGGCGTGGTGCGCGCGCGCGCCTTGGCCAAGCGGTTGGGCGCCGACCTCGCCATCGTGGACAAGCGCCGCGAGCGCGCCGGCGAATCCGAAGTGATGAACATCATCGGCGATGTCAGCGGCCGTTCCTGCATTTTGATCGACGACATCGTGGATTCCGGTGGCACCATCTGCAACGCCGCCGACGCGCTGATCCGCGACGGCGCCAAGGATGTTTGCGCCTACGCCACCCACGGCGTGCTGTCCGGTGGCGCCGTGGCGCGCATTCAGGCGAGCAAGCTGAAAAGCATGGTGATCACCGACACCATCGCCGCCACCGAAGAAGTGCGCAAATGTCCGAACATCCGGCGCATCTCCATCGCCCCCCTGATCGGCGAAGCCATGCGCCGCATCAACCACGAAGAAAGCGTGTCGAGCTTGTTTGACTGATGCCAACGCCCGCTGATGTGAAGAAGATTTCGCTGGCGCTGGAGGGCGTCACGGAAATCGATCACTGGAAGCGTCCTGCGTGGCGCACCACCAAGCGTATCTTTGCCGTCATGCGGCCTGATGGGCTTTATCTGCACCTGCCCGATGAGCGGAAGCAGTTTCTGTTCGAGGCCGACCCGCAAGTTTTCGTGAAATATATGTGGGGTAAGACCGCGAACGTGATCGTGCAGATTGGCAAAATCTCACAGAAAGAACTTTCGGCGCTGATCCGCGAGGCTTATGAAAATTGCCTGCCGAATCCAAAAACACCGAAGCGCGTTGTGAAGAAATCCGCCAAGCGCAAGAACGCCTGAATGGCCACGGCCAACGATCTTCGCAAACTGGCACTGGCGCTTGAGGGCGCAACGGAAGTCGGACATTTCGGATCGCCGTCGTTCCGCGTCGGCGGGCGCATCTTCGCGCAAATGAGCGACAAGAAGAAAGAGGCCATCTTGAAACTCTCGCCCGCGCATCAAGAACTTCTGTTCGAGGTACGGCCTGAGGCCTTCAGTCCCGAAATCTGGGGCAATATCCGCTGGACGCGCGCGATGCTAGGCGAGATACCACTGGACGAACTGAAAGTGCTTGTAAGGGAAGCTTACGACCAGGTGGCGAAGGCACCAAAGCGCAAGACGAAGCGCTAGTGCGTGAAGATGTAAGCCAGCCCGGCGAAGTTTCCGAGCGGCGCCATCGCTTGCGCCACGGCCCAGAAGGTTGATTTCTGCACGCGCACCACATCGCCCGGATGAATCTGGGTCGTCGAATCCGCGATCACCGCGTGCTCATCGGATTCATCCTTGCCGCGCACATAGACCGTCGTCTCGTTGGCGGCGTCGGTATAACCGCCACCCATCGCCACGGCGTTCAGCACTGTCATGTCGTTCACATAAGGATATTCGCCGGGCTTGTTGACCTGGCCGATGATGTAGAACGGCCGGTAGGTCGAGATCGCGACGCTGACACGCGGCTGATTGAGATAGCCTTCGCGCAGATCGTTCGTGATGGCGCCGGCAAGCTGATCGGTGGTGAGGCCGCTGGCATGCACCTGCCCGATCAGCGGCAGCGAAATAAAGCCGTTGCCATCCAGCTGGAATTCGCCGGAGAGATCGTCTTCGCCGAACACGGTAACGCGCACCTTGTCACCGGTGGCGAGAAGATAGCCGGGCTTTGGCGGCGCGCGCACGATCACGGTTTCCGGCGGCTCCTGCGTGGGTGCCGCGGGTGCCATGTGCGGCGGCGCGTAGGCAACGGCCTGCTGCGGCTGCTGACGCTGAAGCGGCGGCGGGGGTGGCGCATCCGGCTGCGATGACAAGGATTGCGGCGGCCCGCTGGCGGCAACTGCCGGTGGTTGCACCGGCGTGTTCGATTGCGCCGCCTGCTGGCGGTTGAGATCGGCGGTCGTTGCATTTGCCGCAGCTGTCGCAGCCGGCGCTGCGCTTACCGGCGCGGCCCCACCATCTTGCGGCATGGCCGCGGGTGCATGCGACGCGGAATAGTCCGGTGACAGACGGGCGTTGGGATCCGACGGACGTATGGCAAATGAGACATCGGGATCGCTCTTGCGCAGCGCATCCGCATTATCCTGATCCTGATCGCCGGCGTGGAGGACGCCAGCCCCCGCGTTGTTGTCGGCGCGCAACGGTACTTCCTGTGCAAAGGCAGGTGCGGCGAGCGCCGCAAGCGCAAGCGCGGCGAAGAGGATTTTGGACCTTGTCATGGGCCGGGACTTTACGGGGTGAAGGCTTTATGAATCCCTATCGCGAGGGCTTGGTTGCGCTGGGCGGTGCCATCGGCTAAAAGCCTCGCCTTTCCGGGGTGCAGGATCGCCTGCCCGGCGGCCCAAAAGGCTGATTTTCCAAGGACTTAAGCAATGCGTCAGGTGCAGGAATTGCGCGCGGAAAAGCGCGAGGGAACAGGCAAGGGCTTCGCTTTCCGCGTTCGCGAGAAGGGCATGATCCCGGCCATCCTTTACGGCGGCGAAGCCGAGCCGGAGCCTGTGGCCGTTGGCCAGCGCGAACTGGAACGCCTTGTTGATGGCGGCACCTTCCTCACCACGCTGTTCATGCTCGACATTGCCGGCAAGAAAACCCGCGTGATTCCGCGCGATGTGCAGATCGATCCGGTGAGCGACAAGCCGGTTCATGTCGATTTCATGCGCCTTCCCGAAGGTGCCAAAGTGAAGATCGCCGTGCCGGTGCGCTTCAAGGGCCAGGAAAACTCGCCCGGCCTGAAACGTGGTGGCGTGCTCAACATCATTCGTCACGAAATCGAGATGCTCTGCCCAGCCGACAACATTCCCGATGCGGTTGAGTGCGACCTGACCGGCCTCGAAATTCACGGCACCGTGCACATCTCCCACATCAAGCTGCCGGAAGGCGTGAAGCCGCTCATCGCCGAGCGCGATTTCACCATCGCCTCCATCGTGGCGCCGACCAGCGTTATCGAAGAAGCGCGCGCTGCTGCGGCTGCCGCCGCTGCTGCTGCGGCCGCTCCGGTTGCCGAAGAAGGTGCTGCTGCTGCTCCAGCCGCTGGTGCGGCTCCGGCAGCAGGCGCTGCGGCAGGTGCTGCTCCGGCTGCGGGCGCCGACAAGGGCAAGGCCGCGCCGAAGAAGTAATCTTTCGACGCGCCGCGAGGCACAATGTCCGATACACCGCTGCTCATCGCCGGGCTTGGCAATCCCGGCGCGGAATACGCGCGCAATCGCCATAACGCCGGTTTCATGGCGGTGGATACGATCCACGCAAGTTACGATTTCGGGCCGTGGCGCGCGCGCTTTCAGGGGCTGATCAGCGAAGGCGCGCTGGGCAAGCGCAAAGTCTATCTGCTCAAGCCCATGACGTACATGAATCTCAGTGGCGACAGCATCGGTGCGGCGATGCGTTTCTTCAAGCTGCCGATCGAGGCGCTTGTCGTCATGCATGACGAACTTGACCTGCCCTCCGCCAAGCTGAAAGTGAAAACCGGCGGCGGCGATGCGGGCAACAATGGCGCAAAATCCATCACCGCAACGCTCGGCGCCGATTATCGCCGCGTGCGCATCGGTATCGGCCATCCCGGCGAGAAGGGGCGCGTGAGTGGCCATGTGCTGGGCAATTTCACCAAGGTCGACGAGAAGGAATGGCTGGTGCCAATGCTCACCGCCATCGCGGAAGCCGCACCGCTGCTTGCGAAAGACAACGACATCGGCTTCATGAACAAGATCGTGCTGGCGCTGAATCCGCCGCGCCCGAACGCGCCAAAGCCAGCAAAACCGGCGGCGCCGAAAAAAGAGAAGCCAAAAAAAGAAGAGAGTGACGAATAATGGGTTTCAAATGCGGCATTGTCGGACTGCCCAACGTCGGCAAATCCACGCTCTTCAACGCGCTGACGCAGACCGCCGCCGCGCAGGCCGCGAACTATCCTTTCTGCACCATTGAACCCAATGTGGGCGATGTGGCGGTGCCGGATGAACGGCTGGAAAAGCTGGCGGGCATCGCGAAATCCGCCGAACTGATTCCCACACGCATTACGTTTGTCGATATCGCGGGGCTGGTGCGTGGCGCTTCCAAGGGCGAAGGGCTGGGCAACCAGTTTCTTGCCAACATCCGCGAAGTGGACGCCATCGTGCACGTGCTGCGCTGCTTCGAAGACGATGACGTGACGCACGTGGAAAACCGCATCGATCCCGTGAGCGACGCCGAAACGGTGGAAACCGAATTGATGCTGGCCGATCTGGAAAGCCTGGAAAAGCGCGTTGGCCCCATCGAGAAAAAAGCCAAGGGCGGCGAGAAGGAAGCCAAGGAACAATTCGCGCTGATGATGAAAGCGCTGTTGCTGCTGCGCGAAGGCAAGCCCGCGCGCGTGGCCGAGCTTACGCCCGAAGAGCGCGAGCCTTATCGCCAGCTTGGCCTGATGACGCAGAAGCCGGTGCTTTATGTCTGCAATGTGGATGAAGGTTCGGCGGCAAACGGCAACAAGTTCTCGCAAGCCGTTGAAGCGATGGCGAAGAAACAGGGTGCGGGCGCCGTGGTGATCTCGGCGCGCATCGAAGAGGAAGTGGCGCAGCTTCCCGCCGGCGAGCGCGAAGAGTTTCTCTCAAGCCTCGGCCTGACCGAGCCCGGCCTCAACCGCCTGATCCGCGCGGGTTACGATCTGCTGGGCCTCATCACCTATTTTACCGCGGGGCCGAAGGAATCGCGCGCCTGGACCGTCACCAAAGGTTCGCGCGCGCCACAGGCCGCCGGGGTGATCCATACCGATTTCGAACACGGCTTCATCCGTGCCGAGACCATCGCCTACGGCGACTATGTGTCGCTCAACGGCGAGGCCGGTGCGCGCGATGCGGGAAAAATGCGGCTGGAAGGCAAGGAATACGTCGTGCAGGATGGCGACGTGATGCACTTCCGGTTCAACGCGTGAACGCACCAACCCACTTCGAAGATTTCCACGTCGGGCAGAAATTCGCCTTCGGCCATTATCCGGTGACGAAGGAAGAAATCATCGCGTTTGCTTCCGAGTTCGATCCGCAACCGCACCACTTGGATGAAGAGGCGGGCAAGCGTTCCATCCTTGGCGGTTTGGCCGCCTCCGGCTGGCACGTCTGTTCCATGGCCATGCGCATGGTGGTGGATGATCAGTTCGGAAAAGCCGAAGCGCGCGGCGGGGCGGGCGTGGAAGATTGCCGCTGGCTGAAACCGGTGCGTCCCGGCGACGTGCTGCGCATGGAAATCGAAATCCTGGAAGTGACGGCGCACCCGCGCCGCAATGTCGGTTTCGTCAAAACGCGCTGGGATGTGTTCAACCAGAAAGAACTGGTCTGCAGCATCATCACCACGCCGCTGTTCGAGCGGAGAGCCGCATGATGTGGTTCGAGGACGTGCAGACCGGCGTGAAGACCGATATCGGCACATACACCTTCACCGCCGAGAAGATCATCGACTTTGCGCAGAAATACGATCCGCAAAGTTTCCATCTGAGCGTGGAAGCCGGCGAGGCTTCGGTGTTCGGCGCGCTGATTGCATCGGGCTGGCACACAGTTTCGGTATGGATGAAGCTGATGGTGGCCAGCCGCCAGACAGGTGATGACCGCCCCGGCGATCCGCCACGTTCCGGCGCGTCACCCGGCTTCGAAGCGCTGCGCTGGGTTAAGCCCGTGCGCGCCGGCATGACGCTGCGCTATTCCACGCAAGTTCTGGAAAAAGTGGATTTGAAATCCCGCCCGCACCTCGGCCTTGTGAAAAGCCTCAATGAAGCGCGCGACGAAGCAACCGGCGCGCTGATGATGAGTTTCATCGGCAAGGGCTTCATGCCGAAAAGACCAAAAGGAGAATAACGATGGCGCTCAAGGGCAAAATGATCGACATGACGATGAGCGATGGTGCGACCATCGGCGCCTATCATGTGGAAGCGCCAGGCGCGCGCCGCGGCGGGCTGGTGCTGATCCAGGAAATCTTCGGCGTCACCGATCACATCAAGGAAACGTCCGATAAGTTCGCGGCCGAAGGCTACGAAGTTCTGGCGCCGGCGCTCTATGATCGCGAAGCGCCGGGCCTGCAGGCCAGTTATACGCCGGACGACATACAGAAGTGCATCAAGATCGCGCGCGGCGATCACCCATTCGAACTTTCGGTCGCGGATACGCAAACCTGCATCGATGCGCTGAAAGGCAAAGGCCCGGTGTTCATCACCGGCTATTGCTACGGCGGCTCGGTAACCTGGGCAGCGGCGTGTCAGTGCGAGGGACTGGCGGCGGCCAGCGGCTATTACGGCGGCAACATCGGCCAGATGAACCACATGAATCCGAAATGCCCGACCATCCTGCATTTCGGCGCGGACGATCACGGCATCCCGATGGAGACGGTGGACAAGATCAAGGCCGCGCATCCGGATGTGAAAGTCTATGTCTATGAAGGCTGCGGCCACGGCTTCAACTCCGACCGCCGCGACGATTACAACGAAGCGGCGCACAAACTCGGCATGCAGCGCACGCTGGAGTTGTTTAGGGCGAACGGTGGATAGTCTTCATTCCATCCATAGCGCGAGCGTCCGCGAGCGCGGAAGCGCGCCGAATGGGTGGCCGGGTCAAGCCCGGCCATGACGATTTTGGATTAGCGCATGCTCGCTTCGATGTTCCCGCCATCGACGGTGATCACACCCGCCGTCGTCTTGTCTGCGTGGGCGAGATAGACGAAGGCTTCGGCGACTTCGTCGGCATAGACTTCGCGGCCCAGCAGGTTGCCGCCCATATAGTCTTTCTCGCTCAAGCCGCGCGCCGCCGCGCGCTTGGCGACCATCTCGTCGGTGAGCAATCCTGAGCGGATGCGGTCGGCGTTCACGGCGTTGGAGCGGATGCCGAATTTGCCATAGTCCAGTGCGTATTGCTTCATCAGGAACAGCGTGGAGGCTTTGGGCAGACCGTATGGCCCGAAATCCTTGCCGGGATTTACCGCCTGCTTGGACGTGTTGAACAGCAGGCAGCCGCCGGTGCCTTGTTTCATCATGATCTCCACCGCGAACTGCGCCACCGTCTGGTGCGCGAAGAAATTCAGCTCGAAACTCTTGCGCAAATCCTCGTCGCTCACCTCGCCGATGCGCCCGCCCCACGCGCCACCCGCGTTCGACACCACGATGTCCACGCCGCCGAACGCCTTCACCACTTCCTTGAACGCGGTGGCGACATCGCCGCGCTTGGTCACATCGCAGCCGATGGCGATGGCGGTTTTGGAAATCTCGCGCGCCACTTTCGCGGCCGCCGCGCGATCGCGGTCCAGCACAGCCACTTCCGCGCCTTCCTTGGCCATCGCTTTGGCAACCGCCGCGCCAATGCCGGAGCCGCCGCCGGTAACAACGCAAACCTGCCGCGCCAGCAACTTCTCAGCACCCTTGCCCAGCTTGGCCTGTTCCAGCGACCAGTATTCCACATCGAACATGTCGGCTTCGGAGATCGGCTGATAGCGGCCGGTGGCTTCGGCGTCGGTGATCACCTCCACCGTGTTCTCCGCGATGTCGGCGGCGATGGCCGCATCTTTCGCGGTGGCGCCAAGCCCGAACAATCCTTTGCCCGGCACCAGCACCACGCGTGGGATCGGATCGAGTTCTTTCTTCTTCGGATTGGCGCGTTCGTTGTTGCGCGCGAAATAGGCGTGATAGTGCGCCACATAATCGGCGACGGCTTTCTCAACCTGCGCCTTCCATTCCTCCAGCTTGCCGTCAGCGGGTGCGTGCACAACCAGCGGCCAGTTCTTGGTGCGGATGGTGTGATCGGGCGTGGCGACGCCGGCCTGCGAATAACGCGCGATATCCGAACCGTTCACATAGGCGAGGATTTGTGGGGACGTGCGGAAGTTCAGGATCTGCCGCTTCCAGGTGCCGGCAGCTTCGTTGTGGCTGATGGCCAACGCGCCGCGCAGAATGGGTGCGATGTCAGCGGTCTTGGCCAGCTTCTCAGGCAACGCGGCAGGCGCCAGTGCCTTGCGATCTTTCTGCAAACGCTCTTCGGCCAGCGAGACAAACGCGATCATCTTCTCGTAAGCGGTCTTGGCGTCGTCCGCGAAGGTGAAGATGCCGTGGCGCGGCAGGATGAGGCCTTCCACCTTTGGATTGGCGTCGAACACATCGGCTACGGACTTCGCCAGCGCGAAACCGGGAATGTTGTACGGCACCACCGCAACGCGATTGCCAAAAACCTCCGCCACCTTCTTTTCGCCATCCGGCTGATCGGTCAGCGCCAGCACGGCGGTGGAATGGGTGTGATCGATGAACTTGTGCGGCAGGAAGGCGTGCAGCAGACACTCCACGGAAGGATTGGGTGCTGCCGCATCCAGCAGATTGAGCCGCTGGAAATTGACCATGTCCTCGTCGGAAAGTTTTGGCAGCGCGCGCAACCGGCGCAGCGGTTCCAGCCGCACGGCCGGAAGGCCCGCCGGCTCGATATTGCCCATGTCCCAGCCGGAGCCCTTGATGTGGATCACCTCCACCTCATCGCCCAGCAGGTCGCGCGCTTTCAGCTTCACGGATGTGTTGCCGCCGCCATGCAGCACCAGCCGCGGATCGCCGCCCAATAACTGCGTGGTGTAAGTGCGCAGCGCCAGCTCTTCGCCGATGCCTTTTTCGGCATAGCGTTTGATGAAGTCTTGCGCGTCGGTGTCGGACCAGCGGGATTTCATTTTGGCATTTCGCTCCGTTGTCGCTCGGCTTCAGTTCGACTTCTTCAACGTGCCGCTTGCGATGGAATGAACCATGGCCTGCCCCGGCGGTATCATGCCAAACGATACGGCGAGCGTATCGGGCGCCTGAAGATTGTAGCTCAGGCTGAAGACCGGTCCTCTGCCCGGTGCGCTGGCAAAGGTCACGGATTGTCCTGCCGTTATCACAGCCGACGTATAATGAATAACGTGCTGGCCGTCTGTGTAATCGGCATGCATCGCACCGTCTTCGGGATATATCAGCATGATCTGGTCGAAGCTGCCGCTTGGCTTTCCCTGAGAATCGAAAAGCTCAGTATGGTCTTTGCGAAGGAGTGCGGCGCCGCCGGCTTCCACGGTGACGTCCGATGACCCTTTCGAGGTTCCGCCCGTGTCTGCCACCTTGCCAACGCCAGAGTTCCAGTGGCCGACAAGAAAGCCAATTCCGGAAAGCGAGGGATTGAGTTCTTGCGCCGTAGCAGCGGAAGCCATGCACAGCGCGCTCACAGATATGAGGAGAGCGAAAGCTTTCATGTTTTCTTGCCTTGCTGGGACGGTTGTTCAGTAGGAAACAGAGAGCGCAAGCCTTCTTCATTCGCCGCGCAAACGCCGCGTTCTGTGATGAAACCGGTGACGAGGCGCGCTGGCGTGACGTCGAAGCCGGGGTTGGCGGCGCTGCTTCCGGGCGCGGCGATTTCCACCGTGGCGAGGCCGCCGGTGGGAAGGCGGCCCGTCATTTTCAAAATCTCGTCGGGCGAGCGTTCCTCGATGGGAATGTCGCGGCCGGATTTCAGCGTCCAGTCGATGGTGGAAGACGGCAACGCCACATAGAACGGCAGCTTGTTGTCCTTCGCGGCCAGCGCCTTCAGATAGGTGCCAATCTTGTTGGCGACATCGCCGTTGGCAGTGACGCGATCGGTGCCGACGATGCACAAGTCCACCTGCTTGTCCTGCATGTAATGGCCGCCGGCATTGTCGGCGATGATCGTGTGCGGCACGCCGTGCCCGCCAAGCTCAAACGCTGTGAGCGAGGCGCCCTGGTTGCGCGGCCGCGTTTCATCCACCCACACATGCAGCTTGATGCCTTCGTCATGCGCCATATAGATCGGCGCCAGTGCGGTGCCCCAATCCACGCAACCGAGCCAGCCGGCATTGCAATGGGTGAGGATGTTGAGCGGCGCGCCATTATTTTTCTTCGCCGCCGCCTCGCGCAGGATTTTCAATCCGTGCTCGCCGATGGAACGGCAGACTTCCACATCCTCGTCTGCGATGGCCGCGGCTTCCTTCCACGCCAGTTCGGCGCGCGCGTCGCGCGGCTGGTTGCGAAGCGCATCGCACATCCGCTTCAGCGCCCAGCGCAGGTTGATGGCGGTGGGGCGGGTTTCCAGAAGCTGGTCATGTGCGGCATCCAGCGCTTCGTCGGAAGCGTCCTCGCGCATGGCGAGCGCTACGCCGTACGCCGCTGTGGCGCCGATCAGCGGCGCACCGCGCACAATCATCTGTTTGATGGCGCGCGCGGCATCGGCGGCACTCTTGAGCTGCACGGTACGGAACTCATGCGGCAGCTTGGTCTGGTCGATCACCTCAACCGAGGTTTCGGCATGCGGCCAGATGGTGCGATAGGGCTTGCCGGCGATCTTCATGCATTGGGCTCGAATGAAATTCGGAGAGACTTGGCGCGAATTGCGCAGTCGAAACCATTGACTGCATCTACCACGAACTCGAAACCCACCTCACATTCGGAGATTTGGATCTGATCCACGATGGAATCGATTTCCTCTTCAAAGGAAAATTCCGCCTCCAAGATTCCTTCAAAGGTGTAAGTAACGGTGCAGTGCTTATCGAGAACGAAATATCCCTTTTCATCCGTCTCAGGATTCATGCGAAACCCTTTAACGCTAACGAAGCCGCTACGATCCCGGCGAAGTGCAAAATCGCAAACTGCCCCATCGTGCAATCGAGGATATCTGCCGAACCAGGAAACAAGTTCAGCTGCGCCTGGAATTCGAGTGATCAATTCCGGAGACATTCCTAGTGTCCTTCGAACGCGACCAGCGTCTGAACCTCTTTGCCCAGTGCGCGGATTTTGTCGGCGCCGCCCAGTTCCGGCAAATCGATCACAAAGCTGGCGCCGACCACGGTGGCGCCCGCGCGCTCCAGCAATTTGATCGCGGCGAAACAGGTGCCGCCGGTGGCGATGAGATCGTCCACCACCAGCACGCGGTCACCCTTGTTCACGGCGTCGATGTGAATCTCCACGCTATCCTTGCCGTATTCCAGATCGTATTCCTCGCCGATCACGGTGTGCGGCAGCTTGCCTTTCTTGCGCACCGGCACAAAGCCGGTGGAAAGCTGATGCGCCACCGCGCCACCCAGAATGAACCCACGCGCCTCGATGCCCGCCACTTTATCAATGCGCATGCCGGCATACGGCTGCACCATCTCGTCCACCGCGCGGCGAAACGCGCGCGCGTTGCCGAGCAGCGTGGTGATGTCGCGGAACATGATCCCCTTCTTGGGATAATCCGGGATCGTGCGGATGACGGTTTTGAAGTCCATTTTCAATCCTCAGAAGAAAGATATTCAGGCGGAGACGCGGAGTGCGCGGAGTTCTTTTTCGGCGTCGAAGGTGAGGCAGCGGTTGAGAATTTCTCCGGCGCGCGTTGCGCGCCAGCTTTCTTCTCCGCGCCTTCGCGTCTCCGCGTGCAAATTTTCATTTCTTCAGCACCCGGCCCGCTACCGCGTCGAGCTTGGCGAACAGTTCGGGGTCGCGCTTTTCCGGCGCGGTGATCAGCGCGGTGTCGAGCACGTTGTCGATTCCGGGTGAGGCTTTGCGTTCCGGCCCCAGCTTGGGCGCCACGCGCATGACCAGCCGTCGCGCGTTTTCGGCGTTCGCCATCAGCACTTTCACCACCTGATCGACGGTGACGTGATCGTGGCCTTCGTGCCAGCAATCGTAATCGGTGACCATTGCCACGATGGCGTAAGGCAGCTCCGCCTCGCGCGCGAGTTTGGCTTCGGGCATTGCCGTCATGCCGATCACCGAACAACCCCATGAGCGGTAAAGATTGCTTTCCGCCAGCGATGAGAATTGCGGGCCTTCCATGGCGAGGTAGGTGCCGCCGCGCGAATGTTTGATGCCTTCTTCTTTCGCCGCTTCCACCAGCGCGTCCGCCAGTTTGGGATCGACCGGGTGCGCCATGGAGACATGCGCCACGAAGCCCGCGCCGAAGAATGTTTTCTCGCGGCTGTGCGTGCGGTCGATGAACTGGTCGGCGATCACGAAGGTGCCGGGCGGCAATTCCTCTTTCAGCGAGCCGCAGGCCGACACCGAAATCACATCGGTGACGCCGGCGCGTTTCAGCGAATCGATATTGGCGCGGTAGTTGATGGTGGTGGGCGTCTGCACATGGCCGCGGCCGTGGCGCGGCAGGAAAACCAAATCGACCCCCTTGAAGGTGCCGAACAGAAGCTGGTCGGACGGTTCACCCCACGGGCTTTTGACGCTTTGCCAACGCGGATTTTCCAGCCCCGCGATATCATAAACGCCGCTGCCGCCGACAATGCCGAGGACTGTTTTGGTCATGGTTCGTGGCTCGCTTCGCTCGCGCCTCACCATGACGCGAATGATGGTGGCGATCTAGCGCTACGCCGTCATCCTGAGGCGCGCCGGGAAGCGGCGCCTCGAAGGACTAGTGCTCGCCGTGCCAGACGCGGCGGTAGGAGAGAAACAGCAGGCCCGACAGCAGCAGCAGGAACGCCATCACGCCGAAGCCGAGTTGCTTGCGCTCGTCCATCTTGGGTTCCGACGCCCATGACAGAAACGCGACGACGTTGTGCGCTTCGCTGGCGACATCGTTGGGCGTGCCGTCGTTGAACGTGACCTGGCCCTTGGAGAGCGGCGGCGGCATGGAAATGTTCCTGCCCGGAAAATACGGATCGTAATATTTGTTGGCTGTCAGGTGGAAACCGGCCGGCGCCTTGGTGCTGTCGCCGGTGACGATGGAATAGACATATTGCGGGCCGCCTTCGCGTGCTTTCACGATCAGCGAAAGATCCGGCGGCAATGCGCCGTTGTTGGAGGCGCGCGCGGCCTGTTCGTTGGCGAAGGGCGGCGGGAAGTGATCGGCGGGAATGCCGGGGCGCGTCAGCGGCGTGCCGTTGGCATCGGTGGTTTCGCCCTTGTCGTTCGGGCCGGCGGGCACTTTGTAACTCAGCGCCAGCGCCTTGACCTGTGCATCGGTGAACCCAAGCCCGCCCGCATCGCCCAGATCGTGGAACGAGACGCGGTTGAGGCTGTGACAGGCCGAGCAGACTTCCTTGTAAACCTGAAAGCCGCGCTGCAGTTCGCCGCGATCGTAAGTGCCGAACGGACCTTCAAACGACCAGTGTTCCGGCTTGGGCGGCAGCGGATCGCTGCTGACGGTTTGTGCTTGCGCGGAAACCGCCAGCAGCAGGCCCAGCGAAAGACCGAGAGGGAGAGCTTTGCGCATTGTGTTCCTCACTCGGCCGGCGCTGCGGCAGGCGCACGATCGCCCAGAACCGATTGCGCAATGCTGGCAGGCAGCGGCTTGGGCCGCTCGATCAATCCGAGCAGCGGCAGGATCGCCCAGAAGTAGCCGTAGAAATAAAGCGTGCCGAGACGGCCGATCCACACCAGCGGAATGGGCAGCGCGGAAAGCGGCAGAACCGCGTCCGGCTTGTTGGCGCCGACATAGCCAAGCACGATGCAATCCACCACCAGCACCCAGAAGAACACTTTGAGCATGGGGCGGAAGCGCGCCGAGCGCACCTTCGACGTATCCAGCCACGGCGCGAAAAACAGCGTGGCGATGGCGCCGAACATGATGATCACGCCCAGCAGCTTCTGCGGCACGCCGCGCAACATCGCGTAGAACGGCAGGAAGTACCATTCGGGCACGATATCGGCCGGCGTCACCAGCGGATTGGCGGGTGTGTAATTGTCCGGGTTGCCCAGAAGATTCGGCGCAAAGAACACCAGCCCGAAGAACACGATGCAGAACAGCACCAGATAGAAGCTGTCCTTCACGGTGTAATAGGGATGGAACGGCACGGTATCCTGCGGGCCTTTCACATCGATGCCCAGCGGGTTGTTGTTGCCCGGAACATGCAGTGCCCAGATGTGCAGGCCCACAACGCCCGCGATCACGAACGGCAGAAGATAGTGCAGCGAGAAGAAGCGGTTCAGCGTGGGATCGCCCACCGCGAAGCCGCCCCACAGCCATGTGGTGATCGCCGTTCCCAGATGCGGGATGAGCTGATCCAGCGACGAGAAGAAGTTGGTGATGACGGTGGCGCCCCAGAACGACATCTGGCCCCACGGCAGCGTGTAGCCCAGGAAAGCAGTGGCCATCATCAGCAGGTAAATCAGCACGCCCAGGATCCAAAGCACTTCGCGCGGCGCTTTGTACGAACCGTAATAGAGGCCGCGGAACATATGGATATAGACGGCGAGGAAGAACATCGAAGCGCCGGTCATGTGCGTGTAGCGCAGCAGCCAGCCGTAATTCACGTTGCGCATGATGTCTTCGACGGAATCGAAGGCGTGATCCCCGCTCGGCACATAATGCATGGCCAGCACAACGCCAGTGACGATCTGCACGCCCAGCATGAACGTCAGCACGGCGCCGAAGATGTACCAGAAGTTCAAATTCCGCGGCGTCGGGAACGACGTCATGGTGTCGTTGGCGAAGCGCAGGATCGGCAGGCGCGAATCCAGCCAGCGCGTGAAACCTGTTTTCGGAACGTAGGTCGAGGGACCGGACATCTATGGCGCTCCGTTAGCCGATTTTGACTTTGGTGTCGGAGAGAAACGAGTAAGGCGGAATGAACATGTTCTGCGGCGCGGGGCCGCGGCGCACGCGGCCGGCCGTGTCGTATTGCGAACCGTGGCAGGGGCAGAGATAGCCGCCCCAGTTGCCTTCGAACGGCAGCGGGATGCAACCCAGATGCGTGCAGATGCCCACCATCACCAGCCACTGCGGCTTGAACATGCGGTCGGCATCGGTGGCGGGCGCGCTGTCGGGCAGGTTGGCGTTGCGCGCCACGGGATCGATCAGATCGGAAACCTGCACCGCTTTGGATTCGGTGATTTCCTTGGCCGTGCGCTTGCGAATGAAGACGGGCTTGGAGCGCCAGACCACCGTGATCTGCTGGCCTTCCTGCACCGACGAAATATCGATCTCGACGGACGACAGCGCCAGCACCGCGGCGGAGGGATTCATCTGATCGACCAGCGGCCAGACGGCAAGGCCGGCGCCGACGGCGGCAACGGAGCCGGTTGCGATATAGATGAAGTCGCGGCGTGTGGGTTCGGGCGTTGTCGTATCGGCCACGATGCTCACCTTGTCTGGCTTTCCGGAAGGCGGGACATAACAGGGCGCGCCACCCCCGGAAAGCCCGGCGCACCCATTGAATCTGCGGCGTAAAATAGAGAAGGGGGTTTGCACGGTCTTGCGGCACGATGACGCATAAAATGCAGGGCTTTCAACGAGTTTGGCGGGTTTGGCGCGCGCATCAGCATTCGATGGCGCTGAGATGCCCCTCCTTCGCATAGGCCAGTAGCGCGCGGTCCCGCGTCACCACGGTAAACCCGTATTCGCGGGCCGTAGCTGCGATGATGCGGTCGGCAGGGTCGCGGTGAATATCGCCAGGCAGGAATGACGATTCCAAAAGAACGCGGGGTGGCAATTCCGCTAGCATGATTTGCGGCAGCGCCAACAAGAGTTCTGTCCACCGCTTCGCCGAGTAGCTCGATTTGAATCTTCCTTTAGAGGAAAGAAGACCCACCTCCCATGCGGTGATCGGTGAAACAAAAACATTCTGACCGCGATCAAATGCGCCGTCGATGGCATCAACCGCGGCCTGCCGCATCTGCTCGTTTTCCATGATGTAGATGGCGGCACAGGTGTCGAGCAGAATCGTGTTCATCGTTTTTTGCTCGAGATGCCTTCATCAATCATATCAGCGGTTCTTTCGATATTCGCTTCCATGTATTCAAGGTCTTCGGGATCGAGCGCGGGCCTGGTCAAATCCCATCCTGGTTCGATCGTAAATGTCCCTTTTAATGCGCCGAACAGAGGCGAGCGGCGCGGCTTCTTTTCCCCCGCGTTTTCCGCTCCTTCAAACCCCCGCGGCGCTTCCCCCATGCCAGACTTGGCTGCGCGCTTGAAGACAAGCTTTCTCGCGCTCATGTCCACCCGTTCGGTTTGATAGCCTGCTTTGAGCCAAATCTTGGTCATCACATTGTTCGAAGGATTGTTGCTCCACCAAGCTCTGTGATGTTGCGCTTTCGGCGGCAACTTTTGACCCGTCACCTGCTCAATCTCGGCAAACGTCATTGGAATTTCTGCAAATCCCTTCTTTGCGAGAAATGCTCCCAGATCATCGTACTTGCTCATTGTATGATCCTTTTCTAGTAAGTGTAATACACTGTATTTTACATAAACACACTGTGTCAACTAGAAAACCTAGGTACGGGTGCAAAGATTTATGAAGTGAAATCAAATATTTACGGAGTACCTATGCGCCTTGCCCTTTATGAACCCGATATCCCGCAAAACGCTGGGGCTCTAATCCGGCTGGGCGCCTGCCTTGGCGTGGCCATCCACATCATCGAGCCGTGCGGCTTTCTGTTCAGCGACCGGCACCTGAAGCGCGCGGGCATGGATTATCTCGAATCGGCAGAGGTGATCCGCCATGCCTCGTGGGCGCAATTCCTGACGCAGAAGGGGGACGCGCGCATCCTTCTGCTCACGTCCAAAAGCCAGACCGCCTACACCGATTTCGCGTTCAAGCCGGGAGACTTTCTGCTGCTCGGCCGCGAGAGCGCGGGCGTTCCGCAAGAGGTTCACGATATGGCCGATGCGCGGCTGACGATTCCGATGCGGTCCGGTCTGCGTTCGCTGAACGTGGCGCAGGCGGGCGCGATGGTGCTGGGCGAAGCGCTGCGCCAGACCGGCGGCTTCCCCGTTGACGTGAACAAGAGTTGAACGGGCGCCGACTCGCATTTGGCCGCCACGGTCCCCAAATCGTAAGAAGGCGTGCCAGGGGGCAATTCTTTATTCTGCACGGCGCGTTGCGTTCAGGTTCATGACCGGCAAACCCAATCCGGGCCCGCTGGCACTGTTGAGGCGATTTTGATGTTTCTGCCCTGCCCTGCGCACCGGCCCTGAATCGGATGCCATTTCCGTTCGACATTCCAGATTTCTTCTCAGGCATCACCGGCTTCTTCACCAGCCCGGCCGGCGTGGTGATGCTGCAGGTGATCCTGATCGACATCGTGCTGGCCGGCGACAACGCCGTGGTGATCGGACTGGTGGCGGCGCGCGTGCCGGAAGAAAAACGCGCGCGCGTGATTTTCTGGGGCTTGGTGGTGGCGGTTGTGTTGCGCGTGATCCTGGCGGTCAGCGCGGCGAAACTTTTGCAGATCATTGGACTGATGTTTGCCGGCGGCATTCTGCTTCTGTGGGTGAGCTGGCGGTTGTGGCGCGACATCGAAGAGGCGCGCGAAAAGAAGCGCGGCGCTGGCGCAGACAGCGTGAAGGTTTCGGCCAAGCCGTTCAGCATGCGCCATGTGGTGTTTCAGGTTGTGGTGGCCGATCTTTCCATGTCGCTGGACAATGTTCTGGCCGTCGCGGGTGCGGCGATGAACCATGTGTGGGTGCTGGCGGTGGGGCTGGTGCTTTCCGTGGCGCTGATGGGATTGGCGGCCAACCTCATCGCCAAACTTCTGAACAAGCATCCGTGGATCAGCTACGCGGGTTTGATATTGGTTGTGTATGTCGCGCTATCGATGATCTGGCGCGGCGGCAACGAGATTCTGGAAACGACTCAGGATGCTCAGGTCACGCGCAGCAGCAGCGCGGTGGCGTCGTCGCTTTTCTTGAAGCGCGGGAAGGTGCGGCCTTCGGGATCCTTGGCCTCGATGGCGCGCAGTTCTTCGGCCAGCACCTTCAGCCCCTTCGACATGGCGGCGCTGACAAGCTGGTCCGCATCGTACGCGCGGTAATCGCTGGCCAGCGCCAGAAAGCCATCCGTCACCAGCAACACGATCGTGCCCACCGGCGCATCCACACGCATCTCTTTCACGTGTGCTGCGGCGCGCGCATCGGGGCCGAACAGCCAGCCACCTTTCTCGCTGTTCACCGTGTTGCGCGCGGCGCGCAGGGCGGAGAGAAATTCCGGCCGGTTGATCCCGGCGGCAGGGGCCAGCCCGCGCGTGGCGGCAAGTTTGCCGACACGTTCGGATTCCTTGGCGCGCTTCTCGAACGCTTCGCCGACGATCTGCACGTTTTTATTGGGCCGCTTGATGAGCCCGGCGCAATCGCCAAACGACAGCGCATCGATGCCGCCTTTGCGCTCCACCGCCAGCATCATGGAGGCGAAAGGGATTTCGTAAGTCTCTTGCGGCTCGCGGCGGCGCAGCGCGTTGAAGGATTGTTCGGCATCGGCCAGCGCATTGCGCACGGCGGTTTTGGGCGCGGCTCCTTCACGCAGATGCGCGATGAGACGACGCGCGCCGAAACTCGCCAGCCACGCCGCATCGCTGGCGCCGGGCATCAGGGAATCGCCAAGCCCCGTCGCGCCGTCCAGCACCACGGCGGCGTGCTTGTATTCCGCCAGCGCGTCTTCGTTGGCTTTGTCCGGATTGCCCGCAACGCTAATGGAATCCACAACCTCGAACGCCATCAGGTGGTGGCCTGCACAATGGCTTTCAGCCGTTCAGCCAGCGAGAATTCGTCTTCCAGAAAATCGCTGTCGATCCACCAGTCTTCCACTTCGCCCAGAATGCGCCCGACCAGCGGGCCTTCTGGCACGCCCGCGTTCATCACATTGCGGCCGGTGAGCGGAAAGGCGGGGCGCACCCAGGCATCGGACATCGCCAGCATGGCGCGCCACTGAATGGCGTTCGATTCTTTTGTGTCTTCCGCCCAGCGCAGGAACACACGGTCGCGAAAGCGCTGCGGCCCGATGCGATAAAGCAGCTTTCGCACTTCGCGGATGGAAAGATAGGAAACGATCTTCTCGTCCGCGCCCGAAAGGTCGATGAGCCGCTCGCGATCCGCATTGGAAAGTTTCCAGCGGTCCGCAAGCACGTTGGCGGCGGCATCATCGTTCGGCAAGAGCGACGCCAGCCGCAGCAGCGGATCGGCGGAAAAGAAATTGGCGTTGTCGAGCGCGACCAGCCGCTCCAGCCGCGGCAGTTGCAGCGCACCGGGCACAACCTCGGCCAGTATTTGCGCGCCCGCCATGCGGCGCAGCACCAGCACGGGATTTTCCGCCGCCAGCAGCTTGAGCATTTCTTTCTGGATGCGCTCGCCGGATAACTGTGCAAAGCCCGCCTTCTCCGCAGCAGCGGCATGCAGCGCATCGGAATCCAGATCGCCTTTGCCGTACCAGGCGTGAAAGCGGAACAGGCGCAGGATGCGCAGGTAATCTTCGCGGATGCGCTGCGTCGCGTCGCCCACGAAGCGGATGTGGCCCGCGTTCAGATCGGCGATGCCGCCAACGCTGTCGAACACTTCGCCGTCCGCCGAGGCATAAAGCGCGTTCAGCGTGAAATCGCGGCGTTGCGCGTCTTCCGCCCAGTCTTTGGTGAACGCCACAACCGCGCGGCGGCCATCGGTGGAAACATCGCGGCGAAGTGTTGTGATCTCGAACGGCTTGCCATTCACGATGGCGGTGATGGTGCCGTGTTCCAAACCCGTGGGCACGAATTGGATTTTCGCATCCGCCAGCCGCTTCATCACATCGTCGGGCACCAGCGGTGTTGCGATATCGACATCGCCAACGTCCACACCCAGCAGGGCATTGCGCACCGCGCCGCCGACAAACCGCGCTTCGCCGCCTTTGCGCGTGAGTGCATCCATCACGGCGCGCGTACCCGCGTCGCGCATCCAGCTTTGGCGTTTGGCATCGAGCCGCGTCATGGCGTTTTGGTCTGATCCACATGGCCGGGAACGACTTTGCCGTTCACCGTTTGCGGCGGAACATACACGCCTTTGGTCGATTCGCCTTCCGTCAGCCCGGTGTAAATGAAGCTGCCAACCACCAGCACAAGCCCCGCGATAAAAAGGCCGGCCCAGGGATGACGATGCTGCGGCGTGGTCGAGCGAAGCCGAAGCAGAACCAGATAGATCGCGTACATCGCGAACGGCACGACGAACAGCGAAACACGTTCCAGCAATTCACGCGTCATGGGGATCGCAGGTCAGCTCGATTTGTTGCGCGCCAGTTCGGCCCGGATGAGCGAAGGAATGTCGAGGCCGAAAATCGTGAGGCCATCAATGTTGGCGTCGTCGATTGTGATGCCCGCCATATTGACGTCGCTGAACCGTGCGCCTTTGAGACTGACGTTGGAAAATACGGCTTCGGACAGATTAACGTCCTCGAATTTAGATTGCGCCATCGAGCAATCGTAGAACACAACGCCGTCGATGCGTTGCTTTTCAAATCGCTTGCTATCACTCATGGGTCTTTGCCTCCTGTCGCGTAGCGGTCACGCTATCACCTGTTCGGGTCATTCGCGCAGCCTTTCGGTAAAGTTCACCACCATCGCCGCGGTGGCGCCCCAGATATAATGTCCGCCGTGGTGAAAAGCCCAGAAGTCGCGCTTGCGGCCCTGCCATTCCATCGATTGGCGTTCGCGGTTGGCCGGATCCATCAGAAATTCCAGCGGCACTTCGAACACATCGTCCACTTCATCGGCATTGGGCACCAGCGCAAAACCTTCCGCCAGCGCGCCGACCACCGGCAGGATCGCATAGCCGGTGCCCGTCTCATATGGATCGAGAAAGCCCGCGATGGTCACGAAAGACGATGCGATGCCAGTCTCCTCGAAAGTTTCGCGCAAGGCCGTTTGTACCAGCGAGACATCGCCCGGATCGGCGCGGCCACCGGGAAAACTCACTTGTCCCGCATGACGCGCCAGATTGGGATTGCGCTTGGTGAACAGCACCGCCGGTTGCGCGCGCAGAACGATCGGCAGCAGCACGGCGGCCTGCGCCAGCTCGCGCGCCGGATTGGGCCGCATGTCAGGATTGAGATCGTAATCACCGCGCGTGGGCGCCAGCGGCAACGCCGGCGCTTCCGCCAGCAGGCGCGCGCGCAAGGGTGCCAGATCGCCTACACCGATGCGCGCGACCACATCGCTCGATGCATTGTCATCTCTCATACCGGCTTGCCCAGCGCGAAGAATTTTCCTTCGCTCCACACGCCCAGCTTGCCGAAAAATTTGCCTTCGCCTGGCATCGCCATATCGGCAAGCTGATAAAACACCGCGCGCGCAACCTTGGCCTCCAGCCCTTTGCGCACATGAATATAAGGTGCGGGTTCCTGCGTTTGCGCATCGGTCTCCACGCGCAAAATATTTTCCGCTCCGGCCACCGTTTCATCGCCGACATTGGTGGTGAAGATCAGGCGTTGTTCGCGGCCTTCGCCTTCCACGCGCAGCAGCACCGCGATGAACGGTGCGTCTTCCACGCGGATGCGCATTTTCTCGGCTGGCGTGACCAGAACGTAATCGTCGCCGTCCTTGCGCAAGATCGTGGAAAACACCCGCACCAGTTCGCGCCGCCCGATGGGCGTACCCTGATGGAACCAGGTGCCGTCGCGCGCGATGCGGATATCGATCTCGCCGCAATGCGCCGGGTGCCATTTCTCCACCGGCGGCAGCTTGCGGCCCGCAGCCGTCTCGCGCTGAAGGCTGGCAACGCCGATGGAAAAATCTGTCAGGCCGGTCATGATTCCGCCTCACGGCGATGTGCGAATGGGGCCTTGGCGCCCGGCGGGCCGGGCGGTTGCGCGCGCCAGCGCCCAATGCCACATAAGGCTGTAAGATATCGCATTCCCGCCGAACATAGGCGGCAGATGGCAACGCGGCAACGCCCGCCAAATCACGGACAAAGATGACAGACGCGCTAACCATTCCAAGCGACAATCTGGAAGCCGGCGCGGTGGCGCGCGCCGAAAAAGCCGCCGCCACATTCGGTCGCGCGCGCGAGGCCATCGGCAAGGTGATCTTCGGCCAGCGTGACGTGATCGATCAGACATTGGTGACGCTGCTGGCCGGTGGCCACGGCTTGCTGATCGGCGTGCCCGGTTTGGCGAAAACACGGTTGGTGGAAACGCTGGGCATCGTGCTGGGGCTGGACTGGAAACGCATCCAGTTCACACCGGACTTGATGCCCGCCGACATCGTTGGCTCTGAAGTTCTGGAAGAAGGCGAAGCGCATCGTAGAGCGTTCCGCTTCATCAAAGGGCCGGTGTTCACGCAGTTGCTGATGGCCGATGAAATCAACCGCGCATCCCCGCGCACGCAAAGCGCGCTGCTGCAATCCATGCAGGAACGCCATGTGACGGTGGCCGGCCAGCGTTACGATCTGCCCACGCCGTTTCATGTTCTGGCCACGCAAAATCCGCTGGAGCAGGAAGGCACCTATCCGCTGCCCGAAGCGCAGCTTGACCGTTTCCTGTTGCAGATCGACGTCGGCTATCCCGACAAGGATTCCGAAAAGAAGATGCTCGTCTCCACCACCTTCGGCGATGAAGCGGCGCCGGAACGCGTGTGCGATCCGGCGGCGTTGCTGGATGCGCAAGCCATCGTGCGCCATCTGCCGGTGGGCGAGAAAGTGGTGGATGCGATCCTGCGTATCGTGCGCGCGGCGCGGCCGGACGATGGCGGCGCTGCGGACCTGCGCGGTTTCATTTCATGGGGTCCCGGCCCGCGTGCCAGCCAGGCCTTCATGCTGGCGGTGCGTGCGCGTGCGCTGATCGACGGGCGGCTTGCGCCTTCCACCGACGATGTGGCGGCGCTGGCGCATCCCATTTTGCGCCACCGCATGGCGCTCAATTTTTCGGCGCGCGCCGAAGGCACGACGCTCGCCCAGGTCATCGACCGGCTGTGCGCGAGCAATCTTTGACGGACACATTCAACGGCCAAAACGAAAAATGGAATCCGCTGCGCGAGCAGGCGGAAACCCTTGGCGCATCGCTGCCGCCGCTACTGGTGGCGGCCGAGCGTTTGTCGTCCGCCATCAGTCTTGGCGTGCACGGGCGGCGCAAGGCCGGCATGGGCGAAACCTTCTGGCAATTCCGCCGCTATCAATCCGAAGATCCCGCCACCGCGATCGACTGGCGCCAATCGGCCAAGTCGCAACATCTGTTCGTGCGCCAGCGCGAATGGGAAGCCGCCGAAGCAGTGTGGCTGTGGCGCGATGGATCGCCCGGCATGCGGTTCAAATCCGATCATTCCAAAGTCACGAAGATTGATCGCGCCAGCGTGCTGGCCGTCGCACTGGGTTCTCTGCTGACGCGCGGCGGCGAACGCGTCGCACTGTTGGGCGATGGACACGGCCCCGCCAACGGTCGCGCGCCGCTGCGCCGCATTGCGCATGAGTTGATCGAACTGACGCCCTCCGATGCGCGCCTGCCGCCCGATGCGCCCATGACCAAGAACGCGCAGTTCGTTTGGTTCAGCGATTTTCTTTCGCCGTTTGCCGAAATCGAAAGCACCATCCGGCGCATTGCGCACGCGGGCCTCACCGGCCATCTCGTTCACATCATCGATCCGGCGGAAGAGGATTTTCCCTATTCCGGCCGCGTGCGCTTTGAAGCGGTCAGCGGCAACGACAGCGAAATCCTGGGCCGCGCCGAAACGGTGCATGACTCCTATCGCGCGCGCTTCAAGGCCCATGCCGAAGCGCTTTCCGCTTTCGCGCGGCGATTGGGCTGGAGCTATCTGGCGCACCGCACCGACAAACGGCCGGAGCTTGCGCTGGTGGCGCTTTACACCGATCTCGGCGGCGCGCGCGCCAACCGCCAGCGTGCGTAAAGGCAACGGCGGATGAACCTCTTCGCGGGCCTTAGTTTCGGTGCACCCTGGATTCTCGCAGCACTCATTGTTCTGCCCGCGATCTATTGGCTGTTGCGCGTCACGCCGCCGTCGCCCAAGCGCGTGGTGTTTCCGCCGCTGCGGCTGTTGCTGGGCCTGACGGGAAAAGAAGAAACGCCGGCGCGCACGCCGCTGTGGCTTTTGTTGCTGCGCTTGGCTGTCGCCGCACTCATCATCGTAGCACTCGCGCAACCCACCATTGGCCAGCCGCCCAAGATGGCGGGCACAGGCCAGCTGGTTCTGTTCGTCGATAACGGCTGGACAGCGGCACATGCGTGGGATGCGCGCCAGGCCGCGATCGGCGACGCGCTGGCATCCGCCAATCGCGCAGGCCGCGCCGTTGCGATCGTTCCCACCGCATCCGCGCAATCGCCCGACACAAGCCTGCTGGATGCGGGCGCCGCCGAGCGCGTGGCGCGTGAGCTTGCGCCGCAGCCCTGGATGCCGGATCGCGCACGCGCGCTGAAAGCTCTGGCGAAAGCAAAGTTTCCATCGCGCCCGGAGATATTGTGGCTCAGCGACGGCGTCGATCAGAACGACACGCGCGCCACCGCCGATGCGCTTTCCAAAATCGGCGACCTGCGCATTTATTCCGATGCGGCCGGCAAAGGCCCGCTGGCGCTGAAGCCGCCCGGCACCTCTGCCAACGGATTCACGCTGTCGGTTTTGCGCGCCGACGCCCGCGGCGAAGCCGGCGGCGAGATCGATGCGGTGGATGCACACGGCGCCAACCTTGCCGCCGCGCGCTTTCACTTTGCCGACGGCAAAGCGGTGACGGATGCTAAGCTCGCGTTGCCGCTGGAAGTGCGCAACGAAACCGCGCGGCTGGAAATCGCGGGCCAGAATTCAGCCGGCGGCGTGCAATTGCTCGACAGCAGCGCCAAGCGCCGCGCCGTGGGCCTCGTCTCCGCCAGCAACATGGAAGAAGAGCAGCCGCTTCTCTCCGACCTGTTTTATCTGGAGCGCGCGCTGCAGCCTTATGCCGATCTGCAGAAAGGCACGATTGCGAATGCGCTGGGCCACGGCGTTTCGGTGCTGCTGCTTTCGGACATCGGCAAAATCTCCGGCGCCGACCGCGACCGCGTGGCGAAGTTCGTCAGCGACGGCGGCGTGCTGATCCGCTTTGCCGGCGCGCGCATGACACAAGGCGTGGACGATCTGGTGCCGGTGAAATTGCGCAGCGGTGGGCGCACGCTGGGCAGCGCGCTGTCCTGGGCCGCGCCGCAGCATCTGGCCGCGTTTCCCGACAACAGTCCGTTTCGCGGGCTGGCGGTGCCGCGCGAAGTTACCGTATCGCGGCAAATTCTCGCCGAACCGTCGGTCGAGCTTTCCGATCACACCTGGGCGCGGCTAACCGACGGCACGCCGCTTGTTACCGCCGCACAGCGCGGCAAGGGTTGGATCGTTCTGTTTCACGTCACGGCAAGCCCGGCGTGGTCGTCGCTGCCGCTGTCCGGTCTTTACGTCGATATGCTGCGCCGCGTGATCGATCTTTCCAGCGGCACGCGTCCTGCCGATCTTGGCGCGGCAGCCGCCGTTTATCCGCCGTATGAAACGCTGGATGGCTTCGGCCACACGCGCAAGCCGCCGCCGGAAGCGTTGCCCATTCGCGGCGCCGAACTTTCCAAGGCAACGCCATCGCCAACGCATCCGCCCGGACTCTATGGCAGCGAAGGTTCGCAAGTGGCGCTGAACGCGGTCGATGCGCGCGCGCTGCTTCTGCCGTTGCGCGGTGTTTCGGTTCAGCCCTATAGCGGCAGCGCATCCATGGCGCTGGAATATTGGCTGCTGGCAGCGGCGATCCTGCTGCTGCTGGCCGACAGCATCATCTCGCTCGTCTTGCGCGGGCATCTCGCCGTGCCGCGCCGCTTGCTGGGTGGTGCCGGCGCGGTGCTACTGGGCATCGCAATTCTGCATCCCAACGTCGCGCGCGCCGACGATGCCTTCGATATGAAAGCAGCGCTGGATACACGGCTGGCGTATGTCGTCACCGGCCTTCCCGATGTGGATGCGATGAGCAAGGCCGGCCTCACCGGCCTTGGCTTGGTGCTGAAAACGCGCACGACCTACGAACCGCAAGACCCCGTCGGCGTGAATCTGGAAACCGACAATCTCGCTTTCTTTCCGCTGCTATATTGGCCGATGGATCCGCGCGAGAAGGATTTGTCGCCCAGGGCGCTGGCCAAGATCGGCGAATATATGCGCAACGGCGGCACCGTGGTGTTCGACACGCGAGACCTCACGCTGGGTGCGGAGCGCGGCCCCAATTCGCCCGGCGAGCAAACGCTGCGCCGCCTCGTTTCCAAACTCGATCTGCCGCCGCTGCAGCCGATCCCCTCCGATCATGTGCTGACGAAAGCCTTTTATCTGTTGCAGGATTTTCCCGGCCGCTGGGATGGCGGAAAGGTTTGGGTGGAAGCCCTGCCGCCGCCCGATCCCGATGCGGGGCCGGCGCCCGCGCGCGGCGGCGATGAAGTTTCACCCGTCATCATCGGCAGCAACGATTGGGCCGCGGCCTGGGCGGTTGACGATCAGGGCCGCCCGCTTGTGGCCTGCGTTCCCGGCGGCGACCAGCAGCATGAAATGGCCATGCGCTTCGGCGTGAACTTGGTGATGTATGCGCTGACCGGCAACTACAAGGCCGATCAGGTGCATGCGCCCGCCCTTCTGGAACGGATGGGCAAAGGCCAATGAACACCAGCATTGCCTTTGCGCCGCATGTGCCGGACGCGTTTCTTTATCTGCTGATCGCGGCGGCTTTCATCATCACGCTTTATGCCTTTCTGCGGCGCGCGCGCGGCTGGTGGGCGCGTGGCATTGCACTGGCGATTGCCATTGCGGCACTGGCCAATCCGCTGATCGTGCGCGAAACCCGCGAAGGCCTGCCCGATGTCGTCGCCATCATCGTGGATCATTCACAAAGCATGAGCGTGGATGGCCGCCGCGCGCAGGCCGATGCGGCGGCGACGAAACTGAAAGCGCAGCTGGCCAAAGACAAATCGCTCGAAATCCGCATGGCGGACGTCACCACGCGCGCCACCGGCGACGATAACGGCACGCAAGCGTTCGCGGCGCTGAACACCGCGCTGGCCGATGTGCCGCCGGATCGCGTGGCCGGCGCGATCATGCTCACCGACGGCGAAGTGCATGATGCACCGGCCGCGAACAAACTGACGCTGCATGCGCCGCTGCAGGTGTTGCTGGCGGGATCGCCGGGCGAACGCGACCGCAAGCTCACCATCATCAGCGCCGCGCGCTTTGCCATCGTGGGCCAGCAGGTTGAGATCGTGGTGCGGGCGGATGATTTCGGCAGCGCCAACACCGGCGATGCCGATGTCGATGTGCGCATCGATGGCGTGGACAAGGGCACCCGTGTCGTGCCCGTGGGCAAGCCCGCCACCATTAAAGTGCCGCTCACGCACGGCGGGGAGAATGTCATTGAGCTTGCCGCCAAGCCCGGCCCCGCCGAACTGACGTTGCAGAACAACCGCGCGGTAGTGACGGTGAGCGGCGTGCGCGATCGTTTGCGCGTGCTGCTGGTGTCCGGCGAACCGCATGCGGGCGAACGGGTGTGGCGCAGTCTTCTGAAATCCGATCCTTCCGTCGATCTGGTGCACTTCACCATTCTGCGGCCGCCGGACAAGCAGGACGCCACGCCGATCACCGAGCTTTCGCTGATCGCATTCCCCACGCGCGAACTGTTCGCGGAGAAGCTCAACTCGTTCGATCTGGTGATCTTCGATCGCTATCGCGAGCGCGGGATTCTGCCGCTGGCCTATTTCGACAATATCGCCCGCTATGTGGAAAACGGCGGCGCGCTTCTTGTGTCGTCCGGTCCGGAATTTGCCGAGCCGCTCAGCATCTATCGCACGCCGCTGGCCGCCGTGTTGCCGGCGCGGCCAACTGGCAACGTGGTGACGCAAGGCTTCAAGCCGATGGTGACGGCGAAGGGATTGGCGCACCCGGTAACGCGCGATCTTCCCGGCGCCAACACGGCGGACGGCAAACAGCCCACATGGGGCCGCTGGTTTCGCCTGATCGGCGCCGACACGGTGCACGGCGAAACGCTGATGTCCGGTCCCAACGATGGCCCGCTTCTGGTTCTCGACACCGTGGGCAAAGGCCGCGTGGCGGAAATCCTTTCCGATCATAGCTGGCTGTGGGCGCGCGGTTACGAAGGCGGCGGCCCGGTGCAGGAACTGCTGCGGC
The DNA here is from genome assembly GCA_036267995.1 of Rhizomicrobium sp. Lineage (GTDB taxonomy): Bacteria > Pseudomonadota > Alphaproteobacteria > Micropepsales > Micropepsaceae > Rhizomicrobium. The sequence continues at coordinate 43,482 of DATAUZ010000033.1, forward strand.
GCATCGCGCATTGGGCTATGAAAGAACCGGAGCTGGAAGAAGAACGGCTCACCGCCTCCATCGGCAACGGCGAAATCGTTGTCGAGCGCGCCACCATGGCAGACAGTGCCAAGCCCGTGACGCTGACCTATCCTTCCGGCAAGCACACCACACTGACCTTGAACAAAACCGCGCCGGGAATTTTTCGTGGCACCGCCAAGGCCGACGAGCTTGGACTTTATCGCCTGAGCGATGGTGCGCTGAACGCGGTGGCGGCGGCAGGCCCGCTCAATCCCAAAGAAGTTGCCGACATGCGCGCGACCGATGCGATCCTCAAACCGCTGGCCGATGCCACCAAAGGTTCCGTGCACTGGATCAAGGACGGGCTGCCCTCCATTCGCCGCGTGCCGCCGGATCGCATCGCGGGCGGCAGCGACTGGATCGGCTTGCGGCAGAACGGAACCTATCGCGTCACCAGCGTGGATCAGCAAACATTGTTGCCGCCGTGGCTAGCGCTGGTTCTGCTGCTGGGCACGCTTCTCGCCGCATGGCGGTTTGAAGGCCGTTAAAGCCGCTATTCCGCCATCGCATCGGCACATTCTGCGTTACAATATCCACGGGATGAATTTGTGGAGACGCATATGTCGCTGTCGGGATTTCTGAAAGCCGGCCTGTTCACCGCGCTTGGCGTGATCGCCACGCTGCTCTTGTTCGAGACAAATCTTTTCGCGCAACAGCAGACCAACCCCACGCAGGTTGATGGCTTGAAGGGCTATGTGCTGCGCGTGATCCATCCCGGCGAAGTGGTAACAATGGAATACCGCGAAGGCCGCGTGAACGTGACCGTCGGCAAAGACGGCAAGATCACGGACGTGAAGTTTTATTAGGCCAGGACCGGCGCGGGAAGTTCGCCACGCCGTCTCCAGAACCAGATCGCCGCGATCGCCGTCGTTACAACCAGTCCGATTCCGAATTCGGTCGTGACGTATAGAACGTGCCCCTTCTGCGCCGTCATGGGATCGAAGATGTCCTGAATGAACTGGTTGTGGCTCGCGTGCAGCATGGCGCAGGGCCACAGGCTTTGCGATTTCAGCCGCAGCCAGCCGAACACGAAACTGGACGCCACGATCATCGCCGTGAAACACACAAGCTCGTAGATTTTATCCGTGCCCGCGCCATAGCCGCCGCCGATGATGAGCGGATAGTGCCACAGCGCCCAGATGGCGCCGCTCGCCAAACAGCCGAGCGTGAAGCCGAAGCGCGTGGTCAGGCGCGGCAGCAGAAAGCCACGCCAGCCGATCTCCTCGCCCAGTGCGGCTGTCAGGCTTTCGAGCATGCCGACCGTTGCCAACCCCGGAATCGATAACAGCAAGGTCGCAAGATTGGGCCACGCGGAATATCCCCACAGCGCGGCCTTTGTTTTTGCGAAGGCATCGTAGGTGAACGAGTCTTTGATCAGCAGCCACGCGACGATATAGACCGGCAGCACATAGAGCAGCGGCACGATATAGCCCAGCCATTCATACTTCAGCGGACGCCAGCTCCAACCCAATGTCGCGATGTCGATTTTGAAAAGATATGAGGTCGCGAAGGCTGCCAGCGCCGGGCACCACATCAGAATGAGAACCGTGCTGCCTGCTCCAATACCGGCCGTGCTGAACGCCATGATCGTTTCGGGAACAAGGCTGAAGACGAAAGCCAGAACGATGAAAGTGACGATTTCCCGCGTGAGACGCGTCATGCCGGCTTCTCCAAAAAGTTTCCCGGTGCGTCGGTTATGTTATCCGCCAAGCGGCGCGCCTTCGGCGTATACCTTAAATTGGCTCTAGTCGCGAGAGAACGAAATCAGCGCGCTCTGAGACCGGGACCTTGGGTAGCGCCGCAATTTATACCCGAACTTCGGATAGGTCACAGTCAGCGACTCGTATTCGGCAACCGCGCTGGCGAATATGTGCCGCCGCTCACGATCAGCCCCGAAGATTTCTTCCCATGGCGGCGCAAGAAATACATGCGAATAATAGCGGCAGCCTTCCGTAGCATCTGAAAAATGCTTTGGCATGGCCAAGCCATATTGCAGGAAATAATTGACCGCATCTATGACACCGCGATCAAAAAAGACGGGCTCCGACATTTCAACAGCGGCGCGATAGTTGGCAACGGATCGCGACAATGCCAGTTCGATAAAAGCGTGAGTATCTTGCCATGGCAGCGCGGCTCCGCCAGATTGAAGCTGCTCGCGGACAATCTGCCGCCCAGGCTCCTCAAACACGGCAACGCCGCGACGTTTTAATTCGGCAAGCAGGGTAGTTTTCCCCCCTCCGGAACAGCCGGAAAGAACGACAAGTTTCTTTGCGTTCAAGCTTGTCTGCCCAGCGGCGCGCCGTCTGCGCAGACCGGCTCGTCGATCCGCGCGCGGCGCACCGGCCCTTCCAGCGTTTCCAGCGCGCCGTCCGCCAGCGCCAATCCCAATATGCGCGCAGGGTTCACCGGCCCGAAGAATTTCACGGTGCCGGATTTGATCGCCTTGAAACCAACCCGCGCATAATAAGGCTCGTCGCCCACCAAAATCACGGCGCGATAATTCGTCTTCTTCGCGTCCGCGATGCCCTTCTGCATCAGCGCAATGCCGATACCGCGGCCGCGCTGGTCGCTCTGCACCGCCAGCGGGCCCAGCAGCAGCGCCGCATCACGCCCCACGAATACCGGCCAGAAACGCACCGAGCCGCGCAGGATGCCGTCTTCAATGGCAACGAAGCTCAACCCCGCCTCTGGCGCCACGCCATCGCGCAACCGGTATGCGGATTTGGCGAAACGGCCGGGGCCAAAGCTGGCCGCGACAAGCGCCTCCACCAGCGGCGCATCGTCCGCGCGCTCGGGCCTGATTTCCCAGCTCATATCCGCCTCTTTCAAGCCCCGATGCGCGCGCGCTAAGTTCGCGCCCGAACAATATCAGGAGATAAGCCCATGGGTGTTCTGGATGGCAAGGTCGTGCTGGTCACGGGCGGCGCGAACGGCATCGGCAAGGAATGTGCGCTGCTGGCGGCGCGCGAAGGCGCCAAGGTTGTGGTCAACGATCTGGGCGGCGCGGTGTCCGGCGGTGACGAAGGCTCGGCCGGCCCCGCAGAACAGGTGGCGCATGAAATCCGCAAAGCTGGCGGCGAAGCGGTGTCCAATTCCGACAGCGTGACCAGCCGCGAAGGCGTCGCGCGCATGATCGAACAGGCAATGGACAGTTTCAAAGGCCTGCACGCCATCATCAATCCGGCCGGCATCCTGCGCGACGGCATGTTTCACAAGATGAGCGAGCAGGATTGGGATCAGGTGATCGATGTCCACCTGCAAGGCACCTTCAACGTCTGCAAAGCAGCGATCAATCATTTCCGCGAACAGCAGGAAGGTTCGTTCGTCCTGTTCACTTCCACGTCCGGCCTCATCGGCAATATCGGCCAGGCCAATTACGCCGCCGCCAAGATGGGCATTGTCGGCCTGTCGCGCATCATCGCGATGGAGGGGCTGTCCAAGAACGTGCGCGCCAACACCATCGCGCCGTTTGCCTGGACGCGCATGATCGCAACCATCCCGGTGAAAGACGAAGCCTCCGCCAAGCGCGTGGAGCGGATGAAGAACATGATGCGCCCCGATCAGGTGGCGCAGCTTGCGGTGTCGCTCGCTTCGCCGGCTTGCAAGGATGTGTCGGGGCAAATCTTCGTGGCGCGCGGCAACGAGATTTTCCTGATGAGCCAGCCCCGTCCCATTCGCGGCATGGGCAAGGTGGAAGGCTGGACGCCGGAAACCATCGCCAACCACTGCATGCCCGCGATGAAGCCTAGCTTCACTGAGCTTGGCGCCACCACAAGCGTGTTCGGCTGGGATCCGGTTTAACTCACCAATAATGGCTGCGCGGCGCGCCGGTCAGTTCGGCCAGGCGCCGTCGCGTGCCATCCGTGGTGCCCGGCGGCGGCGCACCCGGATCGCAGAACAGCACTTCGCGGATTTCAAAATTCGGTTTGAAATCGATTGTGGCTTCAGACACGCGATAGAGAGCGATCACATTCGTCGTCCAGCCAAGCTTGCGGGTATAAAGTCCGAACAGCTCCGGCGCTGTGTCAGATCGAAGGCCGACCTCTTCTTGCAATTCCCGCATCACCGCTTGGGCTGGGGGCTCCCGGCGCGCGACGCCGCCGCCCGGTAGCGCCCAACCGTGGATATAGCTGTGCCGGACAAGGAGAACCTGCCCGCTCCCGTTTTCCACCATTGCACTGGCGCCAAATGCGACCGGCGACGCGGCAGCCCGAAGGCCGGCCAGCCCGCCCAGCGCAATACGTTGGTAAAACGGCGGCCGGTCGCCCATCTCAAAGCCCATCCAAGCTGCGTCGTAAGGAAATTCTAACCATATCGTCTTAGCTTGACTTGGCCTTTACACCAACGGATCGGCCCGTCCCAACCGGTCCTGCGCGCAGCACCTGAGTCCGGCCAGCCATGAGCGCTCCCACCTTCGACCATCTCAAGGCCCTCGTTGTCGAGGACAATCCACAATTGCGTTCGTTGTTGCGTTCGTTGCTGCACGCGTTGGGCATCAAAACTGTGTTCGAAGCCGCCGATGGCGAAAGCGGCTTTGCCGAGATGCGCGAAAAGAAGCCCGATTTCGTACTGACCGATCTTTCGATGGAGCCGATGAACGGGCTGGATTTCACCCGCATGGTGCGCACCGCCGAAGGCAGCCCCAACCCTTATGTGCCGATCGTGATGGTGACGGGCCATACCGAGCGCCACCGCGTGGAAGGCGCGCGCGATGCCGGCGTCACGGAATTTCTCGCCAAGCCGATCACGACACAAAATCTCTTCCTGCGCATCACGGAAATCGTGGACAGGCCACGCCCCTTTGTGCGCAGCGAAACCTATTTCGGGCCGGATCGCCGCCGCCGCAGGGCGCCGGACTTCACCGGCCCGTGGCGCCGCCGCGAAGACAAGGCCGGCGGAATCGAAATCCAGTAGAGGAAAAAGAAGGCGATGACGCTCAAACCCAATCTCTTGGCAGACATGACGATCACTCCCGTCAGCGCCTATCCGCAGCCGGTATCCGGCATCGTCAAAACACAACTGCGCCATGCGCTCAGCAGCCGCGAAACGCTGAAAGCCGCCGAGAAGGTGATGCAGGAAAAAAGCGGCGACATGCGCGAAGCCGTCTTGAGCTATGTCGCCAAACTGGAAGCCGCGAAAAATTCCGGCGACGCCGGTTTGCTGTTTGCGCAGGCGCATGAAATTCGCGGCCTTGCGGCCAACGCCGGTCTGGTGTCGGCCGGGCGCATCGCCGACGGGCTTTGCCGCTATCTGGATGAAGCCGGCCGCCGCGAAGCCACCGTGGACCGGGCCGTGACTTCGCTGTTCGTGGATGCGGTATCGCGCGCGAGCCACGCCACCGACGACGCCACCAAGCTTGGCGATACCGTGGCGCGCGAACTGAACGCGCTGGCCGCGCGCAAGCTCGCCGGCTAGCAAGACAAAGTTAAGAATTGCAGCGCTCAACCGGGCTTAAATTGCCTGAAATTGCTGGTTTTGCTGGCTGTGACGCACCCAACCTTCACGGCTCTTTAAGCCCTTCCCTTAATACTGATCGCGGCAGAAACGTCCGTTTTCCGCGGGCGTTGGCGCGGGGTTTCAGAGTTCATCCATGCTCCAGATCGGCGGCATAGTCTTTTTGTTCGTGATGGTGTTCGGCGGCTTCCTGATTTCAGGCGGCTCCGTCGGCGTCATCGGCGAAGCCTTGCCGCATGAGATGATGACCATCGGCGGCGCCGCGATTGCGGCACTTCTCATCGGCGGCTCGATCTATTCGCTGAAGCAAATCGGCGGTGAACTGAAAAAAGTCGTCACCGGACCAAAATGGAAACCGTCCGATTATCGCGATCTTCTGGCGCTGTTGTTTCTGCTCACCAAGACGATGAAATCCAAAGGCCTGATCGCGCTGGAACAGCATATCGAACGCCCCGAAGAATCCGGAATCTTCAAGCGTTTCCCCCGCATCTGCCACGATCACTTCGCCCTGCCTTTCATTTGCGACACGCTGCGCATGATGACCATGAGCCTGGAAGATCCGCATCAGGTGGAATCGGCCATGGAAAAGCAGCTCGACAAGCATCACGCCGAAGCGCTCGGCCCTGCCAACGCGCTGCAAACGATGGCTGACGGATTGCCCGCGCTGGGCATCGTGGCGGCGGTTCTGGGCGTGATCAAAACCATGGGTGCTATTTCCGAACCGCCGGAAGTTCTGGGCCGCATGATCGGCTCGGCGCTGGTCGGCACATTCATGGGCGTGTTTCTGGCGTACGGAATCGTCGGCCCCATCGCCACGCGCCTGAAAATGATCGTGGACGATGAGGCGCAGTTCTATCACGTCATCCGCGACGTGCTGGTAGCGCATCTGCATGGCAATGCGGCGCAGGTTTCTGTGGAAATCGGGCGCGGCAGCGTGCCGACCGAAGCGCAACCGAGCTTTCAGGAACTGGAAGCAGCGCTCGACAATATCCCGCCGGAAAAAGCCTAGTTCTTCGCTTTCACCAAAACGCGCTCATCGGATAGCGCCACGAAATATGTCGCCAGCGCGCCAGCGAATATGCCCAGCGGCACCGCATACAGAACATCGAGATCGCAACCGAGCACAATGATAGTGGTCACGACCAAACCGGTCCACTGCCCCACGTTTTTCGGCATCCTTGAGACTCACCCCAGATAACGCGCCAAGCCTGACGCTTGGGTGCGCGCGAGTGAAGCAAATGCCTAATGAAAGGTTAATTTGTCTCAGGGGGCGATTTCGAACTCGATTCCCTGCGCCAGCGGCAGCGCATCGGAATAATTGATGGTCGCGGTCTGGCGGCGCATATAGGCCTTCCAGCTATCCGAGCCGCTTTCGCGCCCGCCGCCGGTTTCCTTTTCACCGCCAAACGCACCGCCGATTTCCGCACCGCTCGGCCCAATGTTCACATTGGCGATGCCGCAATCCGAGCCCGAAGCCGCGATGAACTTTTCGGCTTCCTGCATGTCGGTGGTGAAGATGCAGGATGACAAACCCTGCGGCACCGCATTGTGCAGCCGCAGAACATCAGCGAAATCCTTGTAGCGAAGCACATAAAGAATCGGCGCGAAGGTTTCGTGGGCGACGGTGGCGGTTTGCTCCGGCATTTCCACGATCGCCGGCTTCACATAGTAAGCGCCGGACGCTTTGTCTTCGTTCACGCGGTTGCCACCGGTAACTTTGCCGCCTTCGTCTTTGGCGGACGCCAGCGCGCGCTCCATGCCGTCATAGGCATGCTTGTCGATCAGCGGCCCAACAAGCGTGCCCTTCTCCAGCGGATTGCCGATGGGAAGGTTCGCGTAGGTCTTCTTCAGCGCCGGGACCAGGGTGTCATAGATGGAGTCATGCACGAACAGGCGGCGCAAACTTGTGCAGCGCTGTCCGGCGGTGCCGACAGCGGAAAAGATGATCGCGCGCTGGGCGAGATCTAGCTTCGCTGACGGCGTGACGATCATGCCGTTGTTGCCACCAAGTTCCAGAATGGATTTGCCGAAACGGGCAGCCACAACCGGCGAAAGCTCGCGGCCCATGCGCGTGGAGCCTGTCGCACTCACCACCGGGATGCGCGCGTCTTTGGCCAGCGCTTCGCCGGCTTCGCGCACGCCCAGAACCACTTGCGAAAGATTGGCCGGCGCATCGCCGAATTTCTTTGCCGCGCGCTCGAACAGCGCCAGCGTGGCAAGCGCGGTCAGCGGCGTTTTCTCGCTGGGCTTCCAGATCACGCTGTCGCCGCAGATCAGCGCCAGCGCCGCGTTCCACGCCCACACCGCCACCGGAAAATTGAACGCCGAAATCACCGCGACCGGACCGGCCGGATGCCAAGTTTCCATCATGCGATGGCCGGGACGTTCCGAAGCGATGGTCAGGCCATAAATCTGGCGCGAAAGACCGACCGCGAAATCGCAGATGTCGATCATCTCCTGAACTTCGCCCAGGCCTTCCTGAACGATCTTGCCAGCTTCCAGCGTGACCAGCTTGCCCAGCGCATCCTTGTTGGCGCGCAATTCCTCGCCCAGCAATCGCACCAGCTCACCGCGCCGCGGCGCCGGCACATTGCGCCAGACCTTGAACGCCTCAACGCTGGCGCCGACCTTCTTCTCGATGCTTTTCACATCGTCGTAAGCGACACGGCCAATTTCCGCGCCGTCGATGGGCGAGCGGATGGCGTGATCGCCGGAAGGCTTGATGCCGAAATGCGCGAGAAGATCGTTCATCGGTGCTTTTCCTTACGCGTAATATTTGCCGAAGCGGTTGCCCAGGAAATCACTGAGCTTCACGTCTTCCTGCTTCACGAAACCTTTTTGCGGCAGCTTGCCGGTGGCCAGAAGATCGGCCACGGCGCAAATGCCGGCAGCGGTGGTGATCTGGATGGCGGTCATGAACATCTCGCCCACCTGCTGGGCGTAGATTTTCTTGGCGTAGCTTTCCTGCGTGAGCTTGCCGTCGATCCAGCCCGACACCGTCACAAACACCAGCACCACATCCTGCTTGGTCGCGGGAATAGACGTCTCAAGCATCGTCTTGAAAACATCGCGGTTGTTGGCGAGGCCCAGATCGCGCACCAGCAGCTTCACCATATCGCGGTGACCGGGATAACGCGCGGTCTTGTAGTTCAGGTTCTCAACCTTGCCGTCCAGCGTTTCGGTCAGCGTACCAAGCCCGCCGGAGGTGTTGAAGGCTTCGTATTCGATGCCGTCCAGCGAGAAAAGCTCAAGCTCTTCCAGCGCCGGCACTTCGGTCTTGCGGCCGTCGCGCACCGCTTCGCACGGATTGCAATATTCGTTGATCAGGCCATCGGTGGACCAGGTGAGATTGTATTTCAGCGCGTTGTGCGGATAGACCGGCAGCGCGCCCACACGCATCTGCACATCTTTCAGCTTGTCGAATTTCTTGGCGAGATCGTAAGCCACGATGGAGATAAAGCCCGGCGCCAATCCACATTGCGGAATGAACGCGGTGTCCGCGCCCTTCGCCAGCTTCTTCACCACGCGCGTGGATTCCACGTCCTCGGTGAGATCCAGGTAATGCGCGTTCGCCTTCTTGGCGGCTTCCGCCACCAGATAGGTGAGATTGTAGGGCATGGCCGAAAGCACGATGTCCTGGCCTTCCAGCTCCTTGGCGAAACCGGGTGAGGCAATATCCACCTTGCGCACTTCCACGTTCTTGCGCGGCAGGCGCTCAAGGTTCGCCACATCGCGATCGACCACGGTGACCTTGTAGTCGCCGGTCGATGACAGAAGCTCGGTAATGGCGACACCAATTTTGCCGCCGCCGGCCAGCATGACGTTCTTCATGGACGTTCTCCCCGAAAATCTGAGGTTTTCTAGGCTTTCGCGGGTCCGAAAAGGAGGCGGCGAAACGCCGGAAAGTGCGCTATGGTCCGGCAAAGTGCCGGATTTTCCGGCGAAACGCCGGGTTCTCGCATGCGCGAAAAAGATGCCGAACTGATTTCGCTCCTCAAATCCAACGCGCGCGAGCCCACCGCGTCGCTCGCCCGCAAGCTGGGGCTGGCCCGTTCCACCGTGCAGGAGCGTATCGCGCGGCTGGAACGCGAGGGCATGATTCAGGGCTATGGCGTGCGCTTGTCCGACGCCGCGGACACGCGCGCTTTGCGCGCCATCGTGATGATCGCCGCCGATCCCAAACAGGCCGAACGCGTGGCTGCGGAGTTGAAGAAGATTCCCGATGTGCGCGCGCTCTCCGCTGTGTCCGGCGCGTTCGACATGATGGCGGTGGTGGAAGCCGAAACCACCGCGCAGATGGATTCGACGCTGGATCGCATCGGTGCTGCCAACGGCGTGGCCCGCACCGTCTCCTCCATTATCCTTTCCGAAAAGTTCTCGCGCTGAATCCGCGCTTTTGCGGTGAACGCGGGATGAAGATTCCTGATTTTGACGCCTATTAGCAGCTGCTGCGGCTTCTTCCACACGTTTTCCGCGTGATAGTCTCGCGCCGCCATCGGGGGTTTGGTGTCCATGAACGCGGCAGAGGTAACACAGTCGCGAACGCGCGTCGGCCGCGCAATCGCGCGCGCGCGCAAGCCCAACCGAGATCACATGGAAGCGCTGAAGAAGCGTATGCCGTTCTGGTTTGTGTTCACGACGCTGTTCGTACTTGCTGCCTGGCAGATCCTGCTTAACCCCTTCGGCTTCTCCAGCGTGATCCAGCGCTACACGCAGGATATTTCCGACCTGTTGATTACCGGACCGTTCTATCCCACCTCCGGTCACGATCAGATTTCCGTGGCGCTCACCGAAGAAGACACATTACAGGCGCTGAACGAACCGTGGCCCTGGAGTTATGGCGCGCATGCGCGCCTGCTGGATGCGCTGCTGGCTTACAAGCCGCGCGCGGTGATCGTGGATTATCTCTTTGTCGACAATCGCAACGACGACACGCTGGCCGATCTTGTCACAGAAATCCACCGCTATCAGGCGGCGCACATTCCCATCTATTTCGAAGGCGGCCGCGATGTACCGTTCGGCGAAGCGCCGCTGCGTCCGGAAATCGCCGCCACCGGCGTGCCGGTGCTGGATCCTTCCATTCTCGTGAACAACGGGGTCGTGCGGCAGTACCCGACAACGGGAGAATGTTTCGGGCTGCACCGCGCAGGCAAGCAATGCTTGTCACTGGCGCTCTCGGTTTATCGCAGCCTCGCCAAGCGCGACGCGCATATACCGCCACTGCAGGTGAACACCGACGGCTTAATGGAACTGGTGTGGGGCACCAACACCGATCCCTACAATCGCAAATGGCGCACGGTGACAGGCGAAAACGGCGCAACGCTTTCCTGCGACGATCATATGGGCTTCTTCAGCCGCATCTTCGCCGCCTTTTTCGATGCGGATTCGGTGCGCCAGCGCTGCCCCTACGCCACGATCCTTCCAGTCGAAGAACTGGTAAAAGGCGTCAACGATCCGGACTTTCCAAAAATCATCCCCGGCCGCGTGATCTTCTACGGCGCGGCGCTGGAAGGCGCGCAGGATAAATCCTTCACGCCGGTCAGCGGATTGCAGGCCAATGTCTTTGTGCATGCAATGGCGCTGGACAACCTTCTCACCTACGGCGGCAAGCCGGAGCAGGATGTCGTCACGCTCTTCGGAAAAACTTATGAAAGCGATCCGGTACAAGTGGCGGCGATCGCGCCCGTTATTCTGATTCTTTCGTGGCTGCATATGCGGCGCAAACGGCGCGCGGAAACAAAAAACGCCAAACATCACGACGTCAGTGCCACCGTCGAATATTTTCTCGATAAGGGGCTGGAAATGGCCTGGCACTGGCTCGCCTTCTTTCTGGCGCTGGGCGCGGGATTGGCGCTTACGCTGGCAGTTGGCCTTTCGGTGGCCAACTGGGTCGAAGTCGTTTTCGTGTCGGTGGAATTGGCGGCTATGCTGCTGATCGGCGTACCCGATGCGCTTTGGGGTTATCTGCATCACGTGGCCGGGGGCGTTCCCGACCTTCAGCAAACTTGAGAGGAGAGGATCATGAAAAGACTTTCGATTGTGTTGGGCGGCGCATTGGCGCTCGCATTTGTTTCCGCACCTGCCTTTGCCGCAAGCGACACCTGCCCTGGCAACGGCGACATGGTGACATCGGCCAAGACGCCGCAAGTCGATCTCTTCGACGGCGCCAACGGCAAACGCGTGAAATCCATCGATCAGGATCAATTCCCCACCTGCCTGCCCGTGGCAGCGCATGCGGGCAACGGCATGATGGAAGTGAGCATCGACGGCACCAATTATTGGGTCGAACCGCACATGGTCAACGCACGCGTGGCCGCCAGCGGCAAACCCATCTGCCGCAAGCTGGCGATGGGCGGCGATCAGGCGAAGGTCGGTGCCACACGCGGCCTTGGTGAAGGTTGCCCCAAAACGGGTGACGCACAATGATACGCACGGGTCTGCGACGCGCGCTTGCGGCGACCACCTTTCTTTGTGCCGTTGCGTTCACGATGCCAGCGGCGGATGCCGGCATGTTCGGCGGCGGCGGACAGGGCGACGGCTATCCCGACAAAGGCAAAGCCATCGAACTGCTGAAGCCGGCCGCGGACTATAGCGGCATGCTGACGGACCGCACGCGCACGCTGGGCATCATGCGATCGCGCGCGCAGGGCTTTGTGCCGTCACCGGAGCTGCATGACTATGTAAAGGGCGTGATGGTGAAGCTGCTGGCCGGCGTGCCGTTGCCGCCATCCTTCAACCCCGATGTTCGCATTCTGGCGGCGCCGGAATTCGCCGGCGAATGCACGCCGGACGGCACGCTTATTCTCACCGTGGGCCTGCTGGAGAAACTCGACAACGAAGATCAGCTTGCCTTCGTGATCGGCCATGAACTCAGCCATGCGATCTATCAGCATCGCGTCGCCGACTGGTACAAGAAATCGCAATACTATGCAGTGATTAACGGCGCAGCGGTGGACCAGGGCGTGCTTAGCGTTTCGGTTGCGGCGGGCGCGAACTCCAACGATGTGATGCGCGCCATCGATGTGGCGCAGCATGTGATGAAACTGTCCGCCAACGTGCTGGCCCCGCAATTTGAAAAGGGCCAGGAAGACGCTGCCGATGCGCTGGGCTTCGACATGATGGTCAAGGCCGGTTACAGCACCGACGCCGCGAACGCCGTGCTCGACAAGCTGGCCGAGCAGGAAGCCGAAGCGAAAGCCGCGGCCGACGCGGCAAAGGCGGCCACCAGTTCCAGCGGCAGCGGCATGGCGGACGATCTGTTTCACAAAGTTGGCGGCGTCACCGGCTTGATGAATCTGGCGCAAGGCCATGTCGATCGCGAAACCGTCACCAACATCTCTATCTTCGCGTTCGACAGCGCGGTGGACAATATGTCGGAAGATGCCACCACCCATCATCCCGCGAAGGAGCGCGAGAAGCTGCTGGCGGCTTATGAGTTCCGCGAATATCGCGACACGCTTCCTGCCACGCCCAAGCCGCTGCCATGGCAGGGCAAGCCCAAGGGTGCCGATGCGAAGAAAATGGCGGAAGTGATGGCGCACTATTCCGATGCGGAAGACGCCGCCGAAGTGCTGGCGCAGACGGGCGGCAATCTTTCCGGCGCACAGGGCGCGGTCGGCAAAGCCATAACGGTGCCGACCACCGACCACGCCTACACGGAATATGTGGCGGCGGAATATTACGACCAGAAGAAAATGGGTCCGCAAACCGAAGCTGCGCTGCAGAAGGCGGTGAACGGGCCGGAGCCTTCGTGGGCCGTCTATTCCAAACTCGCGAGCATCTATATCGCGCGCGGCGATTGGGCGAAGGCGCAATCGCTGATGGATCAGGCCGACGCGCGGTTCGACAATTCGCCGGTGCTTTATCCCAAGCGCATTGAAGTGGCCAAGGGTGCCGGCCGCGATACCGGCGATCTGGTCTCGCAATGCAAAGGCGCCGGCATCGACGAGCTGACGGCGGAGTGCAAGAAGGCGGCCGGCGAAAGCTGACCGTTGTTGAGTGTCGTTTCAAACTTTCGGGGAGTTTTTTCCATGAAGCATTTTTTGATGGCCGCGCTCGCGGCAGCCGTTCTGTTACCGTTGCCCGCGCTGGCAACAGTCAAAGTCAACTGGAGTACGGACAAGGGCGACGGCGCCGTTCAATGGCTTTACGGCCAGCCGGACGAAGAAGAATCCGATCAGGTTCTTGCCGCCGCCTGCCGCAAGGATGGACGCATCGATGTGCATGCCGGCGCATATGACGACGTGGGCGAAGGCAAAGGTGAAGCGGTTTCCGTCACGTTGTCCAGCGGCGGCAAGAGCGCCGTGCTGAACGGCAAATCGCAGAACAGCGAGAACTTCGAAATGACCGGCGGAACGGAATTGTTCACCACGGTAGGCCGCGACGATGCGCTGTTCGCCGTGCTGGCAACCGGTAAGCCGATCACCGCAACCGGCGTCGGCAATCCGAAGAAGCCGGATACCTGGGGTGTGACAGGCCTTCAGAAAAGCGCGGCAGCCTTTCTGGCGGCCTGCCCGGCGAAAAAGTAGGCGCTTAATAAAACGCGGAGCTGCTGGGCGCGTCACTGCGCGCCAGCGGCCCGCCGCTTTGCGAGCGCAGCACAAAGCCTTCCGCTTCCAGCTTGTGGCGGATTTCGGCGGCGTGCGCGGCATCGCGTGCTTCGATGGTCATGCCGAGGTCGGCGGATTTCGCGCTCATGTTGGTGATCATGCGGTTGTGCGAAACTTCCAGCACATTGCCGCCGGCTTCGGCCACGATGGTGGTGATCTTCGCCAGTAAGCCGGGGCGATCTTCGATCTCGATGACCAGCGACATGATGCGGCCCTCGCGTGAAAGCTCACGCAGGATCACGTTGGATAAAAGGCGCATGTCGATATTGCCGCCGGACAGCACAATGCCGACCTTGCGGCCCTTGAAGACATCCGGATTGGCCAGCACGGCGGCGACGGCCGCGGCGCCCGCGCCTTCCACCACCGTCTTTTCGATTTCCAGCAGCGCAGCGATGGCGCTCTCGATCTGGTCCTCGCGCACGAGGAACACGTCTTTCACCAGCGCCGCCACGATCTCGCGCGTGATGCCGCCCGGTTCCTTCACGGCGATGCCTTCGGCAATGGTCTGCCCCATGCAGGGCAGCGTTGCCTGTTTCACCGCGTCGTACATCGAAGGATAGGCGCGCGCCTGCACGCCGAAAATCTGGATGTCGGGCTTGATCGCTCTGGCCGCAACCGCGATACCGGAAATCAACCCGCCGCCGCCGATGGGAACAACCAGCGTGTCCACCTCCGGCGCATCTTCCAGAAGCTCCAGTGCAACCGTGCCCTGCCCGGCGATGATCTTGGGATCGTCGTAAGGATGCACGAAGGTCAGGTTCTTCTCTTTGGCGATTTCGAACGCCTTCTCGCGCGCCTCGCTCAGCGTGGCGCCGTGCAGGATCACATTGGCGCCGTAATCGCGGGTGTGTTTCACCTTCACGAAGGGCGTGTGCACCGGCATTACAATGGTGGCGGGTATACCCAGCCTTCCAGCGTGATACGCCACACCTTGCGCGTGGTTGCCGGCGCTCATGGCGATCACGCCGCGCGCGCGTTCGTCCACCGTCAGCGACGACAGCTTGTTCAGCGCGCCGCGTTCTTTGAACGACGCGGTAAATTGCAGATTCTCGAACTTCAGCCAGATCTCGCAGCCGGCCAGCCGCGAAAGCGTGTGCGAATGAAGCGTGGGTGTGCGCTCGATCGCGTCGGCGATCACGCCGGCGGCGGCGCGCACATCTGCGACTGTTACAGCGGTGATGGGATTGCCGGCGGTTTTATTCAAAGGAGTTGCCTCATTGGCATCCGCCTAAGGGCTGGTAGCAGCGGAGGGATTTGAACCCCCGACCAAGGGATTATGATTCCCCTGCTCTACCACTGAGCTACGCTGCCCAACCGGCCAAGGCGGGCGGTGTAAGGGCGAGGGCCGGGGGTGTCAAGCGAAGGCGCAGAGCGGCGATGACCGCCGTGCCGCCAAGATAAAGTGTCTATTCCGCAGCCAGCCGCGCGGGCTCGGCACGCACGATCCAGCCGCCGCCCAGAACGCGCGTGCCGCCTGTTTCGTAAAACACGCAAGCCTGCCCCGGCGCCACGGCATCTTCCGGCGACAGCAATTCCACCGTCGCCGCGTTGTTCTCCAGTGGCGTCACCCGTGCCGCCACCGGCGCACGCGTGGAGCGCACTTTCACTTCGCAGTCGAAAGGCGCGCTGTGCGGCGCCAGCCAGTTCACATCGCGAAGCGCAATGGTGCGGCTTTGCAAAGCCTCGCGCGGGCCAACCACCACGCGCGCATTCGTGGCATCCAGCGTCACCACGAACAGCGGATCGGCATTGCCGGAAAGACCAAGCCCCTTGCGCTGGCCCACGGTGAAATGAATCACGCCATCGTGGCGGCCGATCACGCGGCCTTGCAGATCGACAATCTCGCCCGGCGTCACCGCATTGGGCTTCAGCTTTTCCACAATGCCGGCATAGCGGCCATCGGGCACAAAACAGATGTCCTGGCTATCCGGCTTGTCCGCCACCAGCAATCCAAGCTCGCTTGCCACGCCGCGCACATCACGCTTGTCCATATCGCCCAGCGGAAAGCGCACGAAGGAAAGCTGCTCCGGCGTGGTGGCGAAGAGAAAGTAACTCTGGTCGCGGGATGCATCGGCGGGGCGATGCAACTCCGGCCCGGCAGCACCTTCCACTCTCTTTATATAGTGTCCGGTGGCGAGCGCCTCAGCGCCCAATTCCTTCGCCGTTTCCAGAAGGTCGGTGAACTTCACCGTCTGATTGCAACGCACACACGGGATCGGCGTTTCCCCGCGCGCATAGGTTTCCGCGAAATCGCGGATCACGCCTTCGCGGAAACGCTTTTCGTAATCCAGAACGTAATGCGGAATGCCCAGTGTCTCAGCCACGCGCTTGGCGTCATAGATGTCCTGCCCCGCGCAGCAGGCACCCTTTTTCTTCGCCGCGACACCCGCATCGTAAAGCTGCAGCGTGATGCCCACCACATCGTAGCCTTCGCGCTTCAGCAGCGCGGCCGTAACGGAGGAATCCACGCCGCCCGACATCGCCACGACAACGCGCGTGGCGGCAGGCGGCTTTGCGATCCCAAGACTATTGCGGGGCTGGCTCATGGCCGTGGCGTATAAGCCCCACGGCCTGTGGCTTCAAGTTTAACGGCTCCAGCCCGATTGGTCCGTGCCGGAACCTTAGCTGCTTGTGGTCGGCAGGTAATTCAGCAGCGAAAGCTGGTTCAGGCCGGACGTCACCTGAAGCGACGCCTGTAGGGCCACCTGGTTCTGGTTCAGCTGCTCGACCGCCTGGCCCATGTCCACGTTTTCGAGACTGGACAGGAAACCGGTGTAGGTCGTGTTGAGCGCGGTCTGCTGATCGGATGCGGCCTGCAACGCGCTGTAGGTGTAACCGTTCTGCGCCGCGGTGTTGTTGATGCCGGTGGCATCGTCCGTGACGTTTTGAATCTGTCCGGAAAGAAACGTGGATTGCGCGTCCGTCAGCGTGGAGCCGAAATTGCCGGTCGATCCGTTGTTGAAATTCGCGATGTCCTGAAACGTCTGCATCAGCTGCGATCCGATATCGGACGCCAGCAGCCCCACATTCTGGCTTTGCCCATCGGCCACCTGCACCGAATTGGTGATTGTGCCGTTGGCGAATGCGGCCGCCGCATTGGGCAGAGCGGCCAGATCGCTCAGCGTGTTCGCCGTTACCGGCGGCGTGGTGTTCTTATCGCCGCCGTAAAGGTAATTCCCGTTCGCATCCTTGGTATTCAGAATCTGCGTCACCTGCTCGTAGATGCCTTCGGCTTGCGTCATCAAGGTTGAGCCGTCGCCGTCCGCCACCGCTTTTGTCACCGCCTGGCGCAGGCTGTTGGCCAGATCCGAAAGCGACGAAAGCTGACTGTCCTGCAGGTCGGCCTGATTGAGCGCCTGCGTGGTTGCGCTCTGGTATGCGGTGGCGCGGTTGGCGGCGGAGCGCGTGGCTTCCAGCAGCGCGGTCTTGTCGCCATAACCGCCATAGGTATCGGAAACCTTGCCGCTGGCGACCTGCTGCTCGCTGGTCGTCAGGGCATTGTTCGCCTTCATGATCTGGGCGAGAAAGATTTGTGTCTGGGCGTTGGTGCCGACCCGGTCGATCGTCATGGCTTTATCCTTCAGGTGCCGACTTGTAGCAGCGTGTCGTAAAGGCTCTGGACCACCGTCAGCATCCGCGCGCCGGCGGAATAGGCCTGCTGGTAGACCATCATGTTGGAAAGCTCTTCATCCAGATTGACGCCGGAGCTGGACGCCAGCTGCGATTGCGCTTCCGTCAGCCGGTCGTCCTGCGTGGTCTGGTTGGTTTGCGACGAGGCGGTGCGCGTGGAAACATCCTGGTAGTACATGCCGGCATAATCGCCCAGCGTTCCCGACTGCCCGTTCAGCCCGCCGGCGGCGGCGAAGTTCTGCGCGCTGCTCAGCATGGTTTCGAATGCCGCGATGCCGCGGCCATCGCCTGGCGTAACGACGGAATCGCCGGCAACCGTTGTGGCGGTGATGGAAGGCTGCGCGAATGGCAGGTTGCTCACCGTCTTCATCGCCGAGGCCACGCTGAAGTTGGAAGCCTGCGCCGACTGTTGCTGTGTGCCGATGCCGAAGAGCTTGGTAAAGCTCATGCCGGTTGAGCCACGCTGTGTGGAATCTTCCGTAACATCGAGCGCGTAACCGGCATTGGCGGCAGACGGCGTCATTGAAATCGAGCCGTCGGATTTGAGCTGGAACGTGCCGGCGCTGCCCATGGCGCCGTTCAGCGCGTTCACAACGTCGCCGATCGACATGCCGGCCGTCATCGTGACGCTGGCCTGCTTGGCGATCTGCCCATCCGGGCCGCGCAACACGAAGTCGATCTCGGAACCCGCGGCGATGCCGCTATCGTCGCCAGCCGAAAGTCCGGTTGTCAGAACCGATGGCGCCGCGGACTGGAAAACATCGTTCAGCCCGAAGAATTGCGAGAAGCCGACGCCGCCGCGGCTGGAGGGCGTAGTGGCATCGTCCTGCACGACAACGCCGTTACCGGACGATCCGGAAATGGAAAGTTCGCCATTCGTGAAGCTGGCCGAACCATTGCTGCCCAGCGCGCTGTTCAGCGCCGTGGCGAAATCGCCCATCGTGGCGCCGAGCGGCTGTGCCGCGCCGCCATCGACGGACAGCGTCCCGGCATCGAAATTCACATCCACGCGGCTGACGAGGTTGCCGCTGGAATCGGTGATGCCGATGGTCGTCTTCCCAGTGAAGTTCAGCGCGTCGGTAGAAAGCAGGCCGGTGTTGCGGCCATCGAGTTCTGTGGGCGGCGGATAGGCCGAATTGGCGTTCGACACTTTGTTGAATGCCAGCGCCGTTTTCTGCGCGAACTGGCCGAGTTCTGTCTGCAACTGGCCCAGCGTCTGATCGCGCATGTCGATCAGACCCTTGAGGCTACCCGAACCCAGATGCGAATCCAGCGTCTGCGCCTGCCCGATCACCTGTCCGGTGGCGGGGTTGATGTTGGTGTAGGTGATGGCGCCGAACGAACCGTTGGTGCTGCCGCCATCGTACGAAAGCTTGGCGTAGGTATCGCCCACCAGCGTGATGCCGTCCTGCGTCATCACGGTCATCGCGCCGTTGGACTGTGTGCCAGTGCGCACGCCCACATATTGCGAAAGGCTCTGGACCGCCAGATCGCGCTGATCGAGCAGGCCGCTGGAGGTGTTTCCGGTGGCTTCCTGCGTCTGGATCTGCTGGTTCAGATCGTAAATCTGCTTGACGAGATCGTTCACCGTGCCGATGGACGACGACACCTGCTGATCGGTCTGCACTTGGAGATTGGCGACCGAACCGGACAGCGTCGAAACGGTCGAGGCCAGGCTCTGCATCGAGTTCAGCACGCCCTGGCGGCTGGCATTGGACGAAGCGTCCAGCGACGCCGTGCTCAGCGACGACAGAACATTGTCGAGCTGCGAGGTCAGCGATGTGCCATCGCCCGGCTGGCCGAGCAAGGCGTTGAGCTGATTGTAAACGGTTCCTTCCGCATCGTATTGCGCGGAGGATGCGGAGGCCGACAGCGTCTCCGACTGATAATACTGATCGACGACGCGCTGGATGCTGGAGATATCGACACCGGAAAGCTCGCCGCCGATGGTCTGGGTCTGCTGGTTCACCACACGGCGGGCATAGCCGGGCGTGTTGATATTGGCCACGTTCTGCGAAACCACGCGAAGCGCGGAGCTGTTGGTCTGAAGCGCGGTCAGCGCGCTCGACAGAATTCCATTCAGGCTCACGGGGCCATTCCTCGAAAGCTTTGTCGCCGCAAGCATGGTCGCAAGCCTCGTGCCAGCCGCGCGTCTTATATATGGCGGAATTCCGCGCTTTCCTTTCGTGCGCAGCGCACGCGATGGCGGCAGTCTTTGCCGGTCATGGCAGTTCGTGCCCATGCGAAACGCGCGGCGTTAAGCGCGCCTTCACGCAGAAAATCGCGGAAGTCCGCCGCGCAGATGTTGGTCCGGCCCTTGCTACTGGCTTGTCGGATATTTGCGGATGCATCGAACGTGGTGGCTCTTCCGGCCAGTGCAGCGGTAAGTGCGGTGTCAAACACGGCGGCGGCGAGCGCCACCGGTGCGTCGTCGCCGTTTGCTGCGCTCAAAGGCGCGCCACAGGGGTTGGACAATATCTTTGCCGCGCTGCTCGCGAACAACCAGGCACCTGCGCAACGCTTCACGCCCGGCATGTTCGCAAAAGACATTAAGGGAACACCGGCGACTTCACCGTCAAAGCCCGGTGGCGCAACCATTCAGCCCGTCAAGAACGGCAAAACGGATAAAGACACCGCTTCAACCGATCCGATGGCAGCACTCGCCAGTGCGATGCTGGCGGCGGTTGCGCAGAAGACAAATGCGGCACCGGTTTCCGCGGACGCCGATACCGCCGCGCCAACCGAGGCCGTGGGCAAAACCGGGGCCAATGGCGCGCAGCCGAATACACCCGTGCCGCCCGTGCCTGCGACCGCTCCGCAGACAACGCTGCCGCAGGCCGCGAATGCGCAAGCCGCGAACCAGCCTGCCGCGCAGCCGCAAACAATTGCCGATCCCGACGCGATTGCGGCGCAGCCCAAAGACACAAAGACAGCCGATGCCACCGCTACCGCGCGCACGGACGATGCCAAGAAAGTTGACACATTGCTGAGTGCGCTGACCGGCCACACGGCGCCGCCCGCGCAGGTGACGGAAGCCAAGGCCACACCCGTGCGCTTCGATGCTGCGACAGCTGCCGCCGACAAAGCCGCCACCGCTATCAGCAGCGATGCCAAGAACAAGAATGCGTCGGCGGATTCCGGCAACGGCGACGGCAAACAGGACTCGCAGACCTCGGGCACGGCACAGAAGCCCGATGCCGCCAACGTTCTCGCGAAAGCGAACGATACGGCTCCCGCACAAACAGCGCCCGTCGCGCCGGCCGCGCAAGTGCCTGCGCAACCCGCACAGCATATCGCGAACACCGATGCGGCGAACGCCATCAACAGCGCCCAGCCAGCGCCACCGCAATCGCCGACGCAGCCTGCCATCGCCGTGGCGGTGCAGGCGCAGAGCCATGCGCAGGCGGACGATGCGACCAACCTCGCGTCGCTCGCCGTCAGCATTGCCGTCAGGTCGAAAGACGGCGCAAAGCAGTTCGATATTCGCCTCGATCCGGCCGAACTCGGCCGCGTCGATGTGCGCCTGTCGATGGATGACACCGGCCGCGCGCAGGCGCATCTCTCCGCCGACAAGCCGCAGACACTCGATCTTCTGCAACGCGACCGGCCCGCGCTGGAACGTTCGCTGAAAGATGCCGGCGTTGATCTCACGAACAACGGTCTGAGTTTCTCGCTGAAAGGCCAGGAACGGCAGGGCGATGGCGGAACACCAGGCTGGAGCGGACGCGCGTTTTCCATGAAGGCGATCGAAGGCGACGGCACGCCGGCGACGGCACCAATTTTCCATCACAACGGAGGCGCCGATGCGCGCCTCGACATCCGCGTTTAGGCGAAGGATCGCAAGATGACCACGACACCAGTGACCTCCACGACGACCCCGCCGGCAACGCAGGCGCCAACCGCGCAGCTCGACAATTCCTCGCAGCAGCTTGCGGGAAACTTCGACACCTTCCTGCAGTTGCTGACGACGCAGTTGCAGAACCAGGATCCGACAAGCCCGATGGACGCCAACCAGTTCACGCAGGAACTGGTGGAATTCTCCGGCGTCGAGCAGCAGATCAACACCAACACCAGCCTGCAATCGCTGATCTCGCTGGGCCAAGCCAACAGCGCGCTGAATACCGTGGGCTTCCTGGGCAAGGACGTCACTGTGCTGAACGGCAACGCCGCGCTGCAGAATGGCTCCGCCGATTGGACTTACAATCTGGGCGCTGACAGCGCTTCGACCTTGCTGACCGTCACCAACGCCGCGGGCCAGACCGTTTATTCCGCGCCCGCCGAAACATCGTCCGGCGACCACGATTTCAGCTGGGACGGCACGGACAATAACGGCAACACCGTTGCCGACGGCACCTACACACTGAACGTCGCGGCGAAAGCCTCCGACGGTTCGGCGGTGGTCAGCACCGTCAAGAGCCAGGGCACGGTGAATGCCGTGGACCTGGAGAACAACCAGCTTGAACTGATGATTGGACCGATGTCCGTGCCGCTCTCCGACGTGGCGCTGATATCGACACCTGCCGCTTCGTAAAAACAGACCGGTGCCGAGAAACGGCGCCATCAACCGATCGGACGTGCAGCGCTGAAGCGCCAACGCCACAAAGGGAAATAAGATGAGTCTCTATGGCGCACTCACAACCGGCGTAGCCGGTCTGAATGCCAACAGCACGGCGCTGAGCGTGGCGTCGGCCAACATCGCGAACGTCAACACCGTCGGCTACAAGGCCGGCACCGCCAGCTTCTCCACCTTGCTCGCCTCCGCTATGGGCACGAGCGATGTGTCGAACGCCGGTGTTACCGCCACAGCCGGACAGAACGTGACGCAGCAGGGCCTGCCGACCTCGACGTCATCGTCTACCGACATGGCAATCTCCGGCAACGGCATGTTCGTCGTCACGCAGACGCCGACATCGCCGGGCGGCACCAGCTCGCTTTACTTCACGCGCGCCGGTTCGTTCGTGCCGGATTCAAACGGCAACCTGCAGAACGCGGCGGGTTATTACCTGATGGGCTGGCCGCTGGATTCCACCGGCAATGTGCCGACGGATCGCAACGATCTCACCGCCGTCAACATCAACCAGCTGTCCGGCAAGGCCGAAGCCACCACCACCATGAGCATTCAGGCCAACCTGCAGGCCAGCACGACGGCGGCGACCGGCTATACGGCCGGCGACATGTCGCTCGACCCCACCGATGCCAACTACGTGGCGCCGGCCTTCCAGCGCTCCACCAACGTCTATGACAGTCAGGGTGGCCAGCAGCCGCTTCAAATCTCGTATGTGAAGACCGGCGCAAACGCCTGGTCATACGAAGTCAGCTATCAGGGCGATGACACAAACCTCTCCAGCGCCAATCCCATTGCCACGGGCAATCTCAGCTTCAACTCCGATGGCGCGCTGGTCGGCGTGACCGACACCACGACCGGCGGCACAACGCCGTCGGGTAGTGGCACGGTCGATGTCAATATCCCGTGGGATTCCACGACGTCCGGTTTGCAGCCGCAATCGATCGCGCTGAACTTCGGCACGCTCGGCGCCTCCGACGGCATCACCCAGTTCGACACCGACTCCACACAGACGTCTTCGAAAGTCGATGGCGCATTGTTCGGCAGCTTGTCGAGCGTCAGCGTCGATGCCAACGGTTATGTCACGGCCAACTTCTCCAACGGCCTGACACAGAAAATCTACAAGGTGCCGCTGGCAACCTTCGCCAACGAAGACGGCTTGAGCCAGGTTTCGGGCAACGCCTATCAGGTTTCCAACGCATCGGGCACGCCGACCATCGGCGAAGCCAACACCGGCGGCGCCGGCAGCGTGGATTCCAAGGCGCTCGAAGGTTCCACCGTCGATCTGGCGACGGAATTCACCAACCTGATCACGACGCAGCGCGCTTATTCCGCTTCGGCGCGCATCATCACAACCGCATCGGATATGCTCGATCAGCTCTTGCAGATGTCGCATTAACGGATAAGCGCGGCGGTGTGGTCCAAACGCATCGCCGCGCTTTCCACATTCGGGACAAGTGGAACTGTGAAATTACGACTCCATTTACCGTGGTTGTTCGCCGTTTCTTTAAGCGCGCCGGATTACCTTTGCGCAAGAGTAATGGAGCGTGGAGCACGATGAGCATGGCGGAAGATCGAAGGGGACGCGTTAGTTACGTCATCGGCCCGGACGGCAGCCCGCTCACGCTTGCGGATCTGCCGCCGCCGGGAACCAAGCGCTGGGTGATCCGGCGCAAGGCGGAAGTTGTTGCAGCCGTGCGCGG
Source organism: Rhizomicrobium sp. (assembly GCA_036267995.1). Lineage (GTDB taxonomy): Bacteria > Pseudomonadota > Alphaproteobacteria > Micropepsales > Micropepsaceae > Rhizomicrobium. The sequence goes on from DATAUZ010000033.1 coordinate 67,502, forward strand.
CGGATTGCTGAGCCTGGACGATGCGTGCAAGCGCTATACGCTTACGGTGGAAGAATTCCTTGCTTGGCAGCGCGCCATCGAGCGCTTTGGCCTGGCAGGACTGCGCGCCACGCGCGTGCAGCAGTACCGGAACTGAAATCGGAAAGTATTTGTTTACTTTTGAAATCCGATTTCTGCCTGCGGATTCACGCGGCCATTAAGGCCGCCTTTACCTAAACACCGGCAATGTTTGCCTACCAGGGGCGGGGCGCGAAGTTTCGCGTGCTCCCGAAGCGGAGGGCATGCGTTGCCAAGCATTATTAAAGCGATAGGCGCTGCGCGCTTTGGCGTCATGGCCGGCATTGCCGCCGCGCTGACCGCGTTCTTCCTTTATGTCGCCGGCGTGATCTCCGAACCGCCCAAGACCATTCTCTATGCCGGGCTGGACCCGCGCGATGCCGCTTCCGTCACCGCCAAGCTCGACGCCATGCAGGTGCCTTATGACGCCAAGGGCGACGGCGGCACCATCCTGGTGCCCGCCGATCAGGTGACCAAGCTGCGCATGTCGCTGGCGGCGCAGAACCTGCCGGCCGCCGGTGTGGGTTACGAAATCTTCGACAAGTCCGATGCCTTCGGCACCACCGCCTTCGTCCAGAACATCAATTCGCTACGCGCGCTGGAAGGCGAACTCGCCCGCTCCATCCAGACCATCGACGGCATCGACGCCGCGCGCGTGCATCTTGTTGTGCCGGAGCGTCAGATTTTCAGCCACGACCAGCAAACCCCCAGCGCCTCCATTGTCTTGCGCACCAACGGTTCGCTGGATCACGGTCAGGTGCAGGCTATCCAGCATCTCGTTGCCGCCGCCGTTACCGGCCTCAATCCCGAACGCGTCGCCATCGTGGACGACAAGGGCACCCTGCTGGCCGGCGGCGATGAAAAGACGGGGTCCGCCGCCACCACCGCCGATCAGGAACAGCACACCACCGACGTGGAAGACCGCATGCGCCAGCGCATCGAATCCATCGTCGCCAGCATTGTCGGCGCGGGCCATGTCCGCGTGCAGGTGGCCGCGGACCTGAACTACAACCAGAGCAGCGAGACGTCGGAGATCTTCGATCCCGACAGCAAAGTCGTGCGCTCGCTGCAAACCGTTGAGCAGAACGCCAACGAAGTGAATGGCAGCACTAACACCAACGCCGTGTCGGTTGCCAATGCGGTGCCGAATGCGCAAGCGCCCGCGGCGCCGGCGGCAGACGGTGGCCGCAAATCCGACAGCGGCCGCACCGAAGAAACCACCAACTACGAAATCAACAAAACGGTGCGCACCAGCACAGTTGCGGGCGGCGACATCAAGCGCATTTCGGTGGCCGTCGCCGTGGATGGAACGAGCGTGACCGACGCCAACGGCAAGACCACCTATACGCCGCGCAGCAAGCAGGAACTGGCGCAGATCGAAAGCCTTGTGCGTTCGGCTATCGGCTTCGACAAGAAACGCGGCGACCAGGTGGAAGTCGTGAACATGCCCTTCGCGCGGCTCGATGCCGGCCCGATCACGCCCGCGCCGGAACCTTTCCTCGGTCTCGACGGCGCCTATTGGTTCAAGATCATCGAGGCGGCGCTGCTTTGCATCACCGCATTGCTGATCGGCTTCTTCGTAGCGCGTCCGCTGATCGCGCGCATGTTCGCGCCGCTTTCGATGAACGCCGGTGCGCTTCCCGCGCCTGTCATGGGCCAGTTGCCCGCGCCGTCGCATGCGAGCCAGCCGCAGCAACAGGCATCCGGCGAAGCCACGGCGCTTTTGGCCGCGCCGAAGGAAAGCATGATCGATATCCAGCGCATCGAAGGTCAGGTGCGCGAATCTTCCGTCCGCAAGGTCGGCGAAGTTGTGCAGTCGCATCCCGAAGAGGCGCTCGCAATTCTCCGCACCTGGCTCCATCAACCGGTGTAATTCATGTCACGCGCAGTCAAACCGCAGGCCAAAGAAGACATCCGCCAGCTCACGGGCCCGGAACGCTCCGCCGTTCTGATGCTGGCGCTAGGCGAAGAGCACGGCAAGCAGGTCTGGACCCTCCTGGACGACGATGAGGTCAAGGAAATCTCGCAGGCGATGTCGGCGCTGGGCACCGTCAATTCCAGCGTCGTGGAAAAGCTGCTGGTGGATTTCGTCTCGCAAATGTCGGCCACCGGTTCGCTGATGGGTTCGTATGAATCCACCGAGCGGCTGATCTCCAGCTTCATGCCGCACGACCGCGTTGCCCAGATCATGGAAGAAATCCGTGGCCCCGCCGGCCGCACCATGTGGGACAAGCTTGCCAACGTGAACGAGTCGGTTCTGGCCAACTACCTGAAGAACGAATACCCGCAGACCGTTGCGGTGGTGCTGTCCAAGATCAAGCCGGAACATGCCGCCCGCGTGCTGGGCGCGCTGCCGGAAGAATTCGCGCTGGAAGTGGTGCAGCGCATGTTGCGCATGGAAAGCGTGCAGAAGGACATTCTCGACAAGGTGGAAAAAACCTTGCGCGTGGAATTCATGTCCAACCTTGCCCGCACCTCCAAGCGCGATGCGCATGAGATGATCGCGGAAATCTTCAACAATTTCGACCGCCAGACCGAAGGCCGCTTCATGACAGCGCTGGAAGAACGCGCCCGTGATGCCGCCGAACGCATCAAGGCGCTGATGTTCACCTTCGAGGATCTTTCCAAGCTCGATCCCGGCTCTATCCAGACGCTTCTGCGCAACGTGGAAAAAGACAAACTCGGCATCGCACTCAAAGGCGCCACCGATTCCCTGCGCGATACTTTCTTCTCCAACATGAGCGAGCGCGCCGGCAAAATCCTGCGCGAAGACATGGAAGCGATGGGCCCGGTGCGCCTGAAAGACGTGGATGAAGCGCAGATGCGCATGGTCAACGTCGCCAAGGATCTCGCCAACAAGGGTGAAATCATGATCGCCAACAAGCAGGGCGAAGACGAGTTGGTCTACTGATGAACGCCAAGAAATTCACATTCGACGTGGAGTTTCGCCCTGATGGCGATCTCATTTCCAATGCGGCCCGCGCGCGCCAGCGCAAGAGCTACACCCAGGAAGAGATCGACATCATGTGCGCGAAATACCGTGCCGAAGGCGCCAAGGCCGGTCAGGTCCGCGCCGCCGATGCGGTCGCCACCGGCGCCGAACAGGCCGCACAAGCCATCCGCGAAGCGCTTGCCAGCGCGCACGATCTGATCGATGCGGTGCGCGGCGAAGCCGCCGATCTCGCCTTCGCGCTCGCCAAGAAGATGGCGCGCGCAGCCCTTGCCGCCCTGCCCGCACAGGAAGTTGAACTCGCGTTGCGCGAAGCCCTGCATCAGGCCATCGGCGAGCCGCGCATCGTTCTGCGCGCCGCGCCAAAAGTCGCTGAAGCGCTTGAACCGCGCGCCGCCGAAATCGCGCACGAAGAAGGCTTTGAAGGCCGCGTTCAGGTGACAGCCGATGCGTCGCTCACCAATGCCGATTGCCGCATCGAATGGCGCGGCGGCGGTGCGGAACGCAGCGAAGCGGCCATCGAAACAGCTTTGGAAAAACTCATTACACGGCGTTTTGCCGCTCAAGGCCAACGCCCCCTGACGGAGGATATCGCCAATGGCGGGTAACGACGAAGTCGATCTGCCGGATCTCAGCCACGATGCGCCCGCAGGCCCCGGCCCTGCGCTGCTCGAAGGCGACGACTCCGCGGATATGGATCAAAAGCGCACGGCGTCCGATCTGGAGGCGGTATTCGACGTTCCGGTCACGGTCTCGGCCGTGCTGGGCAAATCCGCGATGGAAGTGAGCGATCTGCTGAAGCTCGGCAAAGGCACGATCGTGGAGTTGGACCGAAAGGTCGGCGAAGCCATCGACATCTATGTGAACAACCGGCTCGTCGCCCGCGGCGAAGTGGTGCTGGTCGAGGATCGCCTCGGCGTCACCATGACGGAAATCATCAAAGCCGGCCAGTCCTAAAAGGAAAAAGTGTCATGCGGTTACTGATAGTCGGTTCGCTTCAAGGCCAGATCGGCGCGGCCACAAAGATCGCGATGGATCGCGGCGCCAAGGTCACGCACGCCACCGATATCGACCAGGCGATGGCCGAGTTGCGCGGCGGCAAAGGCGCGGACCTTGTGTTCTGCGACGTCACGTTTGACATCGGCCGCCTTGTGCGCGGCATGGCCAGCGAACGCATCTGCACGCCGGTCGTGGCTTGCGGCATCGGCACCGACACGCGCGCGGCGGTGGATGCCATCCGCGCCGGCGCCAAAGAATATCTCCCCCTGCCCCCCGATCCGGAATTGATCGCGGCGGTGCTGGCGGCGGTGGCCGACGAAAGCCATCAGCTCATTTATGAAGACGATGCGATGGCCGCCGTTATCGCGCTGGCCGATCAGGTGGCGGGCAGCGACGCTTCCATCCTCATCACCGGCGAATCCGGCACGGGTAAGGAAGTGCTGGCGCGTTACGTTCACCGCAAGTCTTCGCGCGCCGACCGGCCGTTCATTTCGGTGAACTGCGCCGCCATTCCGGAAAACCTGCTGGAATCCGAATTGTTCGGCCATGAGAAAGGCTCCTTCACCGGCGCCATTGCGCGGCGTATCGGCAAGTTCGAGGAAGCCAACGGCGGCACGCTGCTGCTGGACGAAATCAGCGAAATGGATGTGCGCCTGCAAGCCAAACTGCTCCGCGCCATTCAGGAACGCGAGATCGATCGCGTCGGCGGCACCAAGCCGGTGAAAGTCGATATCCGCATCGTCGCCACTTCCAACCGCGATCTCGCGGATGCCGCCAAGCGCGGCACCTTCCGCGAAGACCTTCTCTACCGCTTGAACGTCGTGAACCTGCGCCTGCCGGCCTTGCGCGAACGCCCGAAGGATATTCTGGCGCTGGCGCGGCACTTCGCCCACAAATATGCCGAAGCCAACGGCGCGCCTTACCGGCCCATCGCTTCCACCACCGAGCGTTTGCTGATCGCGCATGCCTGGCGCGGCAACGTGCGCGAACTGGAAAACACCATCCATCGTTCGGTGCTGCTGGCCAGTGGTGCAGAGATTTCGCCCGAAGCCATCCGCCTGCCCGATGGTTCACAGGTCGGCAACACGGTTTATGCCGATGTTCCCGGCAGTGTGAAGGTTGCCGTGGACGCTGCCACCGCTGTCACCCGTGGCCTCGTCGGCCGCACGGTGTCCGATGTCGAACGCGACCTTATTCTGGACACGCTCGATCATTGCTTGGGCAACCGCACGCATGCGGCGAACATCCTGGGCATCTCGATCCGCACACTGCGCAACAAGCTGCGCGAATATTCGCAATCCGGTCTCGCCATTCCGTTGCACGGCGAATCCCGGATGGCGGGCTAAGAGCAGCTAACGCACCATGAGCGACACAACCAGCGCATTGCCGGGCGACGTTCCAGCCTTCGGCTTCAACGTTGCAACGCTTCAGGGTTACCTGAAGCGCAGCGATCTTGCGCTCGCCATCGGCATCATGGCGATTTTGGTGGTGCTGCTGTTGCCGCTGCCGCCGTGGTTGCTCGATATCTGCCTCGCCTTCTCGCTGTCGTTCTCGATCTTGATCCTGATGACGGCGGTGTTCATCCGCAAACCGCTGGAATTTTCATCCTTCCCCGCCATCCTGCTCATCACAACCATGATGCGGCTGGCGCTGAACCTTGCGTCCACGCGCCTTATCCTGGGTCACGGCAACGAAGGCACTGCGGCCTCCGGTTACGTCATTCAGGCATTCGGCAAGCTGATCATGCAAGGCAACTTCGTGATCGGCCTGATCGTGTTCGCCATTCTGGTGATCGTGAACTTCGTGGTCATCACCAAGGGTTCGGGCCGTATCGCCGAAGTGGCGGCGCGTTTCAGCTTGGACGCCATGCCCGGCAAACAGATGGCGATCGACGCCGATCTTTCCGCCGGGCTGATTGACGAGAAAGACGCACGCGAACGCCGCAAGACGCTGGAATCGGAATCCAACTTCTTTGGCGCCATGGACGGCGCTTCCAAATTCGTTCGCGGCGACGCCATTGCCGGCCTTCTCATCGTGGCCATCAACGTGGTCGGCGGCATCATCATCGCGGTGGCGCAAAAAGGCATGAGCTTCGCCGACGCCTCGCAAACCTTCACCCTGCTCACGGTCGGCGACGGTCTTGTCAGCCAGATGCCAGCGCTGATTGTGTCCACCGCCGCCGGTCTTATGGTGTCGAAAGCCGGCGTCGAAGGCGCCACCGACAAAGCCTTTATTGGCCAGCTTTCATTCTATCCGCAGGCACTGGGCATGGTTGCCGCCGTCATGGGCGTGCTGGCGGTTCTGCCGGGCATGCCGACATTTGTTTTCGCGCTGCTCGCCGCCGGTTGCGGCAGCCTCGCCTTCTTCGCCTGGAAGCGCAAAGACGCCGCTGCCGCCAAGGAAGTCGCGCAGGAAGAAAAAGCGCGCGAGGACGCCGCGCCGAAAGAAGAACCTATCGCCACCGCGCTGGCGCTGGATCTTCTGCGCATCGAACTGGGTTACGGCCTGCTGCCGCTGATCAACGATGTGAAGGGCCATCGCATCACCGATCAGATCAAGGCGCTGCGCCGTCAGCTTGCGCAGGAAATGGGTTTTGTGATGCCGCAGGTGCGCATCCTCGACAATATGCAGCTCGGCGCCAACGATTACTCCATCCGCGTCAAAGAAGTGGAAGCAGGGCACGGCCAGATTTTCCCCGGCCAGTTTCTTGTCATGGATCCGCAAGGCCGCCCCATCACCCTGCCCGGCACACACACCACCGAACCCGCGTTCGGCCTGCCGGCGACATGGGTCAATCAAAGCCTGCGCGACGAAGCCTCGTTCCGCGGCCTCACCGTTGTCGATCCCGGCACGGTGCTGACCACGCACCTGACCGAAGTTCTGAAATCGCAAATGGCGGAGCTTCTGTCTTACGCCGAAACCAAAAAGCTGCTCGACGATCTTCCCGCCGAACACAAGAAGCTGGTGGACGAACTCATCCCCTCGCAGATCGCCGTCACCGGCGTGCAGCGCGTGCTGCAATCGCTGCTGGCCGAGCGTGTGTCCATCCGCGACCTGCCGTCTATTCTGGAAGGCATCGCCGAAGCCGTCGGTCACACCAAGAACGCGCTTTATATTACCGAGCATGTGCGCGCGCGGCTGGCACGCCAGATCTGCAACCAGAATCTGGCGCCGGGCGGTTATCTTCCGCTCATCGCCATGTCGCCGGCCTGGGAACAGGCGTTTGCGGAAGCCATCGTCGGCCAGGGCGAAGAACGCCAGCTTGCGATGGCGCCATCGCAGCTTCAGCAATTTATCCAGATCGTGCGCGACCGCTTCGACGAAGCGGGCCAGAAAGGCGATGTGCCGGTGCTGCTCACCAGCCCGCAAATCCGCCCCTTCGTGCGCTCCATCGTGGAGCGTTTCCGCTCGCAAACCGTGGTCATGTCGCAGAACGAAATCCACGCCAGCGTGCGTTTGAGAACGCTGGGACAAGTCTGACCCATGCAACTGCGCACCTTCACAGCCCGCGACATGAAGGCCGCGCTTGCTCTTGTGCGCGCGGAGATGGGCGCCGAGGCGGTAATCGTGGCCAGCGAACGCGGCAGGAACGGCGTCATGGTGCGCGCAGCCGCTGACCAGCCGGATATCGAACCTGAACCGCCAAAGCCTATCGCGGCGCTTGAGCCCGCGGCGTTGCTGTCTTTTGAATCGCGCTGCCGCGAAGGCCTGATGCGCCGCGTGCGCGCGGAGCAACCCGCTGCAGCCGCCGAACCGCTTGGCTTCAACCGCGCCGAACTATTGACCATTCTGGGCCGTCATCGCCTCGCCGACGCGCTTTCATACGCGCTGGCCGAGGCTGCTGAAAAGACCGCGCTCACCGACATGACATTGGCGCTGGCGTCGGCGCTCGACAAGCGCATGGAAATCGCGCCGCTCGATCTGAACAAGACAACCGGTATTCTGCTGGCCGGCATGCCCGGTGCGGGCAAAAGCGCCGTCGCCGCAAAGATCGCCGCGCACGCCAAACTCTGCGGTCGCGACGTGCGGCTGATCGCGGCCGATGCCACCGGTGCTGGCGCTATCGCGCGGCTGGAAAGTTTCGCGGGCCATATCGGCGCAAAATTCGCCGTCGCCGAAACCGCCGACGCGTGGCTGGAAGAATTCTCGAAAGCCGAACAGGAAAAAACCCTGGCGGTGATCGATACCGCCGGCATCGATCCGCGCAACGCCAAGGTGCGCACCGCCTTCTCCGCGCTGGGCAAACTTTCCGGCGTTACCAAGCTGGGTGTCGTCTCTGCCATGGGCGATGCGGAAGAAACCGCCGATATCGCCGATGGTCTGCGCAAGCTTGGCGCGCACGGTCTGATTGTTTCCGGCGTCGATCTGGCACAGCGGCTTGGCGCGCTCGCGTCGGCCGCAACGCAAAACGTACCGTTGGCGCACGTCACCCGTTCGCCGTTCGTGGCCGCCGGGCTCGAGACCATGACGCCGCTTTCGCTGGCGCGCGCGCTGATCGCGGCCGATGCCGACCGCAGGAGCGCACAATGAAAACACCACGTCTCACGGCCATCGCATCGGGCAAGGGGGGCACCGGCAAAACCTTTCTCGCGATCAATCTGGCCCATGCGTTGGCGCGAGAGGGGGAACGAGTTCTGCTCTGCGATGCCGACCTGGGTCTTTCCAACACCGGCGTGCATCTGGGCCTTTCCGAAGCAGGCGATCTGCCGGCGCTCCTTTCCGGCAAAAGGGCGCTTTCGCATTGCGTCACGCGCATCACGACGGGTCGCAGAGGTTTGTTCGATCTTCTCGCCGCGCCAGCAGGGTCCGGCTCGCTCGCCGATGCGGACGAACCCACCTTGCGCTTTCTCGCATCCGAGCTTCGCTTCGCATCCGGTTACGACCGCGTGCTGCTCGATCTCGGTGCTGGCGTGGACACTATCGTGCAAAGCTTGGCGCTCGCGGCGGATGAGCTTGTGCTGCTGCTGACCCCCGATCCCGCGTCGCTGACCGATGCTTATGCGCTGGCCAAACTGGTCGCGCGCCGCGGCGCGCGCACGCCGTCGCTTGTCGTGAACATGACATCCAGCGATAGCGAGGGCCGCCGCACCGCCGATGCGCTTATCGCCGCCGCCCGCAATTTCCTGAAAATCTCGCCCGAATATCTCGGCTGCATTCCGCGCGACCCGCAGGTCTGCGAAGCCGTCCGCCACCAGGCCGCGCTGATCGCCGCGCAATCCTGCGCCCCCGCCGCGCGCGCTATTTCTCTGCTTGGCGAAAAACTGCATTCCCGGCTGCAACCGATTGCCAAGCTGGCGGCAAGTATTCGTTAACCATACGGTTACCCCAGTCCCGCGGAAATCGCACGCTTCCGCGCGCTCAGGGAGCCTCGTGCCGCGCCGTAACTTGGTATATAAAGTGTTAACAGGGACCGGCGCCGGCCCCGCGCTTACGCCGAGTGCGGGATTAGAATGACGGTCCTCGTAACGCGTGTGCGCTTCAGGGGGATGTGATGGATTGGCTCACGGACATCTGGAATTCGATCTACGCCATTTTCGCGACGGCCGACTGGATCACACTCCTGATCATCGGGGTCGTTGTGCTCGGCGTCGGCTTCATGACGGAAAGCCTCGCCACCATCATCACGTCCACATTCATCGCGCTGGTGGTTTATGCGGTGGCGCAATTTGTGCGGGCCATCGCCACGGGCGGCGCCAATGCCTCCGCGCTGGCGCAGGCCGACTGGCACACGTTCCTCGCTTGGCCGATGCAAGGCTTCATCGCCTATGCCATCGCCTTTGCGGTTCTGATCGCCATTGTCAGCCTCCTGCGCACGCTGGTTCTGCGCTAAGTCCAAAAGCGCAAACGGAAATCGCGCACGCGCGGCGGGTCGCCGGGAGCCCAGCCAATGTCGCTGCGGGCGTAGACTGGCGGTTGCAGACCGGTTAGTTTCACGCCCATGAGCGCACTCTGGATCGTCGTCGGCATCGTAGTCCTTATCGGACTGTGGGCCATGTTCACCTTCAACGGGCTTGTCCGCCGCAAAAACGTGACAGCAGAAGCCTGGAGCGGCATCGACGCGCAGCTTAAACGCCGCGCCGATCTCATCCCCAACCTCGTGGAGTCCGTGAAGGGCTACGCCACGCACGAACAAACCACGTTCGACGACTTGGCGAAGCTGCGTAGCCAAAGCGCGGCCCAGACCGATCCCACGCAGCGCGCGCAGACCGAAACCGCCATCACCGCCGCCATCGGCAAGATCATGGCGGTAGCGGAAGCCTATCCGCAGCTGCGCGCCACCGAGAATTTCCAGATGCTGCAGAAGGATCTGGCGGATATCGAAGACCAGATTCAGCTGGCGCGGCGCTACTACAACGGCGCGGTGCGCGATTTCAACACGATGATCCAGAGCTTTCCGTCGAACTTCATCGCCGGCATGGGCGGCTTCGCCGCGGCGCCGTTCTTCCAGATCGACAACGAAGCGGATCGCGCCGTTCCGAAGGTTTCGTTTTCCTGATGCGCCACGCCGCTCTTTTCGCGGCGTTCCTCGCGATCGCCGCCCTCGCCGTTCCGGCGCGCGCGCAGGATGGCGGCGAACGCCTACTCGATTTCTCCAGCGACATCACCGTCAACACCGATGGTACCTTGAACGTCGCCGAAACAATCGCGGTGAACGCGCAAGGCGACCGCATCAACCACGGCATCTATCGCGACTTCCCCACGCTCTATACCGACAAGTTCGGCCGCCGCGTGCGCGTGCGCTTCGACGTGCAAAGCGTGACGATGGACGGCCATGACGAGCATTATGAAGTCGACGGGATCGACAACGGCAAGCGCGTCAAGATCGGCGACGCCGATACAAGCCTTGATTACGGCAAGCACGTCTATGTCATCCGCTACACCACCGACCGCCAGATCGGCTTCTTCAATGGTTTTGACGAGCTTTACTGGAACGTCACCGGCAACGGCTGGGACTTCACCATTGATCATGCCGAGGCCACGGTTCATCTGCCGCCGAAAGCGCGCATCCTGCAATCCGCCTTCTATACCGGCCCCGAAGGCGGCGCGGGCAAGGAAGCAACGGCGCAGCAGATTTCCGATCACGAAATCCGCTTCAGCACCACAAGTGGCCTGGGTTCTCTGGAAGGGCTGACTTTCGCCGTCGGCTTCACCAAAGGCGTGGTCGCACCGCCGACCGGCGCGCAGTCCTTCTGGGAATTCGTGCGCGACAATGCGGATTCCTTTATTGCCGTGCTCGGCATCGTGGCGCTCTTTATCTACTACATGATTGCCTGGGTGCGCTTCGGCCGCGATCCGCAGCACGGCACCATCATTCCGCTATTCTCGCCGCCCAAAGATTTCTCACCCTCCGCCGTGCGTTACGTTCACCGCATGGCTTACGACAATAAGGCCTATGCCGCGGCCCTGATCGACATGGCGGTCAAGGGTTTCATGAAGATCGCCGAGGACGGCAAAAGCTACAAGCTCACGCGCACCGGCAAGAGCGCGCAGGAATGCGGCCTCTCGCCCGGCGAAAGCGGCGTCGCGACCGCTCTGTTCTCAAGCGGCAACGAGATCGAGCTGAAGCAGATCAATCACACCGACATCGCCGCTTCCATCGCGGCGCTGCAAAGCTCGCTGAAAAACGAATACGAGATAAAATACTTCGTCACCAACTTTGGCTGGTTCCTCGGCGGCGTCGCCATTCTGGCGGCGACAATCGCACTGAGCGCGCTGCTTTCCGACAACGGCGCGGCGAATGCCGGCCTGCTTCTTTTCGCTGGTGGATTTTCCGTCGCCGCTATTTTCCTCATCTATCGCGCCTTCGATGCGTGGCGCACGGTGGTTTCGGCACAGCGCGGGCGCGCCGGCGGCATTTTCGGCGCAATCTTTTTAACGCTCTTTGCCCTTCCGTTCACCGGCATCGCTCTCGGCACACTCATTGGCCTTGGCGCGTCTACGGCGTCTATCGCCGCGGCCCTTATTCTGGGCGGCATCATGGTGGTCGTCTTTTTCCATCTGCTCAAAGCACCCACAGCACTCGGCGGCCATATCCGCGACGAGATCGACGGCTTCAAAATCTTCCTCGACACTGCCGAAAAAGACCGGCTGGAAAAACTCAACCCGCCGGAAGTCACGCCCGCCGTGTTCGAGAAATATCTGCCCTATGCCATCGCGCTCGATTGCGAAAATCAGTGGAGCAGGAAGTTTGAAGCCGAAGCAGCAGCCGCAGCCGCTGCGGGCTCGTCGGCCTACAACACCTACACACCCATCTGGTACAGCGGAAATTCCTTCGCCAATCTCGGCGCCGCCGGATTCGTGTCTAGCATCGGCTCGTCGCTGGGCAGCGTCGCCTCGTCGTCGTCCAGTGCACCGGGATCGAGTTCGGGTTCCGGCGGCGGCGGGTTCTCCGGCGGCGGCGGCGGCGGCGGCGGCGGCGGCGGCTGGTAACGCCGCGCATCGCGCATGACAATTCAAACGCTTCTCTCCGACAGGCCGACACTCGCCGTTCTGACCGGCCTCGCCGTTATCATCCTCTATTTCGCGTTCGCGTGGTGGCGCGTTGGGCGCAACCCGAATTCCGGCCCCGTCATCGCGCTGTTCGCGCCGCCGCCCGGCATGTCGGCCGCAGGCATGCGCTATGTGGAACAGAACGGCTGCGACGACACCGCCTTCACCGCAACGTTGGTCGCGCTGGCGGTCAAAGGTATCCTCACCATCAGGGAAGACGATTACGGCGATCTCAAAATCTACACCGTCACGCGCACCGCCGCCGATTATACCGCCGCCGGCCTTACCGCCGATGAAGATGCGACCGCGCGCGCGCTGTTCGCCAAGAAAAACGAGATCGAGCTTTCCGCGCAAGACTATCGTTTCGTGCACGGCGCGCAGGCCACACTGAAAAACGCGCTCACCGCGCAATATGGCAAAGGCTTTCTGATAAAGAACTGGGCCTGGTTCCGGCCGCTTCTGGCGATTGCCGCGCTCAGCTTGATCGCGATGATTGCACTCTCGCACGATCCGCTTACTGCTGTACCCACATTTGTGTGGTCCTGCATGACGCTTGGCACCGCAGTATTGCTGGGCGGGATCGACCTCTTTCTCTGGAAGAATATCGCGTCTTCCGGTCAGAGACTGTTTTCGCTATTCGGCGGCCTTGTCATGCTTGCGCCGACCGTTTGCATGGTCAGCGTCACCTATATTGTCCTCTATCAGGGCTTCGATGATGTGCCGCGCAACGCCATCATGTTGTTCTTCGTGCTGATGGCGCTGGTGGCAGTCTTTCACCATCTGCTGCTGACCTTCACGCCAACCGGCGCCAAAACGATGGCGCAGATCGACGGCTTCAAACTCTTCCTCAACGCCACCGAAGCGGACCGCCTGAAAACCCTGAACGCGCCCACCATAACGCGCGCGATGTATGAGCGTTTCCTGCCTTTCGCGATGGCGCTGGATTGCGAAACGCCCTGGACTGCGAACTTTCAGGCGCAAGCAGCAAGCGTGCAGCCCTTGAATGTGGGTGGCTATCAGCCGGATTGGATGGCGGGCAAAGCCTTTAGCGATCTTGGCCCCGCCCTGTTCAAATCGTCGCTCGGCACATCGCTCGCCAACGCACAAACCATCAGCACACATTCCAATTCGGACGATTAGCGGGGGAAAGCCCATGCGCATGTTTCGGATACTGGCGGCGGCAATATGTTTGGCTTTTACAGCGCTTGCGTCGGCGCACGCGGCGCCGGCCGACGATGTCGAACACATCACCGATTACCGCAGCGATATCACCGTACAGCGCGATGGCGTGCTGGCGGTGCGCGAGACCATCACGGTCAATGCGCTGGGCGATGAAATCTCCCACGGCATCTTTCGCGACTTCCCCACGCTTGGGCAGAACGGCGTGCACGCGAGTTTCAACGTCAGCGCCGTCACGCGCGACGGAAAGCCCGAGCCGTTTGAAATCGACCGCCTCGATGGCGGCAAGCGGGTGAAGATCGGCGACGCCGATACCGAACTGTCCCACGGCACGCACACCTATACGATCGCCTACACGACAGACCGGCAGATCCATTTCTTCCCCACCTACGATGAGTTCTATTGGAACGTCACCGGCAACGGTTGGGATTTCCATATCGAGCGAGCGGAGGCGACCGTTCACTTGCCACCGGGCGCGCGCATTCTGCAATCGGCCTTCTATACCGGCACATTGGGCGAGACACTGAAGGAAGCGGCGTCCGAACAGCTAACCCCCAACACCATCCGCTTCGTCACCACCGACCGGCTTTCCTATCATTCCGGCCTCACCATTGCGCTCGGCTTCACAAAAGGCGCGGTGCCGCCGCCAACGCAAAGTCAGCTCACCGCCTATTTTTTGCGCGATCATCTTTCCATCTTCGTGATGCTCGCGGGCGTTATCTTGATGGCGCTTTATTATCTGATCGCGTGGCTTCGGGTCGGCATCGATCCCAGCGACGGCACCGTGGTGCCGCTGTTCGAGGCGCCCAACGGCATGTCGGCGGCGGAAGTGCGGTTCCTGCGCAAGCATCTCAACTACGACAACAAGATGTTTGCTGCCGCTCTGGTTTCGCTGGCCGTGAAAGGCGCGCTGAAAATCACACAGGAAAAAGACGAAACCTACACGCTGACCCGTACCAGTGAAGGCGAGGATCTTTCGCCGGATGAAAGCGCCGTCGAAAGAACCATCTTCGTCGAAAGCCACACCGTCACGCTGACGCAGGCCGATCATTTCAGCATCTCGCTGGCCGTCGGCGCCCAAACGAAAAAGTTGTCGGATGCTTATGGCGACGGATACGAGATCGGCAATTGGTCGTGGTTCTGGCCGGGGCTCGTCATCCTGCTGCTGGCAGCGATTGCCATGATCTTCTGTTCGGCTTCGCCGGGCGACATGGCGCTGACGATATTGTGGACAAGCCTTTGCGGCGGCGCCACAGCAGGCTTCGCCTATATGGATTTTTCCATGTGGCGTAATGCTTACACCACGCGCAGCGGACGCATCGGAAATCTTTTCGCCGCGTTCTTCATGCTGTTCCCTGCCTTCCTCTTCGGCGCGATGACATCGGGCGCTCTGCTTGAGACCTACGATACCGCTTCACCCATCGCCGTCGGCGTGTTGCTGGCGGGCGTGGCGCTCGCAGCCCTGTTCCACCGCCTGTTGCGCAAGCCCACGCCACGTGCCGCAAAGCTGCTCGCGGCCATCGAAGGCTTGCGCCTGTTCCTCACCACCGCCGAACAGGATCGGCTGGAAAAACTTAACCCGCCGCAGATCACGCCCGAAGTGTTTGAAAAATTCCTGCCCTATGCCATCGCGCTGGATTGCGAGAACCAGTGGAGCAAGCGCTTCGAGGCAGAGGCCGCGCGCGCGGGTGCGTCCGTGGATGTGCAAAACTATCGACCAATCTGGTTCCACGGCGACTTCGGCCAGCTTGGCACCGCGGCCCTTGCCGCCTCCATCGGATCGACGTTGACCACGGCGGCAACCGCCGCATCCTTCACCGCATCCTCCGGCGGATCGGGCGGCTTCAGCTCCGGCTCGTTCGGCGGCGGATTTTCCGGCGGCGGCGGCGGTGGCGGTGGTGGCGGCGGCTGGTAGTCAGCCCTTCTTGCCGGTGTTGTCGAGCGCGAAGCGCCCGGGTCCCATGCCGACCAGCAAAAGCAGCCCGCCGGCAATCGCAATGTTGCGCGCATACAGCGCATAGAACAGCCCACGCCGCGCCGGATCGGAGACGTTCCAGTAATTGTCAGCGAGCACCGTCATAATGATCGTGAAGGCAAACAGCAGCATGGCGCCCTGCCGCGTGTGAAAGCCCAAAATCAGCGCCAGCCCGCCCAGAAGAACGATGAAAAGGATCAATGCCAGCAGCAGTACGGCGGCCGGATAACCGGCTTTCGTCAGAGCGGCGACATTGCCATGCCAGTCCTGCACGCAAAACCACGCCTCGCTGAGGAAAAACCAGGCCAGCACCCAGCGGCCAACCAACGGCGAAATCTGTTCGGAAATAGACAAGACGCGCCCCCGCGCGAAGCAACCGCTTCAGCTTAGCACAAGTCGAGTGAGTCTCAGGCCTGCCGCAGCGCGTGTTTGCGCAGGTGGCGCACGATGGCCATTTCGTCCAGACGCGATTGGGCGCGGCGGGCTTCGGTTTCGGCCACGCGCTTGGCTTCATGCTCGGTCGCCAGTTCCAGGCTTTTCAGGTCCTGATAGGCGGTGGTGAGATCGAGTTGCACGCTTTCGCGCTCGCGTTCGATTTCCTTCAGCGTGGCGCGAAGATTTTCGCGGCGCACATCGATGGAACGCAGGAACGACGGAAAGGCCAAACGGCCGATATCGGAATCGTTGGCGCGCTGGCGTTCGCGCGCCACGCTCTCTTCAAGGTCGGAAAGCTTGCGCTCGCAATCGGCTTTCATGCCGTCGAGCGTTCCCATGCGCCGCTTCAGGTCGTCCACCCGAAAGCGCTTCAAGCGCAAAAGCGTGTCGCGCCGTTTCATACCGGCCTACCCTTCCCCTTGCCGCCCAGAATTTCGTCCAGTGCGGTATAGCCATCGCCCAAATTCGCCCGTTCGTTCTTCTTCTGCGCGAGGAACGCTTCGAGCTGCGGATGCAATTTCACGGCGGCATCGACCTCTGCGCTCGTGCCGGCCTTGTAAGCGCCAAGGCGGATAAGCTCCGCCATATCTTCATAGACCGCAAGCGGCGCGCGCGCGCCGGCCACCACAGCCTGTTCGCTTTCGCTGTTGCACGAAGGCATGACGCGCGAAACCGATTTGAGAATGTTGATGGCGGGAAAGCGCCCACGCTCGGCGATGGCGCGGTCCAGCACGATATGGCCGTCCAGAATGCCGCGCACCGCATCGGCCACCGGCTCGTTCATGTCGTCGCCTTCCACCAGCACGGTGAAGAGCCCGGTGATCGAACCGTAAGCGCCTTGTTGTCCCGGCCCGGCACGCTCCAGAAGGCGCGGCAGTTCCGCGAACACGGTGGGCGTATAGCCTTTGCTGGCCGGCGGCTCTCCGGCGGAGAGGCCGATCTCGCGCTGTGCCATTGCGAAACGGGTCACGCTGTCCATAAGCAGCAGCACATGCAAGCCTTGGTCCCGAAGTTGTTCGGCCACGGTCATGGCCACATAAGCCGCCTGGCGGCGCACAAGTGCCGGCTCGTCCGACGTGGCGGCAACCACCACGCTGCGCTTCAGGCCTTCTTCGCCCAGATCGTCTTCAATGAATTCTTTCAGCTCGCGTCCGCGTTCGCCCACCAGCCCGATCACGATGGCATCGGCATCGGTGTAGCGCGCCAGCATGGCGAGCAATGTCGATTTGCCGACGCCGGAGCCTGAGAAGATGCCCATGCGCTGGCCTTTGCAGCAGGTCACGAACTGGTTCAGCGCGCGCACGCCCAGATCCAGCTTGCCGGAAACCCGCGCGCGGGTGTGTGCGGACGGTGGCGAAGCCTTGATGGGATAGCCAATCTGGCCTTGCGGCAGCGCGCCTTTGCCATCCGTGGGCCGGCCGAAAGCATCGACCACGCGGCCAAGCCAAGCCTCGCAGGGAAAGATCACCCCCGCCCGGTCATCGAAGTCGGCGCGGGCCCCAAGGCTCACGCCGGACAGTTCGCCCAGCGGCATTCCCAGCGCCCGGCCGTCGCGAAAGCCGACCACCTCACACGGAATTTGCTTGCCGCCAGAACCAGTTATGCTTAACTGGCCGCCCAGGCTGATCGCCCCTGCAGCGCCCGTCACTTCGACGAGCAGGCCTTCGATGCGCGCCACGCGCCCGAAGCGCCGCAGAGCCGGAACAGCCTCAATATCTTTGATCAGAGCGTGCATTCTGGCCCCTCGAATGGCCCAAAAATGCGGACCCTGGACGGCATATTGCCTGGAAGGATTTAAGTGGCGGTAAACTTAACAAAGCGAATCAAGGGGATGGGGAACCCCGGCCGGATGCCGTTAAGGCCTGTTCGTGCCCTATGAAGGGGCACCCGGGAAAGCAAGCGGATGTTAACCATTTCCGCTTACCGTTAAGCCGCTTGATTAACCACGTCCGTCACAGGACGCCAAAGGGGTCTGAGCTATGCGCGTTCTGCTGATCGAAGACGACAGCGCTATGGCGCGCAGCATCGAGTTGATGCTGCGGTCTGAGGGTTTCAACGTTTACACCACCGATCTCGGCGAAGAAGGGATCGATCTGGGCAAGCTCTACGATTACGACATCATCGTTCTGGATCTTCAGCTTCCGGACATGAGCGGCTTTGAAGTTCTTAAGACGCTGCGTCTCGCCAAGGTACAGACGCCGGTCTTAATTCTTTCGGGCAACGCGATCGTCGAAGCAAAGGTTAAGGCGCTGGGTTTCGGCGCCGACGATTACATGACCAAGCCCTTCCACAAAGATGAACTGGTCGCGCGCATTTCCGCCGTCGTGCGCCGTTCCAAGGGCCATTCGCAGTCGGTCATCACCACCGGCAAGCTCACCGTCAACCTCGACGCCAAAACCGTCGAAGTCGATGGCAGCCGCGTGCATTTGACCGGCAAGGAATATCAGATGTTGGAGCTGCTTAGCTTGCGCAAGGGCACCACGCTGACGAAAGAAATGTTCCTGAACCACCTTTACGGCGGCATGGACGAACCGGAACTGAAAATTATCGACGTCTTCATCTGCAAGCTGCGCAAGAAACTGGCGGCGGCAACAGCCGGCGACAACTACATCGAAACGGTGTGGGGCCGCGGTTATGTGCTGCGCGATCCGGTGGAAGAAGCCGCCGCATAAATTTCTTTGGACGGAAACGCTTGCGAAAAGGGCGGCCCCGGCCGCCCTTTTTGTTTGCGCGCCGCAACCCCGCGTCAGGCTTTCTCCATCGTCTTATTGAGCGCCCGCTGTGTGCCCTTGGGATCGCCGGCAATCACCGCAAGATAGGCGCGCGCCGGTTGATCGGGCTCGCTTCGCCCCTGTTCCCAGTCGCGCAGCGTTCCGAGCGGTATCCGGTAACGGGACGAAAACTCTTCCTGCGTGAGATTCAAGCTGCGCCGCAATGTCTTGACGCGCGCAACCTTTCGCATTTTCGATACGTCATGCGGCGGATTGCCGGGATCGCTTTGCGCTGCTTTCTCGATTTCATCGTCGGATATGGGCCGCGGCGGCCGCGCTTTGAGCCTTTCCTCGCGTCCATCCTTGTGAACCCGCACGAGCTTGCCGTCAGTTTTGCGAATTTTCGCGGTAATAAGCGTCATGCTCTTTCCTTGTTGCCCGCCGGGCTGAGATCAACCGGATATTCTCGCCGCGCTCAGTATAAACAACCGCCAGCACCAGCAATTCAGCCTGCCCGATAATAACGAAACGGTCCTCGCCGCTATCGGGATCGAAGATTTCCATCGCGAGAGGATCATGAAACACCGCGACCGCCATTTCGAAAGCAATGCCGTGCTTTCGATAGTTGGCCTGAGCTTTCTCATCATCCCATTCGAAGGTCAGCATATACGGGTAACCCGTAGTTGGCAAGTGGCGCGTCAGCCCGCCAGCGCCACGCCCTGATTGAACTGCAGGTTCGCGAGGCGGGCATACAATCCGCCGCGCGCCACAAGTTCGGCATGGCTGCCCTCGCCCACCACCTTGCCGCGATCCATCACCACAATGCGTTTCAGTTTCTGGATGGTCGCCAGCCTATGCGCGATCACGATGGTGGTGCGTCCCGCCATCAGGTTGGCGAGCCCCTTCTGCACAAGCTGTTCGTTTTCCGCATCCAGCGCGCTGGTGGCTTCATCTAGCAGCAGCAGCGGCGCATCGCGCAAAATCGCGCGCGCGATGGCGATGCGCTGGCGCTGGCCGCCCGATAGCGTCACGCCCCGCTCGCCCAACTGCGTCTCATAGCCTTGCGGCAACTGGTCGATGAATTCCGATGCGGCGGCGCCGTCGGCAGCGCGGTGCACATCATCGTCGCTGGCGCCCACGCGGCCATAGCGGATGTTGTCGGCGATGGTGCCCGAAAAAATCACAGGTTCCTGCGCCACGATGGAGATATGCCGGCGCACATCTTCCGGATCGGCTTTGGCGGTATCCACGCCGTCGAACAAAATCTCTCCGTCCTGCGGTGCATAAAAGCGCAGCAGCAACTGGAACACAGTGGATTTTCCCGCACCCGATGGCCCCACCAGCGCAATCGCCTCGCCGGATTTCACATCGAGCGAGAAATTATCCAGCGCCGCGAAGTCCGGCCGCGAGGGATAGCGGAAGGTCACATCGCGAAACGCAATCGCGCCATGCGAAGGTTCCGCCAGCGCCACCGGATGATCCGGCGCTTTCACATCGGGCTCGGCATACAGCAGTTCCGTCAGCCGCTCGGATGCTCCCGCTGCGCGCTGCAGGTCGCCCCAGGTTTCCGAAAGCGCGCCAACACCCGTCGCCACGATCACGCCGTAAGCCACGAACTGCAGCAGCAAGCCGCCCGTCATGCGCCCGGCAACCACGTCCTGCGCGCCGGCCCACAGCACGCCCACCATGCAGCCGAAGATTCCGAAAATCACCACCGCCGTCATCACCGCGCGCGCGCGCGTGCGCAATACCGCGACGTCGAACGAGCGTTCCACCGCCTGGCCAAACCGCCCGCGTTCGAATTCCTCGTGCGTAAAGGCCTGCACCGTCTGCACCGCGTTCAGCGTTTCGGAAGCGTGCGCGCTGGTATCGGCAATGCGATCCTGACTCTTGCGGCTCAGTGTTCGCACCCAGCGGCCAAAAAGGATCAGCGGCACCATCACCAGCAGCACCGCCAGAAGCACAAGCCCGGAAAGTTTCAGGCTGGTCACCACCAGAAGGATCGTGCCGCCCGTCAGCATCACCACGTTGCGCATGGCGACGGATGCCGAAGAACCAATCACCGTCTGGATCAGCGTGGTGTCGGCGGTCAGCCGCGACAGCACTTCGCCGGTGCGCGTCACTTCAAAGAACGAAGGCGTCATCACCAGCACATGATCGAACACTGCCTTGCGCACGTCCGCGATCACGCGCTCGCCAAGCCACGTCACATAATAAAAGCGAATGGCGGTCGAGATGCCCAGAAGCGCCGCCACCCCGATCAGCGCCAGAAAATAGTGCCCGATAAGCTCGACGTTATGCTTGTCGAAGCCGTGATCGACGATGCCTTTCAGCGCCGGCGGAATCAGAAGGCTGGCGGAGGACGAAATGATCAGCGCTATCGCCGCGAAGGCGATGGTCCAACCATAGGGCTTCAGGAACGGCAGAAGCTGGCGCAGCGGCCGAAGCGACCGCGCCTTGGGCCGCGCCCCTGCCACCCTTTGAACCTCGCTTGCGAATTCTTCGCCGGATTGGGCCATGGCAGCTATCTAATGTCCCGCGGGCCTGTACGCCACGCCCGATGGCAAAAAGCCGCCACACGCCACCCGGACGATCTGGCCTTCTCGCGCGCGGTGCTCAAAGCCACAATGGACAGAGACCGCTCCGTGTCGGAAGAGTTTACATTTACCAAACCCCTCGGCGCGAGAATCCAGCAATATCAAGGGCCTGATGAGTGGCGCTTTCTTTGCATGATTACTTGCGTTAATATTGTAGTTCTTCTTGGGAAGTGGATCGGGCCATGAAAGTTTACCTTGCCTTCGCCGCGGCGGCTGTTCTTCTGACGGCATCGCCCGCGTTTGCAGACTCACTTTTCCAGAACAATTTTAACGGCGAGAACGGCGGCAACGGCGTGCTTAATTATGCCGGCTTCCAGAATTTCAGCGTTTCAAGCGGCTCGGTCGATCTCATCGGCAATGGCTTCTACAACTTCAACTCCGATTCCAATCTTTACGTCGATATGGCCGGCACCACCGAGCAGTACGGCGCGATCACCACGGACACGGTTTTTGGGCCCGGCACCTATCAGATTACGCTCGATGTCGGCGGCTCGATCTATTCGGGCATCGCCGACGGCGTGGCACTGACCTGGGCCGGATGCGGCTCCAGTTGCTTCAGCACCGGCGCCATCGCCGGGCTGACGTCCGAAACTCTCACCTTCAACGTGACGCTTGCCTCCGCCAGCGCCTTCACGCTCGCCGATCTGCAGCTTTCGGGGAACCCCGACATCGGGGCCACGCTCTTCGGGGTGGAGATTCAGCCGGTGCCCGAACCCATCAGCATCGCCCTTCTGGGCAGCGGCTTGTTCGGGTTCGGCGTTTTCGGGCGGCGCAAGAAGCGCGGTTCCTGAGACCTTTATCCAGCCTGTTGCAAGGCTTTGAGCGATCCTCTATAAGCCGCGGCCTCTAAAACGCGCGTTCCGAAAGGCCTGAGCCATGAAAAAGGGCATCCACCCCGGCTACCACTTCGTCAATGTCGTCCTCAATGACGGCAGCACCTATCGCACGCGCACGACCTGGGGCGAAGAAGGCCAGAAGCTGACTTTGGACATCGATCCCACCACGCACCCCGCCTGGACCGGCGGTCAGCAGCAGCTGATGGATCGCGGCGGCCGCTTGACCCGCTTCAACAAAAAGTTCGCCGATTTCGTAAAATAAGGGCCATCATCCTGAGGTGCTCGCGCAACGCGAGCCACGAAGGATCAGCCCGCCTCGCCGAACGCCTGTTCCAGGCGGTCGAAATGCGCCTGCACGCCGGGGCTATGAGCGCCACCGAACAGCAGATCGTCCAGCCGCGCGATGCGCCGGTAAAGGCTATCGCTGCGGCCAAGCAGATCCTGCAGCATCTTGGGCAGAAGTTCGCAGCCGTCCTGCCGCCCGCCAAAACAGATTTCCTTTGAGCCAAGCCGGTAGCGTTCGCTGGCCGCATCGGCCGCACTCATATCGCCCTCCTGCACCGCGCGCTGGATAAGCAGCCAACTTGCCGCCTGCATCAGCCGCGTGGTCACGCGCATGCTTTCGCCGGCGTAAAGAAGGGCTGCCTTGCGCGGCAGATCGCGCGATTCCTCGCGGCCACGGCCATCAAGATAACGCGAAGTTTCTTCCACCAGCGCCATGCCTTCATCGAAGGTGCGCTCGAACAGGGCGGAACCGGCAAATGTTTCTAGATTGACGCCGCACAAGCCGTCTTCGTCCGTTGCCGGATTAGCCATTGTGCATTGCCCCAGAAATTCGTGTCCCGCGCCGTGACGCTATCAATTTCAGGCCCGCACGCAAAGCCAATTACGCACAATGGTTAGGCGTAAACCACATAGCCGGTGGCAATGCTGCAACGGTGTAAAGGCGCGCCACGAACATCTGTGGAAATTAATCATTACGGCAACGCGCAAGTTCCATCACAACCGGAACGTCATCGCTTGAAGAAGGAATCCGCAGCGGAGCGTGTCGCCTGCCGCGCTGCAATCGCTTCGCGACAGCGCACGATCTCGCTTTCCAGCATGGCAATGCGCGCGGCAAGCTCATGCTCCGACTTCGCCGACAAATCCTCGCCGATGACAACCTCCGGCGCTTTCTTTTTCGGCTGCAATTCCTCGGGATCGATTGGCATATGCGCCTCGCGTGACCGGCAATCGCATTTTGTCATGGCCAGCGAATGCGGGCCACCCAGGTGACGCCCTTGCGAGCCATGCCGGATGGGGGAGAATGCATCATGAAAGCCATTCGCGTTGAAAACCCCGGCCCGGACTATCGCCTTGTTCTGGCGGATATCCCGACACCTTCGCCAAAACCCGGCGAAATCCTCATCAAAGTGGCGGCGGCCGGCCTGAACCACGCCGATATGAACCAGGCGCAAGGCCGATATCCGCCGCCGCCCGGCGCGCCCGATACGCTGGGCATGGAAGTCTCCGGCACCGTCGCGGAAATCGGCGAAGGCGTTACGCAATTCAAAATCGGTGACGAGGTTTGCGCGCTGGTTCCCGGCGGCGGTTACGCGGAATTCTGCGCTGCATCGCAGTTGAGTGTTCTGCCGCTGCCCAAAGGCGTGTCGCTGGTCGATGCCGCCGCGTTGCCCGAAGCGCATTTCACCGTCTGGACAAATCTGATGGATGCCGCGCGGTTAAAACCCGGCGAAACCGTTTTGATCCACGGTGGCTCCAGCGGCATCGGCACCGCCGCCATCCAGATGCTGGCGGCGCGCGGCCACACCGTCTTCACCACCGCCGGCAGCGCGGAAAAATGCGCCGCCTGCGAAAAGCTCGGCGCCACGCGCGCCATCAATTACAAAAACGAAGACTTCGTAGAAGTGGTGAAAGCCGCCACGAACGGCAAAGGCGTCAACGTCATCCTCGACATGGTCGGCGGCGATTATATCGAGCGCAATTTCCACGCCGCCAGCATCTGGGGCCGCATCGTCAACATCGCCTTCATGAGCGGCATGAAAGCGAATGTGAACTTCGCCCTCATGCTGATGAAGCGTCTCTCGCACATGGCCACCACCCTGCGCGCCCGCAGCAACGAAGAAAAAGGCGCCATCCGCGATGCCCTGGCCCGCGAAGTCTGGCCGCTCATCGCTGCCGGAAAAATCAAACCGGTCATCGACAGCACCTTCCCCCTGTCCCAAGCCCAACAAGCCCACGCCCGCATGGCCAAAAGCGCCCATATCGGCAAGATTTTGCTGGTTTTGTAGAAAACCCTTTCCCGGCGCGCCCCCGCCCGCTAAAAGACCCGCCTTCCTCGAACCTCCAACAATCGAGCGAAGGGACGGGGTCTGAAAGCCTCGCCCGGGAAAGGAAAGACTTATGGCCGTCGAACTGAAGCCGCTGATGCCGAAGGCAACCGCCGTCTGGCTCGTGGACAATACCTCGCTCACCTTCGAGCAGATTGCCGATTTCTGCGGGCTGCATCCGCTGGAAGTGAAAGGCATCGCCGACGAAGACGTCGCCAAGGGCATCAAGGGCCAGGACCCGGTGACGAGCGGCCAGCTCACGCGCGACCAGATCGTGGAAGCCGAAGCCGACCCCAAGAAGCGCCTCAAGATGGCGCCGCCCAAACACAAAATGCCGGCGGTGAAACAGAAGAAGGCGCCGCGCTACACGCCCGTCTCAAAGCGCCAGGACAAGCCGGATGCGGTTTACTGGATCATCCGCAACCATCCCGAATTCACCGACGCCGACATCGTGCGCCTGATCGGCACGACAAAAGCCACCATCCAGAAAATCCGCGAGCGTTCGCACTGGAACGCCACCAACATCAAGGCCGTCGATCCGGTGACGCTGGGGCTTTGCTCACAGCTTGAACTGGATCTGGCGGTGACGCGCGCCAACCAGAAGCGCGAACGCGCGCTCAAGCGCGCCGCCAAGAAAGGCGCCACGCTGAAACCGGTTTCGGAAACCACCGGCGAAGACCAGCCCGCTGCGGAAGACGCTGTTGCTTCGACGGAAGAAGCGCCTGCTGAAGACTCGCAGACCGAAGAATCTGTCAGCGGCGAAGAAGACATGAGCGCCGCCACCGGCGACGTCGAAAGCGAAGACGAAGCGCTTTGAAGAACTAGGCCGCCTGCGCGGGCTCGTTCCCGCGCGGGTCCAGTTCCAGCGATGTAGGCGAGCCCTGCTGCGTCAGCGGCTCGAACCTGTCGCGGGTTTCTTCGGGCGGCGCGCGCATCACCGTCAACCGCACGATGGTGAAAACCGCAAGGCACACATGCACCGCTGCGGTGTAGGCGAACAGCGCCGGCGATCCGAACCGTGTCATCGCGAAAGCGCCGATCACCGGCCCGATCACCGACGCCAGCGCGTTGATCAACAACAGCGTGGCGGAGGCTTCCACAAACATTTCGCGCGGCAGCCGGTCGTTGGCATGCGCCACCGACAATCCATAAAGCGGCAACGCCGTCAGCCCGAACACCGCCACCAGGACAAGCGCCATGGTGTGGCTTTGCGCGCCGAACAGATACAGCGCGATGCCCGAACACGCCGCGGCCACCGAAACACCTGCGATCACAATGCGCCGGTCCAGATGATCGGACAGCCGCCCCATCGGCACCTGAATCAGCGCGCCGCCCAGCGTGAAGGCGCTCATGAAAGCCGCCAGCAAACTCTTGGTCAGGTGATTGTCGTGCGCGTAAACCGGCGCCAGCGACCACACCGCGCCATTGGCAAATCCCACCGCGATGCAGCCGGCCACGCCCACCGGCGAAATGCGAAACAGCCGCCACGGGCGCAACACCGGCACCGGCGTGGGCTTCGGTTGCGGCAGCCGCGTCAATCCCACCGGGATCAAACACAGCGCATAAAGAATTGCCGATTGCACGAACAGCGAATAGCTCGACGCGCGCCCGGTGGAATAAAGCCACTGCCCCGCCACCATCGCGCCATAGGTCACCGTCATGTAAGCGGAGAAAATCCGCCCGCGCGTTTCGTTGGTGGCGCGGTCGTTCAGCCAGCTTTCGATCACCATATAAAGATTGGCGGCGGCAAAACCGATCAGCCCGCGCACGCTGATCCACACAAACTCGCTGGTCGATAGCGATTGCAGCAGCGGGGAGACCGTCGCCAACCCGGCCGCCACCGCAAAAGTGCGGCTATAGCCCACGCGCACCAGAAGTCGCGGCCCCACAAAACAGCCCAGCACGAAGCCGGCGTAATAAGCCGAGCCGATCACGCCCACAATCACATCGGAAAAGCCCAGGATATGCGCGCGCACCGGCGTCAGCGTACCCAGCAGGCCCTGGCCCATCAGGAAGATGAGAACCGAAAGCAGAATGGCGGCAATCGACAGAAGCTGCTTGCGCATGGCACCCGCGCTCAATGCAAACCGGCGCTAGTGAAACAGATGCCGCGCCAGCAAATAACCGAACACAACCACAACCAGAAATCCCACGACCACGATTTCCAGATATTTCTCGATCAGAATCCGCATCGGCTCGCCGAACCAGTAGAGCAGCGCCGAAACCAGCGTGAAGCGGATGGTGCGGGTGATCGCCGAAAGCCCGATGAACAGCGGCAGCCCAAGCCCCGCAAAGCCCGATGCGATGGCCACGATCTTGTAGGGGATCGGCGTCATGCCCTGCAGCACGATCCAGTAGCCGTATTTGTGATAGGCCACGCGGAACGCCGCGATGTCGCCGCCCATGCCATAGGCCTGGATGAGCCAATGGCCGACCGAATTATAAAGAAGGGCACCGATCTCGTAGCCCAGCACGCCGCCGATCACCGACCATAGCGCGCACCAGCCGGCCAGAATGAAGGCGCGGTGGCGGTTCCGCAGAACCATGGGAATCAGCATGATGTCCGGCGGCATGGGAAAGAACGAGCTTTCCGCGAACGACAGCAGCGCCAGAATGGCCCAGGCATGCGGCCCCTCGGCGTGGCGCATCACCCAGGCGTAAAGGTTGCGAAGGGGATTCCATCGCGCCCGCACTTGCGTCTCGTTCGACATACTGGCTCCGGCGCTATCGCCGCTTTCCTAGCAATGCGCGCATCGCGCGTCCATCGTCATCCGGCTTGCCGTTAACCGGCCCATTTACTAGCTTTTGCGCGGGCCGGATGAAGATCGTGTGAATGGCAAAGCGAAAGAAAGCCGTGAAATCCGGCAAAACCAAGACGCGCAAACGCGCGATCAAATCTGCGCCCAAATCGGGGGCCAAAAAAAGAAAGCCGTCCGCGCCCAAGCCCCAACCCAAACCAAAGCCCGCACCCGCCTTGCGCGCGCGCAAAGCCAGCACGCGCCGCGCCAACACCGCACCGCGCCCCGCCCCGCGCCTGAAGGCCGCCAGCTTCAATCCCTTCGCCCGCGATCTGGACAAGACCGCCGCCAACTATCAGCCGCTCACGCCGTTGAGTTTTCTGGAACGCGCCGCTTCGGTGTTCCCCGATCGGCTCGCCATCGTTCACGGCGCATTGCGCCAGAACTACCGCGACTTTTACATCCGCGCCCGCAAGCTAGCGTCGGCGCTCTCCAAACGCGGCATCGGCAAAGGCGACACGGTGGCCGCCATGCTGCCCAACGTGCCGCCCATGCTGGAAGCGCATTACGGCGTGCCGATGTCGGGTGCGGTCCTCAACACGCTCAACACCCGCCTCGATGCGGCGGCTTTGGCGTTCATGCTTGATCACGGCGAAGCCAAAGTGCTGATCGCCGATCGCGAATTCGCCGCTGTCGTGAAGGAAACGCTGAAGCTGGCGAAAGTGAAGCCGCTTGTCATCGATTGCGACGACAAGGAATTTCCTCAAACCGGCGAGCTGCTGGGCGAAATGGAATACGAGGATTTCATCGCCGCCGGCGATCCGGAGTTCGCTTGGAAGCCGCCCGCCGATGAATGGGATGCGATCTCGCTGAACTACACGTCCGGTACCACCGGCAATCCCAAAGGCGTGGTGTTTCACCATCGCGGTGCAGCCCTGATGGGCTACGGCAACGTGCTGGCCGCCGGCATGGGCAAGCATCCGGTGTATCTGTGGACGGTGCCGATGTTTCATTGCAACGGTTGGTGCTTTCCCTGGTCACTATCCGTCGTCGCGGGCACGCACGTTTGTCTGCGCTGGGTGCGCGCCAAGCCGATGTTCGATCTCATTGCTGAGCACAAAGTCACCCACCTGTGCGGCGCGCCTATCGTGATGTCCACGCTGATCAACGCACAGCCCGAAGAACGCCGCGCACTTCCGCACCGCGTGGAATTCATCACCGCCGCCGCCCCGCCGCCCGAAGCAGTGCTGGCCGCAATGGGGGACGCCGGCTTCAACGTCACCCACGTTTACGGCCTCACCGAAACCTACGGCCCCGCCGTGGTGAACGAATGGCAGGCGGGCTGGGACGAACTGGAACGCGACGAACGCGCGGCCAAGAAAGCGCGGCAAGGCGTGCGCTATCACGCGCTGGATGCGCTGACCGTGATGGATCCCGAAACCATGGAGACGGTGCCGGCAGATGGGCAAACCATCGGCGAAGTCATGTTCCGCGGCAACATCGTGATGAAAGGCTATCTGAAAAATCCCAACGCCACGCGCGAAGCCTTTTCCGGCGGCTGGTTTCACTCCGGCGATCTGGGCGTGCTGCACCCGGACGGTTACATCCAGATCAAGGACCGTTCCAAAGACATCATCATCTCCGGCGGCGAAAACATTTCCTCCATCGAAGTGGAAGATGTGCTGAACAATCATCCCGCCGTGATGTTTGTGGGCGTGGTGGCGAAGGACGACGAGAAATGGGGCGAAACACCGTGCGCCTTCATCGAACTGAAGCCCGGAAAATCCGCCAGCCAGGAAGAGCTGATCGAATATTGCCGCGCCAATCTCGCGCGCTTCAAATGCCCGCGCCACATCGTCTTCGCCGAAATCCCCAAAACCGCCACCGGCAAAATCCAGAAATACAAACTGCGCGAAATGGCCAAAGCGGTAACGTAAGCGTCACACGTCCGGCTTGAATGCGTCCTTGCTGCCCACGATGCGCCGAAACACGACGCGCGGCATTTCCACCGCGATCTTTTCCAGCTTTGCGTCGTGAATCTCCTTGGCCACGCCGTCCTTAAACAGGTTTGGCTTGGCGCCCCACGCTTCCAGCGCCGCCTTCATGGAAGATGCCGCAACGATGGTGTCGTAAAAGCCCCGCGTCGCACGAAAAACTTTCAGCTTGCGCAAAGGCATTTGCCTAGGCCGCTGTTGAACGCCGCGCGGCAAAAGAAAATGCCCCCGCCATGCTTTTCAACAACATGGTCATGGCCATGACCGGCCCATCTTTTTTAACGGCCGGCGAAGGCGCCCGCACAGCCGGTGCCCGCGCCACTTGCAGATGCTCCTGCTGGGCCAGTTCCAGACACACAACGGCCATCCCTCTCAACCCGGCGTCAATTACCGGCTGGATCGTAAAGCGCCCAGCCAGAACAAAGTTCCCTTGGGCCGTCGCAGATCGTTAGGGCGCGTGATAAAAACCTTGGCGCCGGGTCATCGCCGCAAGAGAGCAGGACAATCCGTGTATCTCATCTCCATCATCCTTCTGCTGCTGGTCTTTCCCACCGCTTCGGTCTGGGCGGATCACACCTATTTCAACACCGCGGCCCCGCTTCTGTGGCTGGTGGGAAAATGGTTCGTGTTCTGGGCGGCCGGCGTGCGGCTGTTGCTGGCGGGCTTGCGCCAGTTCTTCCAGCCGCGCTTCACCGCGCAAGAGATTTTCAAGATGCAGGGCGAAGAAGCCTTCCCCGTGGTGCGCGAACTTGGCATGGCCAATTTCGCCACCGGCTTGGTGGGCATGCTCTCGCTGGCGCGGCCGGATTTCACCTTGCCCGTCGCCATCGCCGCCGGCCTTTTCTACGGCATCGCCGGCGTCGGCCACATCGCCCAGCACGGCAAAAGCACCAACGAAAATATCGCCATGGTCAGCGACCTGCTGATCTTCCTCGTCTTCGTGGCCTATGTGGCTTATGTCTTTCTGGGGTAAAAACAGCCAGAGTTCGTCATCGCCAGCATTATTGATGGCGGACACTGTGCCGGCTGGATGCGCAGACGCTATGATGGATTCGGCATCGGCGCTTCCAGCAACAGAAACCCATGATGGAACAGGACAGTGACGGAGCGTGCACGGGGGTAACCCATCCGCTCGCCGATGCACCGCTGGCCACGGCGCAGAATTACGCGCTTCTGACATCGCCAACCGAGCGCAAGCGCGCGCTGGTTATTCTGTTCTGCAGCCTGATGTGCGTTGGCGCGGGCCAATCGGTTCTCTTCGCCATCCTGCCGCCGATCTCACGCAAGCTTGGCATTTCCGAAATTCAGGTCACCACGATCTTTGCGGTGTCTGCCGCCATCTGGGTGTTCTCCAGTCCCTTTTGGGGCGCCAGAAGCGATCACGTTGGCCGCAAGCCCATCATGCTGATGGGCCTCATCGCCTTCGCGGTGTCGTTCGGTTCTTTCGCCAGCGTGATGCTCGCGGGCCTCAATCATCTGCTGCCGATGTTTCTAATCTTCCCGCTGATGATCGCCACGCGTTCCATCTATGGCCTACTCGGCTCCGGCACCTTTGTCTCGGCGGAAGCCTATGTCGCTGATCGCACCACGCGCGCCGAACGCACGCGCTGGGTGGCCACAATTGCCGCCGCGTTCGGGCTGGGCACCACGGTCGGCCCAGGTATTGGTTCGGCGCTGGTGGTGTTCGGGTTGTTCGCGCCGTTCTATTTCATCTCCGCCGCCGCCGTCATCAGTGCCGCGGCGATCTGGTATTTCCTGCCCGAACGCTCGCGCCCGCGCTCCAAACATCCCATCGAGAAACGGCTGAAGTGGCACGACAAGCGTATGCGGCCGTTTCTGATCTTCGGATTCTTCCTCAGTGTTGCGGGAACGGTACCGATCCAGACGGTGGCATTCTTCTTTATGGATGTGCTGCACCTGAAGGAAAGTGCTGCCGCGCAATATGTCGGCATCAGCCTCATGGCGTCTTCGATGGCGGCACTGTTCGCGCAGCTTGGGCTGGTGCAGCAGTTCAACCCTTCCGCGCGCACCTTGATGCGCTGGGGAACGGTGATCGCGGTATTTTCCAACGTGATCTTCCTGATCTCGCACAGCTACGGCCCGCTGGTGTTCGCCATGGCTTTGTCGGGGCTCGGTTTCGGCATGGCACGGCCGGGTTACGCGGCAGCCGCATCGCTCTCGGTTTCGCCCGATGAACAAGGCGCGGTTGCCGGCGTGATCGGCGCCACAAGCGCCACCGGCTTCATCGTCGGTCCGATCATCGGCGCGCTCTATGAAATGTCACCGCTGGCGCCTTATGCGCTGGCGGGGGCGATCATGGCGGGGTTGTTTGTCTATGCCCGCTTCGCGCCCGCCCTGCGGTATGCCGGTTTGGTGACGGCGGATGCCGGCGACGAAATCCCTGAAACCCAAGTGCCGAATGCTTAGCCGTTCTTCGCTTTCACATCGGCGTCGAGACGGTTGAGAATACTTTGCGTGGCGAAACCGTCCGCGGGCAATCCCTTCGCCTTCTGATATTGCCGCAACGCCGCGCGCACGCCGCGCCCCAGTACGCCGTCAATCGCGCCGGGATCGTAGCCCAGCACTTTCAAATCGGTTTGAAACTGGATTCGCTGATCGTGCGTCAGCGTCACTTCACTACGCGGCCAGCTTGCCGTCACGCCGCTTTTGCCGGCCAGTTGATCGGAAAGCAGGCAAATGCCGAGCGCGTAATTGATAGAGTTGTTGTACTTCATCACGTTGCGGAAATTTTCCAGCACCAGGAACGCCGGTCCATGCGCGCCGCCAGGCGTCAGGATCGTGGCCTGCGTGTCGCCACCCGTCAGTGCCGCGCCGCTGGCTTTTGTCACACCCAGCATGCGCCACTCTGAAAGCGCCTTCTTCTGGTCCAGTTCGGCCTGGGCATAATCGAAGTTCGCCGGCAACGTCACTTCATAGCCCCAGACCTGTCCGGGCACCCAGCCCTGGGAGGAAAGATGCGAGGCGGTTGAGGCCAATGCGTCCGGCGGAGAATTCCACAAATCAATTTTGCCGTCGCCGTCGCCATCCACGGCATAGGCAAGGAACGCGGAGGGAATGAATTGTGTGTTGCCGAACGCGCCGGCCCATGACGACGTCATGTTTGAAGGCGCATAACCTTCCTTCTCCTCCATCTTC
The DNA here is from genome assembly GCA_036267995.1 of Rhizomicrobium sp. Taxonomy (GTDB): domain Bacteria; phylum Pseudomonadota; class Alphaproteobacteria; order Micropepsales; family Micropepsaceae; genus Rhizomicrobium. Next base: position 99,949 of record DATAUZ010000033.1, read on the forward strand.
ATCGCCGCGATCAGCTCGCGCTTGCCGAAATCGGCACGCGGGCCATCGTAAGCCAGCGTCGCCAGCGCATCGAAGATTTCGTAATTGCCCATCTGCGCGCCGTAGTTGGATTCCAGTCCCCAGATGGCGACGAGAATTTCCTTGGGCACGCCATATTTGTTCTCGCTGGCGGCAAGCTGCGTGGCGTAAGTGGCCAGCATCTGCTGGCCCTTGGAAATGCGCGCGGGCGAAACGGCGGTATCCAGATAGCTCCACACGGGTTTCAGAAATTCCGGCTGCGCCAGATTGGCGGCTTCCACGTCGGGATCGCGCCTGAGGTTCGCCATGGCGCGGTCGTAGGTTTCGGGCCTGATTCCGGCGGCCAGCGCCGTGGGACGAAAGCTCACCAGAAAGGCGGCGAACTTCTGGTCTTGCACCACCGGGTCTGCCACCGGCTGGGACATGACCACGCCGGGAATCGCCGGGGTCTGGGCCAAGGCCGGTCCGGCCATCAAGATTAGGGCCGCGACAGAAAGCTTCAATTTATGGGTCAAAAGTGACATAGGCGCTCCGGCGCAAAGGGCTCCCCGAGCCTTCTTAACACGGCTTTTCCCAGCCGTTGACAGGGGTTAGCCTGCCGCATAGGTTCCGCGCCTCAAATTTCTGCCGAAGGCCAGTCCCCATGAAGATCCGCAATTCGCTGCGCTCGCTGAAGAAGCGCGACAAGGACTGCCGCGTCATCCGCCGCCGTGGCCGCACCTACGTCATCAACAAGAAGAACCCCCGCTTCAAGGCGCGTCAGGGTTAAGCCCCGCATCGTGACGCAGACCCGCGTTTTGCGCTAAAATCCGCGCATGCGTTTTGCCGTCTTCACCTTCGCATTGATCGTGCCCGCAGCGGCTGTGGCCGCGGTGCCGGCCAGCCTGCCGCTCAAGGCGGCGCCAACATCCATCGACAAGCTCTTCTCGCAGCTGGCGCAGGCAAGCTCGAGCGAAGAAGCCAAACCGATCGAAGACAAGATCGAAGCGCAGTTCCTGCAATCGCAAAGCCCCACGGTCGATCTGCTGATGACACGCGCCGCCGCCAGCGAGCAGGCGCAGGACATGAAAACAGCGCGCACCCTGCTCAATTCCATCGTTACGATTGCGCCGGATTATGCCGAGGGCTGGCGGCGGCTCGGCAATCTGCAGGCGGCCCAGAACGACGACGCGGGCGCCATGCTCAGCCTGCAGCGTGCGGTGCAGCTCAACCCACGCCATTTCGCAGCGATGAGCGAGCTTGCCGACATGCTGGAAGACTACGGCGACAAGAAAGCCGCGCTGATGTTTTATCGCAAGGCGCTGGCGCTGGATCCGCAAATGGACGGCGCCGCACGCCACTTGCGCGCTCTGGAAAAAGAAATCGAAGGCGTGCCGACCTAGCCCTGCTTTTTTCCAACGAAGGCCACGCGCAGCAGATTCGTCGATCCCGATGTGCGCAGCGGCACACCGGCGGTGATCACGATACGGTCGCCGTCCTTGGCGAAACTATCGCGCAAGGCAATCTCGCCGGCCCGGTCCACCACATCGTCAAGGTCATGCGCGTCTTCGGTGCGCACGCAATGCAGACCCCACGCGATGGAAAGCCTGCGCGCGGTTTCGATCAACGGCGTCAGCACAACGATCGGCGCCTCGGGCCGCTCGTGCGCGCAACGCAGCGCCGTAGAACCCGACGTCGTCCAGCACACGATGGCCTGGGCGTGAATGGTGTGCGTGACTTCGCGCACCGCGCCCATGATGGCATCGGCGGTGGTTTCCTCCGGCGGGCTGCGCTGCGCATCGACGATATTCTGATAAACCGGGTCGGCCTCCACCGAAGCCGCGATGCGATCCATCATGGCTACGGCTTCAACCGGATAAGCGCCGGCTGCGGATTCCGCGGATAGCATCACGGCATCGGCGCCTTCGAACACCGCGGTCGCCACATCCGACACTTCGGCGCGCGTGGGCGCTGGCGCGGTGATCATGGATTCCAGCATCTGCGTCGCCACCACCACAGGTTTTCCCGCCTTGCGCGCCGCGCGTGTGATCTGCTTCTGGCGGCCGGGCACTTCTTCCAGCGGCAATTCCACGCCCAGGTCGCCGCGCGCCACCATCAGCGCGTCGGACAATTCCAGAATAGCGTCGAGCTGTTCCAGCGCCTTTGGCTTCTCGATTTTCGAGAGCACACCGGCGCGTCCGTTCACGATCTTGCGCAGTTCCGCCACATCGTCCGGCCGCTGCACGAAAGACAGCGCGATCCAGTCGACGCCCAGCTTCAGGGCTGCATCCAGATCGGAATGGTCCTTATCCGTCATGGCCGAAAGCGCCAGCAGCGTGTCGGGCAAGTTGATGCCTTTGCGGTCTTTCAGCGTGCCGCCAACTTCCACGATCGCTTCGGCCGAATCCGGCTTCGACGCGAATGTGCGCAGGCGGATTTTTCCGTCGTCAATCAGAAGGCAATGACGCTGCTTCAGCGCGGCAAAAACTTCGCCGTGCGGCACAGGCAGAATTTTCGGATCGTCAGAGGATTCCGCGCGCACCAGCCGCAACCGGTCGCCTTCTTTCACCTCGATCTTGCCGCCCGGCAGCGTGCCCAAGCGGATTTTCGGGCCCTGCAAATCCGCCAGAATGGCGATGGGCCGTCCTTCTTCCTTTTCCAGCGCGCGGATGCGGCCATGCAAATCTGCCAGCAGGTCGTGGCTGGTGTGACTCATGTTGATGCGGAATACGTCGGCGCCGGCCTCGAACAGCGCCTTCAGCTTTTCCGGCGTCGATGAAGCGGGACCGACGGTTGCGACGATTTTTGTTTTGCGGCGGCGGCGCATGGCGTCAATCCTGAAACTGATAGGCCGGGTCTAGCCCGGCCATGTTGCAAACTGTTTTGTTGTCGCCGCGCGGTCAGTCCGAAAGATTTTGCATCCAGTCCGGCGCCTGCCCGGTATCCACTTCGAAGAATTCCTTGCGGCCGTAGCCGCGCGCCGCGCAGCGCGCGCGCCCCACCGCCGTGAATTTTCCTGTGGCGGCGACGCAGAATCCCTTGGATCCGTCCCACACGCCGGTGCCGCCATCGCTGGCATAGAGATAGTAATACCGGGCATTCAACGGTGCCGTGACAAGCGTCTGGCATTTTCCGGCAGCGACGGTCCACCAGCCTTCGCTCATCCAGTCTGTTCCGTTAAAGCGGCCGATGGCGACCTTCGCGGCCGCAGCGGTTTTGTTGCAGACCGCAAAGCCGGCATGGGCCGGCGCGCTGGCCAGCGCTAACAGAATCAGGCTCGCGAATATCGGGCGCATAAGCGCATCATGTGTCGCGCAAAGCCGCGCGCCCGTCAAACGTGAGGCCGGATGAGGTTACTTCTTCTTGGGCGTTATGGTCGCATCGGGAACCGGGATGCAGACCAGCTTGTGATCCACCAGCCCGCAATAGCTGACCGCGCCGGTCAGGGAATTGAGCCGCCAGGCCTGATATTGGGAGGCGGCCGCCATTTGATAGAGGTTGGCCCACAGGAAGGCCGCGGCCAGGATAAGCGTGCAGAAGACCGCCGTGGCGATCCAGAACAACGGACGCATGCGAAGCCCCGAAAGATTTGCGGGCCGCACCATAGCACCGCTCGCGCACAAAGCGATTCGGGGTGCGCCGGGGACAGGGTTGGCCGGAACGCCGCACGCAAATGACGCACAATTAAGTGCGCATTGCCGCGTTGCGGGCGCGGTGGACGGCGCGATAGGGTCCGCGCCCCAAATTCACCGGAGCGTCCCCGTGGCCAAATCGGGCTTTGCCAAAGAGCATCTGAAATCGTTCGTCGAGCGCATCGAGCGCCTCGAGGAAGAAAAGGCAGCACTCACCGCCGACATCCGCGAAGTCTATTCCGAAGCCAAGGGGCAAGGCTTCGACACCAAGATCATGCGCCAGGTCGTAACCTTGCGGAAAATGGATAAGGCCGACCTGCAGGAACGCGAAGCGATCCTCGATCTCTACCTGGCCGCGCTGGGTATGCGCCAGTAATCAACCCGCCTGGCGGTGATCGTCGTCCATGCGTCCGGCTTCGACTTCGTGCTGCTCCAGCCCAAGTTCTTTCAACTTGCGATAGAGTGTCGAGCGGCCGATGCCCAGGCGCCGCGCAACTTCCGACATATGCCCGTCATAGCGCGAGATCGCCATGCGGATGATTTCCGATTCCATGTCTTCCAGCCTGCGCATATGCCCGCCGGTGTCGGTGGCGGAAAGTGCATAGGGCGCGTCCACCGTCATCGGCGCGGTGGCGCGCGTGGGCGCCCCGGCCGGCGGCATCGTTTCGCCCAACTGGCTGACATAGGGCACATGGCGCTGGGCCGGCGCTTCCACGCCCATCGCGGCGGCGATCTGTGGAAAATCGCAAACATCCAGCACCGGCCCGTCGCACAGCACGACGGCACGGAAGATCGTGTTCTCCAACTGGCGCACGTTGCCGGGCCATTTGAAATGCTCGATCAGGTCGGACGCTTCCGGCGTCATCCCGGCAACCGCCTTGTTCTCTTCCGCCGCGAAACGCGCGATGAAATGGCGCGCGAGTGCTGGCACGTCTTCATGGCGCTGGCGTAGCGGCGGCACAAAAATCGGAAACACGTTCAAGCGGTAATAAAGGTCTTCGCGAAACAAGCCTTCACGCGTCAGGTCCGTCAGGTCGCGGTTGGTGGCTGAAATGATGCGCACATCCACTTTCACAGGCCGCTTGCCGCCGACGGGATCGATCTCGCCTTCCTGCAGCGCGCGCAGCAGTTTTACCTGCATGTCCATGCGCAGTTCGCCGATCTCGTCGAGGAACAGCGTGCCGCCATCGGCTTCCAGAAATTTGCCCAGATGCTTGTCAGTGGCGCCCGTGAACGAACCTTTCTCGTGTCCGAACAGGATGCTCTCGACCAGGTTTTCCGGAATGGCGCCGCAGTTCACGGTCACGAACGGTTTGCCCGCGCGATCGGACGAGCCCTGAATGGCGCGCGCGATCAGCTCCTTGCCGACTCCGCTTTCGCCTTCGATAAGAATGGGAATGTTGGACTGCGCGGCGCGTTGACCCAGCCGGATAACCTGTTTCATCTCGCCGGAACGCGCGATCAGGTCTTCGAACACCAGCCGGTGATCAACCTTTTTCTTCAATCGCGTCACTTCGCCCGAAAGCGTGCCGATCTTCAGTGCGTTGCGGATGGAAACGGTAATGCGTTCCGGGCTTGCCGGCTTCACAAGGAAATCGTTGGCGCCGGCGCGCATGGCTTCCACGGCGGAGTCGATGCCGCCCTTCGCTGTCAGCACGATCACGGGAAGCTCCGCGTGACTTGCGCGAATCTTTCCAAGAACTGTCAGTCCATCCATGTCGGGCATGACGAGATCGAGCAGCACCACCGCGATTTGTTCGCCGCGCGGGCCGTTGATCATTTCCAGCGCGGGTTCGCCGCCGGGTGCCGTCACAACCGTCATGCCGGAACGGCTGATAGCAGCCTCCAACAAACGCCGTTGCACGGGGTCGTCATCGACGACGAGAATGGTTTGCGCCATGAATTTGTCTCCGGATGACGCAAGTGTTGCGCGGGCGCGGTAAAGAGCCGATTAAGTTCCGGCTTCGAAATGCGCGATTTTCCGGCATAAGCGTGGATGAATTCGCGTTTGTATGGTGAACGGGTGGTAAAGAAGGACAACCGCGAAGACGGCCTGGCGCGGCGCTTTGCGCGTTTCGCGCGCGTTTCTGCGGGTCTTGGCGGCGTGGCGGCCCGCGGTGCGGCGCGATCCCTGTCCGGCACGAAAATGATGAGCGCCGCCAACGCCGCCGATCTCACAGCCGTTCTGGGAAACCTGCGTGGGCCCGTGATGAAAGTGGCGCAGTTCGTCGCCACCGTTCCGGGCGTGCTGCCGCCGGAAGTGGCAGCACCTTTATTGTCCTTGCAAACAAGCGCGCCGCCGATGGGCGCTGCCTTCGTACGCAGGCGCATGATCGCGGAACTGGGCGCGGATTGGGAAAAGAAATTCAAAAGCTTCGATCGTGAAGCAGCCCATGCCGCCTCGCTGGGGCAAGTTCATAAAGCTGTTGCGAAAGACGGCACGGCGCTTGCCTGCAAGCTGCAATATCCCGACATGGGAGCGGCCGTCGGCGCCGACATCCGCCAGTTGAAAGCGGCGCTCAGCATTCAGCGCGGATTCGATTCCACCATCGATACGCGCGAGTTCGGCCAGGAGATCGAAGCGCGGTTGAAAGAAGAGCTCGATTACGTTCGCGAAGCCGCCCACATGAAGCTTTACGGGATCATGCTGAAAGATCGCCAAGATATCGCGGTGCCGGCGCCGTTTCCGCAACTCTCCACCAAACGCCTTCTTACAATGACGTGGCTGGACGGAAAACCGATTCTCGAATTCGAAGACGCCGCGCAGAAAACGCGCGACGCCATTTCCACTGCCCTGTTCAAAGCCTGGTGGCGGCCGTTCGCGCGTTACGGCGCCATTCACGGCGATCCGCATCTGGGCAATTACGCGGTGCGCGCGGACGGCGGCATCAACCTCATGGATTTCGGCTGCGTGCGCACTTTCCGGCCGCAATTCGTGGAAGGCGTGATTGGCCTATATCATGCGCTGCAAAAACGCGACGATGCGCTTGCCGCGAAAGCCTATCGTGCCTGGGGTTTCGCTAAGGTCACGCCGGAAATGGTCGGCGTGCTCAATCTCTGGGCGCGCTTCATTCTGACGCCGCTGCTCGATGATCGCGTGCGGCTGGTGGACGATGGCGTGCCGGCCGCCGAATATGGCCTCAAACAGGCCAACGACGTGCACGAAAAGCTGAAGGCGATGGGTGGCATCCGCCCGCCGCGCGAATTCGTCTTCATGGACCGCGCGGCCATCGGCCTGGGCGGTGCGCTGATACGCATGGGCGCGCGGCTGAACTTTCACAAATTGTTCGAGGAAGAAATCGCCGATTTCGATGTGGCGGCGCTTGAAAAACGTCAGCGCGCGGCGTTCAAAGAAACGGGCGTGCCGCTGCCGGAGATCGAATGACCGAATCCAAACCGTTCGACTATTGGGATTTCTTCCTCGCCGAATGTGAGCGCGCAAACGCGCCGCTCTATGTTTCGATTGTTCGCGGCGTGAGCGGCGATGATGGGCTCAAGCGGCTTGCATCGCATGTGAAGCCGGGTCAGCCGATGGCCAATATCCTGCTCGCCGCCGTTCATTTCCTGCTGCTGCGCGGTGCCGATCATCCGCTGCAGCGTTTCTATCCCAATCTCAACGGCGGACATCGCGTCGAAAATGAAGATGCATTTCCGGCTTTCAAAGATTTCGCAGGCAAGCATCGCGCCGAACTTGAGCCGCTGATCGCAAACGGCGTTACCAACACCAACGAAGTCGCGCGCTGCTCTGCGCTTCACGCCGGTTTCCGGACGGTCGCGAAAGAAGCCGGCGGTCCGCTGAACCTGATCGAGATCGGCCCCAGCGCCGGGCTCAACATGATATGGGACCGATACGGCGTGAACTACCGGCGCGGCAGCGAATTGCTGCAGCCGGAGCCAACGAACGCCGAGCTTGTCATCGAATGTGAATTGCGTGGGCAGAAGACGCCGCCGGTTGGTGCGCTGCCCAGCATCGCGAGCCGCGTTGGGCTGGAGCTGAATCCCGCCGACTTGAACGACGCGCACGCCCGCGACTGGTTGAAGGCCTTGGTCTGGCCGGACAACCTTGCCCGTTTCGCACGGCTGGAAAAAGCCATCGAGATTTTCCGCCGCGAAAAGGTGGAAATCCGTGGCGGCAATGCGCTGGATCTTTTGCCGGAAGCCATCTCGCGCATACCCGAAGACCAGGCGGTGTGCGTCTACCACTCCTATGTCATCTATCAGTTCAGCGAAGCGATGCGCGAAGCCCTATCCAATATTCTCACCGTGGCGGGCTTGCGCCGCCCGGTTTTTCGGCTGGGCTGCGAAGGAACCATGTTGCAGGCCGGTGACGCTCACCTGACGCTTGGCCGTTACCATGACGGCACGCATGAGGTTCGCAGGCTGGCGGTCTGCCATCCGCACGGCGCATGGCTGGAGTGGGAGGCCTGAGCGAATCAGCGGCATTTCGCGGGTTGCCGCGTGGGTTCGCTTTGCTATAGTCCGCGCGGCTAATTCGCATCCGCTTGGGGATAAAAATGACATCGGAGACCGATCAGGAACTCCTGGCACAAGAGGCACAGGACGGTGGCTCCATGGACATCAGGGATCACCTGAAGACATGGCACGGCTTTCTCAGCTTTCTGAAATGGCAAATCATCGGCATCGTTATCCTGATGATCCTGCTCGCCATGTTCCGCACCCACAATTGATCCTGAAACCAGCCCGGCCATGAAGCTTGCGATTCTCAAGGAACGGCGGGCGGGCGAGACGCGCGTTGCCGCCACGCCGGAAACCGTCAAGAAGCTGAAGGGCCTGGGGCTCGACGTAGCCGTGGAAAGCGGCGCGGGCGAAGGCGCCAAGATTTCCGACAACGACTACACCGCCGCCGGCGCCGTTATCACGCCGGACGTGCAAACGCTTCTGGGCCAATCCGATATCGTGCTCAGCGTGCGCGCGCCCGACGCGTCCGCGATCGCACAGATGAAAAAGGGTGCGGTGATCGCCGCGTTGCTCGCGCCGTACACCGAGAAAGACGCCATCGCGAAGCTGGCATCCCAGGGCGTCACCGCGTTCGCGATGGAATTCATCCCCCGCATTTCCCGCGCGCAGGCGATGGATGTGTTGTCTTCGCAGGCCAATCTTGCCGGATACAAAGCGGTGATCGACGCGGCTGCGCATTTCGGCCGCGCCATGCCGATGATGATGACGGCGGCTGGCACCATCGCGCCGGCACGCGTGTTCATCATGGGTGTCGGCGTTGCCGGTTTGCAGGCCATCGCCACCGCGCGCCGCCTTGGCGCCATTGTTTCGGCAACCGACGTGCGCCCTGCGACGAAAGAACAAGTGGAGTCGCTGGGTGCTGCCTTCGTCGCGGTGATCGACGATGAATTCAAGCAGGCCGAAACCGCCACCGGCTATGCCAAGCCCATGTCGGCGGAATATCAGGCCAAGCAGGCGGCGCTGGTGGCCGAGCACATCAAGAAGCAGGACATCGTCATCACCACCGCGCTGATCCCCGGCCGCAAGGCGCCGGTGCTGGTCACGCAAGCGATGATCGAAACCATGAAGCCCGGTTCGGTGATCGTGGATCTCGCGGCCGAGCAGGGCGGCAACACGCCGCTCACCAAAGCCGATCAGGTGATCGAAACGCACGGCGTCATCATCATGGGCTACACCAATCTCCCCGCGCGTCTGGCGTCGGATACGTCCAGCCTCTACGCGCGCAACCTGTTCAATTTCGTTTCGCTGATCGTGTCGAAAGACGGCGCATTGGCGCTGAACTGGGACGACGAGATCGTCAAAGGCGCAGGCCTCACGCGCGACGGCGAGATCGTGCATCCGAGCTTGAAGGGCTGATCCAAATGGAAATGGTCGATCCCATCGTCTTCCGCCTGACGATTTTCGTGCTGGCGATTTTCGTCGGCTACTTCGTGGTGTGGTCGGTGACGCCCGCGCTGCACACGCCGCTGATGGCGGTGACCAACGCGATCTCCTCCGTGATCGTGGTCGGCGCGCTGATCGCGGTGGCTGTTTCAATCAATGCACCCACAAAGATTGGCTTTCTGATGGTTGTTGATCCAAATGCGCCGCTTCATGTCAGCCCCACTCTTGTTCAAGACACGATCAACAATATGGTCGCGCATGCCTGGACTTCGAAGGGCTTGGGATTCGTTGCGTTGATCCTCGCATCCATAAACATCTTCGGCGGCTTCCTCGTCACCGCACGTATGTTGTCCATGTATAAGAAGAAAGAGAAGTGATGACCCCTTCTCTTCAAGCCGATCTAGCAGCCCTTCTTTATCTCGTTAGCGGCGTCCTTTTCATCATGGCGTTGCGCGGGCTGTCGTCGCCGGCTTCATCGCGCGCGGGTAACCGCAACGGCATGATCGGCATGACCATCGCCATCGCTACCACGCTGTGGGTTGCCGGCGTCACCGATCCCCTGACCTGGGCTCTTATCGCCGGCGGGCTCATCATTGGCGGCGGCGTCGGCGCGGTCACCGCGCGGCGCATCGCCATGACGGACATGCCACAGCTTGTCGCCGCGTTCCACAGTCTCGTCGGCCTTGCCGCGGTTCTTGTCGCGGGTGCTGCTTTCTATTCGCCGGCCGCGTTCGGCATTGGTGTTGAAGGCGTGATCCGCACGCAGAGCCTGATCGAGATGAGCATCGGCGTCGCCATTGGCGCCATCACCTTTGCGGGCTCCATCATCGCCTTCGCCAAGCTCAACGGAAACATGAGCGGCGCGCCGATCCTGCTGCCCGCGCGCCATGTGCTGAATATGGTTCTCTTTGCCGTCATCGTGGCGCTCATCGTGTATTTCACGCTGTATCAGCCCGCATGGGCTTTCTGGGCCATCGCGGTGCTCAGCTTCGTGTTCGGCATCACGCTTATCATTCCCATCGGTGGCGCCGACATGCCGGTGGTCGTCTCCATGCTCAACTCCTATTCGGGCTGGGCCGCGGCGGCGATGGGCTTCACGCTTGAAAATTCCGCGCTGATCATCACCGGCGCGCTGGTCGGCTCGTCTGGCGCTATACTGTCCTACATCATGTGCAAGGCGATGAACCGCAGCTTCGTCTCGGTCATCCTCGGCGGCTTCGGCGGCGAGACGGGCGGTCCCAAAGGCCCCGCCGAAACGCGCCCCGTGAAGCTGGGCAGTGCGGAAGACGCCGCTTTCATCATGAAGAACGCGGGCTCCGTCATCATCGTGCCGGGTTACGGCATGGCGGTAGCACAGGCGCAGCACGCGGTTCGCGAAATGGCCGACATATTGAAGAAGGAAGGCGTGAAGGTTTCCTACGCCATTCACCCGGTGGCAGGCCGCATGCCCGGCCATATGAACGTGCTGCTGGCGGAAGCCAATGTGCCGTATGACGAAGTGTTCGAGCTGGAAGACATCAACAGCCAGTTCGCGCAAGCCGATGTGGCCTATGTCATCGGCGCCAACGACGTGACCAATCCTTCCGCCAAGACCGATCCCAAATCGCCGATCTACGGCATGCCGATCCTGGATGTGGAAAAGGCCAAGACCGTGCTCTTCATCAAGCGCGGCATGGGCAGCGGTTATGCCGGCGTGGAGAACGAACTGTTCTTCCGCGACAACACCATGATGTTGTTCGGCGACGCCAAGAAGATGACCGAAGGCATCGTCAAGGCGCTGGGCTAGCGCATAGCCGCGCACCATATTAGCCTTGAACAGTGGAACTGTGGGGGCACGGGCGATGATCGCGCGCAAGATATTCTTTTCCATCGCTGCACTTCTTTTCACGGCAACGACGGCGGTAGCCGACGGCGCGGATGCCTGGCAGACGTTGCCGCCGGTCGATCCCAACTGGGAAACAGCCGCGCAAGCAGTACCACCTGCCGACATGATCGTGGTGCCCGATGCCACGCGTGCGCTGGCGCTCAAGAAGCTCGCCACGGACAGCATCATCCCGCTCGATCCATTGCTAACGCTGAAGCTTCTGCCTGGTGTCACGCTTCCGGCCGATGCCGCGCTCAAGCCGTATCTGGTGCGTGGCGTGGCGTTGGACGAGAAAGCTGGCGGCTTCAGCGTTGAAACCAACGCCGGTGCTGTCTGGGTGATGTTCAACTGCCTCAGCGCGGCCCCGCCGCCGCCCGCCCATCGTGCGCTGGTGGTTTATCTGGCCAGCCCGCCGACGCAACTCTTCGTCACGGCAACGGCGCTGCAATAATTACGCAAAGATGTGAAGCTGCGCGTATTGCAGCAGGATGATGGTCTTGGCGTCGCAAATGCGGCCATCCGCCATCATCGCCGCCGCTTCGCTGAAGGCAATTTGCAGCACTTCGATGTCCTCGCCTTCACCGGCCAGCCCGCCGCCGGCGCCTTTGCGATCGGCTGCATCGTATTCGCCCACGAACAGATGCAGCTTCTCCGTCACCGCGCCGGGGCTCATGAAGGTCTCGAACACTTTGCGGATGTTGCGCGGCCGATAGCCCGTTTCCTCTTCTGCTTCTTTCGCAATGCGCTCTTCAGGCGACGCGTCATCGAGCAGTCCCGCCGCCACCTCGATCAGCATTTCGCGATAGCCGTTCAGGTATGTGGGCAGCCGGAACTGGCGCGTCAGCACGACGGAGCGGTTCTCGCGGTTGAACAGCAGGATGGCCGCGCCGTTGCCACGGTCATAAGCCTCGCGCGCGCTTTCCTGCCATTCGCCGTCGCCCCGCTTCCACGCGAAGCGGACCTTGTGCAGCGTGTAGTGATTGCTGGACAGGATTTCGTCGCTGACGATGCGCACGCGGTCGCCGATGCCGTTCATTCGCCGCTCTCCAAATGCAAAGGCCGCCCGGAGGCGGCCTTGGAATTCACAAACACGGAAGCCGGATTATTTCGGCAGAAGGCCTTCGCGCTGCATGCGCTTGCGCTGCAGCTTGCGATAGCGGCGCACGGCCTCGGCGCGCTCGCGGGCGCGCTTCTCGCTGGGCTTCTCGTAATGGCCACGCAGCTTCATTTCGCGGAAGATGCCTTCACGCTGCATCTTCTTCTTCAGCGCCTTCAGCGCCTGGTCGATATTGTTGTCGCGAACGATGATCTGCAAAGCCTGCTCCTGGGTCGTTTCCTGATAAGGAGGCGGGCTAATAGCAGACGGTCTTTTTGCTGTCTATCCGGGCTTGAGCGGCGGGCTTAAGCTCCTACATCCAACGCGCGGCGGTCGCCCGACCCTGTTCGCGGGTTTGGAGGCAGCCAAAACCGTCACGGCGAATAAACCCGCCCAAACCCTGGGCTTTGACCGGGGCTGACGCAAGGAACATGGTTCGGCAATGGCTATTTTGAAGATCGCCCGCATGGGCCATCCCGTTCTCGCCGGCAAAGCGGCGCCCGTGGCCGACCCCGCCGCGCCGGAGATTCGCCGGCTGGTGGTGGACATGATCGAGACCATGATCGATGCCAATGGTGCTGGTCTGGCGGCGCCCCAGGTGCATGTGCCGCTGCGGGTGATGGTGTTTCAGGCGCCTGAGGAACGCAGCGATCCGGGCCTGAACGAGGCCGAGCGTTACGATCATGCCGCGCCGCTCACGGTGCTCATCAATCCGGAAGTGGAAGTGATCGATGCGCAAATCGAAGGCGGCTGGGAAGGCTGCCTGTCGGTGCCGGAGATGCGCGGCTTCGTGGAACGCCCGGCCCATGTGCGCTATCGCGGCGTGGATCCCGACGGCCGCGAAATCGCGCGCATGGCGCGTGGGTTTCATGCGCGCGTGGTGCAGCATGAGTTCGATCATTTGAACGGCATCCTCTATCCGCAACGAATGAAGGATTTGACGAAACTGATCTTTGAATCCGAAGCACAGCACTGGATGAAACATGACCGCGAAGACTAAACCGCGCGACGATGCCGCGCTGAAACAGGCGGTGCTTTTGGCCGCGCTGCCGCACGCCGCTTTCGATGGTTTCTCGGACAAGCTGCTGGAACGCGCACGCGAAGAAGCCGGGGTCACCAAAGCGGAAGCGGCCCGGTTGTTTCCGCATGGGCCGCTTTCGCTGGTGGAGGAATTCTCCGATTGGGCCGACAACGAAATGAAGGCGCGGCTGGCGAAGAAGAAATTGTCCGCGCTGAAAATCCGCGAGCGCATCAAGGCCGCGGTTATGGCGCGTATTGATGTGTTGCGACCGCACAAGGAAGCCGCGCGCCGTGCCGCCGCTTTCCTCACATTGCCGCCACACGCTGCCGCAGGCGCCAAGCTGCTTTATCGCACCGTCGACGCCATGTGGCGCGCGGCTGGTGACACCTCTACCGATTTCAACTTCTATACTAAGCGCGCGATCCTGGCCGGCGTGTTTTCATCCACCATGCTGCGCTGGTTCAATGACTCTGCGAAGGATGAGACGGCTACCGAAGCGTTTCTCGATCATCGCATCGAGAACGTCATGCAGTTCGAGAAGTTCAAGGCGCAGGTAAAAGAGCGCACCAAAGAGCTGCCGTCGCTTGCCAGCATTCTTGGCCGCTTCAGCGCGGGGAAGTCATCGGCGAAAGACGCGTGATGTGGCCCATTTTGCGGCCCGGTCTTGCGGGTGATTTTCCGTAGAGATGCAAAGCGCCGCCGCGTGACGCCAGCTTCTGCCAGTCGTTGGCTTCTTCGCCGATGATGTTTTCCATCACCGCATCGCAATGGCGGCGCGGATCGCCCAGCGGCCAGCCGGCGACGGCGCGGATATGCTGCTCGAACTGGCTGACGGCACAGGCTTCCAGCGTCCAATGACCGGAATTGTGGACGCGCGGCGCGATCTCGTTGACCAGCATCACCCAGTCATCGGTCACGAACAATTCCACCGCCAGCACGCCGACATAGTCGAGACCCTTGGCGATGATCTCGGCATAAGCCTTCGCGGCATCGGCCTGCGCATCGGCAAGCCGCGCGGGAACGGTGGAGCGGCGCAGGATGTGATGCTCGTGGAAATTCTCCGGCGGATCGTAAGCGGCGAAGTCGCCATTGGCGCTGCGGGCGGCGATCACCGAAGCCTCGAAAGCAAACGGCACGAAGCCTTCCAGAATGCACGGCACGCGGCCGAATTTCTCGAATGCCGCTTGCACATCAGCAACGCTGGAGACTTTCGCCTGGCCTTTGCCGTCATAACCCATGCGCCGCGTTTTGAGGATCGCGGGGCTGCCGGTTTTCTCCAGCGCCGCTTTTGCATCTTCAGCGGCAGATACTTCGGCGAAGTGCGCGGTGCGCAGGCCTTGACGGAGAAGAAAAGTCTTTTCGTCAAAACGATCCTGCGCAATCGCCAGCGCGCGCGCGTTCGGGTTCACCGGCTTGCGCGTTGCAAGGAAGGCCACGGTCGCTTCCGGGATGTTCTCGAATTCCGTGGTGACCGCATCGCAGGCATCGGCGAATTTCGCCAATGCGGCCTGATCGTCGTAAGCGGCATGGGTGCGCGCGTCCGCCACCTGAAAGGCGCAGGCATCGGCGTGGTCGCAGTAGATGTGCGCTTTCAATCCAAGCCGCGCGGCGGCAAGCGCCAGCATGCGGCCAAGCTGACCGCCGCCGAGGATTCCAATCGTTCCTCCCGGCGCTATGGGAGCGGATAATTTCTGGATGTCGCTCATTGTGAGATCGGCGTTTCGGCCACGGCATCGGTCTGTTTGCGCCGCCAGTCGCTCAAGCGTCCGGCCAGCGCTTCGTCCGACAGCGCCAGAATGGCCGCGGCATGTAGCGCGGCGTTCTTGGCGCCCGCTTCGCCAATCGCGAAGGTGGCGACGGGAACGCCGCCGGGCATCTGAACAATGGAGAGCAGGCTGTCCATGCCTTTCAGCGCTTTGGATTCCACCGGCACGCCAAGCACCGGCAACGTGGTCATGGACGCGGCCATGCCGGGCAGGTGGGCCGCGCCACCGGCCCCGGCGATGATGACCTTCAGGCCGCGCGAAGCCGCGCTCCTCGCATATTCGAACAGCCGCTCCGGCGTGCGGTGGGCGGAGACGATCTTGGTTTCGTGGGAAACTTTCAGGGCGTCCAGAATGTCGGCCGCCGGCTTCAGCGTGGCCCAGTCCGACTGGCTTCCCATGATAAGGCCGACGAGCGGCTTAGACGACATGCTTCCTGCTTTCAGACGGCCAAGACGGCCCGGCCAAGAAGCGGCGCATTATAGGAGACGGCCCGCGCAATAAAAGTGCTTTCCCGCCGCGCGTTAACCATTTGGAAGCAATCTTAAAGGGATTGTTAAGCATGGGCAGTACCGGGCGTTAAGCGGGCGGAGAGGGCATGAAGATCGAGCGAAGTAGCGCGAGGCGGACTCGCGCGGTGGGCACGGTGGCGTACGCGCGCCGTGGTGAAGCCGCCGGCAACGCGGCGGTGCTGGAGCCGGTGCCAGCCGGCGCCAGCGTGATGGGCATTCCCGAAAGCGAATTCACGCCGCGCGTGCGCGACGCGATCATGGGCCTGATGGCCGAGGTCGATGGATTGCGCCACGAATTGCAGGAGACGCGCGCGCGCCTGCAAGAGGTTGAGCATACCGCAGATCAGGATCAGCTTCTGCCTGTTCTCAACCGCCGCGCCTTCGTGCGCGAGCTTTCGCGCTACATAGCTTTTGCCGGACGCTATGGAACGCCGGCCAGTCTCGTCTATTTCGATCTCGACGGCTTCAAGGCGATCAACGATACGCACACCCACGCCGCGGGCGATGCGGTGCTGGCGCAATTCGCGGACGTGCTGAAAAGTCATGTGCGCGACAGCGATCTGATCGGGCGGCTGGGCGGCGATGAGTTCGGCGTGATCTTGACGCATGCCGATCAGGGGCAGGCAAATCGCAAGGCCGAAGCATTGGCGGCGGCGTTGAACGCGGCACCGCCGCAATGGCAGGGACGCACCATCGCGATGACATTCTCCCACGGCGCTTTCGAGCTGAAGGCGGGCGACAGCGCCGACAGCGCCATGGCGCGCGCCGACGAAGCGATGTACGCGAACAAACGCGCCAGCCGCTAGGCGATAATGTCGGGCAGAAGCGTATCTTCGATCGCGGCGATCTGATCTTTCAGTTGTAGCTTGCGCTTTTTCAGCCGCGTCAGTTGAAGCTGGTCGCCGGTGCCCGATTGCAGCATCGCGAAGATCGCGGTGTCGAGATCGCGATGCTCCTGCGCCAGTTCCGCAAGCCTGGTTTTGAGTGCGAGTTCCTCGGCTTCGGTCATGGTCTCGATTCGTCAGGGATCCGCAAAAGGGCGGCTTTCGCACCGTGGCGCAACCTTCGCGGGCGCACAACCGGGCCGGCTTCCCCCGCATTTCCAAGGGGTTGCCGAGTTTACGAATGCGAAGGGACACCGCGACTTTGGCCGTGACAGGTTCGCCGGTTGGTGTTCTAATTTCCCTGCTTCCATGCAGAGAGGTGCAGCCTATGGCACTACAAGGGCACATTCAGGAGCTCTCAGAAAAACATAAAAGACTGGAAGAATTGATCGAGACCGAACTGACGCACCCGGATTGGGATGAAGTCAGGATCGCCGCTCTCAAAAAAGAAAAACTTCGAATAAAAGACGAATTGCAGCGGCTGAGTACGAGCCTGCACTGATCCAAGCAGGCGCGTAATCGCAGCGGACAGGCGCTCATACCGCGCGCTTCTTGGCGGGCGCGTGCGTGTGTGCATCGTGACGGATGCGCGCGAACATCAGCGCCGCAAGCGCCAGCAACAATCCCGCAACAAGGAACGCGGCGCCGGGAAAATAGAACGGCGCTTTGGCGCCCGTGAAATACGAGAACACATTGGTGAGCAGAACCGGCGCCACCACGGCGGTGAGCCCGCCGAGGCTGGCCAGCGCGCCCTGCAATTCGCCCTGCTCGTTGGCGGCGACCTGGCGGGACATGATGCCGTTGATCGACGGCATGGCGAGCCCCATCAGCGACCACACCGCGATCCACGCATACATCATCCAGCCTTGCGTCGCGAAAGCGTAGCCGGTGAATCCGATGGCGCCGCAGGTAAGGCCAAGATAGGCGCAGCGCACTTCGCCGATGCGCGGGATCATCACGCGCGTGAGCACGCCGAACACCAGCGCCATCACGATGCCCAGAAACATCATCGAATAGCCCACCTGCGTGGGCGTCCAATGGAATTTGAGATAGACGTAATAGGTCCAGATCGACGGGTTCGCGTCGTGCGCCAGGCGCATGAGCACCAGCACGGCAATGAAGCCCAGCAAGGCCGGATAGCGCTTCAGCGCCATCAGCGAACCGACGGGATTGGCGCGCCATAGTTCGAATTTGCGGCGGCGTTCCGGCGGCAGCGATTCTTTGAGGACAAGCAGGCCGTAAAGCGCGTTGCACACCGCCAGCGCCGCCGAAACATAGAACGGCAGGCGCGCGCCATATTGACCGATCAGGCCGCCCAGCGCGGGGCCGACAGCGAAGCCAAGACCGAAGGCGGCGCCGACCAGGCCGAAACTCTGCGAACGTTTTTCCGGCGGCGTGACATCGGCGATATAGGCATTGGCGACGGTGTAACTGGCGCCCGCCATGCCCGAAAGCGTGCGGCCGATGAACAGCCACCAGATCGTCGGCGCCAGTCCGGTGATGAGATAGTCGGCGCCCAACGCCAGCAGCGATGCGATCAGCACTGGCTTGCGGCCGAAGCGGTCGCTCAAATTGCCCATGACCGGCGAGCAGAGAAACAGCATCGATGCGAAGGCGAACGACAGCCAGCCGCCCCACCAGGCCGCATCGCTCATGCCGCCGCCCACGAGATGTTCGATGATGCTGGGCGTGACGGGAATGATGATGCCAAGGCCGATGGTATCGACCAGGATCGTCACGAAAATGAAAACCAGCGCGTGCCGGTTAGGCTTTGCCGCGTCCATTCAAACCCCTGATTTCGCGCGACGGTAGGCAAACGCGCCGGAACGATCTTGTAAAAAATGTCCACAACCCGGTGGACAAGCAGCCTTAACGGGGGGAACCTTAGCCTGTCCGGACTCGTTTCCGGATTCGCGAGGGGTTTCCAGGAGGCAGAAATATGAAGTCTTTACTTGCAGGCATCGCCATGGCGGCGGTTGCTTTGACGGCGACCGTTGCCGTCGATGCGGTTTCGGCGCCGGCGAGCGCGGCGCGCGTTGTTGTGCGCGTCGGCGTTCCGGTGGTTGCGCCGGGCATTTACGTCTATCAGGGACGTCATTATCGTTATCGCAACGGCGGCCGTTACTACAACAGCCGCTATTGGTGCACACGGCGTCATCGCCGCTGGTGCTACCGCTAAGTTCTGCCAAGGGCATGTGAGAAAATCTCACATGCCCTTTTTCTTTTCCCGCATTGCCAATCTCTGAGCGAACCTCTGAACGGCGCGGTTGCTTTGCGCCCAGCGTGTTCCGTGCGCCGGTTATCAGTTGCATCCGGACAATGAGATCGCGCGCCTCGCGGATTGCGGCCCGCACCTGTTTTCGCCGCGCGCGCTGTTCCGCCGAATACCAGCCATGAATCAGCCGGTTGCAGTTGCCGGGCTGGCCGCCGCGCTTGCGGTTGGCAAAAGGCGTTTGGTTGCAAGGGCTAATCATTCGAACCCCGATTCTGCGCAGGGGGCGGGGGTGGTGGCACTTCCTGTGCGCCGGCCAGCCCGCGCAACGCGGTTTCCACGGCACTGGATGCGCCGGACGTGTGGTTGCTGGTGGCGAAATTGCCGCTGAGTCTTGTGGTGCGCGTGCGGTTCTTCGCACCCGTCTTGTCGGTGTTGGTCTTGTCCAGATGATTGACGGTGAATTCCTGCCGGAACAGGCCGCGCAGCCGGGCATAGGATTTGATCAAATCCGCCGTGGCACCGCTCAGCAGAACCGCGTTGCGCAGTTCGGCGGCGCGGCGCAATGCCGGTTTGCCGGGTGCTTCGCGCACAACAGGCGTGCGGCGCCAAGGATTGGGCGGCGGCTCGTCGGCCTCCGGCGAATCGAAACGGCCGGTGGCGCGCAACATGCTGTCGATGAAGGCGTCCGTCAGGAAATCCACCTGACGGCGCACCTGCCCCTCCAGCGTATCGCTGATGGGCAGGAAATCTTCGGCGCGGATCTCATTCGGGCCGGTCCGCTCAGCCTCTGGTTCCTCGATCATGAAAGGAACATAACAAGAACATAGGTCTATTGTCAACACTATAGGAATTAAAGATGAAACAAGGACTTAGCTGCCACGGAGATGGCGGCGGCCGCGCAATGCCGTGAAACGGCGTTACTGCATCCGCTTGAAGCGGACCTGTGCGCTGTCGCTGCGGCCGGCCGAATCCACCACCGTCACTTTCGCGAAGCCTTCGCCCGATGGCGCGTAAAGCGCGGGCGCGAAGCGGCCGTAGCTGCCCACGATCTGGCCGTTCACCAGCCAGGTCAGCGGCTCGCGCCCGCCATCGGCCTTCAGAGCGATGGTCTGGTCTTTGTCGTTGGGCTTGGGCAGCGGAATGGTGGCGCCGTTGGGCGGGAACGCGATGGTGGGCGCCGGAATGGTGGCAACGGTGCGCAGCGTCAGCTCCGGGCGTTGCTCGCGGTGGAATACGCGCAAGCCGGCGGGCAATGAATCCGGCGAGCGCGCGAGAATGGCGCCGGCGGGTGGCGGCGGCATGCCGTGCTTGTCGGCGGGCAAAAGCTCGAACGTGCGCAGCAGAATGGGTGCCGCACTTTCGCGGCCGATATGGCCGGGACGCGGCGCGCCATCCGCACGGCCGACCCACACGCCAACGGTGTAATCGCTGGTGAAGCCCATCGCCCAGGCGTCGCGATAGCCATAAGAGGTGCCGGTCTTGAACGCGACCTGATGCTTGCGCGCGAGCCCCTGCCCTTGCGCCCAGCCGTCCGGCAATCCGACGCGAATAAGAATGTCGCGCAGATACCAGGCCGGCACCGCGCCGAAGAGATGATGCTCAGCACCTTGCGGCTGATCCTGCGTGAAACGCAGCGGCCACACCACGCCCGCATCCGCGATGCCGGTGTAAAGCATGGTGATGTCGGACAGCGTGATGCCCAGTCCGCCCAGCGCCATCGGCAGGCTTGGCGTGGCGTCCTTCGTCGGCAGCGACAGCGTGGCGCCCGCGTTGGTGAGCGCCAGCGTGAAGCGCAACGGCCCCACGCGATCCAGCAACGCGACGGCGGGAATGTTGAGCGACATGCGCAGCGCATCACCGGCCGTTACCTGGCCCTGATAGGTGCCTTCGAAATCGCGCGGCGCGTAATCGCCGAACAGCGTGGGCTGATCCACCATCAGGGTTGCGGGATGCAGGATGAGATCGTCGAAGCCCAGACCGTAAATAAACGGCTTCAGCGCGGAGCCCGGCGAGCGCGGCTGCGCCGCCAGATCGATATTGCCGCCGTTGCCGCCCCAATAATCCGCACCGCCGACATAGGCCAGAACGGCGTGCGTTTTGTTATCGACCGCGACAATGGCAAGCGCCGCGCCATCGCCGAAATAAGCGCTTTCCTGTTTCACCATGCGCTCGACGGCGGCCTGCAGATGCACGTCGAGCGTAGTGACGATGCGCGTGCGGTTTTTGTACTGGCGCATCAACCGGTCGGCGAGATACGGCGCGTTGAGCGGCATGGCCTGGCGAAAGAACGCCACGCCATCGCGCTTGGCGGCGGCAACGTCACTTGGCGTGAGTGTGCCATCCGCCACCATGCGGTCCAGCACCTTGTCGCGGCCGGCCTTGGCGGCAATGGCATGGCGATCCGGCCGCTGACGTTCGGGCGATTGCGGCAGCGCCACCAGCAGCGCGCTTTGCGAAAGCGTGAGCGCCGCGGGTTCTTTGCCGAAATAGGCCAGCGAGGCGGCGCGCACGCCTTCCAGATTGCCGCCGAACGGCGCCAGCGTGAGATAGATCGAAAGAATCTGATCCTTGGAATAGCGCTCTTCCAGTTGCAGCGCGCGCGCCATCTGGAACAGCTTGGTGCCGATGCTGCGCGGTTCCGGCTCCAGCAAACGCGCCGCCTGCATCGACAGCGTGGAAGCGCCGGAGACAATGTGGCCGGACGAGCCCAACTGGAAAACCGCGCGCGCCAGCGCAAAAGGATCGACACCGAAGTGATCGTCAAACCGCTTGTCTTCATAAGCCTTGAGCAGCACCAGATAGCGCGGGTTCACGTCGCGCACGTTGGTCTTCAGCCGCCAGTAGCCGTCTTTGGAGAGATAGGCGCGCAGCAGCGAACCGTCGCGCGCCACAACTTCCGGCGAGGCGCGCTGGTAGCGCGACAGATCCGGCGGATTGGCGCGGTCGATGGTGACGGCCGCGAACAACACGCCGAGCGCACTCACTGCGCCAACAATCACCCTCGAACGCCACGCTGCGGACGGCATCGGATTTTCCGTTACTTCTCCGCGCCGATGGTGACGGAGCCGAGCGATGTGCGCGCGTGGACGCTGGGGGCGTACATGTCTTCCACCACGCCGGGCGGCAGCACATAGGTGCCCTCGGTGACGGCGCGCGCGATATAGGCCAGGCGATAATTCGGCTGCGGTTCCGGTTTCTTTTTCGCCTCGTCGCTGGTGTCCTGATACAGCGAGCCGATGGTGAAGGCCGCCACGAAACGGTCGTCGCGCGCATCCTGCAGCGTGGTGTCGGTCAGCTTGTCGATCCAGGCATAAGGCTTGGCGTCGTCGCCGGACATCGGCGCTTCGATCTCAAGCCCGGCAGGCAGCAGATCGAGTGCGGCCATCTGGCGATAGACGTTGTGCTCCATGTGGCCTTCCAGAACGATGATGACGCGATCGTTCTGTTTCAGCGTCGAAAGATCGGCGGGCTGGCCGCTCATCGTCCAGATGGTTTTGGTCAGCGTGAGGCCGGCGGCTTCGGCGGGAAGCGGAAGCACCGGCGTGCCCTGCACCGAAATATCGCGCCACACCGTGCCATCGCCACGATTGAGCACATGGATGCCGGCGTTGATCTGCGCCAGCGAAGGCGCAAGGCGCACAGCGCCCTGACGCGGCACGGTGGGCTGACCGTTGATGACGATGTTGAGCTTGGTCTTCTGCCGCGACAGTTCATAAGCCGCGCGCAACATCCACGCTTTTTCCTGCGTGGTGGTGGCGTTCAGCGTCATGTTCACTTCGGTGCTCTTGGCCAGGAACGCGGGGATCAGGTCGTTCTGTCCCGCTTCCGACGCCAACGCCACCGAACCCGCGATATCGCGCAACAGCGAACCGTAATCGTCGTCCGGATAGGTGATGACGTTGGCGTTGCGCAGCACGTCGCGCGCGTGCGCGAAGGCGGCAGCAGCGCGGCTGCGGTCGCCGACATCGGCGGCAGCCGCACCCGTGAGTGCCGCGGCAATCGCGGTCTTGGCGGCGTTCGCCTTGGTATCGGCGAAGTAGCGCAAGTCGCTGACGTTGGCCTGCCCCGCGCGCGCCAGAACATAGAAGGCGTAAGCGCGGGTGTTGTCGTCGTTGGAATCCGAACTGGCGGCGCCCTGCAACCAGCCGGCGCCACGGCGCAGCGCTTCGTTCGGCACCACGAAGTTTTTCGCTTTCGCCTGATAGAGGAAGTCGAGCGCGAAGACCGAGAGCCACGGATCGGCATCGGAACCGGCGGACCACATGCCGAAGTTGCCGGCAAAGTTCTGCATGTCCAGAACATTGTCGATGGCGTCCTGAATGCGTGGACGCAACGCCTCATCCTTCTTGAACTTCACCAGATCGGCGAGATCGTTGAAGTAGAGCAGCGGCATGGCGCGGCTGGTGGTCTGTTCCACGCAGCCATAGGGATAACGGTCAAGCCAGCGCAGTAGGCCCGCGACATCGCTGAAGCCGTGCGCCGCAGAAACGTTCAGCGCCATGCCGGCGGTGGAGGGAACCAGATCGGCCACCAGCGCGTGATCGGCGACGTACGTCTGACCGGCATCCAGCGGTTCGATGGTTTCGCGCGCGACATCAAGCTGCGGGCTTCGCACTTCGATGGGCCACGAACGGCTGACTTTGAAACCGCCCGGTCCGGTGACGGTGAGCGAAATGTTGGCGACGCCAAGCCGCGCGCCGTTCAGGCCGACGGTTTGCAAGGTGCGCTGGCCGACCCTGAGCTGCTGGGTGATGACGGTTTGCGGCTGGTTGCCGTCCATCGCCACCGGCCCGCCCGCCTTGATGACAGCAACATAGCTGCCGGGCTTGCCTTCCACGTTATCGAGATTGAGGGCGGCTTGCGATTTGTCGCCGGGCGCCAAAAAGCGCGGCAGCACGATATCGGCCACCACCGGATCGCGCACCGTCATCGGCCGCGCCGCGTCGCCCAGTTTCTTGGGTGTCCAGGCCACGGCCATCAGGCGCAATTCGCCGTTGAAATCGGGAATATCGAGCGGCACCTGTGCCGTGCCGTCTGGCCCGATCTTCACAAGACCGGAGAACAGCGCGACGGTTTTGATCGGCACGACGGAGAGCGAACGGCCGCCGATATTGTCGCCGCCTTCGCGCAGCGACCCGATGGCGCCTTTCTCAGGCTTGATGAGCCGGCCGTAATCGTCGCGCATGCCGACGCCAAGCTGGCGCTTGCCGAAATAATACTTCACCGGATCGGGCGACACGAAGTCTGTCAGTTGCAGGATGCCTTCATCCACGGCGGCGAGCGTGAGGTAGGCGCTGTCGCCAGCCTCGATGCCCTTCACCGTGACCGGCACGACAATGTGCTGGCGCGGCGTGATCTTCTGCGGCCCGCCGATGCTGACGGTGAGCGTGCGGTCGGAATTGTCGACACCAAGCCATGTCAGGCCGATGGCGCGTACCGGCTCGCGGCCGGTCGAGCCTTTCAGCGGATGATAATCGGTGACGAGCACATAAGCGCCCGGACCCCAATTCGCATCCACCTTCACGTCAACGCTGGTGCCGCTGGCCGGCGCATCGATCAACTGCGAGGAAAACACGCGGTCGCCGGCCACCACGACAAGCGCCTGCCCGTCGGTGGAGGGTTTGATCTGCACATGCGCGACTTCGCCCGGTTTGTAAGCCGGCTTGTCGGCGGCGACGGGAATGCGATCCGGACGATCGCCCGACGCGCTGGCCGACCAGCCGGAATAGAAACGATAGGACGATTGCGCGCCGGATTTCTCATCGATGATGGTGAGGCGATAGGAGCCGTAAGGCATCGCCTGACCAAGGCGCACGACGCCGCTGGCGCCGACATTCATAGTGCCGCCGGTGATGAGCCGGTCGCGCATGACGGACTGGTATTTCCACGAACCGTCCGCTTGATACCACTGATAACTGATGTCCTCGCGGACCCAGCTATATTGCAGGCCCGAAAGCGAAATGCGCTTGCCCTGACCGTTCAGCGCGACCACTTCAAAATTCGCGCGCACGCCTTCCGCCACCGAACTGTCCTGGAACGACGGCAGGATGCCGATGAAGACATCGCGCGTCTGCACAGGAACGGTGACGGACTTGTCGGTGATGCGCCCGCCGGGTTCATGAATCGAAACCGAAATATTGGCTTGCAGCGGCAAGGTTGTGTCGTCGATATCGCCGACGGAGCCGGTGGCAACCGTCATGCCCTGCGCGTCGGTATCTGGCACGGTGACATCGACATCGACATCGTCGAATTTATCATCCACGCGGCCGAACTGATATTGCGCGTAATCCGGGAACGGCGTGGATGCGGTGGTGATCTTCGCGGTGCCTTCGCCGGACAATCCACCGGCCGGCGCGCCATAGAGAAAGCGCGCTTCGGTGCGGATGTGGAAATCGTCGTTGGGATGCAGCGCGGTTTCCTGCGATGTGACCGTGACTTTCAACCGCTGCGGCACGAAATCGGCGACATCGAACGCCACGCGCCCGACCGGCGAGCCTTTGGGATCGATATAAGCCGCGATCTGCCAGCGGCCGTGCGGCGCGGTTTTGTTCAACTGCAACGACCATACCGTGCTGCCGGCGGCGAGCGAGGCGCTGGGTACTGTTGTGCGGCCAACTTCGAGACCATCGGGGCGCGTGGCAACCAATGTCAGCGGCGCATTGCCGATGGCGGCACCCACGCGGTCGCGCAGCATGGCGGTGGCTTTCACCGCTTCGCCGGGGCGATAGATGCCGCGCTCGGTATATAAGTAAGCATCGACGGGGCCGGGCGTGCTGCGCCCACCCACGCCGCGGTCGGTGAGATCGAACACCGGGCGGCGCAGATCGAGGAAGCTGAAATCGCCGCCCGATCCGTAGGCCATCACGACAACCGGCTGGTCGCCGCCCTTGCCGTTGAACAAGCCGGGATCGAAATTGGCGCGGCCGCTGCTGTCTGTGGTGGCGGTGCCCACCACATTGTTGTTGCGCGCCACCAGCGTGACTTTCACGCCGCTCATCACGCTGGCCGTCGAATAGGAACGCGTGAAGACGCTGAGCCCGCCAGCACCCTGGAAGGTGGTGAGCGAAATGTCGGAATCGACAACCCACTGCACGGCCAGATCGCCGCTGTCGCTGTCGTCTCCATCGCTATCGCTGTCGCTGGACGCTTTCTTTGCGGCATCGCTGGCGATCAGCACATAGGCGCCCGGCGGCTTGCCTTTCAGGATGTCGTTGATCGGCACCAGCGTGACGACGGAATCGTTCTTCACGACCGCCACATCCATAGTGCCCTGCCAGACCAGCGCGCCCTGATTGTTCTGCAGTTCGTCGGCGCTGTAGGAATAGAGCGTCGTCTCATCCACCGTGTCGCTTTCGATCTGCGACAGCAGGCGGTCGCCGACGCGGATGATCTTCAGCTTCAGCTTCGAGACGTTGATGGTGGTAATCGGCACGCCATCGGCATTATCGCGCGGCAGGATGATGCCGCCGGAAAAGCGCACCAGCGAAGGCTTGTCGCGCAGCTCCACCGGAACGGTTTCATCCTCGGCGAGCTTCTCGCCTTTGGCGGATGGCAGGCCTTTTTTCAGCGTGACCGAATAGGTGGTGTTGAAGTCCAGCCCGTTCAGGCACAGGCGCCCGCCCACGATGGTGGTGGCGATGGTGGTTTCCGGGTCGATGGAAATGTAATCGCCATAATGCGTCTTGCCGGTGTTATCGAGCTGGTGGGTGAAGACGAGACAAGCGGCGGCTTGCGCCTTGGTGGTGTCGATCTCCAGGCGGCGAAACGCGAACTCCGGCGCCTCGGCCATCTGTTCGGCGGTTTGTGTTTGCGTGGTGGCGCCGCCGCCGGTGATGCGGGAGAGAAAGCCGCCGGACGAACCGCCCTCGCCGCCACCGGCGAAGAAATAGAGCGCGCCCAATACGACAACGAGAACGGCGGCGACGACGCCACCGACAATATAATTTTGCCGATTCATGGAAATTCCCCGACGCCTGCCACCGGGTGCAAGACTAGCCTTGCGTTCCCCCCGCAGCAATCAGTTGGAAAGAAAAGCGTGCGAAAGCGGCGGGACAATGGCGCAATAACGCTGGGCCGGTGGCGGTGCGAAAAAATTATTTGCGCGCTGAGTCGCTCCCTGCCGATTCGCGTCACGCGCCGCCCAAGATAGCTTGCCGCGCCGGGCGGTGGGCCCTAAATTCCCGCAGCGCCAACACCGGTCAACTGGGGGAAACCGGCATCGGTTTTTTTACATTGCGCTAAGCGTCCAAATCTCCGTGCCGGTTTCGGGCCCGCGCGGGCCACCACGATCAACCAATCGCGAAGGAACCAGACCATGAGCACGATCGTCATCTATTCCGGAAATTCCATTTTTAACGACAGCGGCGAGGGCCAGGATATCGCCGACGGCGATACGCTGGTGGTGGCGCAAGGTGGAAGCATCGTGGCGGATGGCTTTTTCTCGGCCGTTAGTGAAGGCAACTCAGCAATATCGGCCACCTTTGTGATCGACGGCATCCTGGCGTCCGGCGGCGCTGTCATGAACCTGAGCGGCCACGACAACAGCATTTCGATCGGTGCCACGGGCAGCCTGACGGGCGGGTCGGTCGGAATTGCCATTTTCGGTGGCAGCAACACGATCGTAAACGACGGTTCGATAACGACATCCGGTTTCGCGATCCGGGCGATTGGGGGCGACAACATCGTCGAGAACACCGGCGTCATCACCGGCGGCACTGGCACGATCCAGCTTCTGGCTGGCGGCAACACCCTCAGCAACGATGGCCTGATCGAAACGTCTGGCTCGCAAGCCGTGGCGCTCAGCGGCGACCTCAACAGCTTCGTGAACAGCGGGACCGTTATTGCCGCGTCCGACGCCATCGCCATAAATAATGCCGCCGGCGAAACCTCCTCGATCTTGAACACCGGCACCATCCGCTCCGGCGGCCTAGCAATCGATACCGGCGCTGGGAACGATACCGTTCAGAACAACGGCACGATCATCGGCGGCATCTCGCTGGGCGACGGCAACGACAGCTTCACCTCCGCCCACGGCACGCTGGTTTCAGCCCCCATAGACGGCGGCGCTGGAAACGACCTCATCACCGGCAGCGCCGGGGACGACGTCATTACCGGCGGCGCGGGCGCCGATATCCTGAACGGCGGCGCCGGGATCGACTGGGCGGACTACAGCAGCGCGCCGGATGGCGTCACCGTGAGCCTGCTGACAGGAACAGGCACGGCCGGCGACGCGGCGGGCGACACGCTTGCGAATTTCGAAAATCTCATCGGTTCGGCCGCCGGCAACAACCTGCTGGTGGGCGACAACAAGGCCAACATCATCGCCGGCGGTGCCGGCAATGATACGCTCACCGGCAACGGCGGTAACGACACGCTGGAGTCCACATCGGGCAAGCTCATCGCCAGTGGCGGAAACGGCAACGACACGATCCTGCGGGACGGCGCGAAACTGACCGTCACTTCGAAAATCGACGGCGGCGCGGGCAATGACACGCTGGAACTGAACGGCGACTATTCCAGCAGCCTCACGCTGAAGGCCGGAACGCTCGTCAACGTCGAGAAAATCCTGCTCGACACCGGCCACAGTTTTGCGATCACAACCAACAACAGCAATGTGGCAGCCGGCAAGACGCTGACTATCGACGGCTCGCAAGTGGATTCCGGCCACACCGTTGTGCTGAACGGCGCGGCTGAGACGAACGGCACGCTCACGCTCATAGGCGGCGCGGGCAACGATATGCTGACCGGCGGCCGCGGTGCCGATCATCTGAGCGGCGGCACGGGAAGTGACGTGCTGAACGGCGGTGGCGGCGCCGATTACCTGGATGGCGGCACACAGGCAATGTCAGGTGGCGCGGGCGCCGGGCACGCGACGACAGACATATTCGTCTATGGCGCGGCCACGGATTCCACCAGCACCGCATTCGACACGGTGGACCACTTCGATTTCAGCCAGGACAAGTTCGACATCGCCGGAACACTCAAAGGCGTCAACATGGCCGTCAGCGGGGGGGCCTTGCGCGCGGCCCATTTCGACACCGATCTCACCACCGCGCTGGCCGGCCACTTGGGAGCGCACCACGCCATATTGTTCACGGCAGGTTCGGGCACCTACGCGCACGACACATTTCTGGTGATCGACGTGAACGGCCAGGCCGGATATCAGGCGGGACAGGATCTCGTCATCGAACTCCAGCACGCCGCAAATCTTGCCCACTTTGCGAAAGCCGACTTCATCTGACGCCACAATCGAGCGCGCCGCCGGCGAACCGGCAGGTGCGCTCGATGGCGCCGGTGACGTCATGGACTTCCACCGTCCAGCCGTCGCCGACTTTCGTCAGCAAAAGAAAGCCGAAGCCCGGCAGGGAGATGCCGTCTTTCACGTGCCGGCCCGAGAGATTGAGGCCGGTAAGATCGGGCGGCGCGCTATCCAGCTTGTCGCCGCCATAACCGGCGACGATCTGCGGCGGCAGGCCGTCGCCATAGTTTAACGCCTCGAACGTGTGGATGTGGCCGGAGAGCAGCAATGCGACCGGCGCAAGCTGCGCGGGATCCAGGCTCGCGATCAGCGTGCGGTTGCCGCCGCCATTCGCTTTCATGCCGAATATATCCAGCGTGATCGCGCCCCAGATTGGGCGGTGCATGGCAAGCCACAGGGGTTTGGGCGCGATCGTTGCGAGCGACGCGAAATCCTCGCGATATTGCGCCAGCAGATCGTGATCGGCGGTTTCGTCGGGCGCCTGCGTGTCGTCCATCACCACCAGATTCATAGCGCCCAGCGGGACGGCATAAGGCTTGATGTGATCGATGCACTTCGCGTTCACGTCGAAATCCGGCGGCCCCAGCAGCCTGAGCCAGCCTGCGCCGGAGCGTGGGCAGGTTTCGTGATTGCCGCGCACAAAGACCCATGGCGCCGCTGCCAGCAGCGGTGCTGCGGGCGCGAAGAAATCCGCATTCCATGACGGCCAGGTATCGCCGGACGGACTTCCTGCACAGCCTTTCGCCGTCGGCGGACACGGCGATTCCCGGTAGAGATAATCGCCGACGTGAAGCACGAGATCGGGATTGGTGCGCGCGGCTTCGGCGGTGATCTGCGGGAAAGGCCATTTCGCCGGATCGTTACAGTCCTGCACGCTGAGGCCCTTGATGCGGCAGCCCGTATCGCCGAACACGACGATGCGCTGCGGCGCCGCAGCCGGCAGCGGAAGATTTTGTCCTTCCACCGACGCTGCTTTGACGCCAGCGGGAATGGGCGCGCTGCAAACGCGCACGCTGAACGCGTTGTCTTCCGGCGCGCGCAAATGCATCGGCGAAGCGCGGCCGTCGATGACGATGGCGGGGCAATCGCTTCCGTTCACCGCGACGCGCGCTTGCGCGGCGCCGCCGGCGTTCAGTTGAACCCATTGCGAGACGACGGTGGCTTGGTTTGCATTCGCCAGAACCGGCGTGGCGAAGATCAAAGCAAGAAATATAAAAATGTCGCGCATGAAGACCTCTGGGCTGTGGCGGCACAACGATTATTGCGATTTCGGCGCGCAGTGACCTGATGGAACCCGATCATGTCATTGCACGCATATTTGCGCGAAAAATAAAACAAGTTCCCGAACATTATGCTTGATGCGGCAAATCTCGAGGTCTCAAATTCGCCAGCGCAGCGTCGCGCGTGAAGGAGAGCGCCATGACCACCATCACCGGCACATCGGGAAACGACAACAAGACCGGCACCGCCAGCGCCGACACGTTTAACATGAGCCAAGGCGGCAGTGACACCGTCAACGGTGAAGGCGGCAACGATATTTTCAACTTCGGCGCCAAGCTCGACGTCAACGACAAGATCAACGGCGGAAGCGGAGACGACACGCTCAAGCTGGATGGCGGCTACAATCTCACATTCGGTTCGGCGACGCTCACGAGCGTGGAAACGATAAATCTCGCGGCCGGGCACAATTATGTGCTGCGGACGAACAACGCCAATGTGGCATCGGGTGCGACATTGACGGTCTATGGCGGCAACCTGGGAAGCGCCAACCACCTGGATTTCGACGGCTCGGCCGAGACCAATGGAAAATTTGTAATTCACGGTGGCGCGGGCAGCGATGAGATCGAAGGCGGTCAGGGCGGGGACGTTATCTACGACCGCGTCGGCGGGACGGACCAGCTCAGCGGCGATGACGGCGCGGACACGTTTAACCTTGGCGCTTTCCTGACCGGCGCGGACCAAATCTCGGGCGGGGTGGGAAACGACAAGCTCAACATCACCGGCGACTATACCGGCAGCCATGCGCTGGTTCTCAAAACCGCCAACATCGACGGCATCCAGACACTGCATCTGGGTGCGGGATTCAAATATACGATTACAACCGCCGATGAAGGCTTCGCGAGCGGAGACACGAACTCTTTTCACATGACGGTGGATGGCTCGTCGCTGGCGAGTGGCAACACCATGACAATCAATGCCCAGCACATGCGCAACACGGCGCTGACGATCAAAGGCGGCGCGGCGAGCGATACCTTCAACTTCGGAGGCCGCTTCGATGTTCTCGACACTGACAAGATCGACGGCGGTGCTGGAACAGACACGCTTAATCTCAATGGCGACTATAATTTCCTGAATTTTGGCGCGTCCGGCATTCTCAGCGTGGAAAAGATCGTTCTTGCCGCCGGGCATGACTACAACATCATCACGGCGGACGGGTCGGTGGCATCCGGAAAGACGCTGACGCTGGATGCGACGGCGCTTGGCAGCGGCAACAGCCTGACGTTCGATGGCTCGGCGGAAACCAACGGCAAGTTTGTTCTGCATGGCGGCGCGGGCAATGACGACCTCACCGGCGGCAGCGGCGCAGACACATTTTACGACCGTTCCGGCGGTAACGACAAAGTAGACGCCGGCGGCGGCGGCGACACCATCAACATGGGCGCTAAGCTGACAGGTGCGGATACGATCTCCGGTTACACCGGAAACGACAAGGTCAGCATCACAGGCGACTATACCGCAAGTCACGCGCTTACCATGACGGCATCGACGCTCACATCGGTCGAATCCCTGATCCTCGGCGCGGGCCACGATTATACGATCAAAACCGCCGGCGATGGATCGACCTCCCATCAGATTCTCACCATCGACGGTTCGGCGCTCGCCGCGGCGAACACGCTCAACGTCACGGTCGGCACTATGGTCGATTCCGGCGTGAGCATATTGGGCGGCGCCGGCGCCGATACGTTCAGCTTTGGCGCCCACTATGGCGGTCAGAAGATCGATGGCGGCGCGGGGACTGACACGCTCAATCTCAACGGCGATTATTCCGGCCCTGTCGACATCGAATCCGGACATTTGCTGAGCGTCGAGAACATCGTGTTGGCTGCCGGCCACACTTACAATATCGATTTCGAAGGCGGCAATCTGACGAGCAGCCAGACATTGACCGTCGATGGATCCGCGCTGGGCGCGAGCGACAGGCTGTTCTTCGCTGACATCAATTCGGCGACCGGCCATTTCGTGGAAACGGGCGGTGCCGGCGACGACCAGCTCACGGGTGGTACAGAGTCAGACACGCTGAGCGGCGGCGGCGGCGGCGATGTCTTCTACGCCGGCGGTGGCGGCGACACGATCAACGGCGGTGGCGGCAACGACTTTGCTCTCTACGCAACCGGACAGATGTTCACCACCAGCGATCATTTCAACGGCGGCAGTGGTGTGGATGAGCTGGTGTTGACCGGCGATTATTCCGCGGGCTTCACGCTCTCCTCCGCGATAATTTCGAGCGTCGAGGCTATTTTCGTGGACGGCGGCAACGATTACAGCCTCACGATCGCGGATTCCGCCGTTGCCGCTGGCGCCACGCTGGATATCGGCAGTGACGGCGATCAGGGACTTGGAGCATCGAACACGCTGCATGTCGATGGATCGGCGGAAACGGACGGTAATCTTGGACTGTATGGCGGCGCCGGGGCCGATACGCTAATCGGCGGAAGCGGCGACGACACGATTGGCGGCGGCCTTGGCGCCGATAGCCTTGTTGGGCATGGTGGCGCGGATACTTTTTATTATGCGCCGGTTTCGGATTCGACGGGGCCGTCCTTCGACATCATCACAGGCTTCGATGCGACGGAAGACAAGTTCGACACACTCATGGATGTGGCAGGCGTTGACGCCACGGTGACGGGGGGCGAACTATCCGTCGCCACCTTCAATGCCGATTTGCGGGCAGCGATAAAGGCGGGGGATCTGGCTGCGAATGACGCTGTGCTGTTCAAGCCGGATTCGGGCGACTATGCGGGCGATACGTTCCTGATCGTCGATGCCAACGGGCAGGCAGGGTATCAGAACAATGCCGATCTCGTGATCGAATTGAATGGCGGGCATCTTACAGGCCTCTCGGCCGCGAATTTCATCTGATCCTAGAACCGCCATTCCACCGACTTGACGCCGGGCTCGGCGCGCAGCCGCTCCAGACACCTGATGGGCGGAGATTCGCGCGGGCGCGCGTACCAGAAAATCTCATAGCGCGCTTCGCTGAGCCGGTCCTCACTATAGCGCTGCGATAGCAGGCGCACGCGAAAGCGGCGCGCGGGAAATTCGCTGCGTATGACATCTTCGACAGGAATATCCTTGTCGGCAGTTATGCCCAGACGAGCCTTGCGGGTTCGTGGCAGCGCGATGTCCACCCACTTCATTCCCCAAAGCACGAACATGCCAACCAGAGTCGCGGCTATCCCAAGCGCAAGTTGACCGCCGCCAAAGCACAGGCCAATCACGGTGACGAACCACATGGTGGCCGCGGTGGTGACGCCTTGCACGATGCTGCCGCGCCGCAGCACCGCGCCCGCGCCGATGAAACCGACGCCGGTGAGAATGCCCAGCGGGAAACGCATGAGATCGAGCGTGACAAGGGAATCCGCCGTCTTGCCCCCCTGCGGCAGCAGGATATTGGCCTGCATCATGGCGATGGCGGCAGCAAGGCAAACCAGAATGGTGGTGCGAAGGCCGGCGGCATGGCCGGTTTCTTCGCGATTATAGCCGATGGCGATGCCGGCGAGGAGTGCCAGCAAAAGCCGGATTGCGAGATCTTCCCAGGTGGGGAAAAGCGGCATCGGAAAAGACGCCATGACCGGTCTCCAATATGAGAACCCCGGGTGGCTAACGCATCACCGGCGCAATGGTGCCTTGCGGTTGGGCGGCTTTGCTGCGCACCGCGCGGATTATCACGACGCGCAGACTGAAATATTGAATGAAGAATAATACCAGCGGTGCGCCGGCCGGCACGAAAGCGTTGAACGTCGCCCAGCCCTTGATGCCGTAACGATAGGCGACGAAGAGGTTTGCGGCGGACAGCGCGAAGTACAGCGCCGCCCAGAGATAACCCCACGCCGTCAGCAACGCGGCGGGAGCATGCTCTTTCACCGGCGGCGGGAAATAGCGGCTTTGCCAGTTGGGCTTGAGCATCACGCAGGCGATGGCGAAGGCGGCGATGCTGGGCTTGACCATCACAAAGCGCGGATCGCGCGTCAGCAGCGTGGCGCTGCCCAGCACGATCACCAGCGCAAGGCTGGCCCATTGCATGATTTCGATTTTGCGGCTGCGCGCGCGCAACCACACGACCTGGATGATGCCGCTGGCGATGCCCACCGAGGTCGAGATGACAATGTTGCCCGTGATTTCGTAAATCGCGATGAAGACGATCGTGGAAAGAAAATCGCCGGCAAGCGGCTTGAACACTTTCAGGAAATCGCGCATCGCGGTTAGGCCTGCCGCCAGTTGCCGTGGAAGCCGAAAGGCACGCGGCGCGGCAACTGCGCCGTCGCAATCGGGCCGCGCGCGACATCGCCAGCCTCGAACACCACAAGGTCGCTGCGGTTTTCGCTGCCGCGATAGACATTGGTGAGAAGCCAGCCATCGCCTTCCGGCGCGGTGGCGCTGCGCGGAACGAAGATCGGTTCGCCCGGTACATCGCCCGCGGCAAAGGTATGAACGTCGCGCTTGCCGCTTGCGAAATCCAGATGAACGATAGAGTCGAACCGGATGGCGCGTTCCTCTTTCACGTCCGCCGCGAAATAGCCGTGACGGTATTTGAGACCCGCGAAACGTTCGTCGAAACGGGGGAATTCGCCGGCCAGGTCGTCGATATACTCGCGCTTCACGGTGTTGGAATTGTCCGCCAGATCGAAAGTCCAGCGCGCCAGCCGTGCGGCGTTGGGCGGATTGGCGCTGCCGTCCACATTGGGAAACAGCGGCGCGGTTTCATATTGCATCACGTCGGCATAAATCTTGTCGCCGTCTTCCCACATGTTCATTGGATGAAAAACGTAGCAGGGATCGGTGGTGAACCAGCGAATGGTTTCCACGCCGGCATCGCGGCGCAGCACGCCTATGTGCGAGCCTTTGTCGGGCTCCCACGCGAAGGCCGGTCCGCCGCCCATCACGCGCGGCAAGCTGCCCGTCAGCGGCAGGATGGGAAACAGCGCGTAATTCTTCGTCACGAAGAAGTCGTGCACCATGGAACAGAATGGCGCTTTGAACATATCCAGCCGCGTGACTGTGCCGGTGCGGTCGGCAATGCCGAACGCCATCTGGTCGCTGAAGAAGCCCTCGCCCGCCGAATAACCGAAGAACACTAGCTCGCCGGTTTGCGGATCGATTTTGGGGTGCGCGGTGAAGCGGTGCGCGGCGCCTGCGTAATCGCGGTAGCCGCGCGCTTCCAGCGACACAGGATCAAGCTCGAATGGCTGATGGCCTTCTTCCAGCGCCAGCAGCCGCCCCGCATGCCACACGATGTTGGTGTTGGCGACGCCGCTGTCCTTGCCGATGACGGAGGGATCGCTCGTCATGGGATTGCCGAAGGTGCCGAACAGCGCGTGGCCCGCCGCCTTCTCAAGTTCATACTTCGGCGTATGAACATAGCGGTTGCGGTAGTTCACGCGGCCGTCCGCGATCTCAAAGGCGTGAATCATGCCATCGCCGGCGAACCAGTGATGATGCGCATCGCGCGGATCGAACTGCGGATTGGGGCCGTTGCGGTAAAGCGTGCCGCGAAGCTCTTGGGGCCAGTCGCCGGTAATCTTTAACCCCGGAAAATCATCTTCCGAGCGGACGGGCGCGAAATTGCCGGAGAGATAAGGATCGACTTTGGCTGGCGCGTTCATAGGTATCTCCTTGGCACTTGCCTTACGATGTAAATTTATGCTGTAAGAGACCCAGAGTCAAGGCCCGGATTCGTGAGAAATGCCAAAAATCTTATCCACAGCCGAAGTCAGCGATTTTCGGGAACGCCTGTGCGAGGCGGCGGAGGAACTCTACGCCGAACACGGGATGGAAGGCTTCACCTTGCGCAACGTCGCGCGCGAACTGGGCGTGAGCCCGATGACGCCCTACCGCTATTTTCACGACAAGGACGAGATGCTGGCGGCGGTGCGGGCGCGCGCCTTCACGCGATTTTCCGAAGCGCTGGAAAAAGCCTTCGCCAGCGGCGGCGATGCCGGCAGCCGTGCGGATGCGGCGGGTGAAGCCTATGTGCGCTTCGCGCTGGAGCAGCCGGCCGACTACAAGCTGATGTTCGATGTCTCCCAGCCGGGCGACGAAAAATATCCCGAACTGAACGCCGCCGCCGGCCGCGCCACCCAGACGCTGACGCGCCATGTTTTTCCGCTGATCGAAGCGGGATTTCTGGAAGGCGATCCAGACCTGATCGGGCATATTTTCTGGGCCACGCTGCACGGCACGATGATGCTACATCTGGCCGGCAAGCTGGGCACGCAATACGACTATCGCAAAATCCTCGACGCCGCATTCACCGCGCTCATTCGGGGCTTCGCGCCGAAAGGCAAATGACTCTAAAGTCGGCGCGCGTTTCGCTTTGGCCCTTCATGTCCGACAAAACCGCAACCGAGATTGCAGCCTTGCTGCCGGGCCTTGCGCGCGCGCCTACGCTGTATCCGCAGAAGCTCGATCTGGATGCGCGGCGCATATTCTTTTTGCGCATGATGGAGATGAGTTACCGCACGGCCAGCTTTCTGGACGACCGCATGTTGAGCCCGCGCAATCCCGGTGCATGGATCGCGCTGGCCGATGTGGAAACGGCGCTGGATGGTGGCGCACACGCAAAGCCGCTGCACTTTATATTCCATGCGGGCCATGTCGGCTCCACGTTGCTGAGCCGCCTGCTGGACGAAACCGGACAGGTGCTTTCGTTGCGCGAGCCCCTGCCCTTGCGCACGCTGGCGGACCGCTTCGACCACGATCACGCCAATGCCGATCTGGAGACTTTCCTGAAGTTATGGTCGCGCGGCTTTGCATCCACGCGCGCGGTTGTGTTGAAAGCCACCAGCAACGCGGCGCGGCTGGGACACCATCTGTTGCACGCGCGGCCCGATGCGAGAGCGGTGTATCTGAACCTTCCCGCCGAAACCTATCTCGCCACCATTCTGGCAGGCGACAACACCGCCGCCGATCTGGATGCCCATGCGCCGGAACGCGAATACCGGCTGACGCAATTTCTGGGCGAAGCGCCGGATGCATCTTCGCCCGGCGAACGCGCGGCCTCTGCTTGGCTGACGGAGCGGCTGACGGAAGAACAACTCAAGGCCCAGTTCGGCCCGCGCATCCTGCCGCTCGATTTTGAAACGCTGCTGGCCGATCCGGCAACGGCGCTGGAGCGCGTTATCAAACATTTCGGTCTCGATGCACCGCAGGCCTGGCTAGGCGGCATTGGCGGCAACGCCGTTTTCAGCCGCTATTCCAAGGCGACCGAACATGCCTATTCGCCGCAGTTGCGCGCGCGGGTGTTGGCAGAAGCCCGGAACCATCAGGCAATAGAAATCCGCAAAGGCATGGATTGGCTCGGCGCATTGGCCGCGCATCACAAATCCATCTCGCACGTTCTTGCCTGATGGCGGATTCTTTTTCCCTTACGCTTGAACAACTGCGCGCCTTGCGTGACCAGATTGGCAACGCCATTCGCGAAGGGCTTGAACAGCCGGACCGGCAAATCAAGGCGCTGCCCGCCTACCTGCGAAAGCCGGATGCCGGTGTGTGCGGCGAAGCGGTGGTGCTGGATGTTGGCGGCACCAATATGCGAAGCGCCTGTGTGGCGCTGGATGGCGCGGCGAAACTTCTGCCGGGCCGCGACGGTGCGTTGCAACACCAAAGCGACATCATGCAGCGCGCCACGCAACCCGGCGCCGTCAGCGCGCAAGAATTTTTCGACACACAGGCCGATCTGATCGCCGCGGCGAGCACTCGCGACGAGATCGCGCTGGGCTATTGCTTTTCCTACCCAGCTTCGATTGCGCCGGATGGCCGCGCCACGCTGCTGCGCTGGACGAAGGGCATCGAGATCGGCGATGTGAAAGACGTCAGCGAACCACTCATCGCCGCATTAAAGATGCGCGGACGGCGCGTGCGCGCGATGTCCACACTGAACGACACGGTGGCGAGCTTGCTGGCCGGCGCCTATCTCGCACAGCAGTTCACGCATCACATCGGATTGATCGTGGGTACCGGCACCAACATGGCCGGCTTCTTTCGCGTGAAGGATATTCCCAAACTCGCGTCCGATGCGCGCTGGCCCGGCGATGTCGAGATGGCGGTCAATCTGGAATCCGGAAATTTCGATCCGGGCGCGCTTCTGACCGGATGGGACGATGCTGTCGATGCCGTCTCGCCGCCGGAGCAGCGCGGCCGCCAGCGTTTCGAGAAAGCGGTGAGCGGCGCCTACCTGCCGTGGCTGTTGTGGTTTGCGGCGGGTGAAGATGCCTGCCGCGCCGCGCATTTCGATCCGCGCGATCCGCAAACCAACGCTGGCGCCGTTGCGGATGCGCGCGGCGATCCGCGCATCGGTGCGGCTGCCACCGCGATCATCGATCGCTCCGCCGATTTCACCGCTGCCGCGCTCGCGGCACTCATCGGTTTGTATGCGCGCGGGAAAACGGACGTTCGCGCGGGCGTGCTGGCGGAAGGAACGCTGTTCTGGAAAACGCCCGGCTATGCGGCACGCGTGATGCAAACGCTTGGACCCCTTCTGCCCGGCACCGCCAAGGCCGAACTGATCGACAAACCGGCTTCGGGTACGGGTACGCAAGCGATCGATCCCAACCTGATCGGCGCGGCGGCGGCTGCGCTTTCCGGCGCATTTCGCTAAATATGGAAGGCGTCTTTTTACGATTTATATACCACAGCCGCACCTTGCCCTTATAAGAGGCATTCTTCTCTGATACAACTCTAGATAGTGAGTGCCGGGGTCATAAGGAGCATTCACATGGCAACGTTCGTCGCTCACGGCAGCGCAAATCTTAGCCCGCATCTGCTGGGTCTTCTCAACGAAGGCGAGATCGCCGCGCATTCCCCATCGGCCTTCACAATCCAATCGCCGCGTGGCTACACCTTTAAATTCGAAGGCACGGGCCTGAGCGGGTTCTCCGGCGGCCTCCCGTCGCACGGCGTCATTACGCGCATCTCAGAAACCGGCTTCGGCAACAGCGGCTTTGCGATTTCCGGCCTTAATATCGCAGCAAGCGACTTGCGCGCGTTTGTGCAGCAAGAAGCCATCGGAAGCTTCGAACATACTGTCTTCGCCGGCAATGACGTCTTCCGTCTGGCGGACGGAAACCGCGACGTGGTTACGGGCGACGGCGGAAACGACGCCTTTGACTTTGGCGCATCGCTGGACAGCAGGGACCGCGTCAATGGCGGCCAGGGCAATGATGTGGTGCGCCTCGACGGCGACTATTCCACACATCTGCAGCTTGAAGCACACGCGCTCCAAGGCGTCGAGAAAATGGAATTGCTTGGCCAGCATTCCTACAATCTCAGTATCGCCGATGGCGATATCGCAGCCGGCGCGACGCTCACTGTCGACGCCAGCGCACTCGACGCGCACCAGACATTCAGATTGCGCGATCGCGCGGAAACCGACGGCCACCTCTCAATAATCGGCGGCGCCGGCAATGACACAATTATCACCGGCAGCGCCGCCGAAACCGTTAACACGGGCGCCGGCAATGACACGCTCAATCTCGGCGGCGGTAACGATCACGCCCAAACTGGCAGCGGCAACGATCACGTCCTGGGTGGCGGCGGCAACGATGTGATCGATCTGGGAGACGGCAACGATTGGGCATCGGGAAATGGCGGAAACGATGCGCTGAACTTCGGAAAGCATTTCAACGCTGACGACCGCGTCAACGGTGGAAGTGGCACCGACACGCTTTACCTGGCGGGCGATTATAGCCGTGGTGTCACACTGGCCGCCCAAACGATGAAGAACATCGAAACCATGCACCTCGCCGGGGGCAATTCCTACAACTTCACATTTGCCGATGGAAACATCGCGGCCGGGGCAACTATGACGGTCGACGGCCGCGCGCTCGGATCGGGGAATTCGCTACATGTGAACGACAGTTCAGAAAACAACGGCAAGATTGTCGTGCTGGGCGGTCTCGGCGACGACACCGTAACCGTCGGCAACCATGGCTCGCTCGCGAACCTCGGTGGCGGCGACGATACGTTCCACGCGGGTGCCGGCAGCGACGACGTGAATGGCGGCGCCGGCAACGACAATTTCTATTTCGGCTTCAACTTCAACGTAAGCGACGACGTCAACGGCGGCGCGGGCAGCGACACGCTGCATCTCAGCACGCCGGTGGCCGGCGTGTTGAGCCTGACGCTGGGCTCTTCCAACATGCAGAGCGTGGAGCATGTCGATCTCGGCGACGGGGACTACAACCTCACGATCGGCACAGGCGGCCTGGATGTCGCAAAGCTCGATATCAACGCGCTCAAAGTGGATGTCGGGCATACCGTGACCATTGACGGCTCGGCGGCGCTGGCGACCGCACTTACGCTCGTCGGTGGTGCTGGCGACAATATCCTCACCGGCGGCGCAGGCGACGACACGCTGATCGCCGGGCTGGGTAGCAACATCCTCAACGGCGGCGGCGGCGGCGCGGACACGTTCGTGTTCAATGCAATCGGCGGAACGGACAGCATCGTCAACTTCGATGGCGCGCTGGATACGCTCGACGTCGGCCACGCCGTGACGGGCATCGACACGAGCCTGCTGGGCGGGCTGCTGAACGATCTTGGTGGGCTTGGAACGCTGGTGGGATCGCTGCTCGGCGCCAACCACGCCATGGAGATTTCTCCATTGCTGGGTGCGCTGGCCGGCCAGAACTTTCTTGTCATAGACCAGAACGGCCAGTCCGGATTCCAGGCCGGGCAGGATCTGGTGGTGCAACTGGAAAACGCGACACACCTTGGTTCGCTGGGGCTTGGAAACTTCGGAATCTGAACTGGTTTCGGATGCAAAAAGGCGAAGCGCGGGATTTTCCGCGCTTCGCTTTTATCTTTGCGGCGGCTTGCCGAGGCGTCGCCGCGTGAACCGTGGGCAGCCCGGCTTCGCGCTGGCGCGCTTCGCTGCGGCATTCTTCGCCGCTGCGCGGCGAAGAATGGTGGGCGCGACAGGGATCGAACCTGTGACCCCTACCATGTCAAGGTAGTGCTCTCCCGCTGAGCTACGCGCCCTGCCGTGCAGGGAGCGGCTCTATACCGCTCAGCCCGCAAGGCTGGCAAGCCGGGGGAGGACGTGGGTTCCCGGCCGGGCGCGCGGCTAGTGCGCCTGCTTCAGGTCGAACTTCACGGCGGCCTGCGTGACGCTTTGGGTGGGCGCGCCGTTGGCGATGGCCGGTTTGTACTTCCAGTGCGACATCACCCAGGCGACCGCCGTCTGATCGAGCGCCGGCGTGCCGCTGGAGGTTGCGACCTTGGCGTCCGTCACCGCGCCGTTGACGGCAATCGTGATCTGCAGCACCACCGTGCCCTGCTGGCCAAGACGGCGCGCATCGGGCGGATACGGCGGGGTGGTGTGCGTATTCGTCAACCCCGATGCGCCGGAGTTGGCGATGGCTGCGGTGGGTTGCGGCGGCGGCGACTGGATGGCCGTGGCCGCAGGCGGCGTTTGAATATCGATCACCGGTTCGATGGCCGGTTGTTCGGTGGGCTGAACTTTCGCAATCTGCACCGGCGGCGGCGGCAACACGGGTTGCTGCTGCGGTGTCTCGACAATGTGCGCCACGATATCGTGTGGCACGACGCTCACGATCTTCTGCGCAAGCCCGTTCATCAATGCGTAAATCAGAACAATATGAAGCGCACCGACGAACGCGATGCTTGCCATGCGCCGTGACGTCATTGCGCCACCGCGCAAACCGGCCAATTCATGTTGAGGACGCAGCATGACGATCTCCCCATAAGAATGGTTCAAACAAAACCGGTTCGGCGGGAGAAGGCTTTAAGGCCAAGGGGCGGCCTGGAGCCGGCTCCGCGCCGGACCGGTATGATGAGAACGCAGAAATGCGGCGATTTGGGGTCAGCCATGCGGCGCAATTAATACGGGAACCAAGCAGGCGCGGACGCGTTTGGCTGGATTTTTTCCGCGCGGAAAAAAAACTTACGCCGCGATCATGCGCTCCACTTCCTGCACGATCTCGCGCAGGTGAAACGGCTTGGAGAGAACTTTCGCCTGCTTGGGCGCGCCGGACGAAGGATGCAGCGCCACGGCGGCGAAGCCGGTGATGAACATGATCTTCATGTGCGGATCGAGTTCGGCGGCGCGCTTGGCAAGTTCGATTCCGTCCAGCCCCGGCATCACGATGTCGGTGAGCAGCAGGTCGAAGCGCCGTGCCTTGTGCAGGCAATCCAGCGCTTCCGCGCCGTCGCCGAAATCGATGACGTCGTGGCCAGCCTTGACGAGCGCCGCCGCCAGAAACCGGCGCAGCGATTCATCGTCTTCCGCCAGTAGAATGTTCGCCATGGCCCGCTTTCCCAGCGCCGACTAAATCCTATACGCCGCTGTGGGTAAATGGACCATGAGGGGCTGCGGTAAAGAGGCCGTGCGCGCGGCTTGAAAGGCGCGGCCGCTTGGTGGTCCACTAAGGGCGATGAATTCGACTCGGCAAGCCGGCGGCAAAGCCGGACCCAACCCTGAACTGGCGGCGCTTTATGCCACGCCCTTCTCGGTTGCGCGCCCGCCGCAACAGACGCTGCCGTTCATCTTCGCGTCACCCCATTCGGGCACCGTGTATCCGCCCAGTTTCGTGGAACAGAGCCGCCTCAACCTGCTGGGCCTGCGCCGCTCGGAAGACGCCTTTGTCGATGAGCTGTTCGCCAGCGTAGTGGCGATGGGCGCGCCGATGATCGCGGCGCATTTCCCGCGCGTGTTCCTGGATGTGAACCGCTCGCCCGCCGAACTCGATGCCGCCATGTTCGAAGGCCGATTGTCGCTCGATGTGGACCGGGCCAGCCCGCGCGTGAATGCGGGGCTTGGTGTCATTCCGCGCATCGTGCGCGATGGCGCCGAAATCTATCGCGGCAAGCTTGCGCCGGCTGAGGCCGACGAACGGCTGGCGCGCCTGTTCCGCCCCTATCACGCAGCACTTGGCCGGATGGTGGACGAGACGCGCGCGCGCTTTGGCCTGGCGGTTGTGATCGATTGCCACTCCATGCCGTCGGCTGCCGCAACACCCGACATTGTTCTGGGCGACCGTTACGGCGCGGCGGCGGCACCGGCGATCATGCGCGCCAGCGAACGCGCCTTCGAGCGGCGCGGATTTTCCGTGGTGCGCAATGTGCCTTATGCCGGCGGCTACACGACCGAGCTGCACGGGCGGCCCGCATACGGCGCGCACGCGCTGCAGATTGAAATCAACCGCGCGCTTTATCTCGACGAGGAGACAGTCGTGCGCCGGGCGCGCTTCGCAAGCGTGAAGTCGCGCATCACCGAAGCGCTACGCGAACTTCTTGGCCTGGACACGTCGCTTCTGCGGACACGGCCGGGCACGCTTGCCGCCGAATAGGCGTTAGCTGCGGCCCAGTGCCGCCCATGCGGCATCGTCGGCTTCTTCGATGAC
This sequence comes from Rhizomicrobium sp., assembly GCA_036267995.1. Lineage (GTDB taxonomy): Bacteria > Pseudomonadota > Alphaproteobacteria > Micropepsales > Micropepsaceae > Rhizomicrobium. The sequence continues at coordinate 143,695 of DATAUZ010000033.1, forward strand.
GATGCTGATGTAGCAAAAGCCGAGCACATAGCGGAAATAGCGGTGATGCACGCGCCCGCGATAGCTTTCGCGGTTGTCATCGCGGTCGCCGGGAATGCTGACGTAATCGCCGACGGCGGGGATGAGCCCGAAACCATCTTCCTCAATTTCAACGTCCTGATCGGTTCCGATTTCGACCAGCGACTTGGCGCCCTTGGGCAGGAATTTGTAATCGATGCCGTACTTCACGTGTGCGAACCTTTGATTGGGGAACAGAGGGGCCATGGTTGAAGGGCTGGAGCGCTTGCGTCAATCGCCGCGGGTGCGAAGCGCGATCAATTTCGCGAAGAAAAAAGGCCGCTCCCGAAGGAGCGGCCGAAGTTCAGGGAGGAAACGCCCAGGAAGGGCATGCGGCATTCTCATGCCGCACCGCAACATTGGGACCGTTTTTTCGGGTGCGCAAGCGAAAAAACGAGACGACAAGGTTATGGGTCGATAAAATTGCGTTATTTCAATAGCTTATATATGAGGCCCACTGCCAAAAATTGGTGCAGCGCAAAAGACCTGGTGGGCGCGTCACGAAATTATCATGCGCCTGCAATCAAGGAGTCGCGTCCACAGGCCATTCACATACCAGCCGATGCGTTTCTCGTGATTCGGAGGTGTGTGATGGCGGATTTGGACTGGGCTGCTCAGCTTGCCTTCCTGAAAGCGCCGGACGCTTCCGCGCCGAGATCCCGGGGGTCGTTCCGGGGGGCGCACCATCACCGCACGATCTTCGTGTCCGACACCCATCTGGGGACGCGCGGCTGCAAGGCGGACCTGCTGGCCGATTTTCTGGCCCACAATTCCTGCGACACGCTGTTTCTGGTCGGCGACATCGTGGACGGCTGGCGGCTGAAGCGGCGCTGGCATTGGCCGCACGCACACACCCGCGTCATCCATGAAATCCTGCGGATGGCCGATTGCGGCACGCGCGTGATCTATGTGCCCGGCAATCACGATGAGGCCTTCCGCCAATTCTGCGGCCGCGCCATCGACCGCGTCGAGATCGTGCATGAGGCCGTGCACCAGACGGCCGACGGGCGGCGCCTGCTGGTTCTGCACGGCGACCGTTTCGACACCGTGATCGCCTGCGCCAAATGGCTGGCACATCTGGGTGACTGGGCCTATTCCAAGGCCCTCGACCTGAATGAAGTGCTGAGCAACGCGCGGCGCATGGCCGGCCTGCCCTACTGGTCGCTGGCCAACTATCTCAAGCACAAAGTGAAGAACGCGCTGGAATATATCTGCCGCTTCGAAGCCGCCGTGGCGCGCGAGGCGCGCGAGCACGGCTATGACGGCGTGGTCTGCGGCCATATTCATCAGGCGGCGATCAAGGAGATCGACGGCATCACCTATATGAACGACGGCGATTGGGTTGAAAGCTGCACGGCGCTCGTTGAAGATGCGCGCGGCCGCATGGAGATTCTGCACTGGACCGCCATTCTTGCAGAGCCGGACGCAAGCCACGAAACGCCGCGTCAGCGCGAATTGCCAGCACCGATTGCCGCCTGAGGTTCTTTTCGTGAGAGCCGCGCGCAAACGCGCGCCGGCGCTGGCTTTGCCCGTTGGGGCGAAGCGCAAGATTCTCATCGTCACCGATGCCTGGGCGCCGCAAGTGAACGGCGTGGTGCGCACGCTGGAGATTCTGGGCAAGGATCTGGAAGCGATGGGCCATGACGTGCGCTACGCCACGCCGCAAGGCCACGTTACCGTGCCGATGCCGACCTATCCCGAAATCCGCCTGGCGCTTTTTCCGCGCCGCTGGATCGAGCGCATGATCCGCGACTTCGCGCCGGACGCCATTCACATCGCCACCGAAGGCTCCATCGGGCTTTCGGCGCGCGCGCTGTGCATGAAATACAAAATCCCTTTCACCACATCTTTCCACACCCGCTTTCCGGAATATGTGCATGCGCGCTTTTCCTTCATCCAGGAAAGCACGGTGTACCGCTTCCTGCGCTGGTTTCACGGGCCGGCCACCGCGATGATGGTGGCGACGCCATCGCTAAAGGCCGAGTTGGAAAGCTACGGCTTCCGGAACCTGCGCATTTGGTCGCGCGGCGTGGACGTGGATGTGTTTCACCCCATGCCGGATGCTTCGCTGCCGTTTGCCAAACCCATCTGGCTTTATGTCGGGCGCATCGCGGTGGAAAAGAATATCGAGGCGCTTCTGAAACTCGATCTTGCGGGCACCAGAGTTCTGATCGGCGACGGACCAGCGCGCGCGCAGCTTGAGAAACAATATCCGCAAGCAAAGTTTCTCGGACCCAAGGTGGGCGAAGACCTTGTGCGCCACTATGCGGCGAGCGACGTGTTCGTGTTTCCCAGCAAGACCGACACGTTCGGGCTTGTGCTGCTGGAGGCGCTGGCGTGTGGCGTTCCGGTCGCGGCCTATCCCGTGCAGGGACCGCGCGACGTTGTGGGGGATTCCACCGCCGCCGCGCTGGATGACGATCTCCAGTCCGCGTGCGAGCGCGCGCTGGCGATTCCACGCGGCGCAGCACGCGACTTTGCGCTTCAACATTCCTGGCGCGCCTGCACCGAACAGTTCCTGTCGAATTTGGTGGAGACTTAATTTGGTCCGTCGTGGCCGCCTCAAGGGCGGCCATGACGAGCTTTTTCTATCCCATCGTCACCACCACGGCACCGGAGCCGCGGTGGGATCGGACATAGTCGAAGGCGTGGCGGGCATCTTTCAGCGCGAACTTGGCGGCGATGCGTGGTTCGATCTTTCCGTCCGCCGCCCATTCCACGACGGTTGCAAGCGCTGCCTGCGCGCGCAGCGGATTCTCGGTCAGCGACAGCAATGTGTTGCCGGCGATAAGTTGCATATCGCGCGCATAGAGAAGGTCGGTCTTCAATTCGCCGGGCTTGCCGCCGGCAAAACCGGCGACAATCAATCGCGCGCTTATGCGGCCGGCGCCCAGGGCGGCCTGAAACGCATCGCCGCCAACCGGATCGAAAATCACATCCGCGCCTTTGCCGCCGGTGAGCGCATTCACGGATTCGCTCAAGGGTGCGGCCGTGGTGTCCACAGTGTGATCGGCGCCCGATGCTATGGCGCCCGCCGCGCGTTCTTCGCCACTGGCCGCCGCGATCACGCGCGCGCCCAGCGCCTTGCCGATTTCCACGGCTGCAAGACCCGCAAGGCCGCCTGCCCCCAGCACCAATAGCGTTTCGCCTTGCGCCAATCGCGCCTTTCCGCGCAGGCTCATCAGCGCGCCGGCATAGGCGAACGGCAACGCCGCAGCCGTTTGCGCGCTGACCTGCTTGGGCAATGGCACCGCCAGTTCCGCCGCCGTGACAGCACATTCAGCGAGGCTGCCGCGCGGGAAGAAAGCGCAGACGCGATCGCCGGCCGCGAGGCTGGTTACGTCCGCACCCATCGCCGTCACGGTGCCGGCACCCTCAAGACCCGGCATGAAAGGAAGCTGCGGCACCGGCCGCCGGCTGCCCGAGATCGCGGCCAGATCGGCCAGTTGGATGCCAGCGGCCTCGATAGCCACCGCCACCTCGCCCAGACCGGGTTCGGGCCTTGGCGCATCGTCCACCGCCAGCGCTTCCAGCCCCACAAGCCTGTGGGCGCGAAAGGCTTTGATCGTGCCGTCTGTCATGCGGGGGCCCTCAAGCGTCCGAAAGTGCCGCGCGGCGGCGGTCTTAAGCAAGCCGCCTGGCCTGTGCTAGCTTGCAGCGTCTCTCAAATCGCACCGCATCCTTCATGTCCTCACCCGCACTCCCCGCAAGGCCCGTACGGCTGGCGCCAAACGAATGGCTGTTCCTGGGCGCTGTCATGCTGGGCATCGCCCTGTTCGTGTTGTGGATGGGCAAGGACACGTCGTGGGATTTCCGCAATTACCATTGGTACATCCCCTACCAGTTCCTGACCGGCCGCATGAACCTCGATCTCGCGGTGGCGCATCAGGCGAGCTACTACAATCCGTTCCTCGATATTCCATTCTACCTGCTGGCATCGCACACGCCGTCGTGGTTTTCGCTGGGCGTGATGGGGCTGGTGCAGGGCGCCAACTGCATTCCGATTTATTTCATCGCGCGCTCCGGCCTGCGCATGGAAGAAAACGTGCTGGCCTCGGCGGCGCTGACGCTGATGGGCATGACCGGCGCGCTGACGCTGAGCCTGTACGGCACGACCTACTACGACAATGTGATGAGCGTGTTCGTGCTGACGGGGTTGGCAATCCTCGTGGTGCAGCGCGATGCGCTGGCGAACGGATCGCTCATCCGCACGGCGTTCCTTGCGGGGCTCGCGGGGTTTCTTGTTGGCAGTTCGGTGGGATTGAAACTTCCCGAAGCGCCATTTGCGCTGGGCTTTGCGGCAGCACTTGTGGCGCTGCGCGGCGATTTCAAGCATCAGGCCGTGCGCATCGCGGCCGGCGGCATTGCCGGGCTGATCGGCGTGTTGCTGTTTTCCGCTTACTGGTGGGAGGCGATGGACAAGCTGACCGGCAATCCGCTGTTTCCCTATTTCAACGAGTATTTCAAATCGCCGCTGGCGCTGGCCTCGCCGTATCGCGACATGCGCTTCCTGCCGCACGGCATCTTCAACATCGTCACCTTCCCCATTCAGTTCTCGCTAAACTGGGCGGTGGCCGACGATCTGGGCTTCGAAGATACCCGCGTGGGCGTGGCTTATCTTGCCAGCATCGCGGCGGGCATCGCGTGGCTGACGCGCCGGCGCGCGGCGGACCCGCTGTTCGATACAGAAGCGGCACGGCCGTTATTCGCCTTCGCCGCCGTCACGCTGATTTCCTGGACGCTGTTCTTCGCCATCTATCGCTACATTCTTTCGCTGGAAATGCTGGCGCCCATTCTGATCGTGGCGGCGGTCGGCTTTCTGCCGCTGCCGCGCCGCGTGCGCTACATCTCCATCGTGGCGTTGTTGTTCGCGGTGCTGCTGACCTCGCACGCCACCTACAACGACCGCATGCCGCTGGGCGATCCCTATGTGCAGATCGTGACGCCGCCCAAGATCGAGCGCCCCAAAGACTCCATCATCCTGATGACGGGCCTGGCGCCGATGGGATATATCGCGCCATCGCTGCCGCACCAGATTCCGCTGCTGCGCATCGATGGCTGGATGCTGCAGCCGCAGGACGGCACCAAGCTGACGGCGCGGATGCGAAAGCAGGTGGATGATTTCAAGGGCGACATCTATTCGCTGTCAGACCCCGACGAAATCGAGCGCACGCATGACGCGCTTCTGGCCTATGGTTTCATCATAGACTGGCTGAAGTGCCAGCATTTCGATACCAATCTGGCGGGGCCGTATCTGTTCTGCCCCCTGACACGAAAGCCGCCAAACACGCCATGACCGCGCCCCGCGTTGCCGTTCTGATCCCCTGCTACAACGAGGAAGCCGCGATCGCGCCCACGGTGCGCGATTTCCGCGCCAGCCTCCCGGATGCGGAGATCTACGTTTACGACAACAATTCCACCGATCAGACCATCGCGCGCGCGCGTGAAGCCGGCGCCATCGTGCGCAGTGAAACACGCCAGGGCAAAGGCAACGTGGTGCGCCGGCAGTTCGCCGATATCGATGCCGATGTCTATGTGCTGGTGGACGGCGACGATACCTATGACGCATCGGTCGCGCCCGATCTGGTGAAGAAGCTGATCGACGAAAGCCTGGACATCGTATCGGGCCAGCGCATCGCCACCGGACAGGCGGCCTATCGCCCCGGCCACGTTCTGGGCAACATCCTGCTGACGGGCCTCACCGCGCTGATGTTCGACGTCGAGCTGAAGGACATGCTGACGGGATACCGCATCATGTCGCGCCGTTTCGTGAAATCCTTTCCCTTCACCGCCAGCGGCTTCGCGGTAGAAACCGAACTCACAGTTCACGCCGTGCGCCTGCTGGTGCCGATGGTGGAAGTGGAAACGCGCTACAAGGAACGCCCCGCCGGTTCTGTCAGCAAGCTCAGCACCTGGGGTGACGGTTTTCGGATTCTTTTCACCATCGCCGCACTGGTGCGCGAGGAACGGCCGCTGATCTTCTTCAGCGGCATCTTCGCGCTGCTCGCCATCGCTTCGCTGATATTGGGCGTGCCGGTAATCGTGTTCTTCGCGCAGCACGGCACGGTGCCGCGCCTGCCCACCGCCATTCTCGCATCCATCATCATGTTGCTGGCGTTTCTGGCGCTGGTGTGCGGGCTGATTCTTGACACGGTCACGCGCGGGCGCTGGGAAGACAAACGCATGGCCTATCTCGCCATTCCGGGCCCGCAAGATCTTCAGCAGAAATGAGCGGCTTGCTGGCGTGGCTGCGCCGCTCACAGTTCCTGCGATACGCCATCGTCGGCAGCGCCGGGTTCATCGTGAACGAAACGACGCTGTTCGTGGCCCTGAATGCGCTGCATCTGGGACGTTACGCGGGCGCGATCTTCTCGTTCCTTGTCACCGTCACCTTTACCTGGTGGGGCAACCGGATGCTCACCTTCCGCGCCGAGGCGGCATCGGGTGACGAAGCCATGCTTGTGGAATGGGCGAAGTTCGTTGCCGCCAACGGCATCGGCTTCGCCGTGAACTATGCCACCTACGCCGCGATCATCACGTTCGCGCCGGCGCCGGCAAACAATCCCTACTTCGCGCTTGCCTGCGGCACGCTGGCGGGACTGATTTTCAATTTCACGCTTTCCAAGCGGCTGGTGTTTACAAAATTCCCGCCCGCGCCTTAAACAAAAAGGCCGCCCTCGCGGGCGGCCTTTCCAACTGAAATCGCGCAAGCGTCAGTGGCGCTTCTTCTTGGCCGGAGCCGTCGCCGGTGCTGGTGCCGCGGTTGCGGGCGCGGTGTGGGAATAGAGCGACCACAAGTGCGCCACCATCGCCTCGTTGGCGTTGGTCTTGGACACGCTGTTGAAGGCGTGCGCGGCCTGATCCTTCTGGTTCAACCCGAGATAGGCCATGCCGAGCCGCAGTTGCGCGTCGTCCTTGTTGGTGACGCCCTTGGCGATGCCGGCCTGGACGGCGGCCAGCGCTTCCGGGTAGCGCTTCTGACCCCAGAAATTTTCGCCCAACTGCACCAGATCGTCGCCCGATTTGGCGGCCTGCATCGCGGCCTGCGCGTTGGCGGTTTTGGCGGCTTCGCCACCGGCTTGCGTCTTGGCCATGTTGATGAGGCGGGTCTGGCGATCACCGGAGAGAATGTTCTGGTCGAAACCCTGCTGCATCACCACCTGCGCTTCGGCGGGGAAATGCAGCTCGATGGCGAGCTGGGCCAACAGAGAATAATCGTCGGCGTTGCGCATGGTGCCGGTGAGGAAGCGGATGCGATAGAGATCGAGCGTCTGATGATCGGTCAGGCCCTTGGCGTGTTCCGATGTCGTCAGCAGGTCTTTCCAGTATTGCGGCTTGCCGGTCTGGGCCACCAGCTTTTCCAGCGCGCCGCGCATGGCGTTGTCGTCGCCACCCTTGTAGGCGGCACTCAGCAGCAGCGAGAGCACCTGCTCCGAATTGCCCAAGCCCTGCAGGTAGCGGATGGCGCCGGGATAATCGCCCGACAGATAATAGGCCTGACCGACAATCACCTGGCTCCCGAAATCGAGGCTGCCGGCTTTGCGCATGGCGTCGGCGTCGGCAATCGCGGCCTTGTAGCGGCCGGCGTTGTAATCGGCGACGAACTTGGCCTTGCTGCCGACGGCACCGCCGCCGGATTTGGCGTCGATGTAAGCCTTGGTCTGCGAGATGGCCGATTGCTCGGCACCGGTGAGGCCGCTCACGCTCTCGGCTTCGCGCAGCTTGGCCGAGGCGGCGGAGGTATTGCCGCTTTTGGCCAGCTCGATCGCCTGTTGCAGCGGCTTGCCCACGGCCGCGCGGACGGCCACGGCCTCGGCCGTCGTGACAGTGAGAACACCCGCTACCGCGATGGTGGAGGTACCCAGAAGAAGAGCCGTGGCAGCGGCGCGCATGGATTTGGTGATCATGTAAGACCTCTTGAGCCTAATTCCCGAAGGCGCGGGTCTCGGATGCATGCGATAGCATGCGTCTTCGTCCGCTGCCGCCCCTGACGTTACTGCATGTATTGTTCGTTGCCGACAAAGCCGATGTGAACGACGCCCAGACGCTGCGCATCCGACAGCACCTTCGCGACTTCGTCGTATTTCGCCAGGCGGTTCGGCTGCAGGTGGATTTCCGGCTGCGGATCCTGCTGCGACGCCAGATAGAGATAGTTGTCGAGCGTCTGGCGGCTGACCAGCGTGTTATCCCAAAGGATCGAGCCATCGAAATCGACAATGATGGTGTGAATGATCGGCTGCATCAGCGGCGGCTTCGTGTTCGGCTTGGGCATATCCAGCTTCACGGCATGTGTCTGGATCGGCAGCGTGATGATGAGCATCACAAGCATCACGAGCATCACGTCGATCAGCGGCGTGGTGTTCATTTCCACCATCACCTCGTTTTCGCCGCTGCCAGAACCGACATTCATTGCCATAACGCGATACCTTCTATGTCTCTAACTTTGAACTGGAAGCTATTGGGCTTCGTTGCGCGGCTCGGTGATGAAGCCGACTTTCTGGATGCCGGCGCGTTGACAATCGGTGATGATCCGGCCAATCGCTTCGAAGCGCACGCCTTTGTCGCCGCGGATGTGAATTTCCGGCTGCGGCACCTTCACGGCCGCCTGCTCAAGGATATGCAGAAGATCGTTGTTGTCGGACACGGGCACGTTGTTGACATAGACGCTTTCGTCCGTCGTCACCGCGATGACGAGGTTTTCCGGCTTGGTCTGGGTGGGAATGTTGCGCGCGTCGGGCAACTGCACCGGCACCAGCTTCAGCGCCACCGGAATCGTAATCAGGAAGATGATGAGCAGCACGAGCATCACGTCCACCAGCGGCGTGGTGTTGATCGTGGTGTTTAGCTCTGCCTCGTCGCCATCTGCCGAATGGACATTAATGGACATGCGGATACCCGTTCTTGAACAGCGGGCGCGCGCGGATTTCTTCGCACGCGCCCGTTATGATGACTTACTTGCCCTTGGTGACCAGATACGTCTGAAGGTCCGCGGCAAAGCTGCGGAGCTTCTCGTTGATCACTTTGTTGCGGCGGACAAGGAAGTTGTAGAGCAGCACCGCCGGCACGGCCACGACAAGGCCGATGGCGGTGGAGATGAGCGCTTCACCGACCGGGCCCGCGACTTTGTCGATCGACGGCTGGCCGGACATGCCGATGGCGATCAGGGCGTTCAGGATGCCCCACACCGTTCCGAACAGACCAACGAACGGTGAGGTCGAACCGACCGAGGCCAGGAACGCGATGCCGCCGTTCAGCTTGGAATTCACTTCCTCAAGCTGGCGATTGAGCTGCATGCCCACCCAGTCGCTGACATTGACGATGCCGCTGCCGCCGGCGCTGGCCGCGCGCACGCCGCTTTCGGCGACGCCGCGGAAGACGCTGTTCTTGGGCAGCTTGTCGATGCCTTCGTTCAGGTTCGACGAACTCCAGAAGCGTTTGTCGACAGACTTGGCCTGCGACAGCAAACGCGACTGTTCCAGATACTTGGCGAAGAAGATGTACCAGGTGCCGATCGACATGATGCCCAGAAGGACCAGCACGCCCTTGATCACGAAGTCACCCGTGGTCCACAGCGCGCCAAGGCCGTAAGGATTGGCTTTTGCTTCAGCCGGCGGCGCGGTGGGTGTGTGAATGACTGGCGCCGGAGCGGCGGCGGGTGGCGGCGTTACCGGAGCCGCGTTCGGATCGACCGGCGCGGCATTCGGGTCGGCCGGTGCGGCATTCGGATCAGCCGGTGTGGCGCTCTGATCGCCTGGTGCCGCCATCGCGGGCGCCGGCGGTGCGTTCGGATCGGTGGAAGCCGCCGGTGTATTGGTGGCCGGCGCCGTTTGCGCAAGCGCCCCACCGGCAACAAAGCCGGTCATCAGGGCAATGGCGGCTGCGAGCGCCAGTTTCTTCGAGATCATATCGTCAATACTCCGTCGGTAGATTGAACTAACGTGGCTGCCTCCGAGAGGAGACAGCTTACCCCTTCAAATCCCATTTCACATTCGTCTGCCAAGGAACTTCAACCGGCTGGTTGTTCTGAATGGCAGGCTTATAGCGCCAGCTACTCGCGCAACGGATGGCGGCATCATCGAGTTCCTGATGGCCACTCGACGATGTGACATGCGCATCCGACACGGACCCGTCCGTGCCGATCTTGAAGCCTACGCCGGTTACGCCAGACCAGTTCAGGCGTATGCCGATTGCCGGATAGTAATTCTGCCCGCAGCTATGCGGCTTGCCGATTGAGGCAGGCGCCGAAATCGACGGTTTCGCGGGTGTCGCCGGCGGTGGTGGTGTCGAAATCGCCGTGATCGTGTTGGTCGCCGGGGCTTCGGTCGTCACGTTGATTTCCGGCGGCGGCACGAACGGCGGCGGCGGCTTTTCCAGCTGCGGCGGCGGCGGCGGAAGGACCTGATCCTTCGGCATTTGCGGCGGCACCACGTCTGCCTTGAGGATTTCGGGCATCTTCTGAACCAGCTGCGCGGCAAGGCCTGAGGCCAGCGCGTAGATCAGGATCAAATGAAGAAGAACGACGGCGCCGACGCTGAAAATACGGCGAGGCGTTGCCGTTGCGCCGCCGCCAAACCCGCGAAGATCGTGTGAAGGTTGCTGCATGAGTGTCTGTCTACCCGCGTAAAACGAAACCCGGCGCGCTACGCCGGGCGAAAGAAAATACCATGATCGTCACGCAACCCCCAGCCCCGGCACCGTTCAAGGGGTGCGCATTTTCATGTTCTTGCGCGCCATCGTAATCATGCTTCCCGGCACGGTCCAGCCTTCCTCGCAACCTCGTGAACTTTTGTAAACAACAAGGTGAATGCTGGAACCTGCCGCCGGGCTCCCGCACGCCATGCCGAGAGAAGCCCCATAAAGCAGGAATTTTCGATGGCTGTTGCGCCAACGCATTGATTTTCCGTGCGCTTCCGAAGGCGTGCGGCGTGCAGAGAAAATTGTCGCAAAACTTCGCTGCGATGCGGCGAATGGTACCATTGCGGCGGTCTTCCATCGGGGAAGCTTCGCATCCAACCATGGCCGAAACTGGCCCAAAGCATGATAAGCAGCGGGCAGCAGGAGGCCGCGATGCATTATCTCCACACCATGGTGCGAGTGGCTGACCTCGACAGAGCGCTGGATTTCTACTGCGCCAAGCTTGGCTTGCGGGAAATGCGCCGCATCGAGAACGAGAAGGGCCGCTTCACGCTGGTATTCCTGGCGGCGCCGGGCGACGCGGACCGCGCCGCCCGCGAGGCCGCGCCCCTGATCGAACTCACTTATAATTGGGACGCTGAGGCTTATTCCGGCGGTCGCAATTTCGGCCATTTGGCCTACCGGGTGGATGACATCTATGCCGCCTGCCAGCGGCTGATGGATGGTGGCGTCATCATCAATCGTCCGCCGCGCGACGGGCACATGGCCTTCGTGCGCTCGCCCGACGGCATTTCGATTGAACTTCTGCAGGAAGGCACGCCCAAGCCGGCGCAGGAGCCGTGGTCTTCCATGCCCAACAGCGGAAGCTGGTGAGCGAGGCATGGATTTTACCAGCGACAATTCCTGGGGTGCCGCGCCCGAGATTCTTGCCGCGCTCGCCGCCGCCAGCGATGGCCCGGCACTTTCCTATGGCGACGACCCTATAACCGCGCGCCTTGCCGGACGCTTGAACGAATTCTTCGGCCGCGAGGTGGCGGCTTATCCGGTGGTAACCGGAACCGCCGCCAATGCGCTGGCCCTCGCAACACTTTGCCCGCCGCACGGCGCCATCATCTGCCATGCGCAGAGCCATATCGCGGTGGATGAATGTGGCGCGCCGGAATTTTTCACGCACGGCGCCAGACTCGTTCTGCTGAATGGCAAAGACGGCAAGATCGATGTGGCTTCCATCGAAGCGGCGCTGCCGGACTTCCAGCGCGGGATTCACGCTTCGAAACCGTCGGTGGTCAGCATCACGCAGGCCAGCGAATTCGGCACCGTCTATCGCCCCACCGAGATCGCGGCCATCGCGAACGCCGCGCACGGCAATGATATGACCTTGCATATGGACGGCGCCCGCTTCGCCAACGCCCTGGTGCATCTGGACTGCGCGCCGGCCGACATCACCTGGAAAGCCGGTGTGGATGCGCTCTCCTTCGGGGCGACGAAGAACGGCGCGCTATGCGCCGAAGCCGTGGTGTTCTTCGACAAGGCCGCCGATTTCGAATACCGCCGCAAGAAAAGCGGCCATCTGCTGTCCAAGATGCGCTTCCTCTCCGCGCAACTGGATGCGTGTCTTGAGAACAATCGCTGGCGCATTTACGCAACGCGCGCCAATGCGCTGGCACAGCGGCTTGCCAAAGAGTTGGCGTCGATCGGCAGCGTGGAAATCGCCTATCCCGTGGAAGCCAACGCGGTGTTCGCGAGTTTGCCTGACGACGTGGCCGCCCGCCTGCGTGAGCAGGGTGCAAAATTCTACGACTGGGCACCGTCCAGCGGCGGCCGAACTCTGGTGCGCCTGGTCTGTTCGTTCGCCACGCCCGAACGCGACATCGGCCGTTTTGCCGGCATCGCGCGCGGGCCGTAGCGTCAGATCTTGCCGACCAGCGTCAACAGACCCTGCTGGTTGAAGCTGCCATTGGTGCCGCGCTGGAAATCGTAACCCAGTGCAATCGACCAATCGCCCGTCGTGACTGCGACGCTGCCGCCGCCCACGATATTACCGCGTGCCGGATCCGGGCCCGCCAGCGAGAAGGTGTCCGTCGGCGCCGCGGCGAAGGCCGCCTGGATTTTCTGCGCACCGCTCAGGAAATCGTAGCGCCAGCCGATGCGCGCTTCGGGCTGCAGGAAGAAAGAGCCCAGGTTCAAATCCTCGCGCACGCTGGTGCCGACATAGCCGCGTAGCGAGTTGGTGTAATAGGGATTGACCGTCAGGTCGAAGCCGTCGCCGTCGACGCCGCCGCCGCCGGTTTCCTTGTAGCCATCCTCGCGCAAGGTCAGCCCGTCAAAGCTGATCTGTGGCGTGAACACCGTCGAGCCCGCCGTCATGATGACGCCGGTGGTGACTCCGCCCGCAGCCATAAGGCTCGAACGCTTGGAATTTGCCGTGCGCGAGAACGCGAGCGGCTGCGTCGGGTCGCCGTTGTCGTAAAGGTTGATCGTACGCGTGCCCTTGAGGTTTCCATAACCGCCTGAAACCTGCGTATCGAGGAAAAAGCCTTTGCCGCGCCAGTCGGTGTAGCCCGTCAGCATGTACCAGTCTTCGTTGACCTTCGCGGTGCGCGGCTGCTTGTCGGTCGCGTCGCCGGAGAAAAACGTGAAGGCGCCGCCGTAGCGTCCGTCGCTGGGATCGCCGCCATCGGCGCCCAGCACGAAGCCGAAGCCGCTATCGCGGAAGCCTGACGATTCAGAACTGCTGTTCTGGTTGAGACTCTGCGCGAACTCCTGGCCCCACAGCGTCACTTCGCTGTCCTGGCCGGCGTACATGCGAAGCGCGCGCTGACGCGCGCCGACGGCGCCGGTCGTCTGATCGGTCAGCGAAATCGCCATGGCGCGCGTGGCGCCATCGACAGTTGGCGCAAAGGCCGAGAACGCAGACTGCGCCGACGCCTTGTCCGTCACATTGGTCACAACCGCGGCACCGAGCGCGGAATCCTCCGCCAGCACCGCGGGCGCGAATTTGAACATTTCGGCGGCGTTGCCCGTCAGACCGATCTGATTTGCCGTCTTGAGGTGAAGATCGAGCGTCAGTTCCTGGCGCCCACCCACCGTCACCTGCTTGAGGTCGCCCGTGTAAAGGAACGGCCGCGTGAAATTGGATATCTGGTTGAGGTTATTGATATTCAGAGTGTCGGCGTCGATCAGAATGAAGTTTCCGGTATCGGGAACAAAGCTGCCGAACGCGATCTTCAGCTTGGAGCCGGTCGCCAGCGTAACGGTATCGGCGGTGATCAGCGCGCCGGTAAAGTTGTCGCTCTGCTTGTTGAAGGCGTCCGATACCGTCAGGCCGAGCGTCGCGCCGGTGTCGACCTGAAAGGTAGATGCTTTCAGTCCAGCGGACGTGTTTGTTAAATTCAACGTGCCCGTGTTGGAAACGTGGACGGCCAGATTTCCGTTTATGGTTGAGTTTGTAACAGCGCCGGTCAGCGTTCCGAACTGGCCAACGGTGAGCCGGTCCATGCCGCCTGCTTGCGTGCCGCCAAAATCGACATTGCCGGTTACCGAGGCTGGCACGTCGCTGGTAGCGCCGGAGATGCTCAGCACATCGTTGCCATCGCCGAACAGAATATCGCCCGCAACCGTTCCGCGATTCTTGAACGTCACGCCGGTCGTGTTGGCGGAAAGATCGGCGGCGACGATGTGCTGGTTCGTCGGGTCATCGAGTGCGGTTGCCGTGGCGGCAATGGTGCCGGAATTGGTGATCGTTGTGAGGCTTCCGCCCGAATCCATGATTGCATAAGCGTTCAAGGTTCCGACAGTAGTGTCGGTGGTTGTCGCCGAGGCGACGATGGTGCCAGTGTTGTCGATGGTGGTGAGAGTCGAGTTCAGTTTCGCAGTGGTCCCGGCCTCTATATTGATGCCGATCGCGGCGCCGCCGGCCGCACCGGAAACCGATGCCGTTATCTGACCGCTGCCTGTCTCCGCGCTGTTGAAGATGGATGGGATATTGGTGTGCTCGCCAATGGTCATGGCTTGGACCGACACGGCCTGACCGGAAGCCGTTGTCGTGCCCGATGCGGCAATCGTTCCAGAATTGAAGATGCCTTTGCCGTCCAGCGTAACGCTGTGTTTGTCGGTTCCGATAATGGAAACGCCAGTAGCGCCCTCGTTCACATTCGAGGGCGCGGCAGAAATCGTGCCGCGGTTGACAAAGCTGTAGCCGGAGTTATCAGCGTTCTTGAACACGCCAACGACGATGTTCTTCTCGGTGGGATCCACGACCGGAGAAATGAACACCACTGCAGCGGAGCCGGTCCCTGTAATAGTGGCGGTTGTCGTGGCGTCACCGGCACCGATCGGGCCGGCATTGTAGATGCCGCGATCAATACTGCCACCGATCGCAAGAACGTTCCCGGCGTCCGGGTTTGAAGAAGAATTTGCCTTGGGCGACGATGTACCGAGTGCGGTCAAAGTGCCTTCGTTGATGAACGCTCCGTTCGTGATCGAACCCGTGAGTGCGACGCCTTCGGCGCCTTGTCCGATGGCACCCACTGAACCGCCGTCGGCTATGGTAATGTCTTTTGTTACATTGCCGGCAATGTTGATGCCGACGACACCTGAAGTGGGAGATGTAGAGTCGGTCGAAGAGGATGCCGATCCCGAAACCGTCAGAGCGCCTTCAACATTGATCTTCCCGTTCAACGTGGATTCAGACGCAACGGCGATGCCAGCCGACCCATCCCCTACGACGTTCGCGACCGATTCGCCGCCAAGCGTGATATCACCGTTGAAAACGCCCTTGCCGGTCACGAGCACGGCGGACTTGCCCGTGCCACCGCCGCTCAAATCGATTGTTCCCAGATTGTCGAAGCCGCCGTTAAAGCCATTCTTCGTGGCATCGAGCTGAACGCCGATGGCGTTATCCGTTCCCGTATTGGAGATCGTTCCGCCGTCATCCACCGACACAGAGTTGCTCGAGTTGATGGTGACGGCCGGACTTCCCAGCTTCACATCGACCGAACCGCCGCTATCGATGATAATGTCGGATGGCTTCCCGTTTTTGGCCGTCCGCGTATCGATTGGAGTCGTCACCTTCGTGGTGATGTCGCTGAAATCGTCGGCGGCGAAAACCGGGGTTGCCAGCAAGGCGGCAGCGCACGCGGTCATCAAGAGAAGATGCTTGTTCAAGTCGAGCCTCTCGTCGTTCTTTGTTCTGTCTAATTGGGTCTGCGCCAGAAGGGACTGCCCTTCGGCCGCCGGAACGAGCAGGATCGAAACCCCAGCCCCCGAAAACCGTCGGCGCACCATAACCAACTTCCGGGGCCGCACCTAGCATATCCGCTGGGCGTTTTCAGGGTTTTTTTCTTTTTAATCAGGCGTTAGCGGGCGGCGGGGCACAGTGGCCAAACCTGTCAGCAATGTTAACCGGGCCCCTGGGCAGAAAGCCTGAATGACGACGCCTCGCCACATCAGTCTCTCCAAACTGACGCAAAAGCAGGCGTTGGTGGCCGCCGCGCGTCACGAGATGCTGTATGCGGGCCGCATGGGTGGGGCGCGCGCGGTCTTCGCCTTCTGCGACCTGAGCGGGCTGGACTTCTCCGGCCGCAACCTGGCGGACGCGGACTTCACCGGCGCCGTGCTCGAAGAGACCAACCTCGCGGGCGCGAAGCTGGATTCAGCAAGCTTCTTCGGCGCGGATCTGCGCCGGGCCAACCTTGCTGGCGCCAGCATGCGGCGCGCGGACATGCGGGGCGTCTGCCTGCGTGGCGCCAATCTGATCGGGGCCGACCTTTACGAAGCCGACATGCGCGAAGGCAGCATTGCGGAAAAAGATCGGCGCGGAGACCTTCACATCTTGCAGCACGACATCGGGCCGGCGGAAACATCGTCCGCGCTGATGCAATCGGCGAACCTCGAGCGCGCCAAGCTGACGGGCGTGGTCGCCATCCAGGCCGATTTCACCGATGCGATGATGAAGAATTGCAAGCTCACCCGCGCCAATTTGCGCCAGGCAAAAATGGCCGGCGCCAATCTGGAAAACGCCGACCTGTCGGGCTGCAACATGACGGGCGCCGATCTGGCCGGCGCCATCCTGATTGGCGCGCGCATGACCATGACCATCACGGACGGCGCCGACCTGAAAGGCACGCTGACCGACGCCAATGCAGGGCTTAAGCTCGATCAGCTTTCCATTCCGATCGAGGAAATATTGGATTCCCATACACGCTGGGTGAAAACAGACGGCCGCGAAGGCCAGCCCGCCGATCTGACCGGCGTCGATTTGCGCGCGCTGAAATCGCTGGCGCATTTTTCGCTGACGGCGCTGATCGCGCCGAACGCCGTGTTTTACGGTCTCGATCTGCAGGGTGTTTCTTTGCAAGGCAGCAATCTTGCGGGCGCGGATTTGCGGGCAGCGAAACTTGGCGGCGCGGATTTGCGCGGCGTCAACCTGAGCAAAGCCAAGCTGGCGGGTGCCGATCTGCGCGACACCAAGCTT
Source organism: Rhizomicrobium sp. (assembly GCA_036267995.1). Classification (GTDB taxonomy): domain Bacteria; phylum Pseudomonadota; class Alphaproteobacteria; order Micropepsales; family Micropepsaceae; genus Rhizomicrobium. Next base: position 160,862 of record DATAUZ010000033.1, read on the forward strand.
GGACCGTTGCTCATCGCCGACAATCGCGTTCTGCCCGCGCGGCTCGATCATGCCCAGGCGCGCTACGCCGATTTTCGTGGCGCCGATTTGCGGCGCGTGGAATTCCGCGATGCGGACCTTTCCTATGCCAACCTGACCGATGCGGATCTGAACGAGACAAACTTCGCCGGCGCGATCACATCCGGCGCGAAGCTGCCGCCGCTTGCCGCGGAAAACCTGGCGCATAGCCGCGCCGGGTAATCCAACTCACTTTCGCTTATTCAAAAACCGCGCGCGGCGGGGCGTTATTCGGCTGATTGCCGCGTTGTCTGCGCTGCCGGCTGGGGCAGTGGCTGGCGCAGGGCCTCGCTGGTTTTGGCGCGGATGAACTGGCCGAGGCGGCCGAGCGACACACGCGCTTCGGGCACATGCTGGCTGCCTTGGAAGACATGTTGCATGCCATCGTAGATTTCCACGCTCACCGGCACACCGGCTTCCGCCGCGCGGTCGCCGATGCGGCTGGCGTCGTCGCGCAGAATTTCCAGGCTGCCGGCATGCACCATCACCGGTGGAAAATCGCGGAAGTTCGCGAAGATCGGCGAGGCGTAAGGATCGGCAGGGCTTCCCTTCTTCAGGTAATGCCGCGCGCTGATGAAGAGCAATTCCCAGTTCAGCGCGGTGTCGCTTTTTTCGTGAGTGAGGATCGACCAGCCGGAAAGCGACAGGTCCACCCACGGGCTCATCGCCACAACGCCGGCCGGCATCGGAAGCCCTGCGTTGCGAATGGCGAGCGCCACCGCGAATGCCAGGCCGCCGCCCGCCGCGTCACCCGCCAGCACGATGGCTTTGGGATCGACATTCTTGGCGATGAGATGGCGGTAGGCATCGATCCCGTCGCGTACGCCGGCGGGAAACGCGAACTCAGGCGCAAGGCGATAGGCCACCGACAGCGCCGAAGCCTCCGCCGCCTTGCATAGCCGCGCGATCAGCGGGCGATGGGTTTGCGGCGAACCGGCGATGTAACCGCCGCCGTGGAAATACAGAATGATGCGGCCGGGAACGCTTTCTTCCACGCGCACCCATTCGCCCTTGATAGGGCCGATCTGCACCGGCTCGAACCGTGCATCCTGCGGTGCGGCGCCGAAACGGCCCGACAGGTAATCATATTGGCGGCGAAGCTCGGCGATGTCGGTTTCAGCCCCTGCCGAGCGGGGCCGGGCAAGGCGGGAGGCATGTGCGAAGATGGCGCTTTGCCAGCTGGGCATAATCACCTGAACGTTGAATGCGGAGCACCGCCAGACTAACGCCTCAATCGTGACCCTGCTACCCCGAATGCGAAAAGGCCGGACACCTTTTCGGGTCCGGCCTTAACTATTTCAATCGCAAGACGAAGGTTAAGCGGCCTTCGCGCTGCCTTCGATCGTCTTCAGTTCCGGCGCATTGATCGCGATCCGGCGCGGTTTCTTCTCTTCCGGCACGATCTGCTCCAGATCGATATGCAGCAAGCCGTTTTCGAGTTTCGCGGCGCGCACCTCAACGTGATCGGCAAGCTGGAAGCGGCGTTCGAAGCCACGGCCGGCGATGCCCTGGTAAAGGACGCCGGACTTGTCGCTTTTGTCGCCATCTTCGCGCTTGCCCGCAACGGTCAGCACGCCATCGCGCACTTCCACGTTCAGATCTTTCTCGGCGAACCCGGCGACGGCCAGCGTCACGCGATAATGGTTCTCGCCGGAGCGTTCGATGTTGTAGGGCGGATAGGTCTGCGCGGTATCGGCGGAGCGGTCCAGCATGTCGAACAGCCGGTCGAACCCGACGGTGGAACGAAACAGGGGGGATAAATCGTATGCACGCATATTCACAATCTCCTTTGCGAAGCACTGTGGTGACACCCGCCTCACCATGAGGCCGGGCTTTCCATTTGCCGGTGCGAAAGCCCCCGGCAGTCCGATAGATGGGGTCGATTTTTATCGCTTCAAGAGCGTGAAAGCGGGCCGTACCAGAACAACCAATGGCCCGCCGCCAGCAGCCAGAATATCAGCATCAATCCGTAGGTGATGAGGCTGACCTGCCCGTCCGTCAGCTTCAGGCCCAAGGCATCGGCCGCAAGCATTTTCAGCCACTGGCCTTCTTCCGGATTGGCCTGGCTGCGCCATGTTCCGGTGCGCACCCAGGATTCGAAATTGTTGAGAACGCAGCTTCCTTTGTTGAAACGCCATTGCGCCGCCATCGCCGGCAAAAGCAGCGCATAGAATATAAGGACAGGCGTGTAAGGCGTGAGCCACCCCAACACGACAAACACCATCACGCCGATATGCACGGCCATGCAGACCCATGCGAAAAAATCGCGGCGGGCGGGCTGGGCGGTGGGCGGGTTTGCACTCATGGGTGCCAAGCTTAGGCGCAGGCAGCCGGTGCGCCAACAACGGCGTTAGCCTTGTTGTGCGCCGCGCTGACAAATGCTCAAATCCCGCCCATCCAGCCAGCCAAAACCGGACGAGCCGGACGATATTTCAAGCCAACAAGGGAATTGGGAAATGAGCTCTCCTCAAGTCACGGAAATCGTATCGCAGATGAGCAAGGCCATCGGCGACAATTCGGGCCTCGGCGGCACGCTGAAGTTCGATTTCGGTGAGCCCGGCAGCGTTTACATCGACGGCAAATCGACGCCGAACACGGTTGCCGACGGCGAAGGCAAGACGGCCGATTGCACTATCAGCGTTACGCTGGAAACCTTCGAGAAGATGATCAAGGGCGAGCTCGACGGAACCTCCGCTTTCATGCAGGGCAAGCTGCGCGTGGCGGGCGACATGGGTCTTGCCATGAAGCTTGGCCCCATCCTGGCCAAAGCCCGCGGCTGATTTTCAAGCGGCGAAATAAAGGGCGGCGCGAGTTTCGGCGGTTGATGCCGCAACGCGCCGCCTTTCGCTTTTCCAGATGACCTGTCTCGATTCTTTCAAACCGGAATTCATCGACACGCCCGATGGCGCGCGTCTGCGCACGGCCGTGTGGGATGCAAGCTCCAGCGCGCCATCGCGCGGGCTTTGCATCCTGTTGAACGGCCAGACCGAATTCATCGAAAAATATTGCGAAGTGATCGACGAGTTGCGCGGCCGCGGCTTCGCCGTCGCCACCTTCGATTGGCGCGGCCAAGGCGGTTCGTCGCGCGCGCTGGCCGATCCGCTGACCTGCCATATCGAGGATTTCAAACAATATGACACCGATCTTGCCACCTTCATGGAAAAGATCGTGAAGCCGCTTTCGCCAAAGCCGCCGCTGGCGTTGGCGCATTCGATGGGCGCCAACATTCTTCTGCGCGCGCTGCATGCAAACTCCGCCATGTGTTCGGGTGCCGTGATGACGGCGCCGATGCTGGGCATCTCCACGCGTGGCCAGCCGGCATGGCTGGTCAGCGCCATCACCACGTTGTTCAACGCGCTGGGCAAAAGTCAGGGCTATGTGTTCGGAATGTCCAAGCGCGACGCGCTGAACGTGACCTTCGATCAGAACCTTGTTTCGCAAGACCGGCTGCGTTGGGAACGCGCAAAGAATTTGCTCAGGCAAAATCCAAAATTGCGCGTCAACGGCCCGACATGGGGCTGGCTGAAAGCCGCCTACGGCACCATGCGAGAGGTAAACGCTCCGGGTTACGCGCAGGCCATCACCACGCCCGCGCTGATCTTCGGCGCCCAGGACGACCGCATTGTGCAAACCAGCGCGGTTTTCGATTTCGCGCGCCACATGCCCAATGCCACCTACATCGAAATTCCCGGCGCCGAGCACGAAATCCTGATGGACCGCGACGGCGTGCGCGAACGCTTCTGGAAAGCGTTCGACGCGTTTGTCGAAAAACTCGGCTAGACCGCGCCCTTCAGCAGCGCAATGGCTTGTGCGTGAACGCGCTTATCGCCGCTGGCGATGATTTGCGCGCCGATGGCAAACGGCGCGCCCGTCCAGTCCGTTACGACGCCGCCCGCGCCTTCGATCACCGGAATGAGCGCCGCCACATCCCACGGCGCCATCGCGCCTTCGATGATGCAGTCGATGAAGCCCATCGCGAGCAGCGCATAGGCATAACAGTCGCCGCCGAAATAACTCATGCGCGAGGCTTCGCACACTTGCGCGAAGGCGGTGCGCTGCGCCCTGTCGAAATAGCTCCAGGGATGGGTGGTGGAAACAACCGCATCGCAAAGCCGCGCGCAGGGCCGTGTGCGCAGCGGCTCGCGCCCATCCGGCGTGATCACTTCGGCGCTGCCTTGGTATCCGATATAGCGTTCGCGCAAGACCGGCTGGTCGATGATGCCCAGCACCGGCGCGGTGCCATCATGCAGCGCGATCAGCGTGCCCCAGGTGGGACGGCCGGTGATGAAAGCGCGCGTGCCGTCGATGGGATCGAGGATCCAGGTGTTGCCGCTGGTGCCGGCTTCATGGCCGTGTTCTTCGCCCAGGATTCCGTCATCGGGCCGTTCGCGGTGGATGAGATCGCGAATGGCGGTTTCCGCGTCCTTGTCGGCTTGCGTCACCGGATCGAACATCGGCTTGGGGCCGATGGCACCCTTGTCGGTCACCACAATGCGCTTGCGGAAATAGGGGCGGATCACCTTGCCGGAGGCGTCCGCCAGCTGGTTTGCGAAAGCGATCGTGTCGGAATCAACAGCCATGTCCTGCCCGTTTTACGCATTGGGCGCGCCCGCGCAACCTTTTGTCCTGCTATAGTTCCATCGATCGCCATTGAAGGGGTGTCATATGAAATCGGTCGTCGTCACAGGCGCATCCACCGGCATCGGCTGGGGCTGCGTGAAGGTTCTCACCAAAAAGGGCTTCAAGGTTTTCGGTAGCGTACGCAAACAATCCGATGCCGACCGCCTGTCCAAGGAATTCGGCGACCGCTTCGTGCCGCTGCTGTTCGATGTGACGGATGCCGCCGCGGTGAAAGCTGGGGCCGACAAAGTCGCCGCAGCACTTGGCAGCGATACGCTGACGGGGCTGGTGAACAATGCCGGCATCGCGGTGGCGGGGCCGCTGCTCTATCTCGACACCGACGAATTGCGCCAGCAGCTCGAAGTGAACGTGGTGGCGCAGCTCACAGTCACGCAGGCGTTCGCGCCGCTGCTGGGCGCCGATACATCGCGCAAAGGCAAGAAGGGCCGCATCGTGATGATCACGTCCATCGGCGGCAAGAACGCCAATCCGTTCATGGGTCCGTACAACGCTTCCAAGTTCGCGCTGGAAGGCTTGTCGGAATCGTTGCGCCGCGAGTTGATGATCTTCGGCATCGACGTGATTGTGGTGGCGCCGGGTGCTGTGGCCACGCCCATCTGGGACAAGGCCGATCAAGTGGACGTCACGCGTTACGCCAACACGCCCTATGCCGCCTCGCTCAACAAGATCAAGGAATTCATGATCACGCTGGGGCGCAAAGGCTTCCCGCCCGAACGCATCGGCCGCACCGTGTTGCGGGCACTGACGCTGTCGCATCCCAAGGTGCGTTATACCGTGACACCCGATCCCATCCAGAACCTGATGGCCAACACGCTGCCCAAGCGCACCGTGGACAAGCTCATCGCGGGGCGGTTGGGGCTGAACAAGGCGGACTAAACCATGCGAAAGATTCCGTTGGGCGCGTTTATCGCGTTGCTTGCCTGCTTGAGCCTCTCGCCTGTCATGGCGGCGGGCGGCGCCGATACGCTCACACGCAGCGAGATCGCGAAGCTTTCGCCGTCGCAGCTTTCGGCGCGCGTTCTATCGATGATCGCGAAGCAAGGTATCGGATCGGAGATCAGAACCTACATCAGCCCGATGGCGCCGACGCCGCCGTGGCTTTATCGCGCTGCCATCGACATGCCGCCGGTTTATGACAAGAGCTTCGAGCTCTGCCACAGCGAGCGGCTTTATGTGGATTTCGCGCCGCTCGACCCCACGGCGCAGTCGCATATGTGGGAAGAAAAATACGATCCGCCCGTCGCCGTGAGCCAAATCGATATGGCGCACCAATATGCCGATCCCGGCCACAAAGACGCGACGGACGCCGATTGCGCAGCGCTGCCCAAAAGCAGCTATTTTGGCGCAACAGATATCAGCACGGCCGCGCAAGCGATGGACATGTTCAAAACATTCCGCACGGAAGCCGTCAAAGACAAAAGTGCGACAACGTTCTTGTGCGAGGATTTCCCCAAGACGGATGCTTGCACGAAAGGCCAGGAAACCGTCCGGGCGATTTCATCTTTCGGATACGTGATCTCGATTCAGGAGGAGCGCCATGCCGACGCGTCCATCTCGCGCACCATCATTCTCGCGGTTGGTACGCCGGACTCAACTTCCAAACAGGAACTTTGGCTGACCTATCGCTTTGCAAAGACCAACGGACTTCAGAAGGCTGACCTGAAAGTCCTCTGGCCCGATCCGATTCCTTAAGCGTCCACTTTGGCGCGCTTGCGCATGTGCGGCAGCAGTTCGCGCTTGCGGATACGGATGGATTGCGGCGTCACTTCCACCAGCTCATCGTCTTCCAGATAGGCGATGGCCTGCTCCAGCGTCATTGGCACGATAGGCGTCAGCCGCACCGCTTCATCCTTTGAGGTCGTTCGGATGTTGGTGAGCTGCTTGGCCTTCAGCGGGTTGACGTCGAGATCGTTGTCCTTGGCGTTCTGCCCGATGATCATGCCCTGATAGACTTTCGCGCCGGGCAGAACGAACAGCCGCCCGCGCTCTTCCAGATACCATAGCGCATAGGCCACCGCTTCGCCGTCGCCGGTGGAGATCAGCACGCCGTTTCGCCGCCCGCCCACTTCGCCCTTGTGCGGTGCGAACGAGTTGAACATGCGGTTGATCACGCCGGTGCCGCGCGTGTCGGTGAGGAATTCGCCGTGATAACCGATCAGCCCGCGCGACGGCGCCAGGAACACCAGGCGCGTCTTGCCCGCACCCATGGGCCGCATGTCCTGCAACTCGCCCTTGCGGTTGCTGATCTTCTCGATGACGACGCCGGTATAAGGATCGTCCACGTCGATGGTCACTTCCTCGATCGGCTCCAGCCGCTCGCCGGTCTTTGGATCCTTCTGGTACAGCACGCGCGGACGCGAGATCGAAAGCTCGAAGCCTTCGCGGCGCATCTGCTCGATCAGCACGCCAAGCTGAAGTTCGCCGCGGCCGGCAACTTCATAAGAACCATCGCTGGTTTCGTGGAACTTGATGGCGACATTGCCTTCGGCTTCGCGCATCAGCCGGTCACGGATGACGCGACTCTGCACCTTGTCGCCTTCGCGGCCGGCCAGCGGCGAATCGTTCACCGAAATGGTGATGGCCAGCGTTGGCGGATCAATGGGCGTGGCGTGAATGGCTTCCATCACGTTGAGGTCGGCCAGCGTGTCGGCAACCGTGGCATTGGGAAGGCCGGCAATGGCGATGATGTCGCCGGCTTCGGCGCGCGCGATTGGCACGCGCGCAAGACCGCGAAACGCGAGCAGCTTGGTCACGCGCGTGCGCTCGATTTCCTTGCCGTCGCGGTTCAGCGCCTTGATGACGCGGTTGACGCTGATGGCGCCGGATTCGATACGGCCGGTGAGTACGCGGCCAAGATAAGGATCGGCTTCCAGCGTCGTCACCAGCATGGTGAAGGGAAATTCGTCGCCGGCTTTCTCGATGGGCTTGGGCTTGGGCACGTCGGCAACGATGCGCTGGAACAGCGGCGTCAGATCCTTGTGCTCGTCTTCCAGCTCGTTCACCGCCCAGCCGTTGCGGCCCGACGCATAGAGATGGTGAAAGTCGAGCTGGTTGTCGTTGGCTTCCAGCGCCAGGAACAGATCGAAAATGTTCTCCAGCGTTTCCTTGGGCTGCGCATCCGAGCGGTCGATCTTGTTGATCACCACGATGGGCTTCAGCCCCAGCTTCAGCGCCTTGGAGAGCACGAACTTGGTTTGCGGCATGACGGATTCGGCCGCGTCCACCAGCAGCACCACGCCATCCACCATGGAAAGGATGCGCTCCACCTCGCCGCCGAAATCGGCGTGGCCCGGCGTGTCCACGATATTGATGCGCGTGCCGTTCCAATCGACGGAGGTACACTTTGCCAGAATTGTAATGCCGCGTTCACGTTCCAGATCGTTGGAATCCATGGCGCGCTCGTCCATGTGCTGGTTCTCGCGCACGGAGCCGGATTGCTTGAGGAGCTGGTCCACAAGCGTAGTTTTCCCATGGTCGACATGGGCAATGATGGCAATGTTACGAATATCCATAGGGCGCTCCGGCAAGCGCGGGCTTATAGAGGGGCAACCCCGGAACGACAACCTCGCGCGGGCCGAGACACTTTCGCCAAACTTTTCGCCTAAATGTGCGCGCGCCCGTATCGGAAACTTGCGTCAGGAACCCTTCCCGCGCAACCCGGACGATAGCATCAGCACCGAGAAAGATGTTGTGTCTCAATGCGTTAGCCAATGGACGGCATAAGCCTGCCGGACCGCGGAACCTGGGGTCTAAATTTACCCCGGACGTGGTAGTAGCTCCGCCACAGGCGGCAACCCACCGATTTCTGGAACAATAATGCAAAACGTCAAGCTTCCGTCCCAATTCCAGACAGCGCCCGCCGGTGTGCTGAACTTTCCCGGCGCACTGCAACAGATGAATACGCGCTGGCGCCTGATTCTGGGCGCGCTCGGCGCACTGCTGCTGATCGCATTGGTCTGGTGGTTGATGAGCGGCCCTGCCGCGACGCCGGCCAAGCCCGCGCCGCCCGTGATAGTGGGCAAGACGGGAACCAAAACGGTCACCGTGCAAGTGGCGACCATCGGAACGGTGCTGGCGAATACCTCGGTGCAGGTGACATCGCAGGTGACGGGACAATTGCTTTCCACCGGCTTCAAGGAAGGCCAGGTTGTTCAGCAGGGCGATCTGCTGTTCCAGCTCGATCCAAAGCCATTTCAGGCTGCACTGGACCAAGCGAAAGCGGCGGTGGCCCGCGATCAGGCGACGCTTGTCAGCGACCGGCGTGACGCAGCGCGCTTCGATGCACTGGCCAAGCAGGGTGCCGCATCCGGACAGCAGCGCGATCAGGCGACAGCCGCAGCCAACGCAATGGCAGCGACCGTTTTGGCCGACAAAGCGGCGGTAGATGCAGCGCAGCTCAATCTCGATTTCACCACGATCCGTTCGCCGGTAACCGGCAAGACCGGGCCGATCCTTATTCAACCGGGCAACCTTGTGACGGCGAATGCGACGAACCCGCTGGTGGTCGTCAACCAGGTCCATCCGGTGAAGGTTTCGTTTGCGCTGCCGCAGACCGACTTGCCGCAGATCCAGCAACGCATGGCGGCAGGCGATCTGACCGCGGACGTGCAGGCGCACAACGCGGCGGCACAAACACACGAGCGGGCCAAGGTGGATTTCGTCGGCAATGCGGTGAGCGCCACGACCGGCACCATCGAATTGCGCGCGACCTTCTCCAACACGGACGACAAGCTGGTGCCCGGACAGGTGGTGGATGTTTCCGTCGCGCTGGGCCAGTACCGCGATTCCATCGTCGTTCCGCATGACGCCGTGAACGTTGGCCCCAATGGCCGCTACGTTTATGCGCTGGAGAACGGCAACGCCGTGCTGGTGCCGGTCAACGTGCTCTATGACGACGGAAAGACCGCGGCGGTTCAGGGCAAGCTCAAATCCGGCCAGCAGGTCGTGACCGATGGGCAGCTACGCGTGATCCCCGGCAAGCCTGTGACAATCGCCGGCAAAAAAGGTGCGCACGGTAAAAACGCCGCCGCCGGAAAATGAATATCTCAGCAGCCTTCATTCGCCGCCCGGTAATGACCATCCTGCTGATGGCGGGATTGGTGATCTTCGGTTTGTTTGGATATTCCTCGCTGCCCGTCAGCGAGCTTCCGGCGGTGGATTTTCCCACCATCGTGGTATCGGCATCGCTGCCGGGCGCCGATCCGGACACGATGGCGTCGGGTGTCGCCACGCCGCTGGAAAACCAGTTCTCGACCATCGCTGGCATCAGTTCGATGAGTTCATCGAGCACGCAGGGCTCGACGCAGGTCACGATCCAGTTCGAACTGGACCGCAACATCGATGGCGCGGCGCAGGACGTTCAGGCCGCGATCTCGGCAGCGGGGCACCAGCTGCCGCAGAACATGCCGTCGCCGCCCACCTTGCGCAAAGTGAATCCGTCGGATTCGCCGATCATGTATCTGGCAATGGGCTCGCCCACCCTGCCTTTGCAGGAAGTGGACAAATACGCCGAAACGCTTCTGGCGCGGCAAATCTCCACCTTGAACGGTGTGGCGCAGGTCAACGTTTATGGCTCGCAGAAATTCGCGGTGCGCATCCAGGCCGATCCGGTGGCGCTGGCGGCGCGCGGCATCGGCATCGATCAGGTGGCGAACATCGCCAACGCCGCCAATCCGAACATCCCGACCGGATCGTTGAATGGCAACAAGCAATCGGTCGTTGTCCATTCCAGCGGGCAATTGCAGGACGCCAGCGCATTCAACCAGCAGGTCATCGCCTACAAGGATGGCGCGCCGGTTCGCGTGGGCGACGTCGGCCACGCCACGGACGGCGTCGAGAACAAATTCACGGCGAGCTGGTTCAACGGCAAGCGCGCGATCGTGCTGGCCATCCAGCGCCAGCCGGGTTCGAACACCATCGAGGTGGTGAACGGCATCAAGAGCATCCTACCGCATTTCATGGAGCAGTTACCGGCGACACTGTCGCTGGACGTGCTCTATGACCGCAGCCAGTCGATCCGCGACTCGGTCAACGACGTCGAGATGACCCTTCTGATCGCGGCCATTCTGGTGATAGCCGTCATCTTCGTATTCCTGCGCACGGTGACAGCGACGATCATTCCATCGCTGGCGCTTCCCATCGCCATTATCGGCACCTTCGCCGGCATGTCGTACATGGGCTATAGCCTGGACAACCTCTCGCTAATGGCGCTCACGCTGTCGGTCGGGTTCGTCGTCGACGACGCCATCGTCATGCTCGAAAATATCGTGCGTCATGTAGAGGACGGCGATGACCCGTTCGATGCGGCGCTGAAGGGTTCGAAGGAAATTGGCTTCACCATTCTGTCGATGACGATATCGCTGGCCGCGGTGTTCATCCCGCTGGTCTTCATGGGCGGCATCATGGGACGGCTGCTGCACGAATTTGCCGTGACCATCGTTCTGGCCATCGTGTTCTCCGGCGTGGTGTCGGTGACGCTGACGCCCATGCTGTGCGCGCGGCTTCTGAAGCCGGAGCATCACAGGAAACACAATCGCTTCTATGAATGGAGCGAGAAGACGTTCGACCGCATCCAGAACGGCTACGATCGCTCGCTGCGCTGGAGTCTGGATCATCGCCGCACAATCCTGGGCGTGTTCTTCGCCAGCCTGTTGGCAACGGTGGGCATGTTCATGGTCATGCAGGAGGATTTCCTGCCATCCAGCGACACCGGCCAGATCTTCGGCCTTACCGAGGCGGCGAACGGCACCTCTTTCGACCAGATGGTGCGTTATCAGCAGCAGGCCGCCGCGATCGTCGCCAAAGATCCCGACATTGCCGGGTTCATGTCGTCGGTGGGATCGGGCGGCGCCAGTTCCGCCGTCAACAGCGGGCGTATCTTCGGCAGCCTGAAGCCGGTGTCCGAGCGTCAGTCGGCATGCTGGCTCTTGGTGTTCTGCCACCACCTTTCGGCGGACGAGATCGTGCGCGAACTGCGCCCGAAACTGTCGCGCATTCCCGGTATCAACATTTACATGCAGGTGCCGCCGGCGATCCGCATGGGCGGTAGGCTTTCCAAATCGGCATATCAATACACGCTGCAGGATCTCGACATGGGCGAGCTGCAGGATGCATCCAACCGCCTGATGAACGCGCTCTCGACCGCGCCCGGCTTTGTCGACGTAACAAGCGATCTGCAACTTTCCACGCCGGCGGTGAACGTGACCATCGACCGCGACCGCGCCGGTGCGCTGGGCGTGACGCCCGCAGCCATCGAAACCGCGCTGGGGGCGGCCTTCGGCGGCGAGGAAATTTCCCAGATCTACGCTTCGTCCGACACCTATGAAGTGATCCTCGAGGTACAAGATAAATATCAGAGGGATCCAAACGACCTTTCGAGGCTCTATGTGACGGCGCAAGACGGCACGCTGGTGCCGCTCACAGCCGTGACAAAGATCACCAACAGCACGATGCCGCTCAGCATCAACCATCAAGGCCAACTTCCGGCGGTCACGATCTCGTTCGACCTAGCCGCCGGTTACGCATTGAGCGATGCGGTCAAGACCATCGACCGGGTGCAGAGCCAGATCGGGTTGCCCGACACGGTGCAGACGTCGTTCCAGGGCACCGCGCAGGCATTCCAAGATTCGACCAGCGGCACGGGCATCCTGCTGCTGGCGGCACTGGTTGTGGTCTATATCATTCTGGGCATTCTCTATGAGAGCTTCATCCATCCGCTGACGATCTTGTCGGGCCTGCCGTCGGCGGCGGTGGGTGCGCTGATCACCTTGTGGCTGTTCGGCGTTCCGCTCAGCCTCTACGCCTTTGTCGGCATGATCATGCTGATCGGCATCGTGAAAAAGAACGCCATCATGATGATCGACTTTGCGCTGGCGCGTGAGCGCGGCGAGAACGTGCCGGCGGAAACCGCGATCTACGAAGCCGCCGTGATCCGCTTCCGCCCGATCATTATGACGACGATGGCGGCTCTGATGGGCACGCTGCCGATCGCCATCGGCTTCGGCGCGGGCGGCGACACGCGCCAGCCGCTCGGTCTTGCGGTGGTTGGCGGATTGATGCTGTCGCAGCTTCTGACGCTTTACATTACGCCGGTGATTTACACCTATCTCGATCATATGGGCACGCGCTTCAAACAATGGCGCGCGCGGCATGGACATGGCGCGGCGCGGCCGCACCCGGCGGAGTAAGCGTGGCTACGCGCCTTGCGTGATGCGGTCGATCTGCGCCAGATCGGCTTCGCCAAATTTCCAATCCACCGCTTTCACGTTCTGATCGATCTGTTCGGGCTTGGTGGCGCCGGCGATGACGCTGGCGACGGTGGGCTGCGCGGCCAGCCAACTGAACGCAAGCTCCAGCATGGTGCGGTTGTTCGACGTGCAGAATTCCTGAAGTTCGGAAACGATCCGCAGATTGCGGTCGGTCAGATAGCGATCCGCCAGACGCTGCATGACGGCGAAGCGCGTGCCTTGCGGGATATCGCCCTTGCCATACTTGCCGGTGAGCAAACCGCTGGCGAGCGGAAAGTACGGCAGCAGCGACATGTTGAATTGCTGCAGCGTGGGCACAAGCTCGCGTTCCACATCGCGTACCAGAAGGCTGTACTCGTCCTGCGCGGTGACGAATGGCACCAGCTTCGCGGACTCGCTGATAGCGCGGGCCTGGGCCAGACCGGCGGCGGGAAGATTGGAGCAGCCGACGACGCGCACTTTGCCGGCCCTCACCAGATCGTCCAGCGCACGCAACGTTTCCTCCATCAGCGTGTGCGGATCGGGCGTGTGCAATTGATAGAGATCGATCCAATCGGTTCGCAGCCGTTTCAAACTGTCTTCCACCGCTTGCATGATATAGGTGCGCGAGGCGCCGGACTTCTTGCCCGCATCGTCCATCTTCATACCGAACTTGGTGGCCAGAACGATCTGCTTGCGCCGTTCGCCCAGAATTTCGCCAAGCTGTTCTTCCGAACCGCCCTGATTGCCATAAACATCCGCCGTGTCGAACAGCGTGATGCCCTGCTCCAGCGCGCGGTCGATCACCTTGCGCGAGGCTTCCAGCGCAAGCCTGCCGAAATTGTTGCAGCCCAGCCCCACCACCGAAACGTCCAGTGTCGAGGTTCCAAGTTTGCGTGTTTGCATGCGGCGGTTTCTCCTTTGGGGGCGTGTAACGGTAACGCACCGTACCGCGCATCTGTGCCATCCGGCGCGGCAAAGAAAAAGGGCGCCGGTTGCCCGGCGCCCCTGTTCAGGTTGTTGCGTTCGCCCGGTTTAGAAGCGCGCGCCCACCGCGATGCCGTAAGTGCGCGGATCGCCGATGAACTCGTTGGTGTAAAGACCGGAGGTTGAGCTCGTCAGATACATGCCGGTGACGTTCTTGGAGTCGGCGATGTTCTTGATGAAGCCCTGGACGTACCACTTGTTGTCCGGTGCGTTCAGCGTCAACTGGGCGTTCCACTGATCGTAGCCTTTGATGCGATCAGCCGCGTCGTTGAAGATCCGGCCCCACATGTCGTCCTGCCAGTAGTAATCCACGCGCGCAACGAGGTTGTAATCGTTGTTGAGCGGTTGGGTGTACTGGGCGCCGAGGCTGATGGTCCAGTCCGGCGTATTCTGCAGTTCGTTGCCTTTCAGATCGACGAAGGCACCGCTGCCGTTGCCGTGTCCGGTAGGATCGGTGCGGCTGTAGCCGAATGCATTGAGCACCGCATCGGGCACGCCGCCATTCGCCTCGGTCAAGCAGGTGCCGTAGTTGGTGTGCGCGACGCCATGGCTGGCGATCGAGGAGGAACCACCCGGTGGCGCGAAATACGGGTTGGCAGCGCCAACGCTGGCAAGGAAGCCGGTAAGGGCCGCATTGTCGCCTGGCGCAACCGTTTGCCCGCCTGTCAGATACAGAACGCAGTTCTGGCCGACCGTGCTGGCAAGCGTCGCATCCTTGATCAGCACGACATCGGAGCGGCCCGCGGTCGGATTGCGGTCGTCGATGAGTGCCGAATTTCCAATGCTCGAGTGGGTATAGCCGACGTTCAAGTCGAACTGCCAGCGTTCGGACGGCGCCCAGAGGAATTCGCCTTCCGAGCCCCAGAGCTTCGCATTGATGTTCTGGTTGACCGAGGTGTTGTTCTCAATCGCCGAAACCTGAAGGCCCTTGTAGTTGTAGTACCAGACGTCGGCATTGGCTTGGAGCGTGCCGCCGGCGAGCAGGTTCTTGGTGCCAAACTCATACGCGTCGATCTGTTCGGGACCGTAGCTCGACGAAACGCCGCCGCCGCCCGTTGTCTCGATGCCGGGATTGAAACCGCCCGCCTTGTAACCGCGCGCGTACGACGCATAGATCAAAGTCGAATCCGTAAAGTCGAGTTTCGGCGTGTAGTCCGCCACAAACCGGCCCGTCGTCTTTTTGTAATCGACGGTGTTGATCTGCCAAAGATCGTTCGGTCCGGGAGGCGGAACGTTGCCACAACCGACGCCGGCGCCCGATGATCCGTTCGAGCAGTCGAAATCGCGCTGGCCGGGAACCACAAAGGTGGCCAGGCCATCGTTCTCATTGTCCGTGCCGATCGGAACCAAACCGCTATAGAGCGCGATACGGCCGCGCTGATACTTGTCGTCATCCGTGTAGCGCAAGCCCGCGGTGAACTTCAAAGTATCCGGAATGGCGTCCCAGTAGACTTCGCCAAAGAGCGATTTGGACTCCAGGCGATTGTAGTCGCCGTCATTGTGATAATAGCTCGGCCCAAGCAGACAGCCCGTCGCCGCGCAAAGCGATGGCGCCGCCGTGATGCCCTGGAAGGCGCCGACGGCGATTGCCGGATAATCCAGCGTATTGCCCAGCACATAATAATCGCCGGTATTTTCCGTTTTCAGATAATAGCCCGCGACCAGGAAATTGACCGGCCCGTCGAACTTGGAGGCGAAGCGAAGCTCTGCGGAATATTCCTTGTTGCCGTTGTTGGACTGATCGTAGGCCGTGGCGTTGGACGAATATCCGCGGATATTGTTGCCGAGGAGACCGAAATTTCCGACGCCCGAGATCGGCAGCGCAAGGCCGCCGGCATCGGTGTGCGAGAAATAAGGCGCATACAACGCGGCGTAACCGGGCCCGCCCAGCGCGGTGAGGCCACCGAGCAACGTGCCTTCCGCGATCGCCAGGCGCGTCTGGTCGAGCGCCGGGGCCGGAACGTTGTTGTAGCTTTCCTGCGAGGTGACGTTGTTCTTGTCGTAACCCAAAACCAGAGTCGCATCGAGCCAATCGGCAAGCTGCTGCTTGGCATTGAAGGCGAAGAACGTGTCGTCTGCTTTGTAGGTCGGATCGAAATCGGTGTTGACCTTGCGCAGATCGGTCGGATTGACGCCGCCCGCACCGGCCGGCTGCGTCAGGTCATACAGCCCGAGTGCGCCCGGAAGACCGGCCGACTCCATGCCCTGAACGCTGGAAGCAATCGTTGACAGGTTGGCATTGATATTCACAGCGCCGTAGGCGAGGCCATCCGGAAGACAACCGAGCGTGCCTGTGGGATCGGTGGCGCACAGTTGTTTCTGCGAACGCATGCGATTGTCGGATTCGCGCGAATACGAACCGACGAGGTCGATGGTCGTGCGATCCGTCGGCTGCCAGCGCAGGCTGCCGCGGAAAGAATACTGGTCGCGATCGTCGATCTTGTCGCCGTTGAAGATATTGTCGGTGTAGCCGTCGTGCTTCACCCAGTCGCCGGCAAGACGCAGGCCCAACTGATCGGTGATGAGCGGGATATTGACCATCCCTTTCAGTTCGTAAGCGTTGTAGTTGCCGTACGATGCTTCGCCATCGGCGTGGAATTCATCGAGCTGCGGCTTGGCGGTGATGATGTTCACCGTACCGCCGGTGGCGCCGCGTCCGTACAGTGTGCTCTGCGGGCCGCGCAACACAGCGATCTGGTCCAGATCGTAGAAGGCGGCTTCGGCAAGCGGCGGTGCGTTCAGGTAGACGTCGTCTTCGTGGATGGCGACACCGGACTCGGCGTCGTAACCGACGGCGGTAATGCCGATGCCGCGGATCTGGAAATCGGAACCGGAGAAGTTGCCCTTGGTGTAGCTCACGTTCGGCGTGGAGAACTGCAGATCCTTGAACTGATCGATCTGGTGCGCGGCGAGATCCTGCGCAGAGTAGGCCGTGATCGAAATTGGCACCGTCTGCACATCCTCGGCGCGCTTCTGCGCGGTCACGACGACTTCTTCGATCTGCGCGAAGGCCGGACCGGCCAGCGCGGTGGAAAGAAGCATGGCGGAAAGAATCGTAAGCGGGCGAATTGCCCGGCCTGGTGCACGCATCTGGAAACGCTCCCCGTGGTTCCCCGCCCCTGATGACGGGATAAAGTCTTTGCCGGCCACCTAATAAATGACTCAGCGGACATTTTGTCATGCAAACGATAAGGTCCGCCTAGCGAATCGAGCAAGACTCTTGCGGCCCGAGGCCTCTGGCCGAACGATTTTAACGGGTGCTTGTACCTGTAATGCCACAGGTGGTCCGGCGGGACTGATTTTTAGCGGTCGAGAAGCGCTGCAAGAGCCGTGGCGAGGCGGGAATAGTCGGCCTCCTCATTATAAACTTGCGCTGATATCCGCACCCAAAGCTGGCCGCCGAAGCCGTGGACGGGAGCGACAAGGCCGAATTCCTCCAGCAGCCGGCGGCGCAGGACGGCGGGCTCGCGGTTTTCCAGCGGCCCGAACGCGAGCGATGCCATCGCCGCGCGCATGGCGGCCGGCGCGGACGGGCTGGCCCGGAATTCCGCCGCCAGCCGTTCGGCTGCGCGATCCGACAACGCCTTGTTGCGCGCCATAAGGTGCGGGCCGCCGAAACCGGCGTGGGCAGTGGCGGCGGCCTGAAGGCAAAGCCACGGCGTCACGTCGCGCGTGCCGATCCAGTCGAAGGCCTGCGTGTAACCCTCGAAGGCGCCGTGCGAGAGAACGGTCGGGCGCGTGACGGCCTGTTGTTGCGGCGCCGTCCATAACAGTCCGCAACCTTTGGGTGCGAAGAGCCATTTGTGCGCATTGCCGGTGTACCAGTCCGCCTTCAGCGCCGGAACGTCGAGCGCGATCTGGCCGGGCGCGTGCGCGCCATCCACCAGCACGGGAATGCCGATGCGGTGCGCGGCTTCCACAATCCGCGCGACCGGCAACAGCAGCGCCGTGGCCGACGTGATGTGATCGATGACAAGAAGTTTTGTTTCCGGTGCCAGCGACGCCGCAAGGAGATCGCAGACCTGATCGTCGCTTTCAACAAACAGCGGCAGGTCGATCGCGTTGACGCGCGCGCCGCGGCGTGCGGCCCAGATGCGCATGGCATTCATCACCGCGCCGTAAGCGTGGCTTGTGGTGGCGATCGTGTCGCCGGCCTCAAGCGGCAATGACGCCAGAACGGAATTGACCGCCGCGGTGGCGTTCTCGCAGAACACCCAATCTTTCGCCGCGCCGCCGAAATGCGCAGCCGCCGTGGCCGCACTGTCGCGGATGGCGCCCGGCGAGACATATTGAAAGAACGAGGTGGGGTCGGCCTCAAGCTGCATGTGCCAGCGGTCTTGCTCGAGGGCCACGGCTTTGGGCAGCGCACCGTAAGAGCCGTGATTTAGATGCGTGACACCGGGCGACAGCAGAAAATGTGAAAGCGCCGCATGGCCTTCCAACCTTGCGGCGCTTTCGGAATCAGGCATGCGAAAATTCTATTTCGGAAAAGATCCGAAAGGAAACGGCTGATCGTCGCTGACGAACGCCATGTAGCTGAGTACTTGCGCCATATAGATGACGAGCTTGCCGGTGAAGCGCTTGAGTTCGTCGTTGGCGTGGCCGTTGACGGCGATCACCACGAACTGGGCGCCGACCAGAAGGAACGCGATCCACAACGCGAACCAGGCGATGATGCCATACAGGATGGAGAAAAGAAGCCGCGTTCCGGGAAACGGCGGATGTGCCGCGCCAGCGGGGGGAAGGACTTCAGGGCCGTTTGCGGGATGGGCGTCGCTCATGTCTGACCTCCGGGACCAGTCTTACATTTGGGGTGGAGATCGCCGGCTTCAAGCGGTGCGCGCCCGCCGGCGGTGAAAAACATCGAACGGGCCGGCCAGCAACAGGCCCGCCGCATAGCCGCCAAGATGGGCCTGCCACGCGACCAGCGCGCCTTCGCTGCCAGTTCCAAAGCCCGTGACCCCCGCCAGCACGTTCAGCGCCGCCCAGATGCCGGTGAAGATCAGCACCTGGCTGGAAAAGATGGGCGACAGAGGCCCCGATTCATCGGGCGGATACCGCAGCGTCCGCAGCATGCGCACGCTGGCGGCCATCAAACCGGAGATCGCGCCGGACGCGCCGATCACCGGATTTACCGATCCCCAGTTGACGAGCAGATAGGCCGCGGCCCCCGCGATGCCGCAGAGAAGGAAAAAGACAAGAAACAACGGCGTGCCGTAGCGCCGCGCCACGATAGGCCCGAAGGCCAGCAACCAGAGGCAGTTGATAATGAGATGCGTGAAGTTGGCGTGGAGAAAGATGTAACTGACAAAGGGAACCGCTTGCTCGAACCAGGTTCCCGGATCAGCGCCGTGCTGCGCCAGAAACGCGGCGGAGTAGCGCGCGGGAATAAAGGCATAGCTGAGCAATATCTGATCGGGCAGACCCGTGTTCGCGCCCAGCCGCCAGCCCAGATTCAAATGCGCGCACAGCCAATCGAGCGCCAGTGCAAGCTGCGGCGCGTAGATGCGACCGACATGGGCCAGGCCCAGGGCCACGATCAGCCATAGAACAGATGTAGGTGCGCGCAGGATGGGTTCGCGGGGCCGCCGGGGTTCCTGAAAAAAGGCCATGAAGATTCCGGTCTCAGCGCATCAGCGCCGCTTGCACCAGCGGCAAGCGGTCGTTGCCAAAGTACATGTCCTGCCCGTCCACGAACATGGTGGGCGAACCGAAGCCGCCGCGGCCGATAAGCTCGTCCGTATTGGCTTTGAGCTTCTCCTTTATATCTGTGTCGGCAATGCGCGCCAGCAGCCATGCGGGATCGAGGCCGGCGCGCGCCGCAACCTCCGACAAAATCTCCGGCTGGCTTATGTCCTTCAGGTCGCTCCAATAGGTTTCGAACAGGCCCTGGGCAAACGGCACAAGCTTGCCTTTCTCGTCCGCGGCCACCGCGCCGCGCATGGCGCCAACCGCGCGCACCGGAAATACCGGCGGCTTGCCGATGCGGATGGCGCAGAACCTGGCCCAGTCCGCCAAGTCTTTCTCATAATAGGACGCTTTACGCGGTTCGGGGTTGGCGCGGGTTTGGTAAACGCTGTTGTTCACCGCGTTAAACACGCCGCCGACAAGAATCGGCCGCCAGACAATGGAAGCGCCGGTCCGCTGCAGCAGCGCCGGAATGCGCGAAAAAGCCAGATAGGTCCAGGGCGAAGAGCAATCGAAAAAGAATTCCAGGCTTGCCACGCGCGCATCCATTGAAGCTGGACCCGAGGTTAGCGGCCCCATTCCCGCTTTGGAACATTCCATTTGCTTAATGCCGTTTAATTGCTGGCACGGCGGTTGCTCCTGTGGGTTTCGAAACAACCAGGCATCTCGCTATGGGCAACATCGGTCGTATCGCGTTCGCAGCCGCCGTCGCAGGCCTTGCCGTTCCCGGCATCGCATCCGCGGCCAATCTCGGCGACTCTTCGTCTTACAACACGCCATTCGGCATGAGTTCGTCCGCCCAGCAGAACCAGGCGATCGATCCTTCGTTGCGCGACGGCAACGGCAACCTGCAAGTCGTCAACGGCCAGTTCCAGAGTTCAGCCTTCGCACAAGGCTTCGGCATGGCGAGCGCCAGCGCCGGTGCATCCAGCTCGACCGGCCCCAACGGCACAAACACGAGCGGCGTCGGCTACGGCAGCAGCGCAACGGCCATCGGCAATCAATTGAACGTGGTGACTGTCGGATCCGGCAACACCGTCATCGTCGACTCCAGGCAGACCAACAACGGCAATCAAACGGCCACGACAACCGTCAACGGCCACTAAGTACGGAAGAAGGGGAGCCCCATCCCATGACATCGCGCGGACGAAAACATTTCATAAAGCCTCTGGTGATCGCGGCCCTCGCGGCCGTGGCACTATCGGGTTGCGTCAGCATGACGCCCGACAATACCGGACGCTACACGGCACCGATCGGCGGCTCGCCCGTCATCGCCAACGAAACGCCCTACTCCGACGCGCTGCGTTGCCTGGACGGTTATACCCGCGCCCGGCCCATTCGCATCGCGGTGGGACAGATCGCCGACTACACCGGCAAATACGAATCCGACAACAGCGGCCACAAGATCACGCAAGGCGCAGCCCTGATGGCGATGAGCGCGCTGGCGAAAGCCGACGTGCCGATGGTCGAACGCTTCGACACGTCGGTCGCCGAAATGGAATTGAAGTACGCCAACAACAAGCTGATCTCCGATGGCGCGGGTGCCGCACCCGGTCAGGCCGGCGACTACCGCAAGATTTTCGCGGGCTCCATTCCGGGCTCCAACTATTATCTGGTCGGCGGCATCACCGAGCTGAACTTCAACATCCGTTCCGACGGCGCGGACGCCGACGGCGGCGGCACTTCTTCCACCGCGCTGAAAGGCACGGCGGGTGCTTCGGTCTATGTGATGAACGTGGGCCTCGACCTTCGCCTCGTCGATACCGACACGCTCGAAGTTGTCGATGTGATTTCCTACCAGAAACAGATCATCGGCCGTCAGGTGCAAGCCGGCGTGTTCGATTTCCTCGGCCACCAGTTCTTCGACGCCAGCATCGGCGAAAGCGCGCTGGAGCCGATACAGCTTGCGGTGCGTTCGGTGATCGAGCGTGCGGTTCTGGAAATGACGTCGCGCCTTTACCGCATCCCGCCGGGCGCCTGTTCGAACTTGGGCTCGCCGAACGATCCGCTAGCAAGCCCCGGGGATCCGCGCCCTGCTCCTCCCGCGCCATTGCCTGTCAACATCACAGCTTCAGCAACCATTCAGGAGAACCACAATGAATCGCATCGCCAAGATCCTTATCGCGGCTACAGCTCTCACGATCCCCAGCCTGGCCTACGCGGGGGGATCGACTAGCGCCGCCTCGTCCAGCAACGTGCTGAACGGCCAGGTCGACCTCAACAACTCGAACACCAAGCTCAACCTCGACGTTCTGAACACGAGCGGAAGTGTTTCGGGCGCATCCGTCGCCGGCGGCAACGCGGTCGACATCACGACGATGAGCAACACCGACGTGACGAACAACCAGTATGTTTCGGGCGTCTCGATCAGCGCCGACGTCAACGCCGGCGTGAAGAACGTGAGCGGCGCTGTCGATCTGAGCGCGCAAGCCGTTTGCAACTCGGCATCCGTCTCGATGGATCCGACATCCACCAACGTCTATTCCAATCAGGAATGCGACGCCAAGGATCCGTCGGCCGCGCTGAACGCCAATGTCAGCAACATCGGCGGCGACGTATCGCTGGCCTCCACCGCCGTCGGCAACTCGATGGAGGAAGACACCAACGCCAAGTATGGCGCGGTGCAGAACTACCAGATCAACAACTCCGCCATCAATTCGACCAACAACGCCACGCTGAACAACATCAACGGCAACGTGAGCGCATCGGCCACGGCGATCGCCAACACCGCCCAGATCGTCCACTACGGCAACTAACCGCGCCGGCATCCCCTCGGGGCAACAAGGGTGTGCCGGGAATGGAGGGAGAGCGAAAGCTCTCCCTCTTTTTTACTTTGCGCGCGCAGCCAGTTGTTGGGCCAGATGCTGCGTGCGGCGCGCGGCGGTGATGACGGCGCCCAGTGCGATCAATGCCAATGCGATCAGCAAGGTTTGACCGCGCCAGCCCCACAAAGGTTCGGCGGCGGCGAGGACGGAAGCGCCCGTGAGCAGCGCCATGCGGTGCGGCTTGGCCATCGGGCCGCAGAAATCGGCGGCGAAACCGAGGCCGCGTCCCAACTCGCGAACGTAAGCGGTGAGAAGCGCGCCAATCGCGGCGATCCATCCGGTGACGGAAGCGCCCGCCCATCCCGAAAGTTCGCAGGCGTAACCCGCGCCCACCAGAAAGCAGACATCGGCGATGCGGTCGGGCAATTCGTTCCAGATCGGGCCGGCGCTGGAGCCCTTGCCGTGTTCCACCGCTACCATGCCGTCCAGCAGATTGCACAAAAGACGAAGCTGAATGCAGACAGCGGCGCCGATGAGCAGCGCAGCGCGGCGCACATCATCGGGCGTGGCGGACAAGACAAAACAGGCGGCACCGCCAAGCGCGAAAACAACACTAAGTGCGGAGAGGAAATCCGGCGAGACGCCCAGCCGCGCCAGCGTTGTCGCGAGGACGCGCGCCCATCCCGAGCTTCGGCTTTTCAACGGCCGGCGGTTTTCAGTGTCCATGTTTTCCCCTTGCCAGAAGCGCCGAATAGATCGCGGCATAAAGTGTGGAAACCGACCACGGCACCGCGATGGTGGCCGCGATCTCCGGCGTGCCGATCAGCCAATGCACCGCGACCAGAATCGCCAGAATAACCGACGCCGTGATCACTGGCGGCAAAATATAAGCAATCCAGCCGGAGAACCGGTGGCTCATGGCTTCCAGCACTTTTTTCAGCACCAGCGTGATGGCGCCTGACAGCGCGCCTTGCGCCAGCGCGGGCAGATAAGCCGCATCGCCATGCGCACGGTTGGCGAACAGCGCCCAGCCGCCCATGGCCACAAACGCGAAGCCCACATGAACGGCACTTGCGCGCGCCAGCCTTGCAAGGGACAAATGCAAACGCGCCATGCTGGACCCATCGCTCATCGAGATTCGGTTGCCCTTCGGTCTAGCGCCGCTGGTTGAAGCGCGCGTTCTGCTGTGGGGTTTGGCCGGTGTCCTCATCCTGCTGACGGCGGGCGCGCTGGCCGCGATGCTGCTGCCGAAACTAAAGCCGGGCAAGGATTACACCAATCTGCGCCAGCGCGTGAATTCGTGGTGGGTGATGGTGGCGCTGCTTTGCGTAGCACTGCTTTCGGGCTGGCTGGCGACCACGCTGCTTTTCCTCGTCATATCCTTCATCGCGCTGCGCGAATTTCTTTCGCTGGCGCCGATGCGGCGCGAAGACCGCTACGTGATTCTCGCAGCCTATCTGGCGGCGGCGCTCAATTATTATTTCATCGGGATCGATTCTTATGGAATCTATCTCGTCTTCATTCCGGTTTATTGTTTTCTGGTCGCGCCGTTTCTGATGGCCTGCATCGGTCAGACCAAAGGCTATCTCGCCACCGCCGCAACCATCCAATGGGGTTTGATGGCGTGCGTCTATAGCCTGGGCTACGCCGCCTTCCTGATGCGCACGCCGGTTAGTGAGCATCTTCCCGCTGGCCCGGCGGGCATGGTGTTCCTGCTGCTGGTGGCGACCGAAGCCAACGACGTGGCGCAGTATGTGTGGGGCAAATTTCTTGGCCGTCACAAAATAACCCCCGCCGTCAGCCCCAACAAGACGTGGGAGGGATTCATTGGCGGATGGATCACGACCGCCGCGCTGATCTGGTTCGCCGGACCATTGTTCGCGCCGCTGGAAGGTGCCGTGCGCATCTGGATGGCGCTGCTGTTGCCGCTGGCCGGGTTCGCCGGCGACGTGACCATGTCGGCGATCAAGCGCGACATCGGGGTGAAGGACACCAGCACGCTCATCCCAGGCCACGGTGGCATGCTGGACCGGGTGGACAGCATGATGTTCACTGCGCCGTTATACTTTCATCTTCTAGCCTATTTCAGCCTGCAGCGGTTTTGACATGGCGGCGCTGCGGCTTTTTCTTCTGACCTTCATCGCCGTGCCGCTGGCGCGCGTGTTCGCGGGCACCGATGTGTTCGGGCGTGAGCGGTTGCCGCGTGTTGGCCCCGCGATCATTGCGGCCAATCACAACAGCCATGTCGATACGCTACTGCTGCTCACCATCTTTCCCGTGAAGACGATGGCCCGGCTGCGGCCGGCGGCGGCGGCCGATTATTTCTTGCGCGGGCCGGTGCTGAGTTGGTTCTCGCGCAACATTCTGGGCATCGTTCCCATCGCGCGCGACAAGGCGGGCAGCGGCGAAGACGTGCTGGCACCGGCGCGCGAGGCGCTGACCAGAGGCGATATCATCCTGATATTTCCCGAAGGCACGCGCGGCGACGCATCCGACGAGATGGCGCGGCTGAAAAGCGGCGTGGCGCGGCTGGCCGAGGCTTACCCCACAGCCCCGGTGTTTCCGATCTGGCTGGAAGGTGCCGGCCGCGTGCTGCCCAAGGGGGCGCATATTCCGGTGCCGATGAATTGCACGGTGCTGGTGGGCGAAGCCTTGCGCTGGGAGGGCGACCGCAACGCCTTCATGGACAAATTGCGCGACAGCCTGCTGGCACTGCGCGAACAGGCGCCGCCGCAGCGCTGGCGATAACGTGGGGAAAGCCGCCCCGGCTTTGCCGGATACGGTTGCATCCCCGCGCAATTCCCTTAAGGCTCGGCCTATCGCAAAGGGGATGGCACAGTGAGCGACACACCGAAGACCGCCGTGGTGGAAATGACGCTGCGGGGACTTGTTCTGGGCGTGTTGATCACGCTCGTGTTCACGGCGGCGAACGTCTATCTCGGGTTGAAGGTGGGGCTTACCTTCGCCACCTCGATCCCGGCCGCGGTGATTTCCATGGCGGTGCTGTCGGCTTTCAAGAATTCCTCGATCTTGGAAAACAATATCGTGCAGACGGTGGCATCCGCCGCCGGAACGCTTTCTTCCATCATCTTCGTGTTGCCGGGCCTTGTGATCGTTGGCTGGTGGGTTGGCTTTCCCTTCTGGACGACGTTCCTGATCTGCGCCTCCGGCGGCATCCTGGGCATGCTGTTCACGATTCCCTTGCGCCGCGCGATGGTGACGACGAGCGACCTGCCCTATCCCGAAGGCGTGGCCGCCGCCGAAGTGCTTGAGGTTGGCGAAAGCGCGCGCGGTGAAGCTACGCGCGAAAGCCGCGAAGGATTGATGGCGGTGGTTTGGGGCGCGGTGGCATCCGCCGGTCTGGCGATCCTCGCCGCCACGCGCATTGCGGCAGGCACCTACACCACATTTTTCCGCGTGAGCCCCACCGCCGGCAGCGGTTTCGACATGGGCTTTTCGCTGGCGCTGGTTGGCGCGGGCTATCTTGTGGGGCTTTCGGTCGGCGTCGCCATGCTGCTCGGCCTTATCATCAGCTGGGTCGGCGCGGTTCCGATTCTGACATCGCTGCACGCAGCACCCGCCGGCGTTTCGTTCACCGATTATACGCAAGGTGTGTGGGTGCATCAGGTGCGCTTCATCGGCGCCGGCTGCATCGCGGTGGCAGCACTTTGGACGCTGATGAAACTGGCGGGCCCAGTGGTGCGCGGCGTGATCGGAACGCTCTCGGCTTCGCGCGCGGCAAAGGAAGGCGGCGGCGATCTGCGCGATACCGACATGTCGCCCGCGTGGATCGGCCTGTTCGCCGTTGGTTGTCTGATTGTCATCGCCTATCTGCTGATCGCGTTCCTTGCGCCGACGCCGCTTGCCGGCAGCACGCTGGCGCTTGTCGTAACGGCGATACCGTACATTTTCGTGGTGGGATTCCTGGTCGCCGCGATATGCGGCTATATGGCGGGATTGATCGGATCGTCCAACTCGCCGATTTCGGGCGTGGGCATTCTTGCCATCGTGACCTGCGCGACGCTGCTGGTGGCCGTGGTCCAGCCGGCGGCGGAAGCGCGCAACGCGCTGGTGGCATACGCGCTGTTCACGACCGCCATCGTGTTCGCCATCGCCACCATCTCCAACAACAACCTACAGGATTTGAAAACCGGACAATTGGTGGGTGCGACTCCGCGCGCGCAGCAATGGGCGCTGATCGTGGGCGTGCTGGCGGGCGCGGCGGTAATTCCGCCGGTGCTGAATATTCTGGCGCAGGCCTTCGGTTTTGCCGGTGCGCCGAACCTGCACACCGTTACCGCCAATCCGCTGGCGGCACCGCAGGCGACCCTGATCAGCGCGCTGGCGCAAGGCGTGATCGGCGGCAATCTCGACTGGCAATCGATCGGTATCGGCGCGGTGATCGGCGTGGTGCTGGTGATTTTGGACGAAGTGTTCGGCCTACTGAAATGGCTGCGCCTGCCGCCGCTGGCGGTTGGCATCGGCATTTATCTTCCAATGTCGGCCACCTTGCCGGTGGTGATCGGCGCGATCATCGGACATTTCTACGATGTGTGGACCAGGCGCACGCGCAATCCGGAATATTCCAAGCGGCTGGCAACGCTGGTGGCATCGGGCATGATCGTTGGCGAAAGTTTGTTCGGGGTGATCCTGGCCGGATTGATCGTGGCGTTCTCGAGCGATGCACCGCTCGGATTGGTGCCTGCCGACTTCGCCTGGGCAACTGCCATCGGCGTGATCGCGTTCCTCGCCCTGATCGCGGCCTGTTACGCCTGGATGATGAACCGCGCGAAGGCAGAGGCGTAACAGCTACTTTTTAATTCTTTCCACCAGCGCCAACACATTCTGCGCCTGCTTGAGGTGCGGTTGGTCGAGCATTTTGCCGTCGAGCGATGCGACGCCCGCGCCGTTCGCAAAAGCCGCGACCACTTTCTTTGCATGTTCGATATCGGCGGCGGACGAGGTGAAGGCGGCGTTGATGACGGGCACCTGATCGGGATGGATCGCGAGCATTCCTGAAAAGCCTTCGCGCTGCGCCGCGCGGGCGGTGCGTTCCAGGCCGGCGGCATCGCGGAAGTCCGCATGCAGCGTTTCGATGGCGGCAACACCGGCGGCTTTCGCGGCGATCAGGCACAGCGAGCGCACGATCTTATAAGTGAGCAGGAACTGGCCCTGCTCATCGCGGTTGGTGGCAGCGCCCAATTCAGCGGCGAGATCTTCCGCCCCCCATGTCATCGCGGCGAGGCGCGGCGGCGGGTTGCGATATTCCTGCAGCGATAAAACAGCGGCCGGTGTTTCAGTGGCGACCGGCAGCAACTTGATGCCGCCGTGCGGCAGGCCATGATTGTTTTCGCGCGTGGTGATGTGGCTGTCGATCTCGCGCAAAGCGCCGGGACCATCGGCCTTCGGCACCACGAAGCCCGCAGGCTTGCTGGCGACGATGGCTTCCACGTCGCGGATGAAATCGTCGCTGCCCAGCGGACTGATGCGCAACCAGATAGCTTGCGCGTGACCTTCCGCGAGAAATTCTTTCACCAGCCCGCGCGCCTGCGGCCGGTTTGCCGGTGCAACGGAATCTTCCAGATCGAGGATCAGCGCATCGGCCGGCGATGACTTCGCCTTGGCGAGTTTCTTCTCGCTGTCAGCCGGCACAAAAAGCAGTGAGCGCAGGATCATGCCGGCTTCTTCAGCATCAACGCGCTGCGTTTGCATTGGGCGACGATTTCGCCGCGCTGGTTGAGCGCGGTATGGCCGAAGAGGACGATGCCCTGGCTGGGGCGCGATTTGGATTCGCGCTTGTCCAGCACTTCGGTTTCCACATGCAGCGTGTCGCCGTGAAACACCGGCTTGGGGAAACGCACTTCGTCCATGCCCAGATTGGCGACGGTGGTGCCCAGCGTGGTGTCGCCCACCGAAATGCCCACCATCAGCCCCAGCGTGAACAGCGAGTTGACGATGCGGGTGCCGAATTCGGTGCCCTTGGCATATTCCTCGTCCAGATGAAGCTGGGCGGGGTTGTGCGTTATGGTGGTGAAGAAGACGTTGTCGGCTTCCGTCACCGTGCGGCGGATGGGGTGCAGGAAACGCTGCCCCACCTGGAACTCATCGAAATAAAGACCGGCCATGTCAGAACCATCGCATGAATGCGCGGCGGCGTTCCACCGGCATGAATGTTCCCGTTTTCTGATCGAGCAGTTCCAGCTTGCCGTCGGCAATGCCGAAGCGCGCGCCATCGAGCTGCAGCGTGCCGGCCTTCACCCGCTCGGCCACGAAGGGAAACGCCATCAGCCGTTCCAGCGAGAGTTTTACGCATTCGCGCTCGGTGGCAACGTGGCGTGCATGGCTGTCCGCGATCGACGCGGTTTTCTCCACGGCGGGATTCAACAACGCCACCCAAGGTGTGACGAAGGGCACGCCATGCGCCAGATTCTTGTCGATGGCCGCCGCAACGCCGCCGCATTGCGCATGCCCCATCACCACGATGTTGCGCACGCCTAGCGCCAGCACGGCATAAGCGATGGCGGCACTGGTGCCGCGAATGGTGTTCTCGTCTTCATACGGTGGCACGGCGGCGGCGATATTGCGCACGGTGAAGATTTCGCCGGGACGGGTGTTGAACACAGTGGCGGGATCGGAGCGGCTGTCGCTGCAGGCGATCACCAGATATTCCGGCTTCTGGCCGGCTTTGGCGAGGCGCTCATAATTGGCGCGCTGGCGCGGCCATTCCCGCTTGCGAAATTCGCGGTATCCCTTGATCAGCCGATCCATGCTTCCCCTCGCCGTTCAGAACGCGAAACCTACAATGCCGGATGCGCCCTGTCAGGCCGGGCGTTCGAACATGATGGTGGGCTTGCCCTTGAAGGTGGTGCGCGTGAATTCGGCAAAGCCCAGCTTATTCGCGAGGCGGATGGACGGCGCGTTCTCCGGTGAAATGATGCAGCGGAACGGGCGCTTGCCGAAATGGGTTACGCCCCAATCGCGCGCGGCGGTGGCGGCTTCCAGCGCGTAGCCCTTGCCCTGCACGGTGGGCGACAGCGACCAGCCCATTTCCGGAATGCCTTTGAGCGAGGGCTCGATATCGCGCATGCCTTCGATGAAGCCGGTCTCGCCGACAAAGCGGCCGGATGATTTTTCCTCCACCGCGAAGAAGCTGTAACCCAGCACCGGCCACTGCCCCGCGATGCGCAGAAACTTCGCCCAGGCTTCGTCTTCGGCCAGCGGCGTACCGCTGATGTGACGCACAACATCGGGCATCACCCACATCGCCGCATAGGCCGGGAAATCCTCCCTGCGGTAATCGCGCAGGATCAGGCGTTCGGTTTGGAGGATGGGTGCGGTCATGCCGTTATCTATCATTACAAATTGCGCTCGAACACAAGACGCCCCAAACCATAGCGGGTCGCCGTGGCGAATTGCTTGAAACCGCATTTCTCCGCCACGCGGATGGAAGCGATGTTATCGGTGGAGATTACACAGACAACGCGCGCACCCGCGCCGAAATGTTCGCGGCCCCATTGGAGTGCCGCCCGCACCGCCTCGGTGGCATAGCCTTTGCCGTGAACATCGCCCGCGAACAGCCAGCCCATTTCCGGCGCGCCGCTGGCCGCGTGTTCGGGCGGGCGTTTCACATCCGCGAACCCGACGCCGCCGATCTGGTGGCCGCTGGCCTTTTCTTCCACCGCCCATGAGCCATAGCCCATCAGGCGCCAGTGGCCGAAGGTTTTTAGAAAGCGCTGCCAGCTTTCGTCTTCAGCATAGAGATCGCCTTTGCCCATGAACGTCATCACGCGCGGATCGGCACGCATCGCGGCGAAGGCGGGAAAGTCTTCGATCGCGTAGGGGCGCAGAATAAGGCGGGATGTTTGTAACACGGGACTCATATCTTGAACGACTAACCCGCACCTAGAAAGAACCATTGCAACGCGGCCCATGGAAGGCCCAGCGCAAACAATAGAATTGCTGCTTTTTGAGCGCTGTCCGTTCGCCCTTTAGTTACAAGCCACAGCGGCAGGATCAACGACAGCAGAAATGCAATGATAGGGACGCCAATCCAGATCAGCGTTATGATTGCCATTCCGGTTGTGAATTTCATGTCGTGCCAGCCGGACAAATATCCGTGAGAATACTGAAAATAAAAGGCGTTCCCGAAAATCCAACCAACACTGCCCCAAGCCACGATAGCGAGTGTGTCGCAGATCACGCAGATCAAAGTTGATGTCTTCATCTCAATACGACTTCGGCAAATCGAACACATTCTCTCCGATGTAGGAGAGGATAAGCTGTTCGGTAATCGGCGCGATGCGGGCGAAGAGGCTTTCGCGGAAGAGGCGCTCCACATGATATTCCTTCGCGTAACCCATGCCACCGTGCGTGAGCACCGCTGTGGTGGCGGCTTCGAAGCCGGCGCGCGCGCCCAGGAATTTCGCGGCGTTGGCTTCGGCACCGCAGGGTTGTTTCGCGTCGTATAACGCGGCGGCGCGCAGGCACATCCAGTAGGCGCTTTCCAGATAGGCCCAGCGTTCGGCCAGCGGATGCTGGATGCCCTGGTTCTGGCCGATGGGGCGGCCGAACACCACGCGCTCGCGCGCATATTGGCCGGCGCGTTCCAGCGCGTTGCGGCCGAGGCCGACGGCTTCGGCACCGATCAGAATGCGTTCAGGATTGAGGCCGTCCAGCAGATAGCGGAAGCCTTTGCCTTCCTCGCCAATGCGGTCTTCGTCCGGCACCGCAAGATCGTCGATGAACACCGTGTTCGAATCCACCGCGGCGCGGCCCATCTTGGCAATGCGGCGCACTTCGATCTTGCTGCGGTCAAGTGCGGTGTAGAACAGCGTCATGCCGTCGGTCGGTTTTTTGCAATCGGCTTTCGCCGTGGTGCGAGTGAGCAGAAGAATGCGGTCGGCTTCCTGCGCCGTCGTCGTCCAGATCTTGCGGCCCTTGATGACGTAGCCGTCGTTCGTGCGGCGCGCGAAGGTTTCGATGCTGGTTGTGTCCAGCCCCGCGTTCGGCTCGGTCACCGCGAAGGCGGCTTTTTCTTTTCCCGCAATCAGCGGCGGCAGAAAGCGCTGCTTCTGCGCTTGCGTGCCATGCACCACGATGGGATGCGGGCCGAACAGATTGATGTGAATGGCCGAGGCCGCGCTGAAGCCGCCGCCGGATTTCGCCACCATATGCATCATGATCGCGGCTTCGGTGACGCCCAGCCCCGCGCCGCCAAATTCCTGCGGCATGGCGATGCCCAGCCAGCCGCCATCGGCCATCGCCTTGTAGAATTCTTCCGGGAAGCGGGCGTCGCGGTCGCAGCCGCTCCAGTAATCGTCGCCGAACTGGGCGCAGGTTCTGGCGACGCCGTCTTCGATGGCGCGCTGCTCGGCGGAAAGGGTGATGTCCAAGGGATGAACTCGCGGGGTTGCGGCAAACGCATACTGGCAGTGACGGCGGCGCTTATCACCATAGGAAATTTGTGGAATTCTGCCGCAGCCTCCGATGGGGAGGCGCTGTGTCGCGCCCGGAAAATTGCTCTAATATCGCCACGGGCTTAGGGCATAAGCTGCCGGGGGCGAGGAGTTTATAGAGCACAATGAGTTCTGTTCTGGCTGAGAAGCCGGTGGCCGGCATGAAGCCCACCGATGTCAGCAATCCCGACTACTTCCACAAGGTTGTCGATTGCCAATGGGCCTGCCCGGCGCACACGCCGGTGCCGGAATATATCCGCCTGATCGCGGAGGGGCGTTACTCCGACGCCTATATGATCAACTGGCATTCCAATGTGTTTCCCGGCGTGCTGGGCCGCACCTGCGACCGGCCATGCGAACCGGCCTGCCGCAGAGGCCGCATCGAGGAAGAGCCGGTGGCGATCTGCCGCCTGAAGCGCGTGGCCGCCGATAACAAAGACGACATCCGCGACCGCCTTCCCAAGCCCGCCGCACAGAAGAACGGCAAGCGCATTGCGCTGATCGGTGCTGGGCCGGCGTCGCTCACCGTGGCGCGCGATCTGCTGCCGCTGGGTTATCACGTCACGCTTTACGACGCCGATCCGTTTGCCGGCGGCATGATGCGCACGCAGATTCCGAAATTCCGCTTGCCGGAAACTGTGCTGAACGAAGAGTGCGATTACATTCTGTCGCTGGACCCGGAAACAAAATTTGGCCAGCGCATCGACAGTTTGAAAACGATGCTGGCGGAAAATTACGACGCCATCTTCGTGGGCTGCGGCGCGCCGCGCGGGCGCGATCTGGAGATTCCGGGGCGGGAAGAAGCCAAAGCCAATATCCATATCGGCATCGACTGGCTGTCGAGCGTGTCGTTCGGCCATATCGAAAAGATCGGCAAGCGCGTGATCGTGCTGGGCGGCGGCAACACCGCGATGGATTGCTGCCGCACCTCGCGGCGCTTAGGCGGCGACGATGTGAAAGTCGTGGTGCGTTCCGGCTTTGAGGAAATGAAAGCGTCTCCCTGGGAAAAGGAAGACGCGATGCACGAGGAAATTCCGATCCTCAACTTCCTTGTCCCGAAAGAATTCAAGCACACCAACGGCAAGCTGATCGGCGTGCTGTTCGAGAAAGTGAAATCGGAGAAGGACGACAAGGGCCGCCGCAAGCTGGTGGCGACCGGCGAGCCGGACGAACTGCTGGAATGCGACGACGTGCTGGTGGCGGTGGGACAGGAGAATGCGTTCCCCTGGATCGAGCGCGACATCGGACTGGAATTCGACAAGTGGGACATGCCCGTTGTCGATGTCGTCACCATGCAATCGACCAATCCGAAAGTTTTCTTCGGCGGCGATGCGGCGTTCGGACCCAAGAATATCATCTGGGCGGTGGCGCACGGCCACGAGGCGGCGGTTTCCATCGACCTGTTCTGCAGCGGGCAGGATGTGAGCGTGCGCCCCTCGCCGCTGACCAATCTTTCCAGCCAGAAGATGGGCATTCACGAATGGTCGTATGACAACGACATATCGGTGGATTTGCGCTTCAAGGTGCCGCACGCGCCCAAGGAACTGACGCTGCGCAATGTGAAGCTGGAAGTGGAGCTGGGTTTCGACAAGACGCTGGGCTTCAAGGAAGCGCAGCGCTGTTTGAACTGTGACGTGGAAACGGTGTTCGAGGACAAGCTGTGCATCGAGTGCGATGCCTGCGTGGATATCTGCCCGGTGGACTGCATCACCTTCACGCCGAACGCGCCGGAACCGGAATTGCGCATGGAGCTGACCGCGCCGGCGCTGAACCTGACACAGGATCTGTATGTGTCGGGCGCGCTGAAGACCGGCCGCGTGATGGCGAAGGACGAAGACGTGTGCCTGCATTGCGGGCTGTGCGCCGAACGCTGCCCCACCGGCGCATGGGACATGAAGAAATTCTATCTGGAAACGGCACAAGCCGAGAACCTATGTCACAGCCGCTAAAACCTATTTCGTCATGGCCGGGCTTGACCCGGCCATCCATCCGGCGCGCGTCGGCGCGCCGAGAAGAGTCTTTTGCGCTCGCGGACGCTCACGCGATGGATGGCCGCCTCAAGGGCGGCCATGACGGGTTGGGGAAACGGGCATGAGCCAACCTTCGACCGCGTCTGCGACAAAACCCATCGCCGACACCAACGATTTCGTCGTCAAGTTCGCCAACGTCAACGGTTCGGGCTCGGCGTCCGCCAACGAATTGTTCGCGCGCGCGGTGCTGCGCATGGGCGTCCCGGTGTGTTCGCGCAACATCTTTCCGTCCAACATTCAGGGCTTGCCCACCTGGTATGAAGTGCGCGTCTCTGGCGAAGGCTGGCTGGGGCGGCGCGGCGGCGTGGATTTGATGGTCGCGATGAATCCGCAGACCTGGAACAAGGATCTGGCGGAGATCGAACAGGGCGGCTACCTGCTTTACGATTCCACCAAGCCGCTGACCAGCCAGAAGCTGCGCGAGGACGTGACGTTGCTGGGTGTGCCGCTGACGCAGCTTTCCAACACGCTGGAAGGCACCATTCCGCGCGAGCGGCAATTGCTGAAGAACGTGATTTATCTGGGCGCGCTTTCCGCACTGCTGGGCTTTGAAGCCGCCGTGGTGGAAGAACTGATCGGCCGCCAGTTCAAGGGCAAAGACAAGCTCATCAAGCTGAACCTGCGCGCGGTGGAGCTGGGCCACGATTACGCCACGAAAAATCTTGCCGGCAAATGCCATCTGAAAGTGGCGCGCGCCGACAAGGTGGGCGACCGCATTTTCATTTCCGGCAATGACGCGGCGGGCCTTGGCGCGGTGTATGGCGGGGCGACGGTGTGCGCCTGGTATCCGATCACGCCATCCACATCGGTGGCGGAAGCCTTCACCAAACATTGCAAGAAGCTGCGCGTCGATCCCGTTACCAAGGAAAACAAGTTCGCCATCATTCAGGCGGAAGACGAGATCGCCGCCATCGGCATGGTGCTGGGCGCCAACTGGAACGGCGCGCGCGCCTTCACCGCAACAAGCGGCCCCGGCATTTCGCTGATGCAGGAATTCTTTGGCCTCGCCTATTACGCCGAAGTGCCGGCGGTGGTGTTCGACATCCAGCGCGGCGGGCCTTCCACCGGCATGCCCACGCGCACCCAGCAATCCGACATTCTGCTGGCGGCCTACGCCAGCCACGGCGACACCAAGCAGGTGATGATCTTCCCCAAAGGCCCAAACGAAGCGTTCGAATTCTCGGCCCTGTCTTTCGATCTGGCCGAACGGCTGCAGACGCCGGTGTTCGTGATGATGGATCTGGATATCGGCATGAACGACTGGCTGGTCGAGCCGCTGAAATGGGACGACGCGCGCCAGTATGATCGCGGCAAGGTGATGACGGCGGAAGAACTGGACGGCGGCAAAACATTCGCGCGCTATCTGGACGTGGACGGCGACGCCATTCCCTGGCGCACCATTCCCGGCACGCACCCGAACAAAGGCACCTTCTTCACGCGCGGCTCCAGCCACAACGCCTATGCCGTCTATAGCGAAGAGGGCAAGGATTACACCGAAGTGATGCAGCGGCTGCTGCGCAAGTTCGAAACCGCCAAGACGATGGTGCCCGGCCCGATCCGCCACGATGCCAAAGCGGCGACGCGCTGGGGCGCGATCTATTTCGGCTCGACCAGCGTTGCCATGGACGAAGCCTCCGCCAAGCTGGAAGCACAAGGCTTGATGGTGGACACGTTGCGCCTGCGCGCCTTTCCCTTCAGCGACGAGGTTGTGGATTTCATCAACGCGCACGACCAGGTGTTCGTGATCGAGCAGAACCGCGACGCGCAGATGCAGAAGCTGCTGGTGAACGAATGCACCATCGACCCGGTGAAGTTCATTTCGCTGCTGCATTACGACGGCGCGCCGATCACCGCGCGCTTCATCACCAGCGCGATTGCCGAACGCATGAGCGTGACCCGCAAAGAGGCCGCGGAATGACCTACATCGCCAAGCCGAAATTCCAGCACCCGGGCCTGAAAAAAAACACGGTGGGCTATACGCACCGCGATTACGAAGGCCGCATCTCCACCCTGTGCGCCGGTTGCGGGCACGATTCCATCAGCGCGGCACTGATCGAGACGTTCTTTGAACTCGCCATTGAGCCGCACCGCGTGGCCAAACTTTCCGGCATCGGCTGTTCGTCGAAAACGCCGGATTATTTCCTGGGCCAAAGCCACGGCTTCAACGCCGTGCACGGCCGCATGCCCAGCGTGCTGACCGGCGCCAATCTTGCCAACCGCGACCTGATTTATCTGGGCGTTTCCGGTGACGGCGACAGCGCCAGCATTGGCCTTGGCCAGTTCGCCCATTGCGTGCGGCGCGGCGTGAACATGGTCTATATCTGCGAGAACAACGGCGTGTACGGTCTGACCAAGGGCCAATTCTCCGCCACCGCCGACAAGGGATCGAAGTCCAAGGCCGGCGGATTGAATTCGGATTCGCCGATTGATCTGGTGAGTCTGGCGCTGCTGCTGGGTGCGACGTTTGTGGCGCGCTCTTTCTCCGGCGACAAGAAACAGCTGGTGCCGATTTTGAAGGCGGCGTTCACGCACGAAGGTTCTGCGGTCATCGACGTGATTTCGCCGTGCGTGCAATTCAACAACCATGTCGGCTCGACCAAGAGCTTCGATTTCGTGCGCGAGCACAACGACGCGGTGAACCGCATCGACTTCATCACGCCGCGCGACGAGATCACCGTGGATTACGCGCCGGGCACGGTGGAAACCGTGACGCAGCATGACGGTTCTATCCTGAAACTCTCCAAGCTCGATCCCGCCTACGACCCGCACGACCGCGCCGCCGCGATGGCGTATCTTGCGGAAAAGGCGAAAGCCGGCGAAGTGGTGACCGGTCTTCTCTATATCGAAGAAGACGCCGAAGACCTGCACGCGCATATCAACACGGCGCACACGCCGCTGAACAAACTGGCGGAGAAGGATTTGTGCCCCGGCTCCACGGCACTGGAAGCGATCAACGAGGAATATCGGTGAGTCGGCGCTCCCGTCTTCTTATATCGCAATTGCGTCTGATCCCAATTTTGCTGCTGCTGAGGATAGTTTGCCCCGCCAATGCGGCCACCATTTATGGAGATCGAGACGGCGCTGCTGCAGAAGTGAAGGGTTCTATTGTGGAGCAGACCGAAAATCTCGATGCACCGGACGTAACCGACGGGTATCTGCACATAACTTTAAATGTAGAAAAAGTGATTTTCGGGCCAATCCAACCGGGGCAGCTTCACGTCACGCGGTGGAGTAGAGAGCGTCTCAAAGCGCGAGACCGACATGTTACGCTTTATCTGAATGTTGGTCGGCACGGTTGGTTTATCTGGGAAGCGCTTGGGGCAGCTACCACCAAGTAATACCGTTCAGGATTTCACCAAGCCCGTAAGAACTAATGTTCGCACTCACCGGGGCGGCAGGTGTGTCTTGAAATACCCTCCCCTTGAGGGAGGGTGGTTTAAGCATCGTAGTTCAGCGTGACGTTGTCGCTCGTCGGCACGGCCTGGCAAGTCAGCACATAGCCTTGCGCCACTTCTTCTTCGGTGAGGCCGTAGTTCTTTTTCATCGTCACGCTACCTGACACGACCTTCGCGCGGCAGGTGGTGCAGACGCCGCCTTTGCAGGCGTAGGGCGCGGGCATGCCGGCGGCTTGCACGCAATCCAGAATGTTGCCCTTGGCGGGATCGAAGGCGATGGCGCGGGTGCGGCCATCCAGCGTGACCGAGAGTTTGTTGCCGGCGGCCTTCTGCTGCAGCGCTTCGTCTTCCGCCAGTTGTGCGGCGGGCACGGCACCTGTTGTGAAGCGCTCGATCAGGATGCGCGCGGGCGAAACATTGTGCGCCAGCAGTGCGGTTTCCACCGCGTCCATCATCGGGCCGGGACCGCAGATGAAGAAGCCGGTGACGTTGGCGGGATCGACCAGATGCGAAAGAACCTCGTCGCATTTGGTGCGGTCCAGCCGGCCGTTGAACAGCTCGATCTCTTCAGCTTCGTCTTCCAGGAAGTGATAAATTTCCAGCCGGTCGAGATAGCGGTTCTTCAGCGCCGCCAGTTCTTCCAGAAACATGATGGAGGCGCTGTCGCGGTTGCCATAGAGCAGCGTGAAGCTGGCGTCGCGCCGCGCTTCCAACACCGTTTTCAGAATGGAGATCACCGGCGTGATGCCGGAGCCGCCCGCGAAGCCCACATAATGCGGGCTGGCGGCGTCGCTCTGCGCAAGCGTGAAACGGCCCATCGGCGGCAGAACCTCGATAGTCTGGCCCACGGCAAGCGCGGTGTTGGCCCAGCTTGAGAAGGCGCCGCGCGGCATCTGCTTCACCGCGATGCGGATTTCGTTTTCGCTGGGCGCGACGCAGACGGAATAGTTGCGGCGCGTATCCTTGCCATCAATCAGCGCCTTCAGCGTCAGATGCTGGCCGGCCTTGAAGGCGAATGCGTCTTTCAGGTCCGCCGGAATCTCGAAGCGGATCGACACCGCGTCCGCCGTTTCGCGGCGCACTTCGGTAATCTTCAGCGGATGGAATTTGTTGTTCAGTGACATTTGAAACGGTCGAACGGTTCGCGGCAATCCAGGCACCTGTGCAGCGATTTGCAGGGCGTGGAGCCGAAGCGGCTGATTTCTTCGGTGTGGGTTGAGCCGCAGCGCGGACATTCCGGCGCGGTCTTTACCGGCGGCGCGATGCCATAGGCGCGCAATTTCTCGCAGCCTTCGGCGCTGATCCAGTCGGTGGTCCAGGGCGGCGATAACGTGGTTTCGATTTTCATGGCGGCGAACCCGGCGCGATCCAGCGCCGTGCGGATATCGGCTTCAATGGCGACGGTCGCGGGGCAGCCGGTGTAGGTTGGCGTGATGACGACGGCATCGCCTCTCACGTCGCGCACGATGCCCAGATCGACAACCGAGACGCAGGGGATTTCCGGATCGGGAACGTGGGAGAGAATCTCCAGCACGCGATCCTTCAACGATTGCTCGGCAAGCATGGTGTTCACCACACCGCATCCGGATAGGCGCGTTGCAGGAACTGCATTTCGGTCAGCAGGTGACCCAGATGTTC
The DNA here is from genome assembly GCA_036267995.1 of Rhizomicrobium sp. Classification (GTDB taxonomy): domain Bacteria; phylum Pseudomonadota; class Alphaproteobacteria; order Micropepsales; family Micropepsaceae; genus Rhizomicrobium. The sequence continues at coordinate 199,743 of DATAUZ010000033.1, forward strand.
GGAATGGTGCCCTGCCCGGCCGCCCTTCACGCCGCGGCGGGCTTTGGGTGTTTCGAGTTTGGCTTCACCCAGCGTGGCGGCGATGCGCGCGTCCCACTCGCCGCGCAGCGATGGCGTGCCACCGTCGGCATCGAACAGCTCGTCCACAAAGCGCCACATCCAATCGAGCCCCGCGATCATGCGCGCCCGGCTTTCTTCCGTGCCGTCGCCCAGCCGCACCACCCATTCGTTGGCGTAGCGCGCGTGATAGGCGACTTCCTTGACCGCCTTCTGCGCGATGGCAACAAGGCGCGGTTCGGGCGCGGCGCAGAGTTCGTGGAACAACAGTTCCTGCCAGTTGGAGAATAGGAATTGCCGCGCGATGGTTTGCGCGAAATCGCCGTTGGGCTGTTCCACCAGCAGGCAGTTTTTGAAATCCAGCACATCGCGGCGGAAGGCCAGCGCATCGGTATCGCGGCCTTTACCTTCGACTTCGCCCGCCAGTTTCAGGAAATGTGTTGCCTGACCGATGAGATCGAGCCCGATATTGGCCAGCGCCAGATCGACTTCCAGCATCGGCGCATGCCCGCACCATTCCGACAACCGCTGGCCGAGGATCAGGCTGTCGTCGCCCAGCCGCAGCGCATGGTCCAGCAATTTGGGATCGTGCGCCATCAGATGTTCTTCACGTTGTCCGGAATCGAATAGAATGTTGGGTGGCGATAGACCTTGTCTTCCGCCGGCGCGAACAATTCGCCCGCATCCTTGGGATCGGACGCGACGATTTCCGCCGACGGCACCACCCACAGGCTGATGCCTTCCATGCGGCGCGTATAAACATCGCGCGCCGCTTCAATCGCCATGCGCGAATCCGCGGCATGCACGCTGCCCACATGCTTGTGCGCCAAGCCGTTCTTTGCCCGCACGAACACTTCCCAAAGCGGCCAGTTCTTGTTCATTGGGTTACTCCGCCGCCATGCGCGCGCCGCGCTTTTCCGCATGCGCCACAGCCGCGTCACGCACCCATGCGCCGTCTTCCCACGCCTTTGTGCGCGCCTGTACGCGCTCTTTCGCCACCGGGCCTTCGCCGCGCACCACGGCGTAGAATTCTTCCCAGTCGATGACGCCGAAATCGTAAGCGTCCCGCGCTTCGTTCCATTTCAAATCGGCATCCGGCACTTTCAAGCCGATGGCTTCGGCTTGCGGCACCGTCACGTCCACGAACTTCTGGCGCAGCTCGTCGTTCGTTTCGCGCTTGATGCGCCAGCGGATGGATTGCGCGGTGTTGGGCGAATTGTCGTCCGGCGGGCCGAACATCATCAGGCTTGGCCACCACCAGCGGTTCAGCGCATCCTGCGCCATGCGCTTCTGCGCATTGGTACCGGCAGCCAGCGCCATCATGATTTCATAACCTTGGCGCTGGTGAAAACTTTCTTCCTTACACACGCGCACCATGGCGCGCGCATACGGCCCATAAGACGTGCGCTGCAACGGCACCTGATTCATGATGGCCGCGCCATCCACCAGCCAACCGATGGCGCCGATATCGGCCCATGTCAGCGTGGGATAATTGAAGATGGTGGAATATTTCGCGCGGCCGCTATGGAGCGCCTCGATCATCTCTTCGCGGCTTGTGCCCAGCGTTTCTGCGGCGGCATAAAGATAAAGCCCGTGGCCACCTTCATCCTGCACCTTGGCGAGCAGGATGGCCTTGCGGCGCAGGTTGGGCGCGCGCGTGATCCAGTTTCCTTCCGGCAGCATGCCGACAATTTCGGAATGGGCATGCTGCGAAATCTGGCGCACCAATGTTTTGCGGTACGCGTCCGGCATCCAGTCTTTCGGCTCGATGAAATCATCGGCCGCGACGCGCGCCTCGAACGCGGCAAGCCGCTGCGGGTCTTCGTTCGCCAGCGGTGTGGCGGCGGACTTCTGGTTCTTGTCTTTCAGCTCGGTTGTGTACATGGCCGAAATCCTTGCTGGAGCGCGTGGAATATATAATAAACCGACCGGACGGTCAATTAATTATCCGCCACCAAAGGGCCGCCGATGGAACGCGAAAGCCCTTGGAATACCGCGATTTTCTCGCCTTTCTGGTTGGTGACCGTCACGGTGTAAACGCCGGAGCGGCCGGAAAGCGCCTCCTCCCGCGCCTCGGCCACCAGCCGGTCGCCTTCCCGCCCGGGGCTGAGGAACGCGATGGAAGCGTGCTGCGCCACGCTGGTCACGTTGCGCGAATTGCAGGCATAGGCGAAGGCGCTATCGGCCAGCGCGAAGATCATGCCGCCGTGGCAGGTGGCATGGCCGTTGAGCATATCGGCGCGCACGAGCATGGCGATGCGGGAATAACCTTCGCGCGCGTCTTCGATCTCGATGCCCCAGGCCGCACCCGTGCCTTCGCGCGACAGCATGGTGTGGGCAATTTTGTTCGCCAGTTCATGGGCTTTCGTCATGTGGAAATTCCGTCCGATTCCTTCTAAGCCTATCCTAGCAGCCAGGCGGACGGCAGAACCGGTGGAAACGATGGCATACGAAACAATCCTGCTCGAAATCGCCAATGGCACCGCGCGGCTAACGCTGAACAGGCCGGACCGCCTGAACAGTTTCACCGTGCAGATGCATGGCGAAGTAGCGGACGCGCTTTCCAAGGTTGAGAATGATGTGAATGTGCGCGCGCTGTTGCTGACCGGCGCGGGCCGCGGATTTTGCGCTGGCCAGGATTTATCGGATCGCGCTGTGGCGCCGGGTGCGGATGGGCTCGATCTCGGCGAGTCGCTGGAGAACCGCTACAACCCCTTGGTGCGCCGCCTGATCGCGTTGCCCAAGCCGGTCGTCTGCGCGGTGAATGGTGTTGCGGCAGGCGCCGGCGCGAACATCGCGTTTGCCGCCGACATCGTGTTTGCCGCGAAGAGCGCGAAATTCATTCAGAGCTTTTCCAACATCGGACTGGTGCCGGATTCCGGCGGCACGTGGATTCTGCCGAAGATCGCGGGACAGGCGCGCGCCTTGGGTTTGGCGCTGACCGGCGAGCCGCTAAGCGCGGAGAAAGCGGAAAGCTGGGGTCTGATCTGGCGCTGCGTGGATGACGATGCGCTGAAGGCAGAAAGCGAGAAGGTGCTGGAACGCTTGGCGAGCGGACCGACGCGCGGCTTTGCGGCGATCAAATCTGCGATGCGCGCGGGCTGGCTTTCGAGCCTCGACCATCAGCTTGATGTGGAGCGCGACCTGCAGCGCGAGCTTGGCCGCTCCGCCGATTATCGCGAAGGCGTCGCCGCCTTCATGGAAAAACGCACGCCGAAATTCTCCGGCAAATAGGAACCGTTCATGAAACCGCTCAAGCTTCTGAGTTACGCCAACGACGCCTGGACCGAGCCGCAAGGCGCGTTGCGCGATGTGGCGTCCGCCATTGACGGCGAAACAGTGGCGCAGACCGGCACGATCTCCGGTTTTGCGGCCATGCTGCATCATGCGCGTAAGGTTGGCGGACCCGCCCTGCGCGCCATGACGTTTCACGAACGCGCAAAGATTTTGAAAACCCTCGCCGAAGCGGTGATGGCGAAGAAGGATCAGCTTTACGAACTTTCCTACCAGACCGGCGCCACCAAGGCCGATAGCTGGATCGATATTGAAGGCGGCGCTGGCACGCTGTTCGCCTATTCCTCCAAGGGCCGCCGCGAACTGCCCAACGACACCATCCTGATGGATGGCGGCACCGAACCGCTTTCCAAGCGCGGCACCTTCGTGGGGCAGCATGTGATGACGCCGCTGCAAGGCGCGGCCGTGCATATCAATGCGTTCAACTTTCCGGTGTGGGGCATGCTGGAAAAGCTGGGGCCGACGTTATTTGCGGGTGTGCCCGCCATCGTGAAGCCCGCGACGGCATCGTCTTATGTGACCGAAGCGGCATTCCGCATCATGATCGAGACCGGCGCGCTGCCCAAGGGCGCGCTGCAATTGATCGTGGGGCCAACCGGCGACCTGTTCGATCACCTGACGGGACAGGACGTTGTCTCGTTCACCGGCTCCGCCGAAACCGCGCAGACGCTGCAACGCCATCCGGTGATTGCGCGCGAAAGCGTGCGCTTCATCGCGGAGCGCGATTCGCTCAACGCCGCCGTGCTGGGGCCTGATGCCACGCCGGACGCGCCAGAGTTCGATCTGTTCGTGAAGGAAGTGGTGCGCGAGATGACGGCCAAGGCCGGGCAGAAATGCACCGCCATCCGCCGCGCGTTTGTGCCCGCGAAACTGATCGACGCTGCCGAAGCGGCGCTGAAAGAGCGGCTGGCGAAGATTGTTGTCGGCGATCCGCGCGATGAGAAAACGCAAATGGGTGCGCTGGTGAGCACAAGCCAGCGCGACGATGTGAAGGCCAAGATCGAAGAGCTTTCGCGCGAGGCGCGCATTGTGTTCGGCGATCCGGGTAAAGCCGACGGCAAAGGCGCGTTCATGGCGCCGGTGCTGCTGCGCTGCGACGATCCGGGCAACGCCACGCGCGTGCACGAGATGGAGCCGTTTGGCCCCGTCGCCACGCTGATGCCGTACAAGGATATTTCCGATGCGGTGACGCTGGTGAACAAGGGCAACGGTTCGCTGGTGATGTCGCTTTACACTTACGATCCCGAAGTGACGCGCGCGGTGGTGACGGGATCGGGCGCGTTCCACGGACGGCTGCTGATTGTGGATCGCGATTGCGCCAAAGAATCCACCGGCCACGGTTCACCATTGCCGAACCTCATTCACGGTGGACCCGGCCGCGCCGGCGGCGGCGAAGAAATGGGCGGGCTTCGTGGCGTTTATCATTACATGCAGCGCACAGCACTTCAGGGCAGCCCGCGCATGATTTCCACGGTGACGCATAGCTGGACGGCCGGTGCGCCGGAATTGACCGATGGCCCGCATCCCTTCCGCCAGCGTTTCGGTGAACTCGAGCTGGGCAAGACGCTGCACACCAAGCCGCGCGTGGTGACGCTGGACGATGTGGAGCATTTCGCCAATTTCACCGGCGACACCTTTTACGCGCACATGGACGAAGAGGCCGCTGCCGCCAATCCGTTCTTTGGCGGGCGCGTGGCGCACGGCTATCTGCTGCTCTCGTTCGCGGCGGGATTGTTTGTGGATCCCGCGCCGGGACCGGTGCTGGCGAACTATGGGCTGGACAACCTGCGCTTCCTCAAGCCGGTGAAGCCGGGCGACAGCATCAAGGTGCAGCTCACCGCCAAATCCAAATCGCAACGCAATGCGGACTATGGCGAAGTGCGCTGGCAGGTGGTTCTGACCAATCAAGACAACGATGTGGTGGCGACATACGAGTTGCTCACCATGAATGCGATGTGATGCATCCCGATTGGCCGTGCTTTGCTTCGCGCGCGGCGCTGGAAGCCGAGCAATTGAAGCGTCTGCAATGGTCTGTTGCGCATGCCTATGAGAACACGGCTTACTATCGTGCCAAATGCGACGCTGCGGGCGTGGCACCAGCGGACGTAAAATCGCTTGCCGATCTGGCGCGGTTTCCTTTCACGCTGAAAAGCGACTTCCGCGAGAATTACCCGCTCGGCATGCTGGCCGTGCCGCGCGAGAAGCTGGCGCGCATCCATGCTTCCTCCGGCACCACGGGCAAACCGACGATTGCCGGTTATACACAGAACGATCTCGATCTCTGGGCCAAGATGATCGCGCGCTGCATTCTGGCTGCGGGTGGGCGGGCCGGCGATGTGCTGCACAACGCTTATGGCTACGGCCTTTTCACCGGAGGGCTCGGCCTGCATGGCGGCGCGGAGCGATTGGGTTGCGCGGTGGTGCCAGCGAGCGGCGGGCAAAGCGAGCGGCAGGTGCAGCTTATTCTCGATCTGAAGCCGCGCATCATCACCTGCACGCCGTCGTACCTGCTGGCTTTGGGTGAAGCATTGGAACGCGTCGGCGTGAACCCGCGCGAAACATCGCTGGAGATCGGCATTCACGGCGCGGAGCCGTGGAGCGAAGAGATGCGCGGTGAGATTGAGCGGCGTTTCGGCATCGCGGCGCTGGATATTTACGGGCTTTCGGAAGTGCTGGGCCCCGGCGTGGCGCAGGAACGCGCCGATGCGCGTGGGAGCCTGACCGTTTGGGAAGACGCGTTCCTGCCGGAGATCGTGAACCCGCAAACCGGCGAACCGCTGCCGGATGGCGAAGAAGGCGAGCTAGTCTTCACGTCGCTTTCCAAGGAAGCGATGCCGATTATCCGTTACCGCACCGGTGATCTTTCGCGATTGCGCGCGCCTATGGGCGATGTGCCGATGCGGCGGATGGACCGCATTCTGGGCCGCAGCGACGACATGCTGATCGTTCGCGGCGTGAACATCTTCCCGCGCCAGATCGAGGAACTGATTTTGGCGGACCCGGCGCTCTCGCCGTATTACCGCATCGATGTGCGGCGTAGCGGCGCGCTGGATGAACTGACGATCACGGTGGAATGCGGCGGCGGCGTGGACGATGCGCGCCAACGGCTAAGCGAACGCATGAAAGCGCATTACGGAATCAGCGCGATTGTTGTGGCGCAGCCTGTCGGCGCCCTGCCCCGTTCCGAAGGCAAAGCCAAGCGCGTGTTCGATCACCGCGGATAGGAACTGTGGAATAGCGCAACTGATAGTTCGTCACGCCGATTTCGCACGTGCAGCACGGCTTTCCGCAAAAAAATTTCGTGCGATAGCGTACGGCAATTTCACCCGGCCTATTCAAATCAACCGGTTCCGCCTTTTAGTTCCATCCTGCTGCCCTGAAACCTTTACGCGCGCCGCAACGTACAACAGATGTCGCGGCATCTTTGCCGCCAATAAACGCTCAGGGAGCACTCTATGAAAGTCTTGATGTTAGCCGCATGCGCAACCGCCATGATGATGGCAGCACCCGCGTATGCACAAATGTCGTCGTCCGGCTCGATGTCGAACGGCAGCATGTCCAACGATTCGATGACCTGCCAGGCCATGATGGACAAGGCGGGCTCGATGCCGGCCCCGGCCGACGCTTCGAAGGCCGCAATGGCCAAGAAGGATATGGATATGGCCAAGTCCGATATGGCCGCCAACAATGAAGCCATGTGCAAAAAGCACATGAACATGGCCATGCACGACATGATGTAACGCGAAAAGAAGAGCCCGGCCAAAATCCGGGCTCTTCTTTTTTGCCTAGCTCGCTTTCCAGCCTTCCAGCACGTCCACAAACTTCGTCAGCCAGGCATTGGTCTGGAATGCATCGATCACGCGATGATCTATGGTCAGCGTGACATAGGCCATCGGGCGGATTTCGATTTTGTCGTTTCGCACCACCGCGCGCTTTTCCAATTTGCCCACGCCCAGGATCGCCGATTGCGGCTGGTGGATGATGATGGGCGCTGCCACCAGCGATCCCGATACACCGTGATTGGAAATGGAGAAGGTGCCGCCCTGCACATCGGCCTGCGCCAGCTTTCCGCTGCGCGCTTTTTCGGTGAGCGTTTGAAGCTGTCGCGCGATTTCCAGAAGTGAAAGCGTCTGCGCGCGGTGGATGACCGGAACAATCAACCCCTTCTCGCCCAGCGCGGTGCCGACGCCGATGTTGATGTCGTCGTAAATCTCGATGCGGTCATCGAACCAGCGGCCGTTCACGGCTGGCGCAGCCATCATCGCGGCAGCCGAAGCGGCAACGAAATAGGCGGTGTAAGTGAGGTTCACGCCGTCTTTCGCGAACGCATCCTTGTGCGCGGCGCGGTGCGCGACAATGGCGGTGAAATCCGCTTCAAACACCGACGTGACATGCGGCGCGACAGTGACAGAATGGGTGAGATGGTCCGCGATGCGCTTGCGCATGGAATCGTGTGGAATGGGCGTGACACCGGCAACCGGCGCTTTTGCACGGCGCTCCACTTCAGCCTGAATATCCTCGCGTGAAAGCCGCGCGCCGCTAACGGAAACATCGGCGGCTTTCAGATTGTGTTCTTCCAACAGGCGGCGGATGCCGGGCGGAAGCTGTGTGGTATCGGAAGATTTCGCCGGCGCGGCGGTTGGCTTCGGCGCAGCGCGGGAGTCTGCCGCCTTCTCATCGGCAGCGTTGGCGGAATCCGCGATGCGGCCCAGCACCGTGCCGGGCTCCACTTCCGCGCCGGACTCCAGCAGGATTTCACTGAGAACGCCGCTGGCTTCGGCAGCGACTTCCACCGCCACCTTGTCGGTTTCCAGTTCCACGATGGGATCGTTGATGCGAACGGAATCACCAACCTTCTTCAGCCAATTCTTGACTACGGCCTTGGTGCCTTCCTGCTCGGCTGGTGCGACGATATCCATTCAGAATCCGATCAGTTCCGCGATTTTGTTGCGAATGCTGACAACAGACGGCAGCGCCCATTCCATCAGCGCGGGATTATGCGGGCTGGGGATATCCGGCATGGTCAGGCGGCTGACCGGTGCATCGAGATCGAGAAAACATTTGTCGGCCACGACGGCGGCGATCTCCGCGCCGAAGCCGCCGCTCATCAGGTCTTCATGCACGATCAGGCAGCGGCGCGTGCGTTTCACAGACGCGATCACGGCATCGCTGTCCCACGGCATCAGCGTGCGCAGGTCGAGGATTTCGACGGACATGCCGCTGGCGGCTTCCTCGGCGCGCTCCACCATCGCGCCCCAGGTAACGATGGTGAGGTCATCGCCTTCACGCACCATGCGCGCCTTGCCGAACGGCAGCGCGAAATCGTCGCCGGGATAGGGACGGCGCGCACTCGTCGCGTCAAGCATCGCGCGATGTTCAAAGAAGATCACCGGATCGTTGCCACGCAAACTGGCGCGCAACAGGCCCACGGCATCTTCAGCGTTGGACGGTGCTGCCACCTTCCACCCCGGCGCGTGGACGAACTGCACCTCGTTGGTCTGGCTGTGCCAGGGATCGCCGCATTTGAAAAAACCTATCGGCATGCGCACCACGATGGGGGCCGCGAAACGGTTGTTGGTGCGCCAGCGCATGGTTCCGCAATCGTTCAACTGCTCTGTCGCGGGATCGGCATATTTTCGGAACTGGATTTCCGGCACCGGCACAAGCCCCGCCAGCGCCATGCCCACGGCGCGGCCGATGATGCCTTCCTCCGACAGCGAGGTATCGAACACGCGCGCCTCGCCGAATTTTTCCTGCAAACCCAGCGTGACGGCATGCACGCCGCCCTTGGGGCCAACATCCTCACCGAACACCAGCACTTTCGGATTGATGGAAAGCTCATGTTCCAGCGTGCGGCGGATGGCGGTGACCATGTTGATGCGCTGGCCTTCGGGCGAAGGTTCGGCGCGTGACGCGGGCTGCTTGTAACCCTCGCTCCATTGACCGCCCTGCGTCTGCAGTTCGCCTTCAAAGAAAACATGGTTCGCCGTTTTCACAGGATCGGTGACGGGCCGCGCCTCGGCTTCGCCGCGCGCCTTTTCGACCGCGCTGCTGGCAGACGCCGCAAGCGCGTTCCATTCGGCTTCGTCGAAGGCGGCCGGCACCAGAAACTCGCGCAGCTTGGGCAGCGGATCGCGATCCCATTCCGATTTCACGAAGGCTTCCGATTTATAGGTCTGCGTATCCTGAAAGGAATGCCCTTCCAGCCGCGGCACGGTGAGCCGCAGCATCGCCGGCTTGCGATTGGTGCGCACGAAGGCGACGGCCTCTTGGCTCAGCCGGGCTGCTTGCGCCGGATCGGTACCATCGCCGGAAAAGATTTTCAGGTTGGTGAAGTTCGCAAGGTTGGCCGCGATGTCGCCGCCCGGCGTCTGGAATTTTCCCGGCACCGAAATTCCGTAACCGTTGTCTTCGATATAAAACAGCATCGGCAGGTCGAGCGTGGTCGCCATGGTGAGCGCCGACCAGAATCCATTGGTTGCCACAGATGCATCGCCGCCCAAAACCACGCCGATGGATTTGGCGTAGGCCGCGTCCTTCAGCGCACCGGCGCGATATTGAATTGCCTGCGCCCAACCGGCGGTGGGTGTATATTGCGCGCCGACGCCGCCGCACATCGGCAGCGCACTCGGTCCATGCGCGTTGGGATAATTGAACACCGCGCCGATATCGCGGCCATCGGAATAGCCGCCGGCCCGCGCCATGGAAGAACCCAGCGCATCGGCGATGTCCACGCCCAGCGCCAGCAGAATGGGACGCGAGCGGTAATAGCCGCAGATGGCGTCGTGCCGCTCGGTAAGCTGCAAGCCCAGAAGCACCTGCGCCATATCGTGCCCGCGCGCGGAGAACTGGTAGAGAATCTTCTTTTCCGGAACGAGGGTCTTTTCCTCCAGCTCGTCCAGCGCGCGCGAAATCAGCGTCAGTTCGGCGGCGCGGCGCCAGTCTATGGCGCCGTCGGGACTGTTGGCTTTGGCTTGCTGGATCGCGGCCACGTTTGCTCGTCTGCTTGAATTGAAGGAGGCGATGAATTAACCGGATGGACGGTCGGTTTTCAACCGCCGCGATTCAGGGCGGAAAACGGGGCTCATGGCGCGCACCCAGGCAACGGATTACGCACAACGGCGCGAGGCCATCGTCGATCGCGCGGCAGCACTTTATGCCGAACGCGGCTTTCTGGGCGCGTCGATCGCCGATCTGGCAAAGGCCTGCAAGACCTCCAAATCGCTGATCTATCACTACTACCCCTCGAAAGAAGACATCCTGTTCGATGTGATGGATTCGCATCTGCGCGCGCTGGAAGGTGGCATGGCATCGGTTGCTGCCATGGCGGGCAGCGCGGCCGACAAGCTGCGCGCCCTGACGCACACCTTCATGCGCCTTTATGTAGGCGCGGAGGCGCGACACAAGGTTCTGCTGAACGAATTGCAGCGGCTGCCGCCCAAGCGCCGCGCCGTGATCGTGGCGCGGCAGCGGCATCTCATCGAGTTTGTGGAGAGTTTAATTGCACAGATGCGCCCCGATCTGGCGAAGAAGCCGGAACTGAAATTGCCCTTCGCGATGCTCTATTTCGGCATGATCAACTGGACGCACACCTGGTACGACCCGAAGGGAAGCGTGACGCCGGATGCGATTGCGGATTTGGCGGCAGGCATATTTCTCAGTGGCGCTTCTGTAAAATAACCACCTACCCAGCCCACAATCGTCATGGCCGCCCATGTGGCGGCCATCCATGAACACATTTCAAGACGGAGGCTATGGGTGGCCGGGACAAGCCCGGCCATGACGGAATTTGGAATCAGGGCAGCGGCGTCCAGATCACGTCGTTCAGATTGCGCGCGCCGGTGGCGAGCATCACGAGGCGGTCGAAGCCCAGCGCCACGCCGCTCGCCGGCGGCATCTGCGAAAGCGCTGCGAGAAAATCCTCGTCGAGTGGATAGCGCTCGCCATAGATGCGCTCTTTCTCGTCCATCTCGATCTCAAAGCGGCGGCGCTGTTCGGTGGCATCGGTGAGTTCGCCGAAACCATTGCAGAGTTCGACGCCGCAGGCATAAATCTCAAACCGTTCGGCCGCGCGCGGATCGCGGTGGCTGGCGCGCGCCAGCGCGGCCTCGCAGCGGGGATATTCGTAAAGCACGGTCGGTTTGCCGTTGCCGAGTTTCGGCTCCACGCGGGCCACCAGCACCTTGCTGAAAATGTCGGCCCAGTTGTCATTGTCGGCCACAGCGAAGCCCGCGCGCTTCGCGAAAGTGGCGAGCATATCGCGGTCGCCCTCGCCATCCGGTGACAGTGTTTTCAGAAGATCGATTCCGGCGTGCCAGGTGAACGCATCCGCAACCGTCAGCCGTTCGGCGTCGCTGCGCGGATCGCACGCACGATCGCGATACGAAAATTCCGCGATGCCAGTTGTTTCAGCGGCGAGGCGGATGAGTGACAGCGTATCGGCAATCACCGCGCCATACGTCTCGTTCGCGCGATACCATTCCAGCATGGTGAATTCGGATGCGTGCGAGGGCCCCTGCTCGCGATTGCGGAAGACGCGAGCGAAATCGAAGATGCGCGTCTCGCCCGCCGCCAGCAGTTTCTTGGCGGCAAACTCCGGCGAGGTATGCAGGTAGAGCGTTTGCCGCGCGCCATCCGTGCCGACGCGCTCGGTTTTGAAGGCGTGCAAATGCGCTTCGTTGCTGGGTGAAGTGCCTAGCTGGGCGCACTCCACTTCGCTGAAATCGCGCGCCTCGAACCACGCCCGCATGGCGGACTTAATGCGTCCGCGCGCCACAAGCATGGGCCGCCGGTCGGCGTGGATTTGCTTGTCCCAGAAGGGCGAAGGCATCGGCACTCCGGTTGGCTTGGCGCTGCGCGCGCGGCCTGCTATACGCCGCCCCTTCCCGCACACCAAAGGGGCGCCAGTGGTTTCGGTTATCGCCAGTTCCATCCGCAAGGGCAATGTCGTCGAGAAGGACGGCAAGCTTTATGTCGTGCTCACCGCCGAGAACGTTCATCCCGGCAAAGGCACGCCGGTGACGCAACTGGAAATGCGCCGCATCTCCGATGGCGTGAAGATAAACGAACGCTACAAGACCACCGACAGCCTGGAGAAAGCGTTCATTGACGAGCGCAGCTATCAGTATCTGTATCAGGATGGCGGTCATTGGGTGTTCATGGAGCCGGAGACGTTCGACCAGATTCATGTTGGCAAGGACGTGGTGGGCGATATGGCGCCGTATCTGATCGAGAACATGGAAGTGCGGCTGCAAAGCTTTAACGGCACCGCCATCGCCATTGAAATTCCGGCGCGCGCGGTGTTTGAGGTCGTGGATACCGAAGCGGTGATGAAGGGACAGACGGCGTCAGGCTCGTTCAAGCCGGCGATGCTGTCCAACGGCGTGCGCACCATGGTGCCGACGCATATCGTGACTGGCACGCGCATTGTGGTGCTGACAGAAGACGGTTCTTACGTCGAACGCGCCAAGGAATAATTCGCGCGGCTAATGCGCGCCGGCAAACCAGATGATCGCGTAAATCAGCGCCAGTCCAACCACACTGGCAATCAGCACCGTCAGGACGCGGCCTGAGATCAATCCTTCGCGCGCCTGCGTGGAAGGAAGCTGCGTCCCCGAACCGTCCGGTGCGCCGACGCGTCTTTCTCTCTCTTTATAATCAGCAGACATAGGAACACTCCTGACGCTTCTCACCGTCAGTAAGAAAACGGCGGCGCGTCCGGTAGGTTCCCCAGCACTTCAGACGATGTCGATTGCGATTGTTCCCAAACGCTCGATTCCGCCTTCGCCATGGTCGCCGCGCTGCAGCGGACCGACGCCTGCTGGCGTGCCCGTGTAAATCAGATCGCCGGGCGCAAGTTCGAACAGTTGCGAGAGAAATGCGATGATGTTCGGCACGCTCCAGATGAGATCGGAAATGTCCGATGATTGGCGCATCTCACCATTCACCTTGAACCAGATTGCGCCGCTGGAAAGATGGTCCACTTCGCTTACCGGATGAAGCGTGCCGCAGGGTGCGGACCTGTCGAAGCCCTTGCTGGCATCCCACGGCTGTTTCTTTTCGCGGGCATCGTTTTGCAGATCGCGCCGCGTGAGATCGATGCCGACCGCATAGCCGAACACATGCTCCAGCGCTTCCTTCGCATCGATGTTCATGCCGCCCCGCTCCAGCGCCACGACAAGTTCGACTTCGTGATGAAAATTCGCGGTCTTGGACGGATAGGGAATCTTGCCACCGCCCGGCACCAGCGCATCGCCCGGCTTGGAGAAAAAGAACGGCGGCGTGCGGTCCGGATCGCCGCCCATTTCGCGGGCGTGGGCGGCATAGTTCTGGCCCACGCAGTAGATGCGCCGGACGGGGAAGCGGGCCTCGCTGCCCAAGATTCTCAGCGAGGGCGTGGCGGGAGGGGGAAAGGCAAAGGTGCTTGGCATGGCCGGCTTCCTGTTTTCACTGGAAACTGCCGGACAAATAGCCCATGCGCCAGCAAAGGCCGCGAGAATTGTTTGATTTTGGGAAGTGAGCGGACACCCGATGCGGGGTGTCGAAGGGGCTGGGGCGTACCGGATCGGACGTCCGCTCGGATAGAAGAACGGCCTGCCATGAAAGTCGTTCCAGCCGATCCAAAATTTTTCGGACTACTTGGCGCGACGCTTGAGGAAGAGTTCCACAATGCCCAGGACGCCCGCCAGAATGACCGGGACGAAGGAAGATTCGGCGGCAAACCCGCCCAGAATGCCCATCAGAGCGTCGTGGGTGCGCCGTGGCGGCGGGCGGCGCAGCATAATGCCCAGCGCGAACATGCAGGGGCCCAGCAGAAGGATGATCGCTGTAACCGCCCACGACCAGGCTTCGCCCAGCGCGGACAATCCGATGTGGATGGCAAAGGCACCGCAGGCGACGCCGATAAACAGCAGCGCCGCCGTCAGAAGAAACGCAATGCCGATTGCTGCCGCCTTCGCCCCCATGGCAGCAACTCAGCGGCGAAGGAAAATGGCGCCAAGAAGCGCGCCGACGCCCAACGACATGAGAACGGCCGCCATCGGCTGATCGCGAACCGATTCCCGCAGCGAATCCATGTTGTCGTCCGTCCATTCTTCCACGCGAGTAGCGACCTGATCGGCCATGTCTTCGGTGGCGCTCAGCATTTCGCTGAGCCGGCTGCTGGCTTCGTCGCCCACGCCGCCGGCCAGACCCTTCAGATCCGTCTGCAGTTGCAGAAGGTCGGCGCGCAGCGCCTCAAGGCGGGCTTCCAGATTGGGCGTCGCCGCCTTACGTCGTGCTGCCATAATCGTCTCCATCTTCATGCGGCGTGTTAAATTGCCCCGCGGTCACGGGAATAGAACGTGAAACCCGGCGCTTGGTTACGCGGCCTTGCGTTGCGCCGGGTGGAAAAACAGGGCTTGCCCAACCGTAGCCTGAACCGTCTCGGGCAGGAAAGGCTTGGCGATTAGATAAGTCGGCTCTGGCCGCTCGCCCGTGAGAAGTTTTTCCGGGTAGGCGGTGATGAAGATAACCGGCACCTCGAAGCTTTCCAGAATGCGGCTGACCGCATCGATGCCCGAACCGCCCTCGCCCAAATTGATGTCCGCCAGGATCAGGCCGGGCCGCTCCGCCAGCGCCTTGGCCACGGCTTCGTCGCGCGTGGCAGCGGTGCCGATCACTTTATGGCCCAGTTCGGTCACCAGGTTTTCCAGATCGAGTGCAATAACGGGCTCGTCCTCGATGATAAGCACGCGCGACGCAAGCTGTTGATCGATGGCGTGCTGCGCCTCGCTCATCGCGCGATCGACTTCGTCGGTGCCTACGTCGAGAATGGACGCGGTTTCCGGAACGCTGAACGATTCCACCGCGGTTAAAAGCAATGCGGCCCGGCTTGGCGCCGACAGCGTGCGCAAGCGTTGCTCGGCATCTTCGGCAGCGATGCCGACTACCGTGCTGTCGTCCAGTTGTTCGCCGCTGCTGTTCCAAATCGCATGGAAAAGACGATAGAGCGCAACGCGCGGCGGCAGGTCTGCGTTAAGTGCTTGTTCGCCTTGGAGCAAGGCGGTCAGTGAGGCCCGGACATAGGCATCGCCGCTTGCCTGCGACCCGCTCAGAAGGCGCGCGTACCTGCGCAGGTAAGGCAGATGGGGCGCCAAGGTCTGCGTCATCGTCATTTTATCCAGCTCCTTCGAAAAGCCATGAAATTGGGAAAACCCGAATGAATAACGCGGCCTAGCCCAAAAAGTTTCCTGCCTTGGGGAACTTTTGGCAATGGGGCCCGTTCTATCCTGGAACTTAGGGCCCGTTCCGGGGAGCACGGGCCTGATCTTGCCTTCTGGCGGATTAATCATGGCGGAGAGCAGGTTGTGGCATTTGCACCTCGAGCACGGGGCTGGAATTTAGTGACCAAGGAACCAAAAACCGATCGGGACAAGGGCCGGGTGGTGCGTGTGCGCCAGCGGGCCATCGGACGGGAATTGCGCCGCATGTACGACGATGTAGCGCGCGAGCCCATCCCCGATGAGTTTCTCGATCTTCTACAAAAAATCGACGACTCCGGCAAAGGCGGCGGCAAAGCGTGACGGGACAGGACCTCCATACTATCGCGCGCGACCCGGGTCAGCCCGGCGACGCGGATGAGCAGTTCAAGAGCGGACTTCTTGAACTCATTCCGTTTTTGCGCGCCTTCGCCCGCTCCCTGTGCGGTAATCCGGATATGGCGGACGATCTGGCGCAGGAAGCGCTGGTCAAGGCATGGCAGTCGCGCGCCATGTTCACGCCCGGCACAAATCTGAAGGCGTGGCTGTTCACGATTTTGCGCAACCAGTTCTATTCCGACCGCAGGCGCGCCTGGCGCCAGGCCGGATGGGACCAGGACGCGGCCGAACGCATTCCGGGCTCCAGCAGCGATCAGATCGCGGCTGCCGAACTGACTGACACCGCGCGCGCCTTGCGCACGCTCTCCGATGAGCAGCGCGAAGCCCTTATTCTTGTAGGTGCTGGCGGCTTCTCGTACGAAGATGCGGCCGCCATTTGCGGTTGCGCTGTTGGCACCGTGAAAAGCCGCGTGGCGCGCGCCCGCAAATCGTTGTTATCGCTCCTCGACGGCGATGAATCGCTGGGAAGCTCGGAGCGCTCGGCACATGGAGACGCCGCGCATGAAATCATGGCGGAGCTTGATCGCCTGGTTCCGTCCGGCCCCGGCGGAACCGTCCGAAAGCGTGACAAAGACGAGCCTCGCTGAAGGCTGGTCGCTTCGGTTACGCCTTCTGCTTATCGTCATTCTTGCGCTGTCGCCGATTGCGATCGCCAGCGTGCTGCAGGGTTTCCTGCGGGCGCAAAGCGATGCTGCGGATATCCACGACCGCCTCATCCAGACGGCGCGCGCGGCCTCGACCGACGAAGAAAACATGCTGGCGGCCGGCGAGCAGATTCTGCGCGCGCTGACGAACATGCCCGAAGTGCGCGACGCGAGTGCGGATTGCAATAGCGATTTGTCCGATGCGCTTCGCGGACTGACATTCTTCACCAACATCAGCCGCATCGATGCAAACGGAAAAGTGGTTTGTTCCGCCGTGCCGGAAGCCCGCGGCCTGAGCATGACAAACTACCCCATCTGGAACGCGGTTCGCGGCGCGAAGGATTTCGTCGTCAGCGGACAAATGACAAGCCGGCTGACCGAGCGTCCGATTCTGGCGGTGTTCCTGCCCATATTCGACGGCAAAGAGCGTTTTCAGGGTGCGCTCGGCATCACCATCGATGTGCGCTGGCTGGATTACATGGTTCACGCCAAGCAGTTGCCGCAGGATGCCGTCGTGGCGCTGATGGATGACAAGGGTGCGGTTATCGCGGCGAACCGGCCCTCGGTGGCAAACGTGATTTTTGCGCGAGGGCATTACACGCGGGCGGAAGAGCAGAACCTCTTTACGGCCGACGATGCCAAGGGCCGCACCTGGACTTTCGTGACCGCGGCATTGCTGAGCCATCAGACCTTCATCGGTTTCGCCATGCCGCAAACGAGCCTGTTTCAAGCCACCTACATTCATTTGAGCAGCGATCTGCTGTTGCCGATCTTTATGATCGCGCTGGCATCGCTGGCGGTTTGGCTGGCCACCGACCGGCAGGTCATACGCTGGATCGTCTATCTGCGCCGCGTTTCGGCTGCTTATCAGCGCGGCCATTATTCGCTGCGGCCACGCATGGAACACGCGCCAAGCGAATTGCGCATGTTGGGAAACGCGATGTCCGACATGGCCGAAGACATAGAGGAGCGCGACCAGGCGTTGCGCGATGCCGTTGCCCAGAAAAGCCTTCTCATTCGCGAAATCCACCATCGCGTGAAGAACAATCTTCAAATTGTGATGAGCCTGTTGAGTTTGCAGGCAATGCGGCTGAAGGATCCCGTGGCGCAGGACGCCCTGAAGCAGGCGCAGGCGCGCATCAACGCGCTGGCGCTGGTGCATCGCATCCTGCACGAAATCGAAGATCAGACGGCTGTGGATTTAAAGGCCCTGATCATTGGGCTGTCGGAACAGGTTTGCGAAGGACTAAGTGACGACCGGCGCGATATCCAGTTGAAAATGGATGTGATCCCCTATGACGTTTCCTCCGACACCGCGGTGCCGCTGGCGCTGTTCACCGTGGAAGTGCTGACCAACATCTTCAAGCACGCTTTCCCGCGCGACAGGACAAATGGCTCGATCCGCATATCCTTGAGCCGGCACGATGAGAAATATCTTCGCCTCACGATTGTGGATGACGGCATGGGATACGATCCCAGTCAGCCAACCGATAGTGTCGGCACGCGCCTCATCCGCACCTTCGCGCAGCAACTGAATGGCAAGATGGAGGTGCACTCCAATGCCGGTGCCGGCACCGTGGTGGATCTTGTGTTCCTCGCGCCCCCCGCGCCGAAATATTCCTGACCGTCAGGCCGGCCCGCGACGGACCACGCCGGCCAGAAGGCTCACCACCAGCAAGACCAGGAATATGACGAACAGGATTTTCGCAACCCCGGCAAAGGCAACCGCGATGCCGCCGAACCCGAAGACGCCCGCCAGCAGCGCCAGAACGAGGAATGTCAAAGCCCAGCCGAGCATGGCCGCCTCCTTGAAGCGTTCGCAATTTCAACGCGGCCTGCGCACCAAAAGTTCCCTGCCGTCCGGTGCGGAACCGGACGGTTCGCCGCCCGTTTCCACCTCCTACGAGTGGAAAAAATCATCTTCCGGCAGGGCCGGCGATTAATGAAGACAGCTAGGAAACTGGCGCGGGAGTATATGTTTTATGGATCAGATAGCGCACCGGCACCGGGTTCTGCTCGTTGAAGACGAGCCGCTGGTCGCCATGATGATGGAACAGATTCTCGAAGACCTGGGCCGCAACCCGACGGTGGCCTCCCGTGTGGATGACGCATTGTCGTTGGCGAAGACGTGCGATTTTGACGTCGCGATTTTGGACGTTCATATCAACGGCGATTTTGTCTTTCCCATTGCCGATGTTCTGGCGGAACGCGGAATACCGTTTCTGTTCGCCACGGGGCGCGGCGAGAAGGATATCCCGCAAAGCCATCGCGGCCGCCCGCTTCTAACCAAGCCGTTTCCGCCTGAAGAACTCGTCAGCGTGCTGGACCGGCTGGAATATGAGAATGTGCAGGCCGCATTTCATTAGCGCAGCCCACCGATTCCAGTGAATGTTCCGATAAACGCCGTGGCTTAGTGGCCGCGGCGTTTGCGTGTTTTTGCCGCCTTCTTGGCCGACGCGGAACGCGCCGCTGCCGGGCGCGCTGCCGAGGCCTTGCCACCCTTGCGGCCGCCTTTGCGCGACGGCGCCTTGTTCACTTTCTTGCCGCGGCCTGAGCCACTCTTCTTGCCGCCGCCGGTTTCTGCATTCACGGTCGCCCAAGCGCGGCGTTCGGCTTCCTTCTTGGGCGTGCCACGTTTCTCGTAGCCTTCCTCGATGTCGGTGGCCTGGCGCTTCTGCTTGTCGGTGTAACTGGACTTGTCTCCACGGGGCATGATTTCTCTCCCTGGCATGTGCAGGGGAACAATGCGGGCGCGGCGTGAAAAGTTCCGGCGCAGATGTGGCCGCGTCAGATATGAATGGCGTGGCCCAGTGCGCGCAACGCGGATTCGTGGAAGGCTTCGCTGAGCGTGGGATGCACGTGAATGGTGCCCGCGATATCTTCCAGCGTAGCGCCCATTTCCAGCGCCAGCGAGAACTCGCCGGACATTTCCGCCACGTGCGCGCCGACGGCCTGAATGCCCAGAATGCGGTGATCGGACTTGCGCGCCAGCACGCGCACAAAGCCGCCATTGTCGCCGGCATCCATGCTGAGCGCGCGGCCGTTGGCGCCGAAGGGGAAGATGGCGCTGATGGTTTCCTGCGCCTTGGCCGCTTCGTCGCTCGGCAGCAATCCGGCGCTGACGATTTCCGGCTCGGTGAAGCAGACGGCCGGGATGAATTCGTGGCTGAATTCGCGCCGGTGGCCGGCAATGATTTCGGCAACCATGTCGCCCTGATGGGCGGCCTTGTGTTCCAGCATGGGCTCGCCCACGAGATCGCCAACCGCCCAGACATTCTTCATGGATGTATGACAGTGGCGATCCACCTTCACAAAGCGGCCGTCCATATCGACGCCCATATTCTCCAACCCCCAGCCTTCGGTGTTGGGCTTGCGGCCGACGGTGACCAGAATGTTGTCGGCGGGAAGATCGGCGGTCTTGCCGTCCTTGTCTTCGACGGTGAGCGACTTGCCGTCTTTGCTCAAACCTTTGGCTTTCGCGCCCAGCATGACGGTGACGCCATTGTCCTTCAGCCATTTGGCGACGGGGGCGACCAGCGGCGCATCGTAAAGCGGCAGGATTCGGTCCAGCGCTTCCACCACCGTGACCTCGCTGCCGAACTTGGCGAACGCAATGCCCATTTCGAGACCGATATAACCGGCGCCAACCACGACAAGTTTCTTCGGAAGCACAGGCAACATCAGCGCTTCGGTGGACGAAATCACATGGCCGCCGAACGGCAGGAACGCAAGCTCGACCGACTTGGAACCGTTGGCGAGGATCACATGCTCAGCGGTGATGGTGATATCGCCATCCTTGCCCGCGACGGTGCAGGTCTTCGCATCGGAGAATTTCGCCCAGCCGGGAACAACGCGCACCTTGGCGCGCTTGAGCAAGCCGGTGACGCCGGTGTTGAGGCGATCGACAATGCTTTCCTTCCACTTCACCAGATCGGCGAAGTTCAATTCCGGCTGCGACTTCAGCGAAATGCCATGCAGGCCTTTAGACGCCGCATGCGTCATCTCCTCAAACTGCCCGGCGGCATGAATGAACGCCTTGGAAGGAATGCAGCCGCGAATGAGGCAAGTACCGCCGAGGCGATCACCTTCCACCAGCACGGTATCGAGGCCCAACTGCCCCGCGCGAATACCCGCAACATAACCACCGGGACCGCCGCCGATGATGAGGAGTTTGGTTTTGATCATCTCTGCCATGTGCGTGTTCCACTAAGAGTCACAACACCCTCATTGTCACGGCCCGCCGAGTGCGGGCCGCCCAGGTGGTGTTGTTCCGGCGACGAAAAGAAAAACAATTCTTGCAGACCTTCAGCACGGTGCGGCGTCACCTGGGTGGCCCGCACTCGGCGGGCCATGACAAGTTAAAGATCAATCCATAAACAGCGTCGCGGGGTGTTCCAGCAGCGATTTCATCTTCTGGATGAACTCCGCCGCGTCATAACCATCGACCACGCGATGGTCGAAGGAGGACGACAGGTTCATCACCTTGCGGATGACGATCTGGCCACCGCGCACCACTGGCCGTTCCACAATCGCGTTCGGGCCGATGATGGCGACTTCGGGATGATTGATCACCGGCGTCGTCACCACGCCGCCAAGCGCGCCGAGGCTGGTGATGGTGATGGTGGAACCGGAAAGATCGTCCTTGCTTGCTTTGCCGTCACGCGTTAGCGCAGCGACGCGCGAAACTTCCTCCGCACTCTGCCAGATATCCAACGCTTCAGCGTGTTTGACCACCGGCACGATCAGCCCGTTCGCGGTCTGCGTGGCGATGCCGATATGCACCGGTGCATGGCGATGCACCACGCCGGCGTCATCGTCGAAGCGCACGTTGATCTGCGGGTATTGCGGCAGCAGTTTCACCAGCGCGCGCATGAAGAACGGGATCACGTTCAGCTTGGGCTGGCCCTTGGCGCGCGTGGCATTCAGGTGCGCGCGCAAATCTTCCAGCGCCGTCATGTCGACTTCCTCGACATAGGTGAAATGCGGAATGCGGCGCTTGGCGTCCTGCATCTTCTCCGCGATCTTGCGGCGCAGGCCGATCACCTTGATCTCTTCGATGCCTTCGCGCTTGGCATAGCCCGAACCGCCGCTCGCGCGTTGCCCGCGTCCGCCACCCGCGATGTAACCGTCCAAATCTTCGTGCGTGATGCGGCCCGTCTCGCCGGTGCCTTGTACATATTGCAGTTCGATGCCCAGCTCATGCGCGCGATTGCGCACGGCGGGCGATGCCACCGGCTTGTCGCCAAACGTGCGCGGTGCAACCGGTGCGGCACTTTCTTTCTTCGGTGCGGCTTCCACCGGCTTTGCGGCTTGCGGCTTCGGCACGGGCTTGGTTTCGGCTTTCGGCGCTTCCGCTTTGGGCGCTGGCGCCTGTTTGCCGGCAGCGTTGCCCTCGCCTTCCACTTCAATTTCCACCAGCGGCGAACCGACCGGCGCCATCTGGCCCGGCTCGCCATGCAGCGCGATCACCTTGCCGGCCACCGGCGAGGTCATCTCCACCGTGGCCTTGTCGGTCATCACATCGACCATGTTCTGGTCGTCTTCGATCTGGTCGCCGACCTTCACATGCCAGGCAACGATTTCGGCTTCCGCCGTGCCTTCGCCGACATCGGGCAGTTTGAAAACATAGCGGCCCATTATTTGTTCTCCATCGCGCGCTTCATCGCATCGCCCACGCGCTGGGGCCCCGGAAAATAATGCCATTCGAAGGCGTGCGGATAGGGCATGTCGTAGCCCGCCACCCGCTCGATCGGCGCTTCCAGATTGTAGAAGCAGTGTTCCTGCACCAGCGCCGAAAGCTCAGCGCCAAAGCCGGAGGTGCGCGTGGCTTCGTGCACGACCACGCAGCGGCCGGTTTTCTTCACCGACGCCACGATGGTTTCGATATCCAGCGGCACCAGCGTGCGCAGGTCGATCACTTCGGCATCGATGCCGGTCTCCGCCGTCGCCGCCAGCGAAACATGCACCATGGTGCCATACGCCAGTACGGTAAGGTCGCTGCCTTCGCGCACAATCGCCGCCTTGCCCAGCGGCACGTTGTAATAGCCTTCCGGCACGTCGCTTGCCGGATGCTTGGACCACGGCTGCACCGGCTGATCGTGATGGCCGCTGAACGGGCCATTGTAGATGCGCTTGGGTTCGAAGAAGACGACCGGGTCGTCACATTCGATGGCGCTGATCAGCAAACCTTTCGCATCATAAGGCGTGGACGGGATCACCGTCTTGATACCGGGAATATGCGTGAACAACGCTTCGGGGCTTTGGCTGTGCGTCTGCCCGCCAAAGATGCCGCCGCCGTAAGGCGTGCGAATGGTAATCGGCACCGTAAACTCGCCGGCCGAACGGTAGCGGATTTTCGCCGCTTCCGAGATGATCTGGTCGTAACCGGGATAGATGTAATCGGCGAACTGAATTTCGATCACCGGGCGCAAACCGTAAGCGCCCATGCCGATGGCGGTGGCGACAAGCCCGCCTTCGCTGATCGGTGAATCGAACGCGCGCGTCAGGCCGTGTTTCTTCTGCAAACCATCCGTCACGCGGAAGACGCCGCCGAAATAGCCGGCATCTTCGCCGTAGGTCAGCACGTTGGGGTCCTTCGCCATCATAGTGTCGAGGGCGGAGTTGAGCGCCTGAATCATGTTCATCGCGGGCATGTCAGACTCCCGACTCTTGGCGCTGGCGGCGCAGGTGCCACGGCATTTCCTTGTAGACATCCTCGAACATGGTTTTGACGCTGGGGATATTGCCCTGCCCCAGCACGCCAACGGCTTCGGCTTCCTTGTTGGCGGCGCGCACCTGTTCCTGCGCCTCCTTGATCGCGGCTTCGTGGCGCGCATCATCCCATTCGCCAAGTGAGACAAGGTGCTGCTTCAGCCGTTCCACCGGATCGCCCAGCGGCCAGCTTTTGCCGTCATCGACAGGGCGATAACGCGCCGGATCGTCGCTCGTGGAATGGCCTTCGGCGCGGTAGGTGTACATCTCGATCATGGTGGCGCCGAAATTCGCGCGCGCGCGTGCCGCCGCCCATTGCGTGGCCGCATAGACCGCGAGGAAATCGTTGCCGTCCACGCGCAGGCCCGGAAGACCGTAGCCGATGGCTTTGGACGCGAACGTGGCTTCGTTGCCGCCGGCGATTCCGGCAAAACTGGAAATCGCCCATTGATTGTTCACGACATTGAGAATGACCGGCGCGCGATAGACCGACGCGAATGTCATCGCATAATGAAAATCGCCTTCCGCCGTGGTGCCGTCACCGATCCAGCTTGCGGCAATGCGGTCATCGCCTTTGTAGGCGCTCGCCATCGCCCAGCCCACCGCTTGCGGAAACTGGGTGCCGAGATTTCCCGAGATCGTGAAGAAGCCATACTCCTTCGACGAATACATGATGGGCAACTGGCGGCCCTTCACCGGATCTTTCGTGTTCGAATAGACCTGATGCATCATGTCGACCAGCGGATAACCGCGCGCGACAAGCAAACCCTGCTGGCGATATGAGGGAAAACACATGTCGTCGCGTTCCAGCGCAAAGGCTGCCGCAATCGCCACCGCTTCCTCGCCCGTGCTCTTCATATAAAACGATGTCTTGCCCTGGCGTTGCGCGCGATACATGCGGTCGTCATAGACGCGCACCAGAAGCATGTTCTTCAAACCACGGCGCAGCGTGTCCGCATCCAGCTTCGGATCCCACGGGCCAACGGCTTTGCCCTTGCCGTCCAGCACGCGGATCAGCGTGAAGGGATACTCCAGAAGCTCGCGCGCATGGGCGCCGATTTCCGGGCGCGGCACGGAGCCGGCTTCCGGCAGTTTGACGGCGCTGAAATCCGGCTTGTCGCCGGGGCGCGTTTTGGGCTCGGGAACGCGAAGCGAAAGCGGATTGCGATTCTTCATGTGCGGCCAGCGCCTGTTTTCAGGATGCGGAAAGTCCACCGGCAATATCGGTTCGCGCGAACGCGCGCAACAATCGGCAAGTGCCGTGTTGCACTTGCGAACAAACGCCATTTCGCGCGGGTTTTCGTACCCGCTTTTGCAAGAATGAAAGCACAAAGTGCCCGGCGACGGACATGACCTTTCGAAGGCCGCGCAGCCGTCCGCCGGGCGGTTACTCCGCAAGCCGCTGTCGTACATGGCGCTTGCATTTGTTCACTTTATGTTCTATTCTCTCCAGATGCAGAACGCCTTCGCTTTCGCCCCGATGATCGACCTTCTGGATGTGCGTGACCGGCTGGTCCGCGCTTTCGGACCCGTGCGCGACGAACCGCGATTCGATCCCATGAGCCAGCTTGTCTATTCCGCGATTGCGGGGCGCACGCGCGACGCGGATTCGATCAAGGCCTTCGACAGGCTGATTGGCCGTTATCCCACCTGGGATCTGCTGGCCGACGCACCGGCCAAAGCCATCGAGGCGGCAATTGCCAAAGTGACCTACTGCGAAAGCAAAGCCCCGCATTTGCGCGAGGCATTGCAGGTGTTGCGCAGAGAGACTGGCAACTTCGATCTGGAATTTCTGCGCGCATGGCCGGTGCCGGCCGCGATGACATGGCTGGAACGGCTGAAAGGCGTGGGGCCGAAAGTGGCGGCGGCCGTTTTGAATTTCAGCACGCTGAAAAAGCGCGCCTTTGTGATCGACACGCATGGCCTGCGCCTGTTGCGGCGGATCGGCTTTGCATCGCCGCATACCGGCGCCGGCGTTTTGCAGGCGCGCGTGCTGAGCGCATTGCCGCAATTCGATGCCGAGGATTTCTACGAATTGCACTGGCTGCTGAAACGGCTGGGCCAGACGCTTTGCACCTACGGCGAACGCCATTGCCGGACGTGTCCGCTCAAAGATATCTGCATGAAACGTCTCGAAGCGGATGCGCCCCGGCCTTACAATTCAAGACCGCCAGCGCCAGCCGCAACCAAAACATATCCGCATGGGGGCTATATGCATTTTTGACGCGCGGCGTGCGCGTTCAATCGAGATAGTGCTTCTCGCTCACGCTTCGCAGAAATTCCGCGGCACTTTCCGGCAAGCCGTCGCGCTGCGGCCCCGCAAGCAATTCATACGACACCATGAATTTCTGCTTGTCCGGCCCCTGCAGCAGCGGCGGATAATAATGCGCGTGGAAATGGCAATCGTGATCCGCGCCATCCGTCGGGCTCTGGTGAAAGCCCATCGAATAGGGAAACGACATCTTGAACAGATTGTCGTAACGCGTGGTAAGCCGCTTCATGATGTCGGCAAGCTGATCGCGTTCGGCCTGCGTCATCTCCACCATGGACGAGAAATGCCGCTTGGACAGCACCAGCGTCTCGAACGGCCAGATCGCCCAATAAGGCACCAGCGCGATGAAGCCGTCATTCTCGCAAACGATGCGCTGGGCCAGCGAAATCTCCAGCGCCGCATAGTCGCAAAGCAGGCAGGTGCCATGCCGCGCGCGATAGCCCGCGAAATGGCGCTGCTCGGTCGCCGGATCGTTGGGCACTTCTTCGTTCGTCCATATCTGGCTGTGGGGATGGGTGCTGCTGGCGCCCGCCACCGCGCCGTGATTTTCAAAAATCTGGACATATTTGATGAAGGAGATTTCGCCCAGCGACTTGTATTGCCCGGTCCAGGTATCGACCACGGCGCGCACCTGGGCGATGGGCAACCGCGCGATGGCCAGATCGTGGCGCGGCGAGAAAACGATAACCCGGCAGATGCCACGCTCCGAACGGCCCACGATCAGATCGCGCTCGTCGATGGAGGCTTCCGGAATGTCCTTCAGCAGCGCCGGAAAATCATTGTCGAACACATAGACCGATTTGTAATCGGGATTGCGCGCGCCGGTAACGCGCGTGTTGCCGGCGCAAAGATAGCAGGTGGGATCGTGCGGCAGCGGCGGTCCGGCATGATCGACATGCGGTTCCGGCGGCGTCACGGGCCTGTCGCCACGGTGCGGCGATACCAATACCCAATCGCCCATCAGCGGATTGAAGCGGCGGTGCGAGCCTTTGTTGAGCGCCGTGTTTTTCATGCGCCGCGCAGCCTGATGATATCGCGCACCATTTTCGAATCCGGGTCGGCCAAGGGTGCCACGATAGTGAAATGATTGGCGCCCGGCGCAAGCTCAAATTCCGTCCGGGCGCCGCCTGTTTTCCAGCGTTGCGCCATCTCCCGGCTCTGGCGGTGATATTCCGAACTTTCGAGTGCGCCGGTGATGGCGTGCAGGCTTTTCCCCTGCGGCGGCGTCCAGAACATCGGGCTCACGCGCATCGCTTCCGTATCATCCAGTTGCAGCGCCTTGTTGAGATAGGTGCTTGCGAGCGGCTTCAGATCGAAAAGACCGGAGATGGCATAGGCGGCGGGCACAAGATCGGCAAGCAGATCGGGATCGAGCGCTTTCCAGTCCGTCGCCAGCAGACATGCGGCCAGATGCCCGCCCGCCGAATGACCGGCGGCGACAATGCGCTGGCCGGCGATGCCGTGCAGCTTCATCGCCGCAGCCCGCATCTGATCCAGAATCTTCGCCACCGAAACATTCGGGCACAAATCATACGTCGGCACCGCGACGGAAATGCCGTGCGCGTTCAACCCGCGCGCCAGATGGCTGGAAGACGACCCGTCAAGCGCCTGCCAATAACCGCCGTGAATGAACATGACGAGCGGACCCGCCTGCCCCGCATCGAACAGATCAATCGTTTCGCGTTCGCGCGTGCCATAGGCAATCGTCACCGGCGGATGGATGCTGCGATAAGCCGCCGCGTCGCGCGCCCAGCCCGCCATGATCTGCGCATTATCGGCAACGCGCGCGCGGTTGTTGTATTCGGCGTCGTAATCGATGGTCGAAGGATCAGCCACGGCTGCGGAAATCGGTTTCGTCGGTTTGTTCCGCGCGGTCCGGCACAAACAGCCGGTAAGCCATCAGTGTATAAGTATCGCGGATGCCGGGAATCTTGTGCAGCTTCTTGTTCACGAATTCGCCGATGCTCTGGTCATCCGCCAGATGGAACTTCACCAGCAAATCGAAAGCGCCGCTGGTGGAATAAATCTCGGCCGCTTCCTCGATGGCGTCGATCATCCGGTCGGCCACGTTATAGGCCTGCCCCAACTCGCATTTGATCTGCACAAACAGCGGCTTCATGGCCAACCTTTCAACAGCGTGGCGGACAATCTACGTCACCGCGGCCCGGATGCGAAAGCGCTCTTGCCGCCACACCGCTTTGTCCATAATCGCGGCCAGCCGGTCCACTGCATCCCAGATATCGGCAAAGCGCGTATATAAAGGTGCAAAGCCAAACCGGATCACGTCGGGGCTGCGGAAATCGCCCACCACGCCGCCCGCGATCAGCGCCTGCATGATGGCATAGCCTTCCGGATGGCTGAGAGAAACCTGGCTGCCGCGCCGCGCACCATCACGCGGACAGGCAAGCCTGAACGCATCGCCGCAGCGTGCCTCCACCAGCGTCAGGAACAGATCCCCCAGCGCGATGGATTTCGCGCGCAGGTCGCGCATCGCGATTCCATCGAAGGTCTTCAGCCCTTCCTCCAGCGCCGCCATGCCCAGCACCACCGGCGTACCGCACAGAAAGCGCGCCATGTTTTGCGCCGGTGCATAGCGATCCACGAAATCGAACGGCGCGGCATGGCCCATCCAGCCGCTCAATGGCTGTTCAAGTTCGTTCTGCAAGTGCCGCGCGACATAGACAAACGCCGGCGCACCGGGACCGCCATTCAAATATTTGTAGCCGCAGCCGATAGCGAGGTCCGCGCCATCGCGGTTGAGGGCCAAGTCCACCGCGCCCGCGCTATGGCTCAAATCCCAAAGCGTGAGCGCGCCGGCTTCATGGGCGCGCGCATTGATCGCCGCCATGTCATGAATTTCGCCCGTCTTGTAGTGGATATGCGTCAAGGCAACGAGCGCGACGTCATCATTGATTGCATCCGCAATCTTATCGCGCGCTACCATTTTCAATTCGATGGCGCCGCCCAGCAGCTTCTCCAACCCCTGCAACACGTAAAGATCGGTCGGGAAATTTCCCGCTTCCGACAGCACCACCCGGCGCGGCGCTTTCGCCTGCACCGCTGCCGCCGCCAGCTTGAACAGATTGATGGAGGTGGAATCCGCAACCACCACTTCGTCATCTTCTACGCCGATCAGCTTCGCGATGCGCGCGCCCAGCTTTTCCGGCATCCCGATCCAGCCATTCTTGTTCCAGCTCTGGATCAGGTCTTTGCCCCATTCACGCGCCACCACATCGGCAACCCGATCCGGCGTGGCCTTGGGCAGCGCACCCAGCGAATTGCCGTCGAGATAGATCAGCCCCTCCGGCACCGCAAAACGCGCGCACGCATGCGCCAGCGGATCGCGGGCATCCAGAGCAAGACAGTCTTCGCGGCTTGTGGACATTTCAACCTGATCGACTTTGAGCCGGGATATTGTAGATTTGCCGGCGTCCATAACGCCACAGGATTTCCTTGAAAGCGGTTTGCATCGGCGGCGGCCCGGCAGGGCTTTATTTCGCGATTGCGCTGAAGCGGCTGTCGCCCGCCCATGAGGTGCGCGTGATCGAGCGCAACCGGCCTTATGACACCTTCGGCTGGGGCGTGGTGTTTTCCGACCAGACGATGGAATCGCTGGAGCGGGTGGACCCTGAGAGTGCGGCGCAAATTCTCGACAATTTCGCCCATTGGGACGATATCGATGTGCATTATCGCGGCGAAGTTATCACCTCCGGCGGCCACGGTTTCGCCGGCATCGGCCGCAAGCGGCTTCTGAACATTCTGCAGGATCGCGCCAAGGAACTTGGCGTCACGCTGCAATTCGAAACCGAAGTCACAAGCCTTGAGCCCTTCCGCGATGCCGGCCTGATCGTGGCGGCGGATGGCGTGAACAGCGGCGTGCGCGCGATGTTCGCCGACACCTTCCAGCCGCACATCACGTTTAGGCCCAACAAGTTCATCTGGCTGGGCACGCACAAGGCGTTCACCGCCTTCACCTTCGCTTTCGAACAGACGGACAAGGGATTGATCTGGGCGCACGCCTACCGCTTCGACAAGGACACCTCCACCTTCATCGTGGAATGCACCGAAGAAACCTGGCGCGCCTTCGGCTTCGATACCGGCAGTACGGCCGATACCATCGCCATCTGCGAACGGATTTTCGCGCGCTATCTGGACGGCCACAAGCTGATGAGCAACGCGCGCCACATGCGCGGCTCCGAATGGCTGAACTTTCCGCACCTCACCTGCGAGCGCTGGTTCAAGGACAACGTGGTGCTGATCGGCGACGCGGCGCACACCGCGCACTTCTCCGTCGGCTCCGGCACCAAGCTGGCGTTGGACGATGCCATCGCACTGGCGAAATATGTTCACGAACGCGGCATGAGCGAAGAAACGCTGGCGGCGTTTCAGGACGAGCGCCAGCTTGACGTGATCAAGCTGCAGAACGCCGCGCGCAATTCCACCGAATGGTTCGAACATTTGCCGCGCTATACGCGCTTTGAACCGATGCAATTCGCCTATTCGCTGCTCACCCGCAGCCAGCGCGTCAGCCATGAAAACCTGCGCCTGCGCGATAGCACTTGGCTGGAGAGTCTGGAACGCTGGCTGGCGCAGCAATCCGGATCAGACGAGAACCGCGCCGTGCCGCCAATGTTCACGCCGTTCCGCTTGCGCGAGATGATGCTGTCCAACCGCGTGGTGGTCTCGCCCATGTCGATGTATTCGGCGGCGGATGGCATGCCGGGTGATTTCCACCTGGTGCATTATGGCGCGCGCGCGCAGGGCGGTGCGGCGCTTGTCGTCACGGAAATGACGGATGTTTCGGCGCAAGGCCGTATCACGCCCGGTTGCGCCGGCATCTATACCGATGAACAAGCGGCAGCGTGGAAGCGCATTGTCGATTTCGTCCATCGCGAAACGCCGGCAAAAATCTGTTTGCAGCTTGGTCACGCGGGGCCGAAGGGCTCGGTGCGCGTGCCATGGGAAGGCGATGACGAACCGCTGGAAACGGGCAACTGGGAATTGCTGGCGCCGTCCGCGATTGCATGGTCCGCGAAGAACCAAACGCCGCGTGCCATGGACCGCGCCGATATGCAGCGCGTGATTGCCGAATATGCGGCTGCCACTAAGCGCGCCGAGAGCTTCGACATGATCGAGCTGCACATGGCGCACGGCTATCTGCTTTCCGCCTTCCTCACGCCGCTCACCAACAAGCGCACCGACGAATATGGCGGCAGCGTCGAGAACCGCCTGCGCTTTCCGCTGGAAATCTTCGTTGCGGTGCGCGCGGCATGGCCGAAAGAAAAGCCCATCTCCGTGCGCATCTCCGCCAGCGACTGGGCGGGCGATCAAGGCAACAGCGAAGATGATGTGGTGGCGATGGCGCGTGCCTTCCGCGCGGCGGGCGCCGACATCATCGACGTTTCCGCCGGCCAGACCACGCCGGATGCCAAACCCGTTTACGGCCGCATGTTCCAGACGCCATTTTCCGATCTCATCCGCAACGAAGCCGATGTGCCCACCATGGCGGTGGGCAACATCTATGAGATCGATCACGTGAACAGCATCATCGCGGCGGGGCGCGCAGATCTGTGCTGCCTCGCACGCCCGCATCTGACCGATCCTTACTGGACATTGCGCGCTGCCGCCCAGCAGGGTTACGACACCATCGAATGGCCCAAGCCCTATGCGCAGGGCGGCGATCAGTTGAAAAGGAATCTACGCCGTGCCGGTTGAATTTCTTTCAGGCAAACATGCGGTGATAACGGGCGGCTCGCGCGGCATCGGCGCGGCGACAGCGCGCGCATTGGCGGCGGCAGGCGCGCGCGTAACGCTGATGGGCCGCGATCAGGAGGCGTTGAAGAAAGTATCGTCCGCCATCGCGAACTCTGAAATCGCGATCTGCGACGTGACGGACGCCGCGTCGGTGACACGCGCGTTCGAAGCCGCCCACAAACGCGCACCAATTTCCATTCTGGTGAACAATGCCGGCATCGCCGCCAGCGCGCCTTTTCTGAAAACAGACGATGAAATGCTGGAACGCATGTTCGCCACCAACGTGATGAGCGCCTTCCGCTGCACCCGCGCGGCGTTGCCCGACATGCTGGCAGGCGGCTGGGGCCGCGTCATCAATATCGCCAGCATCGCGGGCCTGAAAGGCGCGCGCTATATCAGCGCCTATATCGCCTCCAAACACGCGATGGTGGGCATGACGCGCGCGCTCGCGGCGGAGACGGCGGGGAAAAACATCACCGTCAACGCCGTATGCCCCGGCTATGTCGATACGGAAATGACGGAACGCACCGTCGCCAACATCGTATCGCGCACAAATCTGAGCGAGAAAGACGCATTCGCCGAAATCGCGAAGGGCAACGCCAGCGGCAAGCTGATCGCGCCGGAAGAAGTGGCGGGCACCGTCGCGTTCCTCTGCCGCGCGGACGCGGATTCCATCAACGGACAGGCCATCGCCATCGGCGACATCGGATAACCCATGAAACTCGACGCCGCGTTCCAGCCGAAACATTTCCAGTGGTCGCTCGAAAACAAGGTGGCCACCGTCACGCTGTCGCGCCCCGAAAAGAAAAACCCCCTCACCTTCGAAGCCTACGCCGAACTGCGCGACACCTTCCGCGCACTTACGCATGCGCGCGATGTGAAAGCCGTGATCGTTACCGGTGCCGGCGGCAACTTCTGTTCCGGCGGCGACGTGCACGAAATCATCGGCCCGCTCACCAAGATGGACATGGGCGGCTTGCTGAACTTCACGCGCATGACAGGCGATCTGATCAAGGCGATGCGCGCCTGCCCGCAGCCAGTCATCGCCGCGATAGACGGCATCTGCGCCGGCGCGGGTGCGGCCATCGCCATGGCGTCGGACCTGCGCATCGCCACGCCGCGCGCCAAAACCGCGTTCCTGTTCGTGCGCGTGGGGCTGGCCGGTTGCGACATGGGCGCCTGCGCAATGCTGCCGCGCATCATCGGCCAGGGCCGCGCCAGCGAACTGCTTTATCTTGGCCGTTCCATGAGCGCGGAAGAAGGCGAACGCTGGGGCTTCTTCAACCGCATCGTGGGCGAAAGCGAACTGATGGGTGCCGCACACGAACTGGCGCAAACGCTCGCCAACGGCCCCAACTTCGCCCACGCCATGACCAAGACCATGCTCAATCAGGAATGGGACATGGGATTGGACGAAGCCATCGAGGCCGAAGCGCAGGCGCAAGCCATCTGCATGCAGACAGAAGATTTCACCCGCGCCTATCGCGCCTTCGCCGATAAGAAGACGCCGAAATTCGAAGGCAACTGATTTGCAGACGTCGCACACCGATACGTTCGTGCTGGACCGTCTGCCGCCGCCGGACGCGTTGCCGGAATTCCGTTTCGATCTGCCGGAGCTTCGCTACCCGGAAAAATTCAACGCCGGTGCCGAACTGATCGACCGCGCGATTGCACTGGGCTTCGGCGAGCGGCCCGCGATCCATTTTCCCGGCGGTATCTGGAGCTACAACGATCTGGCGCGCGCTGCCAACTGCATCGCGCATGTGCTGGTGGAGGATTTCACCATCCGCCCCGGCAACCGCGTGCAACTGCGCGGCGTGAACGGACCCATGGCGGCAGCCTGTTGGCTGGCGATTCTGAAGGTGGGTGCCATCGTCGTCACCACCATGCCCATGTGGCGTTCGCGCGAGCTGGCTTACGTTCTGGATAAGGCGCGCATCGATCTTTCGCTGTGCGAAGATTCACTTGTTGAAGAACTGGAAAGCGCAACGAAGCTGGCGGAGCACGGCAAGCGCATTGTCTCTTACTCCATCGACGGCAAAGGCGATGGCGAACTGGAGCGCGCGATGCGCGGCAAGCCGGACGGCTTTGAAGCCATCGAAACCTTCGCCACCGATCCAGCGCTGATCGCCTTCACCTCCGGCACCACCGGCTCGGCCAAAGCAACCGTACATTTCCATCGCGACATCCTGGCAATTGCCGATTGCTTCCCGCGCTCCATCCTGCAAACGAACAAGGACGATCTATTCCTGTGCAGCGCGCCCATGGCCTTCACCTTCGGGCTTGGCGGCCACATTATATTCCCGCTGCGTTATGGCGCAGCGTCGGTGCTGGTGCCGCCGGCCGCACCCGCGCGCTTCATCGAACTGGTGAGCGAATACAAACCCACCGTTCTGATGACGGCACCCACCGCTTATCGCGCCATGGCCCGCGCGGCCTCCGCGATGGATCTTTCGCACGTGCGCGCCTGCGTTTCGGCAGGCGAACATCTTTCGCCGTCAAGTTATAAACTTTGGAACGAAGCCACCGGCAAGCACATCATTGACGGCATCGGCTCCACCGAAATGCTGCACATCTTCGTCTCATCCAAACCGGAAGACGCGAAGATCGGATCGACGGGACGCGCGATCCCCGGTTACGAAGCGATGGTGATGAACGATGCCGGCGAACGCGCCAAGCCTGCCGAGATCGGTCATCTGGCGGTGAAAGGGCCAACCGGCTGCCGCTATCTCGATGACGAACGCCAAAGCCACTACGTCCGCGATGGCTGGAACATCACCGGCGATGCCTATGCCTTTGATGAAGACGGCTACTTCTGGTTCCAAAGCCGCACCGACGACATGATCGTCTCCTCCGGTTACAACATTTCCGGGCAGGACGTGGAGGAAGCGGTGATGCGCCACGAAGCGGTGCTGGAATGCGCCGTTGTGGGCGTGGCAGATTCCGAACGCGGGCAGATCGCCAAAGCCTTCGTGGTGTTGAAGCCGCAACACGCGCCCAGCGCCGAACTGGCCGCGCGCATTCAGGATTTCGTCAAGCGCGACATCGCACCTTATAAATATCCGCGCGCGGTGGAGTTCATCGAAGCGTTGCCGCGCAATCCTTCCGGCAAGGTGCAGCGCTTCGTGCTGCGCGAAAGGCGAACGGTATGAAAGCGATCAATCCGCAAGGCTGGCCGCAACCCAAGGGTTACGCCAACGGCATGCTGGCGGAGAACGGCGTGCTGCTGGTGGCCGGCCAGATCGGTTGGGATGGCCACGGCAAATTCGCGGACGGTTTCGTTCCGCAAGTGAAACAGGCGCTGCTCAACATCCGCGCCGTGGTGGAAGAAGCCGGTGGCCGCGTCGACCAGATCGGCCGCCTCACCTGGTATGTCACCAACCTTGAGCTTTATCGAAATTCCGGCCGTGAGATCGGCGCCGCCTATCGCGAAGCCTTCGGCAAACACTTCCCCGCCATGGCGGTGGTGGAAGTGAGCGGGCTGGTGGAACGCGAAGCGCTGGTGGAAATCGAAGCCACTGCCGTCATCGCCTAGCCAGATACTTCACCGCCACTTTCAGATCGTGGACAAAGGCCGCGTACTCACGCGCCTTATCTTTTTCCTCCACCCGCAGCAGATAGGATGGATGCACGGTGATCAGCGCCTTGGCACCGTCTTCCAGCTCCATGAGCTTTCCGCGATTCTTGCCGATGGCCATCGCCTTGCCGAACACGCCGTGCGCCGCGGTAGCACCCAGCGCCACAATCAGCTTCGGCTTCACCGCCGCGCGCTCGCGTTGAAGCCACGGATTGCAGGCTTTGATTTCCGCCGTGTTCGGCTTCTGGTGCAGGCGTATTTTCCCGCGGGGCGTGAATTTGAAATGCTTCACGGCGTTGGTGACGTAGGTTTTCTTGCGCTCGATGCCGGCCTCTTCCAGCGCGCGGTCCAGCATGGCGCCGGCTGGCCCCACAAACGGCTTGCCCGCCAAATCTTCCTTGTCGCCCGGCTGCTCGCCCACCAGCATCAGTGGCGCATGCGCCGCGCCTTCCCCAAACACCGTCTGCGTGGCGTCTTTCCAAAGCGGACAGGCGCGGCAATGCGCGGCCTCGCGGCGCAGTTCCGCCAGGCTGCCGGGCGCTTGCGCGAAAAGATCATCTGCCTGTTTCTTCACATCCGTCATCCGCTGTGGATTGGTTTTCGCGGCGCTGCCACCCGCGGCGATCATGCCATGGGACGCCGGCAATGCCGCATCGGTCAAAGGCTTAATGAGTGGCGCTTCGGGAAGGTTCCGCCAATATTTCTTCGGCATCTCCTTGCGCATCATATTCACCTTCAATCGCGCGGGATTGAAGATGGAGCGGTAGTAGGTGCGCCAGATCTCCTCGATCGCATCGTGCGCCGGCGCATCGCTCTTGCTGGCGCCGTCGGCAAAAAATAACGCGATCTTGTTCCAATGCGCGCAGCGATCCGGCGTCAGGATCGTCCAGTCCAAATTGGTGAAGCGACGTGCAAAAAACGGCGCCGTCGCTTCCACAATGAAATGTTCCGGCTCGAACCAGGCCACGAAATGCGCACCATCATCGGCCGCGATCTCGCGGAAACGCACAAAGGCTTTCATCTTATGCTGGTCGCGGTGCACCGCCTTGGCCATGCCTTCCAGTTTCGTCACCAGCGGATCGATGGAAATTGAAAGCAGCGATTTCTCGTTTTGCAGACGCCACAGCAGTTCATACAGCAGCGCGAAGCGTGCCGGGTCGCGGTGCAGAATGGCACTTTCGGCAAGCGCGAAAAATCCGCGCGGCACGCTGAATGGCGCAGGCGATTGTTCAACCGGCAGCGGCGCATGGTCATCCGCCAGAAGATCGCGCATGCCGCCGGCGACGGACCACACAGCGCGATCCGGCGCAACGCCACGCGCGATCAGGCCGCGAGCAGCACTTCGCCAGCCGTCCCAGTCCGTCGGGCTCGCAATGCGGTTTTCGATCATAGCGCGAGCGCCATTTGCGCGGGCCTTGGCGTCAAACGCCTTTGCAGATCGGCCGCATCCAGAAGCCGCACCGGCCGGTGATCGGCCAGCGTGACGAACGGCAGCACTTTGGACACCGGCACATGCAGCCGTTCCAGGTCGTCGCTGCGGATGGCACGATGGCGGCGCGCGGCGATGATGCGCTCCACTGTCTTTGTGCCGAAGCCGGGCACGCGCAGCAGTTCCTCGCGCGCCGCCTTGTTCACATCCAGCGGAAAGCGCGCGCGATTTTGCAGCGCCCAGGCGAGTTTCGGGTCCATCTCCAGCGCCAGCATTCCGTCGGTGGCCGCGCCCGTTATTTCGGAAAGTTCGAAACCATAAAACCGCAGCAACCAGTCGGCCTGATAAAGCCGGTGCTCGCGCTGCAGCGGCGGCGGCTTCGGCGGCAGTGCGCGGCTGGCATCGGGAATGGGGCTGAAGGCGGAATAATAAACGCGCTTCAGCCGGTACGAACTATAGAGATTGACGCTGGTGGAAAGGATGGTGCTATCGCTGGCCGCATCCGCGCCCACGATCATCTGCGTGGATTGGCCGGCAGGCGCAAAGACCGGCGCTTTCTTTTCTTCTTTCGCCTCGTCCAGCTTCAGGCGCAGGCGGCCCATGGTGCGGCGGATGGCGCGCGTGTCTTTCTCCGGCGCAAGACGGCTAAGGCTTTCTTCCGTGGGCAACTCGATATTGATGCTGAGGCGGTCGGCATAGAGCCCGGCCTGCGCGATCAGATCGTCGTCCGCGTCGGGAATGGTTTTCAGATGGATATAGCCGCGAAAGTCATGGTCTTCGCGCAAGCTGCGCGCCACGCGCACCACCTGCTCCATCGTGTAATCGGCGCTGCGAATAATGCCCGATGACAGGAACAGGCCTTCGATATAATTGCGCTTGTAGAAGTTCAGCGTGAGCGCAACCACTTCCTCCACCGTGAAGCGAGCGCGCGGCACGTTGCTGGATTTGCGATTGACGCAATAAAGGCAATCGAAGGCGCAGGCGTTCGTCAGCAAAATTTTCAGCAGCGAAATGCAGCGTCCATCTGGCGCATAGGAATGGCAGATGCCCATGCCTTCGGTGGAGCCGACGCCCTTGCCCCCCAAACTGTCGCGCTTGGCGCTGCCGCTGGAAGCGCAGGAGGCATCGTATTTCGCGGCATCGGCCAGAATCGCCAGCTTGCGGTTCACATCCATGTCTTCGGCGTTGACTCCTTTAAAAACCTGTGAGAACGTAACAAGAACATGATAGGTTGTCGATGGCTCATACGAAAGAAAATCTGGCGGTCTTGCGGGCTTTCCTGGAGAAGCCTGCGCTGGAACATTCCGCATCC
Organism: Rhizomicrobium sp.; assembly: GCA_036267995.1. Taxonomy (GTDB): domain Bacteria; phylum Pseudomonadota; class Alphaproteobacteria; order Micropepsales; family Micropepsaceae; genus Rhizomicrobium. The sequence continues at coordinate 237,431 of DATAUZ010000033.1, forward strand.
GAAACCATCGCGCCGCTGGATGGAGGTCCGGTGGATGCCGCGCTGCGGGGCGGCCTGCGGCGCGGCGCTTTGCACGAAGTGTTCGCGGCCGGCGCGGGTGAAGAAACCGCCGCTACCGGCTTTGCGCTGGCGCTGGCGGCACGCGCGATCGCAAAGGGCAAATGGCTGCTGTGGGTGCGGCAGGATTTTTCCGCATTGGAAACGGGCGAGATTCACGGCGCGGGCTTTGCGGAACTGGGAATCGATCCGTCGCGTGTGCTGCACGTTCGCACGCCCGATGCCACGGCGGCCTTGCGCGCCGGCGCCGAAGGCCTGGACTGCAAGGGCCTTGGCGCTGTGATCATCGAACCCTGGGCCGAACCCAAAGTGTTCGATCTTATTGCCAGCCGCAGGCTGACGCTGGCGGCGCAGCAGCATGGCGTCACCGCCATCGTGCTGCGCTTCAACGCCGAACCGGAAGCCAGTGCCGCCGAAACGCGCTGGCGCATCAAATCCGCAAATTCACCACCCAACGCAGAAGATTGGGGAAATCCGCGCTTCGATGCGGCGCTCATCCGCAACCGGCACGGCAACAACGGTCATTGGATCATGGAATGGGATTGCAACAATGGAATCTTCCAGACGCATTGTGAGCGTTTGGCTGCCGCTGCTGCCGACCGACCGGCTGAAGCGCCGGTGGCAGGCCTCCGGCAGGCTGGATAAACGCCCGCTCGTCATCGCCGGCAAGGTTGATAACGCGCTGCGGCTGACGGCGGTTGATACGCAAGCCGCGCGCCTTGGCCTGTTCGTTGGCAAGGCGCTGGCGGATTCGCGCGCGATGATCCCGGACATCGCGGTGATGCGCACCAACCAAGCTGCGGATACCAAACTGCTGGAACAGATCGCCGACTGGTGCGAGCGCTACACCCCGTTCGTGGCGCTGGATGCGCCGCACGGACTTTTCCTCGATATCACTGGGGCCGCACATCTGTTCGGCGGCGAACAGGCGATGCTGGCCGAAATCCGCCGCGCTTTGACCGCGCAGAAATTTTCCGTGCGGCTGGCGCTGGCCGCAACGGCGGAAGCAGCCCACGCGCTGTCCCATTATAAAGACGGCGCCATCGTGCCGCCGGCGCAGGAATCGCAAGCCGTCGCACCCCTGCCAACCGAAGCGCTGAACACCGATCCGCTCATCATTCATGCGCTGAAGCGCGCCGGGCTGAAGACCATCGGCCAGGTGGCGGCGCGCACGCGGCATGAGCTGGCGGCCCGCTTCGGCGGCGCGTTCATCACGCTGCTGGACCGCACGCAGGGGCGCAAAGGCGGCCCCATCACCCCGCGCAGCATATTGCCCGATCTGATGGCGGAACGGCGCTTTGCCGAACCCGTCGTCACACAAGCGATGATCGCCGAAACGCTGTTGTCTTTGGGTGAAAGTCTGGCGTCGGTGCTGGCAAGCCGCGGGCAAGGCGCGCGCGTTCTGGAAGCCAGCTTCTTCCGCGCCGACGGGCAAACACGGCGTATCGCCATTGAAACCGGCCGCGCCACGCGCGAGCCGAAAATCATCGAACGCCTGTTCCGCGAAAAGCTGGATGCGCTTTGCGATCCGCTGGATCCCGGTTTCGGCTACGACCTCATCCGCCTCAGCGCCACCTTCGCGCAAACCGCGCAGGCCGATGCGGTGAGCTTCGATACCAACGCACACGATGCCGACATTGCGTTGCTGGCTGACAAGCTGGCGGCGCGTTTCGGCGGCCACCGCGTCATGCGGTTCGCGGTCCAGGACACGCATATCCCCGAAGCCGCAAGCGTGGCCGTTCCCGCGCAGCATTACGAAGAGAGCAAACTTGCTTGGAAGCCCATGCGCGCGGTGGAAGATGCGCCGCGCCGCCCGCTTCGCCTGTTCGCAAAGCCTGAGCCGGTGGAAGTGATTGCCGAAGTGCCGGACGGCGCGCCGGCGCGCTTTCGTTGGCGGCATGCCTTGCACAGCGTGATCCATGCCGAAGGCCCGGAACGCATCGCCATGGAATGGTGGAAGCATCAGGACGATGTGCCCACGCGCGATTATTTCCGCGTGGAAGACGATGCAGGCCGCAGGTTCTGGCTATACCGCGACGGTATCGCGCGCGAGATCGCACACCCGCGCTGGTACGTGCATGGGCTGTTCGCATGAGTGTTGTTTCATTCAAGCAGGACAGCCCTTTCCGCCACGCGGAAATAGGTGTGACATCAAATTATTCTTTCCTGCGGGGCGCGTCGCGCCCCAACGAGCTTATGTCTGCCGCCATTCTTCTTGGGCTTGATGCTATCGGGATTGCAGATCGCAATTCTCTCGCCGGCGTCGTGCGGGCATGGGATGCGCTGAAGCAGATTAAAGAACAACATAGCGGAAATGTTCCCAAACTTTTAGTTGGGGCACGGCTTGTTTTCGTGGACGGGACAACACCCGATATTCTTGTTTATCCGATAGACCGTGCTGCTTATGGCCGCCTCTGTCAGCTTATCAGTAAGGGGAAACATCGGGCCGAAAAGGGCGATTGCATTCTCTGTCTTGCAGACCTTCTGGAATGCCACGAAGGATTTCTCCTCGCCATTGTGCCGCCTGCGCGGCCCGGAACAGAAACGGAAAAAACATTGGCGCGGCTGAACGGTGTTGCTGCTGGCCGGGTGTGGCTTGCCGCCTCCATGCTGCACCATGGAAACGACGAGAAGCGCTTGCAGGAATTACACCGCATCGCGCAGGTGGCGCGCGTGCCGCTTCTGGCTTTCAACGACGTTCTTTATCACGCACCGGACCGGCGGGAGTTACAGGACATTGTTACTTGCATTCGCGAGCACGTGACGCTGGATGCGGCAGGCCGGCTTCTCGAAGCCAATGCCGAACGCCATCTCAAATCTCCCACGGAGATGTCGCATCTGTTCCGGAAATTTCCGCAAGCCGTGAAAGAAACCTTGCGGTTCGCAAGCTTTGTAAAATTCGATCTGGGCGAGATCACCTACAATTATCCCGAGGAACCTGTTCCCAAAGGCAAAAGCCCGGACGAACATCTGGCTGACCTCACTTGGCAGGGAGCGGCGCAACGTTACGGCATTGTTCCGCCGGAGGTTGAAAAAACACTGCATAAAGAACTTACGCTTATCGCCAAGCTGGAAATCGCGCCTTATTTCCTGACCGTTCATGATGTCGTCCACTTTGCAAAGGAAGAAGGGATTTTCTGCCAAGGCCGCGGTTCAGCAGCCAATTCGGCTGTTTGTTATGTGTTGGGAATAACAGCGGTCGACCCCACCAAGACCGATCTCCTGTTCGAACGGTTTGTGAGCCAAGAACGTAAAGAGCCGCCTGACATTGATGTTGATTTCGAGCACGAGCGCCGGGAAGATGTCATACAGAACATCTACAAACGATATGGCCATAAGCGGGCCGCGCTGACGGCCACCGTAATTACATATCGCCCCCGCAGCGCCATCCGGGAAGTTGGAAAAGTATTCGGCCTAACGGAAGACGTGACTTCGGCTCTTGTCAGCACGTTGTGGGGAAGCGGCGACTATGAAAGCTGGGGCGAGAAGCGTCACGCCCGTATGCGGCAGGCGGGGTATCAGGGAGACAACCCGCTGCTTGAAAAAGCCGGCCGCTTCGCCAAAGAGCTATGCGGTTTCCCGCGCCACCTTTCGCAACATCCCGGCGGCTTTGTCCTGACGCAAGATCCGCTGGACACCATCGTCCCCATCGGACCGGCGGCGATGAAAGATCGCTATTTCATCGAGTGGGACAAAGAAGACATTGACGCGCTCCGGATCATGAAAGTCGATGTGCTGGCCCTAGGGATGCTGACATGCGTGCGGAAAGCACTTTCTCTTGTCGCGGGCTATACAAACAAAAAATTTGCTCTCGCCGATATTCCTGCGGAAGACCCGAAAGTTTACGACATGCTGTGCAAGGGCGACGCCATCGGCGTGTTCCAGGTGGAAAGCCGCGCACAGATCAACATGCTGCCCAGGCTCAAACCGCGAGAATTCTATGATCTTGTTGTCGAAGTGGCGATTGTGCGGCCCGGCCCCATTCAGGGCAACATGGTGCATCCCTATCTCAGGCGCCGCTCCGGAAAAGAGAAAGTCGAATATCCATCGCCGACAATTCCCGGAAGCGATCCCGACGAATTAATCCCCGTTCTCAAGAAAACGCTCGGCATTCCCTTATTTCAGGAACAGGCCATGAAGTTGGCCATGGTGGCAGCAGAGTTCACGCCGCCGCAAGCCAACGGACTTCGCCGTGCCATGGCGACATTCCGAAACGTCGGCACAATCGACAAGTTCAAGGACATGCTGATCGACGGGATGACTCGCCGGGGTTATCAGCAGGAATTTGCAGAGCGCTGCTTCAAACAAATAGAAGGCTTCGGCTCTTACGGTTTTCCCGAAAGCCATGCGGCCAGCTTCGCGCTGCTGGTTTATGTCTCAGCCTGGATCAAGAAATACCATCCCGCCGCCTTCTGCTGCGCGCTGCTCAATTCCCAGCCGATGGGATTTTACGCGCCGGCCGAGTTGGTGCGCGATGCGCGCGAGCATAACGTGGAGGTGCGCCATCCGGATGTGAACCGCAGCGAATGGGATAACACGTTGGAATTCACGCTCGATGGCACGCCGATTCTGCGGCTGGGCTTTCGTCAGATCGAAGGCTTCAAGGAGGTTTGGTGGACGGAGCAAATCGCGAAAAGCCGTGGCAACGGCTTTGCCACGTTCGACGCTTTCGCGCGCCGCGCAAAGCTGCCCAAGCGGGCGCTGATCGTTCTGGCGGAGGCCGATTGCTTCCAGTCGCTCGATCTGGACCGCCGCGAAAGCCTGTGGGCCGTGCGCCGGTTGCCGGATGACGAAGCCCTGCCGCTGTTCGCCGCACAATTCGTGGAGGATATGCCGTCCGAAAATATCACCGCGTTGCCCGTAATGCCGCTCAGCGAACACACGCTGGCCGATTACCAGATGATGCGGCTGTCATTGCGCGCGCACCTGCTGCAATTCCTGCGCGAGACATTCCGCGCCGAAGGTCTTGCGAGCTGCCACGACGTTCTGAACGCGCGAGACGGCGATCATGTGCGCTGCGCCGGAATCGTGATCACGCGGCAAATGCCGGGCGATGCCGGCGTGGTGTTCATCACGCTGTCCGACGAGACGGGCGTCTGCAACGCGGTGGTGTGGAATTCGGTGTTCGAACGCTGGCGCAAGGAAGTGATGGGCAGCCGGCTGATGGTGATCGAAGGCAAAATCCAGCGCAGCGAAGACAATGTGGTGCATCTGATCGCGGAAGGCTTCGCCGACCGCACCGCCGAACTCGACAAACTGTCGGAAGATCATCCGCCGGCCGATGGCTCCGCACCCGCCGTAAACATGCACCGCCATCCGCGTAATGTGCGCGTGCTGGCAAAGTCGCACGATTTTCACTAGCTGTAGCGCGCCGAGAGTGCGGGAAGCAGTGTGAGGTTGAAGATAGTGGAGGTCACAAGGCCGCCCAGAACCGCGATCGCCATCGGCCCGCTGATCTCCTGCCCCGGCTGGCTTATGGAAAGCGCCAGAGGTGCCAGCCCCATGGCGGTCAGAACAGTCGTCATCAGGATAGGCGTCAGCCGTTCGTTCGCGCCGCGCAACAGCGTTTCGGCGTTCCACGGCAAGCCTTCTTTGGTGAGTTGCTCGTAATAAGAAAGAAGCAGAACTGCGTTGCGCGCGCTGATGCCGAACACCGTCGCCAGCCCCACCAGCGCCCCCAGGGAAAGCCCGATACCGGTGACCGCAACCGCCAGAATGCCGCCGATCAGGCTGAAAGGCAGGTTCGTCAACACCAGCCACGGGTGCGCGCGCCAGCCCAGCCCCGCGAACAAGACAATCACGATCAGCACCAGCGCGAAAACAAAATAAACCGCCAGTTCGATTCGCGTGTCCTGCTCCGCCGCCGCCGCACCGGCGAAATTCATCTGAACGCCGGCCGGTATCACGCCTGCCGCCGCGATCCTGCCGCGCGCCTCATCGACCGCGCTCTGGAGCGAACGGCCGCTGACATTAAAGGTGACAGCAACGAAACGCGCTCCATCCTCGTGCTGGATGCTGTAACGGCCTTCCGACGGCGCGATCTTTGCCACGCTCGAAAGCGGAACGGGACCGAAAGGTCCACCGATGGTGAGATCCTTCAACTGCTCCGGCAAATGGCGCCACCGATTGGAAAGCTGGATGACGACATCCACCGTTGTGGTTCCGGCATAAGCTTCGCCCACTGTTGTGCCGGCATAATCGGATGCAACCGTGTCCAGAACATCCTGCGCCTTGAGGCCCGTTGCCGCCAGCGCGGCGGGATCCGGCTCCACATCCAGCACCGGCGATCCGCCTTGCCGCTTGAATTGCAAATCCACAATGCCCGCTTCCGGCGCGAGCGTGGAAACGACCCGCGCGGCGGTGGCGTCCAGCGCATCGAGATCGTCTCCGAACAGCTTGATCGCAACCTGCGCCGTCTGCCCGGTAAGCGTCTCGCTGATGCGGTCGCCGAGGAAGGTCACCACTTCGCTCTGAACACCGGGATAGCGTGCAAGGATGGCGCGGATTTGCCGTTCCGCTACATCCTGATCGACATTCGAGTCGGGCTTCAGCTCGACCTGGAATTCGCATTCGTGCGGTCCCCAGATGTCGTCGGAATCCTCCGCGCGGCCCACCTGCTGCTCGACGGTCGCGACATACGGCAGCGCGAGAAGATCGGCGCTGACACGCCTCCCAAGACCCAACATTTCATCGAGGGAAGTGCCCGGCAACTTGCTCGTGACCTGCACGACAAGATGTCCTTCCCGGAATTCGGGAAGAAAGCTGCCGCCAAGAGCAGGCAGAAGCGCCACGCAGCCGACAAAGACAATGGTAACCGCGATCAACGCAACGTTGGAAAAGCGATACATGATTTCAATAAGGCGGCCCTGCGCCCGTTTCAGCAGCACAATCCATGCCGGATCGACATGCGCATCTTCCGGTGACAGCAGAAGCGCGGACAATGCAGGCGTTGTTGTCAGCGCAACAACGAGAGAGGCGAGAACCGAAAGGATGAAGGCCAAAGCCAGCGGACTTACGAAGCGGCCCTGTACGCTGGAGGAAAGCAATTCCGGCACGAAGACGATAAGAACAACGAGCGTGGCGTAGAAGATCGGCCCATGAACCTCCAGCGAGGCATCGCGGATAACGGCGGTGCGCGAGCGCGGCTCGGCAAGCTGGGTGTTATCGCGCAAGCGGCGCAATATGTTCTCGACGCTGACCACGGCATCGTCGACCAGAACACCAAGCGCGACGATCAAGCCGCTGAGCGTCATGGTGTTCATGGTATAGCCAAAGTAATCCAGCACAGCGACCGCAGCCAGAACCGACAACGGGATGGAAACGATGCTGATGAACGCTGAACGCCAGTCGCGCAGGAAGCCATAAAGCGCTATCAGGATCAGGACGGCCGCGAGTGCCATGGAACGTTCCAGTCCGCCCAGCGCGCGTTCAATGAAATTCGCGGGCTGATGCAGCGCCGGATAAAGAACGATCCCCTTGGCGAGAAGCAGCGGCTTCAGCTCCTGAAGCGTGTGCTCCACAGCACGCGTGGTCTCCAGCGTATTAGCCCCGTATTGGCTTGAGACAGCCAAGAGAACGCCCGGGCGGCCTTGAATGAGAGCGTCGCCGACCCGTTGTGCTGGCTCCTGTGTGATGGTGGCGATATCGCGAAGACGGATCGGCGTGTTGCCGCGAACGCCAAGAATTCCATCGCCTATCACGCCCACATCGGGCGAAGGCGTGGGCGTTTGAATCAAAATCCGCTGACCTTCCAGATCGATGTAACCCGCGCCACGCAATGCCAGCGCGGAAGGCGCTGCCTTGATCAAATCGGGAATCGTGAAGCCGTAAGCCGTCAACTTCCGGGGATCGGGCTGGATGTGGATTTGCCGGACGCTACCGCCGAAAACTTTCACAACGGCAACGCCAGGAAGAGAGAGCAGGCGCTGCTTGAGCACATAGTCGGCAAAATCGCGCAGCGCGTAAGCATCGATCCGATCCGAGATCAGGCCGATTTTCAGAATGTCGCGTGTGCTCGAAGTAAGTGGCGAGAGCTGCGGCGTGCCGGCACCCGACGGCAACTGTTTCACCAGCGCGGCCAGCCGCTCGGAAATGTCCTGGCGGGAGTAATAGAGATTGCTTTTGCTGGCAAAGCTGACCGTGACGACCGACAAGCCGGGAATGGATTCCGAGCGAATGGTGGAAACACCTTCAGCTCCATTCAATCCCTTCTCGATCGGATGGGAGACAAGCTGCTCGATCTGCTCGGCGGTGAAGCCGGCAGCCTCGGTGTGAACGGTGACTTGCGAAGGCGCAAAGTCCGGGAAAACATCGAGTGGCGTATTCCACACCGCCCATACTTCCAGACACAACGCCAGCAGCGTGAGTATGGCAGCCGCGCTGCGGCGGCGAACACACAGCGCGATCAGCCGTTCCATTAGCGGTTCTGGCGCGGGGGTTCCGCCGCTCCAAGCTCGCGGGCAAGCAGAAGGCCGGTGCCTTTAATGACAACGCGCCTGTCGCCGATTGCCGCGTTGGAAAGAAAATAGCCGCTTGCAACAGGCCGGCTGATATCCACCGGCAGACGTTGAAATGCGTTGGGCGCAACCTGCAAGTAGCACCAGGTCTTGTTCCGGCTGAAGATCACAGCCTCTGCGGGAATACGCTCGCCTTCCACGGAGGGTCCCGTCGGCGAAAAGATCAGCACGTGTTCGCCGGATTCCAGATCGCTGCCATCAACCAGCGCAAAGAAACTTCGGCCCGGTATCGTGGGGTCGGCCGGCGCATTCCATATCTTGGCCGTCTTCCAGCCGGTGCCTTCGATTTGGGGATTAAGATGCGTGACGGAAAGTTCCGGCGGCTGCGCGCCGAGAATCACGCCCAAAGGGAACGTCACTTCGACGAGAACCGATTTGCCGCCGGCCAAACGGGACAACAGCGCGCCGTCGCGAACGCTGCCGCGCCAGGGCGCACCTTGGCCGAATTGCGCAGCTTCCTTTCGCTCCGCCAAAGCCGCTTGCGCTTGGTCCGTCGCCGCTTGGCGTTCTGCTACTTCCAGCACCTGCTGTGAAACCGCACGGTCCGCGCGAAAGAGCGCCTGCGTGCGTTTCAGGTCAGCACTGCTTTGACGCGCCGCAGCGCGCGCTGTGGAAATATCCGCGTCGGCTTGTGCCAGCGCGGAAAAATCTAGAACGACGCCGTAGCCATGAACCTGCGGCGCGTAGCTGGTTTTCTGGGCGGCGGCGGTTTGAATACCCAGATGCCAAATGTCCCCCGGCGACAGAATCACTGTCGATGGCAAGCCGTTCCCGGTGCGCGGCCCGGCATGCGCCGATGTTGCAGCCGCAAGGCATGCCAGCGCGGCGAGGAGCCTGCGAATTGCGGCGGGAATGCGCGAGAACGGCATGGCGTACCGGCGTGACGTATCCGGCAGACGTTACAGGTGCGGCTCCGCTAATTCGTGCGATGCTTGTATTGAAGGTTAAAACGCATCGCCCGCCGAGAGGAAAAGACAGCCATGCGTGCGCGGTAATAAATCTTAATGCGCTCAGGTGTGCGCCACATTGACGGTGCCGGTGCGCTCAAGCTTGCTCCAGCCAACAAAGGGTCCGCGGATCGCCGTCCAGATCGAGCGGACGATGACGTAATACATCAACTGGCGGTAACCAAACCTTTGCAGCGGCAGCCATAGCAACAACGACCAGTCCTCGCGCCGCTCCATCAGAAATCCGAAGAGTGCGGTGACGAGATCGACCAGGATGAACACACCGTAATAGATGCCGACCGTCACCAAATCGCGGTCGCTGAACTCCGAGCCATGCTCCAGATAAGCAAGATATTGCCAGACGAGCTGCCAGAGCAGCAGCAGATCGGCCAACGGCGCCAAGGCGGTCAGCAGAATCTGAAACAGCCAGACCTGCGGCAGCGCCACCAAGCCGAGCGCGCCAAAGCGCGGATTGAACGTCATGCGGCGGTATTTCCACAGGCATTGCAACGTTCCGAAGGCCCAGCGGAAGCGCTGCTTGGCGAGGCCGCCGAACGTGGTGGGCGCTTCCGTCCAGGCAATCGCCGAATTGTCGAACAGAACGCGATAGCCCGCGCGTTGCAAGCCGATGGTGAGATCCTGATCTTCAGCCACGGTGTCGGCGGGAAAGCCTCCCAACGCCTCCACCGCGCTGCGCCGCCATGCGCCCACGGCGCCCGGAATGACGGTGAGCGTGCCAAGGGCCGCCAGCGCGCGGCGCTCCATGTTCTGCGCCACGATATATTCCAGTGCCTGCCAGCGCGTGACCATGTTGATGCGGTTGCCGGCCTTGGCATTGCCTGCAACGGCGCCAATCTTCGGGTCACCGAACCAGCGCACAAGACGGCCGATGGTATCGCGCTGGAATTGGGTATCGGCATCCAGGGCCACGAAAACGGCGCCGGTCGCATGCGCCAGACCGTAGTTCAACGCATGCGCCTTGCCGCCATTTGGAACGCGAAACAGGGTAACGCGTGACTCACTGCCGAACTCAGCCTCCATCACGTCGGCTGTATTGTCCTTGGAGCCATCGTCAACAACGATAATTTCCAGATTGCGGTAACTGCTTGCGAGGATTCCGCGGATCGTGCGCGCAATCACCTTTTCCTCATTGAAGGCGGGCACGATCACCGAGACGAGCGTTGTTTCATCCGCCGGTGGCGCGGCAAGCTGTTCGGATTCCATCCGCCTGTTCCACAGGCTGAGGCCGATAAAGAAAATCAGCCGCGCCGATGCAAGCCAGATCGCAACCAGAAAACATATGTAGAGAAAATGTCCCAGCGCACTCAGGGTCATGAAGACGACGCGATCGGCCAGCAACGCCACAGTCGGTGGCAGCGGCGGCATCACCTGATCGGTCGTGAGACCGGCCAGATGCGAAACCGTGACGAAGGTGTAGCCCTCGGCGCGCAGCTTATCGATCAGAACAGGCAGAGCTTCGACGGTTTGCGAACGGTCGCCCCCGGCATCGTGCAGCAGCAGAATGTTTTTCGGCTGGTGGGGATAGGGATTGTGCAAAACGGCGAGCGAACGTTTGACGATATTGGCAGCACCCGGAAGCTGCCAATCGCCGGGATCGATGTGCTCACCGACCGCGATATAGCCCATGTTCTGCGCCGTCACAACAGGCGCGATCTCATCATTGTCGGTTGGTTCGGCATCGCCCAGATAGGGCGGCCGGAAGAGCCTTAATGACCTTCCCGTCAAGGCTTCGAACAGGCGTTGCGTGGCGTTCAATTCCAGCATCACCGTTCCGGAATTGGTATCGGCCATGTTGGGATGCGTGAATGTGTGATTGCCCACTTCATTGCCGTCGGCCACCAGCCGCTGAACAAGGCCGGGATTGGCTTCGGCATTGCCGCCGATGATGAAGAAGGTGGCATGCACATGCTTCTGCCGCAGGATGTGCAGGATTTTGGGCGTCCATTCCGCGTCCGGCCCATCGTCGAATGTGAGCGCGATCTCCTTCTTGGCCGCGCCGAACTGGTGGATCACGTAGCCGGTGGGCAGTTTTGTGTAGGTCTCGTCGTCAATATCGCCGGTCTGCCTGTCGGCTTCGAACTTGCGCGTGCCGGGCGTCGGCTCCGCATCGACATGCAGCAGCTCGCCCTCGCCTTCGAAGTCGATATCTTCCACAACCGGTATGCGATTGAGTGTCAGCGGCGCCGGCGAATTGTAGGGCTTGCCCATCACCGTCCAGATCGAGGGATCTTCGCTGCCCAAACGCCAAAGCGCATAACCGGCTGGCTGGAAAACATCAGCTGCATGAATCTGGTTGAACGCGGTGACGGCGTCGAGAAACCAAACATCATGCCGTGTGTCGTCGTCTTCCATGTAAGAGAAGTGCGGATTGTTGGTTGCCGCATCGAAATCGATATCGGCGCCGGAATCGTGCGCGGCCACAACCGCATCCTGGAACGGCAGGCTGTCGACGGCATTGTCGTTCCAGTCGTATGCGTAGCTTCCCAGCGCGATGATGGTGCGGCTGGGATTTAGCACCTTCATGCGCTTGTCGAGCGTGGTCTCGAACCATGACTGGCCCGCGATGCTGCCCGGAACGTTCGGCAGGCTGTGCTCGTCGTAAGCCATTAGCATCGTATAATCGACGGCGCGCGCGAAGGCGGCGAAAGGCCAGTGATCGTCGCCGAACGGTGCGGCCATCGCCACGATCCAGCCGTGTGCGGAAAACTTTGCCGTCAGGGCTTTCAAAAATGTTCCAAGGTCTTTGTAAGATGTTTGCGGCAACGCTTCGAAGTCGACCGTCACACCCTGCAGACGATGCAACGCTACGAACCCGGTGAGATTGGCGATGAGCGTCGTGCGGCGTGCGGGATCGGCCAGCAGTTTGGCGAGGCCCGGTCCGTCCCACTTTCCCAGCGTTGCGTTTTGCACAACAGGCAAGATGGCAATGCTGGGCTTCTTGCGTACAAGATCATAAACGTGGCGGTCGTAGCTCGTTTTAAACGTGAGATCGGGGCCTTGCAGGCTGAGCCACGTCGGAATCACCCAATCCAATCCCGGTAACGCGCTTTGCAGGGAGTCGAATGCCGACGGTTCCCAGTTCGGGTAGAAGGCGATGGACAAAGGCCGGCCGGGATGTACCGACGGCGAAAGAGCGTGCGCGTGGCCATGCGAGTGGCGGAGAAGGCGTTGCTCCTCACGGCCCAATTCGCGGCGCCGGGCGCGCGATTCCGAGGCAAGATTTTCAGCGAGCTTAAGCAAGCCCGGCGCCAGCGCCTTCTTTTCAAGTTCCGGCGTGTGGATGGCGACCAGTGTTCCGGGCAGCTTGACGCTGGCAAGCTGGGCGGCGTTGACCAGGCTGACGACAAAGGCCGCGGCCAGGATGAGACTCACGGCGGCCGCGACCCAACCGGCGATGGTGACGCCAGTTGCCCGCCTGCCGGAGGCATCGAAAAAGATCGGTCTGTTCGCCATGATGTGTAACCGGCCCCCAGAAGCCGGATCGTCTCGTGTTATTTCAGCGATTTGCCCTGCAGCATAGGTGCCAAATGCAAATTCGTGGACCGCTTTCAACCTGCGGATCGGCAGTGGCCGCGGTTTTGGCGGCAGGATTTGGCATTTGTTTGGCAGTTAACTGGCCGGGTCACCTTTCTTACGATTCTGTCATCCAGCTCCTGGAGGGCCGAAGCGGAATTTACTCCGGCTGGCACCCGCCGGTCATGTCATGGCTTTTGGGGGTTTTCGACGCGGTTTTGCCGGGAACAGGGCTGTTTATCCTGTTCGACACTCTTCTGTTGTGGGGGGCGATGGCAGGACTTCTGCTTCTTCAACCACGTCCGTCTTGGATTGCGGTTGTTGCGGCAGTTCTTTGCGCGGCGTTGCCACAATTTCTGATCTATCCCGGCATCGTCTGGAAAGACGTTCTGTTCGCCAATGCGGCGCTTGCCGGTTTCGTCTGCCTCGCGCATGCGGCCACAAGTTGGGATCGCGTGAGGTTTCGCTTCGCAATGATCGCGGCGGCTTTGGCGCTTCTGGTTTTGGCTACTCTAACTCGGCAGAACGGCGTGGTCGTGCTGATCGCCGAAGCAATGGCCGTGGGCACAATCGCCGCGATGAATGCACCGGCCCACCGTGTCGCTCGCGCGTTCGCCCTTGGAACCGGTGCATTCGCGGCTGCCGCGATTTTGGCTGGCACAATAACGTTGGCGTTGTCGTTGCGCGTTACAAACGCGGCCGGACCGTCTTCAGAAATCCGGCTCCTTCAGGACTACGACATCATTGGAATGGCGAAAGCGAATGCCGCCGCAAAGCTTGATGTTTTGCGAAAAAAAAGCCCCGCATTGCAGCAGGCGATCCTGTCCGACGGCATTCGCCTTTATACGCCACGATACAACGACACGCTCATGCAATCGCCTGCCCTGCAGGCTGCGCTGGCGAACACCGCTGTGCAGGTTACATCGGAACAGTGGCTCACGCTTATCGCACAACATCCCTGGACTTATCTTTCGATGCGCGCGCGCGTTTTCGACTGGGTGTTGCTGACCCCGGACATCAGGTCTTGCCACCCTTATTTTGTCGGAATCGACGGTCCGGCGGCACAAATGAACCAGTTGCATTTGCGGGCGCGCCAGGACAGTCGCGATGTTTTTCTGAACGGCTACGCCGCGGCATTTGCCGGCACTCCGATATTTTCGCACCTGACCTTCATTGTGCTGGGGGCCGCCGCGCTGTTCGTTCTTATCCGCAGACGGCGGCCGGCCGATATCGCAATGGCTTTCCTGCTGGCGGGTACGGCGGCATTCGCGCTGAGTTTCTTCATAATCTCGATCGCCTGCGATTACCGCTATCTCTACTGCCTTGACGTCTCGGCGCTTGCGGCGGCGTTCTACATCAGCCTGGGAGGGTTTGAGCGGCTTTCACGGGCCGCCAAAGCAATCTAACATAGTGGCCCCGATTGCAGGATTTTCACCCGCCCCTGATTTCTTGCGACACTTTCGACAATTTTCCCCGGAAAGCCTTTGCTATTGCTGGGGTGGCTTGGAGCGCCTTGGGGGCCAAACAGCCTATAATTGGGTTTGGTGCGTTCCTACCGGCAACCATGGAGCGGGTCGTCAGGATTGAAGATGAGCAGCCAGGGAACGGGAAAAGGCACCATAGATACGGCCCGCGCTTATGCGGGGCGTGCCTCGCGGTGGGGCGATATGCACCTGCCCGGCGGCGCGCGTGTATTGTGGATCGGCGGCGGATTGCTGCTTGTTCTGCTGCTCGTGTGGCTTTTGCAGATGGGCGACAGCACCACCACTCAAGGCGGGCGCGGCGCTATGAGCGGGCCCATGCCAGTTGGCGTTGCCACCGCGCAAAAAGGCCAAATGCCGATCACGCTGAATGCATTGGGCACGGTGACGCCTCTCGCCACCGTGACAGTGCGCCCACAAGTGAGCGGACCGATCGTCAAATTCGATTTCGAAGAAGGCCAGATCGTCAAAACCGGCGACGTGCTGGCTGAAATCGATCCCAGACCATTTCAAGCAGCACTCGATGAGGCAAAGGGAACGCTGGCGAAAGACCGCGCGGCATTGGCCAACGCCATCCTCGATGTGCACCGCTATCAATCGCTCTATGCGCAGAAAGCGACATCGCAACAGGTTCTCGCCACGCAGCAGGCATTGGTGAAACAGGATCAGGGCGTCGTCACATCCGACGAAGCCGCGGTGGAGACCGCCGATCTCAACCTTCAATATTCCAAAGTCACTTCTCCGGTTAACGGGCGCGCGGGCATCCGCCAGGTCGATGTCGGCAATCTGGTGCAGGCGGGCCAAACAAACGGCATCGTTGTCGTGACACAACTCCAGCCGATGTCGGTGGTGTTTTCATTGCCGGAAGACAATATCGAACAGATCACCGCCCGCATGAATGGTGGTGCCACGCTGGAAGCGGACGCTTACGACCGCGCGCAAACAAAGAAGATCGCGACCGGAAAACTTTCGGCCATCGACAGCCAGATCGATCCGACCACCGGCACGGTGAAGCTGCGCGCCATGTTCGACAACACCGACAACGCCCTGTTCCCACAGCAGTTCGTGAACATCCACCTGCTCGTCGATACGCTGCAAAACCAGACGCTGATCCCGGTGGCCGCGATTCAGCGCGGCGCGCAAGGTGCGTTTGTTTTTGTCGTCGCGCCTGACAGGACCGTTGAGATGCGTGCGGTCACGCTGGGCGCAAGCGACGCCAAGAACACCGTGGTCACCAAAGGTCTGAAGCCGGGCGATACCATTGTTGTGGATGGCGCGGATCGTTTGCGCGATGGCGCGGAAGTCACGCTCCCCGATTCCAAAGCCGCAATTGCCAAGCCAAGTGCGGCTTCCGGCACCGGTCAGGCGGCGATTGACGCGCAGCGTCAGGCGCGGCTTCAACGGATGCTGAAAAGCCTGCCCGCCGATCAGCGCGACGCGCTCCAGAAAATGACTCCGGAGCAGCGGCGCGCCTGGTTCAAACAGCACAAGGGCCAGTTCCACCATCGGCGCGGCGGCGGGCAATAGCCCGCGCCGGCGCTTTTCGGAAAGGCATTCTGGCGCCATGAATCCGTCTGCTCTTTTTATCCAGCGTCCCGTCGCGACATCGCTGCTGATGATCGCGATTCTGCTGGTCGGATTCGTCGGCTATTCATACCTGCCGCTTTCGGCGCTGCCCGAAGTCGATTACCCGACGATTCAGGTGCAAACATTTCTGCCCGGCGCCAGCCCCGATGTGATGACCACGTCGGTGACGGCGCCGCTGGAACGGCAGTTCGGCGAGATGCCGGGCCTGAACGAGATGACATCGACAAGCTCTGCCGGGGCGTCCGTCATCACGCTGCAATTCGATCTCAGCCTCAACCTGGATATCGCGGAGCAGGAAGTTCAGGCCGCGATCAATGCGTCGGGCAGCCTTCTGCCGCAAACACTTCCGGCACCACCGATTTATGCCAAGGTCAATCCGGCGGACGCGCCGATCCTGACGCTGGCGATCACGTCAAAGACAATGCCGCTGACGCAGGCCGAAGACCTGGCTGACACGCGCATCGCGCAAAAGATTTCGCAGCTTCCGGGCGTGGGCCTTGTGAGCATCGCCGGCGGGCAGCGGCCGGCGGTGCGGGTACAAGCCAATCTGCAGGCGCTGGCGGCTTACGGCCTGAACATTGACGACCTGCGCACCACGGTTTCCAACGCCAACGCCAACGCGCCAAAAGGCAATTTCGATGGCGCAACGCAATCCTACACCATCAATGCCAACGACCAGCTTCAATCGCCGGACGACTACAAAGCCATTGTTGTCGCTTACAAGAACGGCGCGCCGGTGCATCTTTCCGATGTGGCGAACGTGGTGCAGAGCGCGGAGAACGACAAGCTTTCAAGCTGGATGAACACGACGCCGGCCATCCTGCTGAATGTGCAGCGGCAACCGGGCGCAAACGTCATCAGCGTTGTCGATGCGATCAAGGCGATGCTGCCGCAGATTCAGGCCGGCCTTCCCGCCGCGCTGCAAGTGACGGTGCTGACCGACCGCACCAACACCATTCGCGCCTCGGTTTCCGATGTGGAGTTTGAGCTGGCGCTTGCCGTGGCGCTGGTGGTGCTGGTGATCTTCCTGTTCCTGCGCAACATTCCCGCCACCGTCATTCCCAGCTTGTCTGTGCCGCTTTCCATCATCGGCACCTTTGCTGCGATGTATCTGCTGGGTTTTTCTCTCAACAATCTTTCGCTGATGGCGCTGACGATTTCGGCCGGCTTTGTGGTCGATGATGCCATCGTGATGATCGAAAACATCACGCGCTATCTGGAAGAAGGCGATTCACCGCTGGAAGCAGCCTACAAAGGCTCCGGCGAAATCGGCTTCACCATCATCTCGCTCACGGTTTCGCTGATCGCGGTGCTGATCCCGCTGCTCTTCATGCAAGAAGTGGTGGGCCGGTTGTTTCGCGAATTCGCGCTGACGCTGTCCATCACCATTCTGATCTCGGCTGTGGTGTCGCTGACGCTGGTACCGATGTTGTGCGCCAAGCTGCTGCGCCATCACCCCGAACGCAAACAAAGCGCGATCGCGCGGCGGTCCCAGGAATATTTCGACCGCGTCATCCACCAATACGACCGCCTGCTGATCTGGGTGCTGGACCATCAGCCGCTGACCATGCTGGTGGCCGTGATCACACTGGCGGTGACGGTGCTGCTCTATGTCATTATTCCCAAAGGGTTCTTCCCCGAACAGGACACCGGCTTTGTGCAAGCCATCACGCAGGCCGGCCCCACCGTGTCGTTCTCCGAAATGGCAAAGCGCCAGCAGGAACTGGCCAAGAAAATCCTCACCGATCCCGATGTGGAAAGCCTGTCATCCTTCATCGGCGTGGACGGCACCAACAACACGCTGAACAGCGGCCGCTTCCTGATCAACCTGAAATCCAAAGACGACCGCAGCGATGATGTGAGCGCCATCGTTGCGCGATTGAGCGATGACGCGCGCAGCGTTCCCGGCATCTCGGTTTATCTGCAGCCGGTTCAGGATCTCACCATCGATTCCACCGTGAGCCGTTCGCAGTACCAATTCATTCTGGAGAGCGCGAAAACCGCCGACCTCGACGCCTTCGTGCCTAAGCTGCTGGACAAGCTTACCCAACTGCCGCAACTGCAAAACGTCTCGACCAACTATCTGGACCGCGGGCTTTCGGCCTATATCGCGGTGGACCGCGACACAGCCGCGCGCTTCGGCATCACGGCGGCAACCATCGACAACGCGCTTTACGATGCCTTCGGCCAGCGCATCGTTTCCACCATCTTCACGCAATCCAACCAGTATCGCGTCATTCTGGAAGCCGACCCGGCGCTGCAGAACACGGTGGCGTCTTTATCCAGCGTATACCTGCCGTCGGCTGCCGGAGGGCAAGTGCCGCTGAACGCAATGGCGAAAGTTTCGGTGAAGCCGATTCCGCTGCAGCTCGATCACCTGGGACAATTCCCCGCTGCATCGATTTCGTTCGATGTCCCGTCGGGCTATTCGCTGGGCGCGGCTGTCGATGCAATCCAGCAGGCGGAAAAAGATACACAAGTACCTTCCGACATCACCACGAGTTTTCAGGGCGCCGCTCTGGCCTTCCAGTCGGCGCTCGGCAACGAACTGCTGTTGATCCTGGCTGCCATCGTGACCGTCTATATTGTGTTGGGCGTGCTGTATGAGAGTTTCATTCATCCCCTCACGATTCTTTCCACGTTGCCGTCCGCCGGTGTCGGCGCTTTGCTGGCGTTGATTGTGACCGGCCACGATCTCGATATCGTTTCCATCATCGGCATCATTCTCTTGATCGGCATCGTAAAGAAAAACGCGATCATGATGATCGATTTTGCGCTTGAAGCAGAGCGCAACGAAGGCAAATCTCCGCGCGAGGCCATCCATCAGGCCGCGCTGTTGCGCTTCCGGCCCATCATGATGACGACCGTGGCAGCACTTTTCGGCGCGTTGCCGCTGGCGCTTGGCAGTGGCACAGGATCTGAACTTCGCCATCCGCTGGGTATCGCTATCGTCGGCGGATTGCTGGTGAGCCAGGCGTTGACACTTTTCACCACACCCGTGATCTACATTTATTTCGACCGCTGGGGCCGGGAATTCAGCGACTGGCGGCAATCGCGCTTTGGCCGCGGCGCGGAGCCGGCGGCACCATGAACATTCCGGCCATTTTCATTTCCCGGCCGATCGCGACGGTGTTGCTCACGATGGGGCTGGCGCTGGCGGGCGCGGTTTCGTTTTTTCTGTTGCCGGTGTCGCCGCTTCCCAACATCGATTATCCCACGATCTCCATCACCGCCTCAATGGCAGGCGCAAGCCCGCAAACCATGTCGACCAGCGTGGCGACCCCGCTGGAACGCCACCTGGGTTCCATAGCCGACGTCACCGAGATGACGTCTTCCAGTTCGGTGGGATCGACGCGCATCACGCTGCAGTTCGGGCTGGACCGCGATATCGACGGCGCGGCGCGCGACGTGCAGGCCGCGATCAATGCGGCGCGTGCCGACTTGCCCACCTCGCTGCGCTCCAACCCCACCTATAGAAAGGTGAATCCGGCGGACCAGCCAATCCTGATCCTGGCGCTGACATCAAAGACGCTTTCCACCGGCCAGATTTACGATTCCGCCTCCACCATCATCGAACAGAAACTGTCGCAGATTGACGGCATCGGGGAAGTGGAATTGAGCGGAAGCTCGCTTCCCGCTGTGCGCGTGGAGTTGAACCCGCGCGCGCTTTTCAAATACGGCATCGGGCTAGAAGACGTGCGGGCAGCGATCTCCGCCGCCAACGCGAACAGCCCGAAGGGCGCGGTGGAGCAGAACGCTCAGCATTTCCAGCTCTATCTGAACGACGTGGCAGGTACGGCGGACCAATACAAAACGCTCATTGTCGCCTATCGCAACAATGCCGCCGTGCGGCTATCCGATGTGGCAGACGTTTCCGACGGCGTTGAGAACGTACGCAACCTCGGCATGGCGAACAACGAGCCGGCGGTTCTTGTCATTCTCAACAAGCAGCCGGGCGCCAACGTGATCGACACGGTGGATCGCGTTAAGGCGTTGCTGCCGGAGTTGCAGGCAGCACTCCCCCCCGCCATTCAGCTGACCACGGTGAACGACAGCACCACGACCATCCGCGGCTCGGTGCGCGATATCGAACACACGCTGATCCTTTCGACCTTTCTTGTTCTGGCGGTCGTATTCCTGTTCCTGCGCAGCGCACGCGCCGCTTTGGTGCCCACTATCGCGCTGCCGCTTTCGCTCGTCGGCACATTCGCAGTCATGTATCTGCTGGGCTTCAGCCTCGATAATTTCTCCCTCATGGCGCTGACGGTGGCGACCGGCTTTGTGGTGGACGATGCCATCGTGGTGCTGGAAAACGTGACGCGTCATATCGAACAAGGCATGCCCCGCATGCAGGCGGCGCTGCAGGGCGCCAAGGAAGTGAGCTTCACCGTAATCTCGATGAGCGTTTCGCTGATCGCGGTGTTCGTTCCGATTTTGCTGATGAGCGGACTGACGGGACGCTTGTTCCATGAATTCGCCGTGACGCTGTCCGTGGCGATATTGGTATCGCTTGTGGTGTCGTTGACGACAACGCCGATGATGTGCGCCTACCTTTCCACCTCGGCCGGCAGCGGCCACGAAAACACAATGGCGCGCGCGGCGCGGCGGGTTTTCGACAAAGCGCACCGCGCTTATGACAGAAGCCTACAATGGGCTCTGGATAATCCCGGCACCATCATGCTGATCCTGCTGATCACAGTGTGCCTGAATGTCTATCTCTACATCATCGTACCGAAGGGCTTCTTTCCGCAGCAGGACACCGGCAACCTGTTCGGCGGTATTCGTGCAGACCAGAGCATTTCCTTTCAGGCGATGGAAAAAAAATTCCGTCAGTTTGTGCAGATCATTCACGACGATCCGAATGTGCAAAGCGTGGCGGGCTTTACCGGTGGCGGCAGCGGGCGCGGCGCGACGAATTCCGGTAACGTTTTTATTCAGTTGAAAGATATGTCCCAGCGCAAGTTGACCGCCGACGGCGTGATTGAAGAACTGCGGCCCAAGCTGGGGATCGTCCCTGGCGCGCGTCTGTTTTTGCAAAGCCATCAGGACATTCACGTCGGCGGCCGACAGAGTTTTTCCCAGTACCAATATACGATTCAGGCCGACACGCTTGAGGACCTGAACACCTGGGTGCCGAAGATCACGGCGGCGCTGCAGAATGTGGATGAGCTGGAAGATGTGAATTCCGATCAGCAGGACAAGGGGCTTGAAGTCGATCTTAAAGTCGATCGCGCGACGGCCGCACGGCTGGGCGTGAATACAACCCAGATCGACAACACGCTTTACGACGCCTTCGGCCAGCGCCAGGTTTCAACCATCTACAAAGACCTCAACCAATATCATGTGATAATGGAGGTGGCGCCGGAGTTCTGGCAAAGCCCGGAGACGCTGAAAGATATTTATGTCAGCACATCCGGTGGTGCCGTCAGCGGAACGCAAGCCACCGGCGCGGTTGCCGGAACCACAGTCGTTTCGGCCGCGGCCGCGCCGACCGCAGCATCGGTGGCCAACGATGCGCAGCGCAACGCACAGCTGAATTCGCTGACCAACAATGCGCGCGGTGCCGCGTCCACCGGTGCTTCGGTAAGCACGGCGCAGGAAACCATGGTGCCGCTGGCTGCCTTCAGCACATTTGGCCCCGGCACGACACCGCTCTCCGTCAGCCATCAGGGTCCGTTCGTGGCAACGACGTTCTCATTCAATCTGGCGGACGGGCAGACGTTGGGTTCGGCCGTGGCGGCCATCAACCGCGTGATGGACCAGCTCCATGTACCCATTTCCGTGCACGGAAGCTTTGCCGGCACCGCGCAGCTTTTCCAGACTTCCTCGGATAACGAGCCGCTTCTCATTCTGGCCGCTATCATTTGCGTCTATCTGGTGCTGGGCATCCTCTATGAAAGTTATGTTCATCCGCTGACGATTCTCTCCACCCTGCCCTCCGCCGGCGTGGGTGCCATTCTGGCGCTGATGCTGTTCCGCACCGATTTCAGCCTGATTGCGCTCATCGGGGTGATTCTGCTGATCGGCATCGTGAAGAAAAATGCGATCATGATGATCGATTTCGCCTTGCAGGCTGAACGCGAGCTTGGGATGGATTCGCGCCAGGCCATCTATCGCGCCTGCCTGCTGCGCTTCCGGCCCATCATGATGACAACGATGGCGGCGCTGTTCGGCTCACTACCGTTGGCGCTGATCACCGGCAACGGCGCTGAACTGCGCCAGCCGCTGGGCATTTCCATCGTGGGCGGGTTGTTCGTGAGCCAGATCCTCACGCTTTATACGACGCCCGTCGTCTATCTGTATCTCGATCGCTTTCGCCTGGCTGCTCGCGACGTCTGGCAGCGCTGGTATGGCCGCATGATGGGCAGCGAAGGCTGACATGCGTTTGCGCGTTATTGCCATGCCTCGACAAGATATGGACGCTGATTATCGCCTGTCGGCTCGACCACAATCGTTCGCACGACGTTTCTCGTTCCATCCACCGCAGTGATGGTGACGGCAAAAGAACGCCCCGCCACACGAGCGAAGCCCGGGCCGTCGTTTGCCGGCGGCGGGGTGGCACTCGCCGCCGGACTCGAAGGCACAGGCTGGCCCGGGGCGTTGGCGGCTGACGGCTGCACGGCCTTGGCCGCATTTGCCATCAGGGTGAGAACGGCCGCCGGTGCTACGGTCTGGTCAATATCCGACGTTCTGGAATAGACGGTGACGAGTGGTAAAAGACTGGCGAATAGATCCGGCGTCATCCCCGCCACCAGCTTCAATTCATCGACCGTCTGAAACGGCCCGTGCCGCGGGCGGTAATCGAGCCCCGCTGCAACATATTGGCCGTCCGTCGTGCCGGTTTTCCGGTCGGGATATGCATCGCCGATCGGTTCGCGCCAGTCCATGATGGCGGCAGTAAGCGTTTTCGCCGTGCCCATATCGGCGCCGGCGAATTGCAGCAGCGCGTTGAGGGTTGCCTCGTTGGCCTTGTTGATGTCGACCAATCCGGTTTGATCGTGGATGGAAATTTGCATCTTGCGGTTGTCGAAAACAAAAGACTGCAGTGTGCCGTCGGCGGGCCAGCGCTGATCGGTGCGAGGATCAGTCAGCGCTAAGACGGTACGGATAACCGCCGCGTTGACGTCGGCGTTCATTCGCGCCTGGTCTTGCGCGCGATGTTCGATGCGTGCCGATGTTACGGTAAGAGCCTGGGTGGCCGCCGCCATCATCGCCAGCAACGCCAGCACCCAGAGCGTGGACACAAGCGCCCATCCGCCCTGACGGCGGAATTTGTCGGCGGCGGTAGGTTCAACCGGGCTTTTCAAAGAGTGGCTCGACTTCCGGCAATTTGCGGCGAAGTTCGTCGGTTACCGCGCGAGCTTTGCGTGCATCGTCCACCACGTGCGGCGTTATCAGCACCATAAGCTCGGTCCTGTCATGCGAATTGTCGGTCGCGCGGAACAGGTTACCGAGCACGGGAATATCCTGAAGATACGGGATCCCGTTGTGGCTGAGCGAGACAGTGTCGCTGAACAGGCCGCCAAGCGCCACAGTCTCACCGTCTCCCACAGCCACGGAACTGTTGATCTTGCGCTGTTGAATGGTCGGAGATCCAATAGTGCTGACGCTGGTGGCCGCGGTATTTACACCGCTGACTTCCTGGCTGATGTCCATCATCACCTGGCCACTGCGGTTTACGCGAGGCGTTACGCGCAAAATCACGCCGGTGTCGAGATATTGGACGCTATTGACGATCGGCGCGTCGGTTCCAAGCGTCGATTGCGCCTGTCCAGTCAAAATCGGCACCTGATCGCCGACTTCAAGCGACGCCATCTGATTGTTCAACACCATCACTTCCGGCGACGAGATTACATCGACATGGGTGACAGTACCCAGGGCACTCAAAATAACCTGAATGTTATTGCCATTCATGAACATATACGAAAAGCCGGGCAATGACGGCGTGATCTGCAGGCCCGTAGAGGCTGGAAGGCTAGAGGATTGTGTCAGCACGCCCGTGTTGTGACTATTCTGGGCGAAATACTGGAAGCCGTATTTTGTTTCCTTGGTCAGTGTCACTTCGGCGATCGCTGCTTCAAGCAGAACCTGCGTAGGCGCCACGTCGAGTTGGCGCAGGGCATCTTGTATGACGGCGTATTCGCGCGGCGTCGCCAGAACGACAAGCGCATTGTTCGCTTCGTCCGCCGTGATGTTGACGGAGTTGATACCTTCGCGCGAAACGCCGCCGATGGTCTCATAGCCGTGCGGTTGTTGGGACTGTCCCTGTCCCTGGACAGGACTTGTCACGGGCTGGAAAGACGATGTGGGAGTCGATGGATGCGATGGTGCGGTGCCGCCGGAAATATCTCCACTGGAAAAATCGTTCGTCGATGCCCCGTTCATCGAGCTCAGCGCACCGGAATTCGCGGTGCTGAAAGAATCGCTGTCCTGCGTACCGTTCATTGTGCTGTTCGGTGTCGGTTGCGCTGCGGCCTGTTGCGGCGCGCCGGAGCCGAACAACGCCCTCAGCAGCGTGTTGGCAACATCTGTCGCCCGGCCATTCTGCACATGATAGACAAATATCTTCTTGTCGGTGCCTTCGGCCGGCTTGTCGAGCCGCTCCACCCAAGCGCGCAGCTGCTGAATGTAACGCGGTTGCGATGAGATCGCCAGAACGGCATTAAGTCGTCCGATCGGAACAAGCCTCACGATGCCTGACGTCGGGCTCGTTGTGCTGGTGCCGGTGCCGGTGCCAGACGCGGGAGAACTCGTAAGGCCGCTTGTAATCGGATCCAATTCTTTTGCGAGTTCGTCCGCATCCATGTACTTCGGCTGGAAAAGTGCGAAGGACATGCCCGACAACCAGTCGACATCGAACAGCGAGATGTCGTCAATCAGCGCATCGCGCTCCTGCGCCGTGCCTTCCACAATCACAAGATTGCGGGCGGTATCCACGCGGACGGTGCCTTCCGCTGCTGCAAGCGGTTGAATCAGTTTCTGCATCTGTTCGGCCGTCATATACTTGACGTGCACGACTTCGACGCCATAACCCGCGCGCCCTGCCCCCGGCGCTTGACGTGCTTGCTTGTGCGCGTCGGCCAACGGCATCACCTGATAAATGCCGTTGGAATAGACCAACACGATATTGTTGAGATTGAGCGCCTGCTCCAACGCGGGGAGCACCTGCGGATATGTCAGCGGCTGGCTGGTTTGCAGCGTGACCGTGCCCTGCACGTTCGCGCCAATTTCGTAATTGACCTTCAGGTAATCTCCAAGAACCGCCTTCACGACATCGCGCACATCGGCGTTGACGAAGTTCAGCGTGATGCCGCCCTGTTGATCGACAGACGCGGAGGCGGAAGAGGGTTGTGCGGGCGAAGCAGCCGCCCCTTGCGGCGTGGCTGTTCCCTGCGAGGCGGCAGGCATCGGCAATCCCGCGCTTGCCAGCAGGCACAGCATCACCGCCATGCGGAAAGCCGCTTGGCGTGCGGAAAAGTTACCCATTTTTCAAACCCCTCGACGGCGCACTTATAGAACGAAATAGCACTGTTAGTCTTGTATTTTCTTTAAGATTCCGGACGCACGTCGTTCATTGATCGTCCGACGGCTTGTCCGCCGCTGCTGCTGCTGACGGTGGCGTGGCATTGGGCTTGTTGTCGCTCAGCTTCAATTCCTGCCGCACGCCAGCCGCCATAAACACCACCCTGTCGCGCAGCACGGTCGAGACGCGCCAGCCATCGATTACGCCCCCTTCTGTCACGCTAACGACGGCGGGCGCCGCTGCCGATTTGAGAAGCGCCATCTTCCGTTCGCCATCCAAAATTATACCGACGAGGGAAAGATCCGCTGGAAGGCTAGTTCCGGTTTCTGCGTTGTCGGCCGCAATGCCAGAGGGCGCAATGCGCGTGCGCATCGGGTTGAAGATTGAACGTTCGTCAATCTCCGCAAACGTTTCCGGTGGCGGTGGCGTAAATATCGCGGGCGGAGCGACCGCCAAGACGTGTGTTCTCAGCGGCGTTTGGGCAGGCGCCGCGTCGCTCAACGGCGCAAACAGTTCATAGCCCAGTATCAAAGCCAGAAGCACGCACAGCCCAATAAGCGCAATCTGCAGCCGGGTGAATTTCAAAGTCATCGCGTGCCATTCCAGCGATAGGCATGAACGGTCCAGCGCACTTCGAGGTTCGGGTCCGGCATCTCAGCGTTGTCGGGACGCCAGTTGGAAAGCATGACGAGATCGGCGTCACTGATAAAGAAAAAGGGTGTGTGAGATTCCACGGCATACAGAAGCGTTCTGATTCGGCTCAGAGGCACGGTAAGATCGTAGGATATGGACACAAGATCGAAGCCGGCGGCACTTGTTGGCGGCATCAATTGCGCGCTCAACAACGAACCGCCGTTATGCTCGATTAAGGCCTTCATACCGCTTTGCAACTGCGCTTGCGCAAGCGCGGCACTACTGCCAGAGACCAGTCCCGGCACCGACCGAGCGCTTTGTTGCAAAGCGCGCAACTGAGCTTCCAGCTGTCCGCGCTGAGACTGCTCGGCCTGATACGTGGCAAGCTCATCCAGGGACTGCTGAATGTCACTCTGTTGCGCCTGGAATATTGCAAGGATCGGCAGCCCGATCACGATTGCAATCAAGAATATACAAATCCACAGCGCGATGAAGGCGCCGTGCCTGCCACGCAAGATGCCGGGCACGGTCATCGCCGCTCTCCGGAATCTTTTTTTGTTTCGAATGTAAGGTCGAAATGCTCGGCATTGTCCGTAGCGCTCTGCAGCGATGCGTCAAACTGCGCATTCGCAAAGTTCGGAGACTTGTCGATTGCTCCCACTATGTCGGATGCCGTCTTGGAAAACCCCTGGATGTGAACTTTATTCCCGTTGATGGAAAATTCGGTGAGCCATGTTCCATCCGGCAGAACATGGGTTAATTCGGAAAGGATGCTCACAATGAGTGGCGCCCGCTTCTGGCCTGAAGGAAATTCGATCTGCGCCCTGACATTCTTTATGTCCCGCTTCAAATGATGGACAACCGCGGCCCGTTCGCTCGCGGTCTCCGCTTGGGCTATCAGAAGATCGGTCTGTTCGGCACCGCGCAAATACACCGCAAGAAGCACAGCCAGCAAAAGAAACAGCGCAAGCGCGGCCAAGAAAACCACGCTGAACCGACGCCAACTCAGTCGCAGGAATGCGCCGGTGTCTACGGGAAAATAGCGCCGATCCGCCTCGCGCGCATCGCCTTCAAATCCGATGGATCCGATCGATAGGCCGGCGCTCCTGCAGTACGCCACAGCATGATCCACCGTTGCGCGCTTTATAATGCGTAGTTCGAACTCTGACTTCTTGGCCGCGCGGCCATTGTCGACAGGAACCAGGTCAAAATAAACCTGTTCGGCGCTGATGGGGCTCAATCGTTCAAGCTCGTAAAACGCGGCTTTCCGCTGCGTTGCACGCGAAGCCGGCGGCAATTGAAGGCGGGGACGCAACACCAGTGTTTGCGGAAATTGAAGTGCCACATCCCTGGTGCCGAGCGAAACCTGATCCGATGTGGAAAGCAAGGCGGAAATCGCGCGCGCAATGCCCTCCTCCTGAGCCGGAACCCGGCCAATCTCCGTTACCTGATCGCCTTCGCTGATATTGACGCAAACGTCCGTATCGCCGGCATATATGGAGACATGTTTCGCGCTCTCGCTGAAAGAGCCGGAGAATTTCTCGTGTACAAACGCTCCAAGCTCCTTTCGCCATTCGGCGATGAGATCTGAAACGGTGATCGCGGTGGCGGCGGGCTCAACATGATCGGACGGCATCATATCCGCCCCGCGCAATATTTGGACAACAAGCTGTAGACGCAGCTCTGATCGACGGACAGATATGGCGTGACCACAAGGTCTGGCCATTTGGCGGTGTGGCTGGTCAGTGTCGCTCGCACCCGGACAAGTGTGGGCAGCATCGGCGCATTGTGCCAAGTGCCGTACCACTGCGATGCCGCATTCCTGGATTGCGCGCCGAAATACGCCACATCGAGCGAACGCACGCCGCGGAGCAAAATCCGATGCACCGTGGCCGTTCCGGGCACGGCCAGTTCGGGACTTGTATCAAGCGACAAGGTTCCATCTGCATTCAATTGGATTGTCACCTGGTCCAAGCCGCCCTCTTTGGACTGCGTACGCGCAAAGAACATGATGGAGGTTGGCTCCCCATCGAATTGCACATAGCGATCACTCGGCGATACGCGAAAGAACGGGTAGATATTTTCGACCTGTCCCGACACGGTGTCCTGCGCCGTTCGGACATGGTTATTGTCGGTCGTTGCGGTCGTGGCGCTCTCCCAAATGCGCGTGCCGAAATGCAAGCCGCCAAACAATAGAATGGTCAACATTCCAAGCAGCACGGTCGCCACAAGGAGTTCCACAAGCGTGAAGCCAGCGTCGCCGGTGCAGCGGCTTTCGATGCGCGATGCAATCATGGCGAGGCCGCGCCTGGCGCCAAGCGCAAGGTGGAAAGAGCAAAGGATCGCGAACGCCCGTTGGATTGCCAGGAAACCGTGGCGACAATTTGCTGCGCACGATTTTGCCAAGCAATCTGGTCGTTGCCAGTTCCAAAAGGCTCAATATGCATATGCCACCGCAGGTCGTTTGATTGGCCCTGCGTATCGCCGAATGCCGGATTTGGCGCTGTCTGGGCTTGCGCCAGAAGCGATTGCGCCAGATCGCGCGCATCGGACTCCGTCAGGTCTTCATGGGCGTAAGAAAGCCCCTGCGAAAACGCGGCAAGTAAGACCGCGAGCGACACGCTGAGGATCGTCAAAGCTATAAGAACTTCCAGCAATGTGAATCCATCGCTGGCCCGCAGCTCGCTCGCCATGTTCTTCAAAAATCCCGCGCGCATATCACCAGTTCGCGACCAGGGGTTTGGCGCCGGTATTTCCTTCGTCGCCTTTCGGACCATAACTGTAGAGGTCGAAATCGCCGTACTGGCCCGGAGATCGATAGTTGTAAGGATGGCCCCACGGATCGCTAACGTTCGTTGTCTTCTTGATGTAAGGACCGTTCCAGTTATCGACACCGTCTGGCGCTTTCAGCAGCGCC
The DNA here is from genome assembly GCA_036267995.1 of Rhizomicrobium sp. GTDB lineage: Bacteria > Pseudomonadota > Alphaproteobacteria > Micropepsales > Micropepsaceae > Rhizomicrobium. The sequence goes on from DATAUZ010000033.1 coordinate 266,626, forward strand.
GCCAAGCCCTGTTGCGTGGTCGGATAGCCGCCGACATCGTATTTATACAAATCGAGGCCCGCGGAAATATTCGAGACTTCCGTCTTCGCGGTGCTGACCTTCGCACTGTCGAGATACCGTATGACCATTGGCGTGGCGATTGCCGCCAGAAATCCAAGAATTGCCAGCACGACCAGCAATTCCATCAGCGTATAGCCTGCTTCGCCGCGGCGTGACCGGTATTGCGGAAGCGAGAGTTTCGAGATCATCACGGTCATCTCCTATTGCAGCGCCAAATCGTTGATGCTGAGGATCGCCACCAGCATTGAGGAGATCAGCCCTGCAACGATTGCACCAAGTCCTATCGTAAGGCACGGAACCAGAAGCGCGAGCGCCCTGTCGACGCGGTGCTTGATGCGAAGCTCATCGAGGTCGGCTTGGCGCAGCAGCATCTCATCGAGCTTGCCGGATTCTTCGCCTATCTGAATCAGGTCAAGCGTAATCGCCGGGAAAACCTTGGACCGCCCGAGGCGCTGCGCCAGCCGTTCGCCTTCGCGCAGGCTGGCCGCCGCATCCTTGACCGCCGCCGCGAGCACGGTGTTGGACAGCACATCTTTGGAAAGATTGAGTGCGGCTGGAACCGGCACGCCATTTGAAAGAAGCGTTCCGAAGGTGCGCATCAGCCGTTCGACTTCGATGGCGCGAAACAGATCGCCCAGAACCGGAATGCGCAAAACCAGAGCGTCCCATTTCAGGCGATATTCCGGCTTCTTGATTGCCTCGCGAAAGCCGAAAAAACCGGCCACCAAAAGAATTAGGAACAGCCAGCCGTAATCGCGCACGAAATCGCCCGCAGCCATCACAATCTGCGTCGAGACGGGCAGCGATTTCCCGGCATCGGCGAACAGGGGCTCGAATTCCGGCAGTACGAAAACCAGGATGACAACGATGGACATGCCAGCCGTGACCAGCAGGATGGCTGGGTAAACGAGCGCCGAGGTGATTGTTTCGCGGATCGCCAGCGTTCGCGTCAGATAGTCGGTCAGCCGCTGCAAGGTGCCGTCCAGGGCGCCGCCATGTTCGCCCGCGCGCACCATGCTCACGTAAAATTTCGGAAAGAAAGGATCTGCCGACAAGGCGTCCGCAAAACTGGCGCCGTCGCGCACGCGGTTGCGCACCGCTTCGAACGGCGCTTTCAGGTTGCCGATATCCGACAGGCCGACGAGAATCCCCAGCGCCCGATCCAGCTCCAGCCCCGCGCGCAGAAGCGTTGACAATTCCTGCGTCACCATCGCAAGCGACTTGAGCGATGGCTTTCCGCCGATGCGGATGTTCCTGAGCTTCGACAGCAGACCGCCGGCACCCTGTTCGAGCGCATCAAGCGGGAAAAGCCCTTGGCTGCGCAGTTGCCCGATCACGGCTTCTTTCGACGTAGCATCGAGCACGCCTTTTACAACCGCGCCAGATCCCGTCATGGCTTTGTACTGGTATTGCGCCATCGTCAGATCACCGGCATCACGCGCAAGACTTCGTCGATTGTGGTGATTCCGGCCAGTGCCTTCTTCAGGCCGTGAACGCCCATCGTCTGCATTCCGGCTTCGAGGGCCAGTTTGTGAATGGCGCCGGCGTCGGCGCTTTTCAAAACCGCCTGACGCAGAGCATCGTTCATCACAAGAACTTCGATGATCGTGGTGCGGCCGCGATAGCCGGTGTGATTGCATTCGGCGCAGCCCACTTCGCGGTACAGCGTAATCGGCGCGTCGCCGCTGAAGCGATCAAGGTGAAGCTTTTCGACAAGCTCCGGGATGGGCGCGTAAGGCTCGCGGCACTTGGTGCAGAGTGTGCGCACAAGGCGCTGTGCGGCGACGCCGTTTATCGTAGACGTAAGCAGATAATCTTCCACGCCCATATCGAGCAGGCGCGTGACCGCGCTGGCGGAATCGTTGGTGTGAAGCGTGGACAGGATGAGATGGCCGGTGAGCGCGGCTTGCACCGAAATCTGCGCCGTCTCGAGATCGCGAATTTCGCCGATCATCAGAATATCGGGATCGTGGCGCAGGAACGAGCGCAGCGCGTTGGCGAAAGTCAGCCCGATGGTGGGCTTCACCTGAACCTGATTGATGCCCTTCAGGTGATATTCCACCGGATCCTCGACGGTGAGGATTTTGCGATCGACCGTGTTGATTTCGACCAGCGCGGAATAGAGCGTCGTGGTCTTGCCGCTACCCGTTGGGCCGGTGACAAGCACAATGCCGTGCGGGCGGGCGAGCAGTTCACGAAAGGGCGTTAGCACGCTGTCGTCGAAGCCCAGCGAAACGAGGTCGAGATTGAGCTGGCCGCGATCCAGAATACGGATCACCACGCTCTCGCCATAGATCGTAGGCGTCGTGGCCACGCGCAGATCGACGTCCTTGCCGCGCACCGCCATGGCGATGCGCCCATCCTGCGCCAGCCGGCGCTCGGCAATATTGAGCTTGGCCATGATCTTGATGCGCGAGATCACCGCCGACGCAAGCCGCTGCGGCGGCGATTCCACCGCGCGCAGCACGCCGTCGATCCGGTAACGCACGCGGAATTCGTTTTCCATTGGCTCGATGTGAATATCGGAAGCCCGCGCTTCCACCGCCTGCGTAATCAGCAGGTTGACGAGCCGAATGACCGGCGCCTCGCTGGCAATATCCTTCAGGCGATCGACGTCGTCATGGATGCTGTCGTCGACGTGATCTTTCGATTGCTCGGAAATCTGGTGGATGCCGGAACGCCCGTCGCCGTACAGGCGCTCGTGCGCCGCTTCCAGATCGGCCGGCAGCGCCACATGCAGGACGAGCGGCTTGCCGACCGCGAAGCGCACCGCATCGGTCGCGTAAGTATCCAGCGGATTTGCAACGGCCACCACGACGCGGCCATCCTCTTCGCGCAGCGGCAGAACGCGGGCATCGCGCAGAAATTTGCGGCCGAGATGTTCTTCCAAAATCGGTTCGGCGGGATAATCCGAAGAAGCGGCAACGGGCAGGCCCAGAAGCTGGGCCAGCATTTCGGCCAGATCGCGCTCGCCGAGCAGGCCCATCCGGGTCAGCACGCTTTCGAGATTTTCGTTGCTCTCGGTCGCCAGGTGTTGCGCGCGCTCCAGCGCTGAAGCCGGCACCTTCCCGGTTTTGACGAGGTGATCAGCCAGCATCTGACGCTCGCGGCCAAGGCCGCGGTCACGCTCGCGCGCGATGCCGTTTGATAATTGCAACCCCATCACCTCAGCCTTGCGCCCAAAGGTCCGCGCCCCGCGGGCTCTATCTTTTTTCGAACATCGACCCGGTGCCGCCAGCCTGGAAGCGCGTGCCGGGTTCACGATGGCGCCGCGCATTTGGCGAGCCGGATCCCTGCGAATCCCGCTCAAGGCAGACCGGCGCGAATGTGCGATAATTCCGTCGCCAGCACAACAGGTTAGACCCTAGCACAGACCGTGCCGACAGCACGTTGGACTTGCTGTCACTGTTAATTCCGCGGACGGCACTGGCCGCCACAGTGCCGCGCCACCGATCCCCAAAAAGGCAACCGGCCCGCCGCTTTCGCGACGGGCCGGCTATCCATTTACAGGTCGGAGGGCCGAAACCCTCCGGCTTGCTTATCAGGCCTTCTTCTTGTTCGCGCGACGGCGGCGATAGGTGCCGGCGGCTGCGACAAGACCCGTGCCCAGGAGGCCGATCGACATCGGTTCCGGGACGGGGGTTACGGCTGCAGGATTGACCGAGATGTTGTCCAGCAGCCAGAACCCGTCGGTGTTCTGCGCAAGGAACTGGAGCGAGTCGCTGCCCGTGCCCGCGACCGTGAACGTATACTCGGTGTAACCCGAGGTCGTCACGTTCGAGAGCGCGCTGCCGGCGACCGTGGTGCCGTCCCACTTGACCGAGAAGCTATCGGTGGCCGAGAGGCCATCGGTCGCCAGCCAGTAGGTAAGCGTCAGGTTGCCGGCCGTGTCGCTCATGGTCTGCGTCAGGGTGGCGCCACCGGCTTTATTGTCACCCATCCACATCATGTCCGACCCGTCTTGCGCGGTGTACGGATCGCCAATGGCACCCTGAACGAAGTCCAGGCTGTTGGCCGCGTTGACGTTGGCGGTACCGGTTGTTGCCGATGCCACCGTCCAGCCCGACAGCGTTCCAGTTTCGAAGCTGCCGTTCGTGACGTAGTTTGCCGAGGCCGGGCTTGCGACACAGACGGTCGCAAGCGCTGCCATGGCGGCAAAACCCAACAATGTACGTTTCATATTAGTCCCCTTTGAAAGTTTTGAGATTGCCGATTTGCTTTGCATGGCTCCCTCAATTCTTTCCGACATGAGATGGGATGGACAGTGCGGCGAACGCATTGACCAGGTTATTCACGTCCGGCGTACCGAGGCCGGTCGTGAAGTCCCAACCCGACGTCGACTTGTACATCGGCGCGTAGGTTGCGTTGGTCAGGTCGGTCGTGCCGACACCGTTGGTGCCAGACGGGAGGTAGCAGTTGTGCAACGCGCCGCCCGATCCAGTCGCCTTCTTGCAGTTCACGTTGTAGTCGCCGGCCGTGACGTCGTGGAAGACGCAGGTCGAAGACGCCGCCGTGCCAAGGCTGGAGTTGCAGTTCGCGTTGCCCGCCGAACCGTATTCCGCAGCGCCCAGCGCATAGAACACGGTGTTGGAGTTGCCCCACGTCGTACCGCTCTTCTGGTTGATCAGAGCCTGGATACCGGCCCAGATCGGCGAGGAGAACGACGTACCGCCAGCGCCAGCCCAGTTGTTCGGATCTTCGGTCGAGCAGCCCGGCGCGTTTTGCGAGGCTGACGTGCCCAGACCAGCCGGGTCGAGGTCGCAGTACGGGTAGTAGCTACCCCAGACGCCGTTTGCTGCGAACAGCGAAACGTCCGGCGTATCACGCACGCCATCGTTCACAACGCCCTGGATGGACGTCGACTGGTAGGAAGGCTTGGGCCAGCCGGCGCACGTGCCGCTGACAACGCTACCCGTTGTAGCCGCACCCGTCGCACAACCGCTTGGCCCACCGCTGCCCGAGCCTGTGCTCAGGAATTCGGCCGTACCGAAGCTGTTGTTGCAGAAGCCGGCCGTTCCGTAAGTGAGCGAAGAGCCCGTGTAGAACGAGGCCATGATCTCGCTTGCGCACGAGTCGTTCCACGGCTGTTCCGGAATGTACGACTTGGCAGAAGCAACGTTGGCGAGATCGCCAGCATCGTTCCAGTAGGTCTGCCACAGGTTGGCGTTGGAAGGATCCGTGTTTTCGGTGAAGTCGGTACCGCCCACGGAGATGTTGTACTGGCTGGACTGGAAGCCACTGACGCCGATGCCGTGCGAGGCATTGGCTTTGTTGGCATCGCAGCTGACTGCGCTTTCGTCACCCGACGAGACATACACCGAAGCGCCTTCAGCAGCCGCCGTTTGATAGGCAGTGTTGTAGGCAGCGTTGGCTGTCGCACCGTTCAACACTTCGCATTCGCCGTAGCTGATGCTGTAGATGTTGGGGTGGTTCGTCTGCGCAAGCATGTTGAGCAGGGCCTTCAGGCCGCCGAAGCCGGCGTTTGTCGTACCCGTATCCGAGCAGCTTCCCAGCACGATGTTGGCGCCCGGCGCCGAAGCGCTGGCATATTCAGCATCGAGAATGGCTTCGCCGCTGTCCCCAAAAATAATGCCCGGATCCGCGCAGGCCTGAGAGCCTGAGGGGTGGACTTGGGTAAAGGTCGGGTTGCCGTAGGCGCTGGCCGGAATGCCCATCACGTTACGGAAAACGGTCCAGGAGGCCGTCTTGTAGACGTTGGTGTCTTCAAGAACGACGACAGTCTGGCCCGCACCGGTGATGCCGGCATCAATCTGCGGCTTGATGTTGTAGATGACCTGCAGATCCTTCGGCGTCACTTCAAAGCAATGGCCGGTGAACGACGCGCTGTGCGTGCCGGTCGGCGTTGCGGGGAAGCAGCCATCGGCCACTGTGTAGTTCGGCTTGATTCTACGCGAGAAGTTGGTGTGCGGACGGAAGTCGTTCATCGAAACGACGCCGGCCACAACGCTGGAGAGCGCCCGCGGAATGCTGGGGTTGCTCATGTTCGCAAAGTGCCTGACGCCATTCGAGTTCACGTTGTGAATGGAGGTGTGGAAAGCGCTCTGCACACTGGCGGACGTACCGTTGAAGGCGATGAACATATGGTCAGGCGTTGTGCCCGTGACCTTGAAGCCTTGCGCCTTGAGCCAGTTGCGGACGGTGTTCAGGTCGGCCGCCGAGGGACCGAACTTGTTGCCGATCTGCGCCATCGTCATCCACTGGTGGAAGGTGGCGGACTTCGGATTGTGCAGTTGGTTGATAGCCAGGCTGAATGCCTTTTCCTGCGCCGGGCTACGCTGGAGCAGAAGCTGAAGACCGAAAGTCTTGGTCTTCACAACGGCGCCGAGGTCGTTTGCAGCCGTGGCTTCCGGGCGCGTATTGCGCGGCAGAACCACCAGGTCCGCATTGTTGATCTTGCCGCGGATTTGCGACGTCGTATCAACCGGCTGTGCCTGAACGGCCGTGCTAAGCGCGAGAGCGCCTGCCACAGCAGCCAGGATGCCGACTCCAAGTTTCATTCGCATAAACACCCCTCCAAAAATGCCGCAGTGCGGCGGGATCTACATTGCAGCCACCTGCGCCCTGAAGGCGCACTACTGGCTCGAACGATAGAGAGCAAGAGCCGTGCCACCAATGATTTCAATGGCTTAGATGCGAAAGTGTCAAGATTGTGTAAACGATTCCGACGCTTTCCAAGGTACGAAACCGCGCATTTACCATCCGAAATACGAAAGGTTGTTGCTGCAGGTGCGAAGAGAACGCAATTTGAAGCCCGGCTAATGCCCTTGGACGAGGGGATGCAGATTCTGCCGCCTTCCCACAGGCTATTTGCGTCCAGCAAGGTTTTGGTAACCCCGTTTTTGGCGGAAATGCTGGCACCGATCCCGGCACGACATCTGCTTGGTTCCAGTTCCCGTGCGCATTCGGCGCGGGTCACAGACGTTTTATGGAGGCCATCATGTCCTTAAGCGTCGGAGCGTCCGCATCGGCTATTGCAAGCCAGCTGCTGGCGTCTCTTTTCTCCCGGATCGGCGGTTCACAAACCGCTTCATCCAACATCGTGTCACCGGCGCCCACGGATTCGAGCTCTTCGAGCAATGCGCTCACGGGAAGCACCAAGCCTTCCCTGAGCGACGATATCCTGTCGTCGTTGATGCAACTGCAGCAGAGTCAGGCAAGCACGACAAACCCTGCCGCAGGCAACTTCCACACTCCGGCCAAACCTGTGGTCGGCGGCACGCATCCGCAGCCTTCATCGGGCCCAAGCGCTTCCAGCGCCCCGGCTTCCAATGAAATGATGCGCGCCTTTGGCCGTGTTGACACGTCGAACAGCACCGCGGCCGCTGCCTCGTCCGACGACGAGGCAGCGGACGATACGGCCGACTTCGCGGATTCCAGCGAAGAGAATTCGGCCGTGATGCAAACCGCCTCCAGGGCAACCTTCGGCGGATAAGCGTTCGCTATTTGCAGGAAAGGCTCGGGGCCGTCGTCCCGGGCCTTTTTTGTCGCCCCGGTTTCAGCCCAGCACGACCGGCCCGTAGAGCCATACCAGCCAGCCGGCCAGCGCCAGGAACGTTCCCAGCGGCACGCGATCAAACGCCGAGAGCGGCCGCCGCCGGAACGACAGCGCAATGACAGTGACCAGGCCGATCACCGCCGCGAACAGAACGACACTCGTCAACCCCTGCAGCGACGTCCAAGCACCGAGCGCGCCCAGCAGCTTGGCATCGCCAAGGCCCAGCCCGTCTCGCCCGCGCAACCGCTTGTAGAGCCAGCCGAACGCGGCGAACACGGCGAACCCTGCAACAAGGGCGATGGCGTGTTCGAGCAGGAAAGCGCGGTCGAAAAAATACGCCGCTACCAGACCCGATAACGCGAGCAGTGCATTCAGTGGATCCGGCAGCAGATACGTTCGCCAATCGATCAGCGCGAGCGTGAGCAACAGCCAGCCGAACACACAGGTTGCCGCGAGCAGCCAGCCTGACACCGCCGTGGCCGCCCAGGCGACGACAAGCATCGCGGCGATTTCCACCAAAGGAAAAAAATAGCCTAGTTCGGCACGGCAATAGCGGCAGCGGCCGCGCAGCCACAGCCAGCTCACGAGCGGCACAAGATCGGCTGGCCGCAACGTGGCGCCGCAATGATCGCACACCGACCGGCCCGCCAGCACCGGCCGGCCGGCTGGAAGCCGCAAGACCAGTACACCGGCGAAGCTTCCGATGAACGGCGCGATAATGAGAAGCAGAACAACCGGCCAGATCATGGTTGCTTCATACGATGAATACAGCGCCGCACGAATAGCGCGGCAATTCAGGTGACGCGGCCGTAGACGTCGTCGAAGCGAACGATGTCGTCCTCGCCCAGATAGCTTCCTGATTGCACTTCGATGACGTGTAGCGGTTCGCCGCCGCGATTTTCGAGCCGGTGGCGCGTTTCCACCGGAATGTAGGTGGATTCGTTTTCCCGCAGCGTGAATTCCTTGTCCCCGCAAGTCACCTGCGCCACACCGGAAACAACGACCCAGTGTTCCGAACGATGGTGGTGGAGCTGCAGGCTTAACTTGCCACCGGGATTTACGGTGAGACGCTTCACCTGAAAGCCGGGACCGCTATCGAGAGATTCGAACGAACCCCAGGGGCGCACCACAAGCTTGTGCGCGGCGATTTCCGGCCTTCCTTGCTGTTTCAATTTCTCCACCAGCGCTTTCACGCCTTGCGAAGAACAGCGCCGCGTCACCAGCACGGCATCGTCGGTCGCAACGACAACGACATCCTCGATGTCGCCCACCGCGAGAAGCGTGCGCGTTGCCGACAGATAAGAATTCCGCACACCGCTGATGACGACATCGCCCTGCGTGCGGTTTCCATCGTCATCGCGCGGGCCGAGATGCCACAGCGAATCCCAAGAGCCGACATCGCTCCAGCCTATATCGACAGGCACCACGACGGCGCGCGAGGTACGCTCCATGATGCCATAGTCTATGGATTGCGCGGGACAGGCCTCAAAGGCCTCTCTATCGAGCATCGTTGCGCCGGACGACGTTGTGGCGCGCGCCAAAGCCGTTTCGCACGCCTGCAATATCGCGGGCTCGAATTTCGCCATTTCTCCCAGCAATGTTTTTGCCGAAAAACAGAAGATGCCGCTATTCCAGAAAAACGCACCGGATTCCAGATAGCGTTCGGCCGACGCCCGATCCGGCTTCTCCACAAAGCGCTCGATCTGAAAGCTGCCGTCGATGCCTTCGCACGGTGCGCCACGCTGGATATAACCGTAGCCCGTCTCCGGCGACGAAGGCACAACACCGAATGTCACGAGATGGCCGGTCGCTGCCGCTTGATGCGCAATCTTCAAGGCGTTTTCGAACGCCGCTTGGTTTTCGATCACGTGATCGGACGGCATCAGCAAAATGATGGCGTCGTCATTCGCGCGCGCTATCGAGAGCGCCGCGATGGTGGCGGCCGGCGCGGTGTTGCGGCCTGCCGGTTCAACAATAAGTTCGGCGTGTGAGATATGCGCGCGCGCTAGCTGATCCGCGGTAAGGGTTTTGTGATCCTCGCTGCAAACAACGACCGGCGCAGCAAAACCATGGCCGGCGATTCGCGAAAGCGTCTCATGCAACAAGGATCGTTCGCTGCCCAAAGCGAGGAATTGCTTGGGGTGAAGCTGCCGGGACAGCGGCCACAGGCGGGTACCGGCGCCGCCGCAAAGAATCACGGGATGGATCAATTGTGATTCCACGCCTTTTCTTTCTGGCGCATGGCCGGAAACCCTTCACGCGCCTGGTCAGACACCAATTGCGGTGGCATTTGCGCGGGGCAAAAGCCGACGAAAATCAAGACTTACAAAATAGGACAGTCTTGGCAAAGGGATAGCAGTTGCCCCCCAATATTGAGTAAAATTGTATCGTTAACAAACATGCAACCAATATGAGGAAAGACTGTTACCGGTGCGAATCCTCGCGAGCAAGAGTCCATGCGTCATCACAGCGTTTCGATGCCGGACGTGGCTCAGGCCGAGCGAGAAACCCGCTTGCCGTTCTGGCAGTGCGCGCTTTTCATTGTAGCGACATCGGCGCTTCTCTACTGGCTCTTCTTCGAAAGCATCGCGACCTTCTTGCGCATATCCCGGATTTGGTAATCCGCACATAGCGCGGGACCGAGCAAATGCGCGCCCGAAATGAGAGCAGCCCGCCGCTGAAATAGCGAAGGGCTGCCCGGCCTTGTCAGATCAACTGAACGATCCTGTCAGGCGAGATGCGGCGCATCCTTGCATGTGCTTGGCTTGACGCGCCGGCGCAAAGCAAGCGCCGAGAAGGCAAGCAATCCCGAAAGGATCAGAGCCAGGGATGCCGGCTCGGGAACAGAATCAACGCTCTGGGGTGAATTCGCATCCAGGAGCCGTTTGCTCGAACACACATTGCTTGGCACGCCGGCGTTGAATTGCTCGAAGCCCAGACATTCGAACGACCCTGCGAGGTTCAACGAATAGGTGCCGACGCCGTTCAGTGGCGAGTTGAATTCAAGAACCAAGAAGCCGTGATATCCTGGGCGATTGAAAACCAGGTAGAGGCCATTATCGAAAAACTGTGGCGAGGCGTTTGCGGCAGATGTGTAGTTGTAGCCTGCAATCGATCCGCCGGACGTCAGAACGTTGTAGTTGTTCTGGAGAAACCCGTTGTTTGCTACCGTGAAGGTACCCGCCGCGGTGCCGCCATCGGCAAACGTCAGGTCCAGACTGTATGTTGCGTCCGCAGACGCAGGCGCGGCCGCGAATACGGCCAGCCCTGCGAAAACAGCAGCTGCGATGTAATTCCTGATCTTCAAAAACATATCCGCTCCATAACCGGCGGCCGGTAGCCGCATTCAAAATAAGTAAAATATAATCCCGACGAAATTCGGCGATAGAGACGGCAAAGCAAAAATCGCGCCAAATAAATAATCGATTCGAAACAAATGCTTACGCGCTTCGCCCTTTTTTCTTCCGCCGAACTGTAAGATTTGCCGACAGCCTTTAAGTCCTGTGAAAAAGAAGGCGGGTTAGTCCTACCGTGCAACTGCCCGGGCAAAGCTATTTCCGCGCATGCTCTTTGCAAAATGACCCTAGAAAAGGCTGCATTGCGGCTAGATACCGAGCGGCCAAGTCGTTCGGTATAACCCCCTCCGTATTGCCTGTGGCAAACGCAACGAATGCGGACGGGCATGTGTTTCCGGACAAGTAGTTCCGAAGCTGCAGCCATTTCACTTTCCAGAGATTGGAAACGATTTGGCCGTCGACAACATAAAATGACCAGACCGTCAATCGGCGCGCGCCTGAATCTATAACCGTGATGTTTACGGGAAATCCAACGCCGCCGAGTTCAAGCGTGCCTGTCGCGCCCGAATTGTATTTCCACGTACTTTCCTCAGCAACACGATTGTCCGAACGGATCAAATTGTTTGTGCGGCCCTGAGGAACATAAAGCGCGACAAAACGGTAAACTGTGCGATCACCATCGGAATATGCATCTTGCGATGTGCGAGTTGCACCTACCACAACCGGCAGCCAGTGGCTGTCGTCTGAAACCCTTTTCCAAGGCGCGGAAAGAGCCGGCACGGCGGGCGGTTGGATCGCAGCGGACCGGTCCAGGAAAATTGCCACGACGGGAAAGAACGAGGCCGCGACGGCAAACAGAAGAGCGGCAATGGCAATGGGACCGGCTTTTAATGCCGAACGCGGTTGCGAAGCAGGTTCGCTATCTTCGTCGCCGTAGAGATCTGAAAACGATCGCCCGATAAATACCAGAATCAGCAGCACAACAGAGAAGAAGCCCCAGCCGTAAATAACATGATCGGCAAGCGCTGCCGTTGCATCGCCGATCCATTCGGCAGCCACGAGCAGACCAAAAACCCTGAGGCCATTGGCTATGATGGGAACGACAATGCAAAGCGCAATGAAGATCAGCCGGCGCCAAACACTTCTATATGTTTCGCAAGCGAAGAAAACGCCAAATGCGATCGTTGCGACAAGGAACCGTAGGCCGGCACAGGCTTCCGCGACTGCAAACGTGCCAGCGGGAATTTCGATAACGGCGCCATTGGAGAAAACTGGCACCCCAATCAACTCCAGACCGAGCACCGCAAAGTGGGCGGTAAAATTCTGCAAGATTGGCACTAGAAAAGCGCCGCTCGGAACGAGGAAATAAAGATACAGGAATGGCGCCAGGAAGCGCCGGTAGGCCGGCATGCCGACCAGCCCCAGCAGCACGGCTTGCAGCATCGTCATGACGACAAATTGCTGTGCTTCCAGGATCGCGAGAATGGACGCGATGAGCCATGCAAAAGACAGAAAGGCCAACGGAATCGCCGCGAGCGGCTCGGCGGCGATCGGCGCCTCAAGCAAGCTTCGCCTACGCGACCACATCATATAAAGGCTTATCGGGAGTATGAGAAAGCAATGATTGAAAGTAGGCGATTCAACCCAAACTCGATAAGCGCCAAACGCCTCCCGCCAGAATATCGCGCTTAGCGCCAGCAACGCCGAGATCGTAATTCCGGCGATAGCCAGCCACAAATGCACACTCTCATCGGCGCGCAAATCTTTCGCGCTACGGCCGAGCGCGGCCCCCACAGATGTCCATCGCGACATTGTTCGAACCCGCCTCGCTTCAAGTCTTTTTTTCAGCCGCATTAGTTTGAGGGAAAAGCCGATCCAGCACTTCCAGATTGTGCGTCCAACGATAGTTTAATTCCACCAGCGCGCGTCCGTTCGGACCGATTTCATTATGCGCGCCCGAAAGAACGGAGAGCACGGCCTCGGCAAATTCCAGCGCCGCATCGGCAACGAGTATGTTCTTGCCATTTTGCAGATCTATGCCCTCACAGGCCTGCGACGTCGCCACCACAGGCTTGGCCATGGCAAGGGCCTCAAGCACCTTGTTTTGGACGCCGCGGGCGATCTGCAGGGGTGCCACAACGCATCGCGCATGGGCCAAATAGGGCCGGACATCATCCACCGCCCCGGTGACGCGGACACCCGTCTCTTTTCCGAGTTCGATCACTGCCGGAGTGGGCTGAGCGCCGACAATCCAGAATTCCACTTCGGAGTGCGCCGTGCGCAGCCGTGGCAATATCGTCTGTACGAACCACTGCACCGCCTCGATGTTCGGGCGATAATTCATCATTCCCGTGAACACGACAGCTGATCGGTTCAAACCGAATGGCGAAAGGAATTGCCCTTGCGGATCGAAATATCCGGCATCCACGCCGTTATTCATAAATTGCACATGACCGCTTGTCTCAGGAGCAAGGCGGACGAACAGGTCCGCTTCTGCTTTTGAGACAAATAAAGCGGTGTCAAATTCACGCGCCGCGCGTCTTTCCAGAGAAAACAACGTTCTTCCCTCGCGCGCATATATGGCCCGCATGAGGGGGCCGCCGGCCGCTGCATACGCCTGCCATTTCTCGGAATCGACATCGACAATATCGATTACTTTTTGCCCTTTGGCGCATATCGCGTATGGCGCCATGGACGAGCAAAACACGAACATCTTGCCGATCCGATGTTCGGCAATCGCCTGCTCAACCCAACGAGACATCCCACGATCAAAAAAAACCGCTTCTGAAAGCGAGGTGCCTGCCATCAGTGCTTTTGCGCTCCGCATCAACTTTTGAGGCCGGCCAATAAATTGGCAATTTACGCTGGCGCACAACTTCCGGAGAGGCTCGATATATTTTTCGTCTTCCGGGTCGTCAAAGAAACAACCCAGATGGACGCGATGTGTTTTAAGAAGATGCTGAAGAATATGGTAGGAGCGTATCTTGTCGCCCTTATTGGGCGGATAAGGAATTCGCTGCGACAGAAAAAGAAGATCGTTCAAGGCTCAACCAATCGATCGCACGATTAGCGGTCCAAGAAGCTTGGTAGCAAAGAACGGCAGCCGCCGCCATGCCGAGACAAAGAGCTGGAATTTTGGGTTAAGGGGATTATTGTCGGGCAATTTCGAAGCGCCGACCGGCAGGAATTCATAAGAGAGCGGCTGCGGTTCGAACCCCCAATATCGCTTGAAATTGTAAGAACCCGTACCCACTTTGCTGCGGCCAAAATCGAAAACGCGGCATCCGCGCTCCGCTGCCCTGCGCATGACTTCCCAATACATGAAATCGTTTGCCGCCAATTTTCTGGCAGCATTGGTGCCACCACCATAGTAAGGCAGCACTTCGTCTCGAAAATAAAAGTTCATCACCGATGCCACGGCGCAAGCCCCCTGAACGACCGTGACTATATCGCACGCGTCGCCAAATTGCTCTTTCAGAAGTTGAAAATAGCGAAGCGGAAAGACCGGTGTGCCCAAGTGATGCACGCTATGCGCATATATTTCGTGCAATCGATCGGGATTCTCGTCGCATTCGGACGTGAGGCCGTTCGAGATACCCTTACGGATCATAGCGCGCTGCTTACGCGGAATCGCCTTCATATTCTCGTCGGAGTTAGCGCCAATTGGCCGGCGGAAAGTCACGTACAAGCCGTCACGCTGCACCCAGGACGGATTGGACGGCTGAATGGAGCGAAATTCAACGCAATCCACTTTGAGGCGGCGTGCAATATCGGCTGCGGCACCAACGAGCGCGCCGTGCGCTTCTGCATCGCTGCTCACAATTCCGCCATAGACGGAAAAGGCGTTTGAAATTAACGAATTTCCAAAGATGAAGCTTTTTATGTGCGTGAGAGGAAGCAAGCCAACGACTGCCCCTCCACGTTTTGCCAGCAGGTAATAGGTTTCGTGCCCGAAAGCCTTTTCGATAATTGGTTTCCAGCCGGAAAGATGAAAGAAGGTGGCTGACGGGGCGGATCGTACAAACTCGTCCCATGCAGTTGCATCGTCGGGCTCTATGAGCGCGATGCGTATGTCTGACATGAACAACAAGCCCTTCAGTGATCGTTTTTCGAGTTGAGCTCATGCGCAAAAGCGCGGTCCATGCGAGTCCAAGGAAATTCCCGAAGCATGCGCGCCACGCGTTGCGGCATCACACCGATATTCGTGTAATGGCGAAACCGCGACTTGAAGTTTGCGGCTACCCGCGGCTGGCCTGCGTCGAATTCCCATGGATGGCAGTAAAAAACATAAGGTGTTTTACCCTGTTTCGCGGCCTGACGAATGCACCAGCGTGAAACCGGATAGGGCAAAAGCCGAAAGTAGCCACCCCCTGAACACGGAAGATTGCGATTGAACATTTTTATTGTCGAAAGCGGGATTTCCAATAGCCCTCCCGTTACCGGACGAAAAGGAGACGTTGGCGCGTCCGGCATTCCATAGAAGTCGTGCGACACCGGATAAAGGCTTGAACTATAGTTGTACCCTTCTTCCGTCAGCACATCGTAGGCCCACCAATTGTCGCGGCGAATCGAAAAAGTCGGAGCGCGATAGCCAATGACCCGTTGACCGGAAATATCTTCAAGGATGCGCTTCGCGCGCCGCACGTCGTCCCGGAATACCTCGGGCGTTTGCAAATGCGCGAGCTGGTGGGCGTAGCCATGACTGGCCACCTCATGACCGGCGGCTTGAACCCGCCGAACGATCTCTGGGTAGCGCTCGGCCACCCAACCCAAAATAAAAAATGTTGCCTTAACGTTTGCATCGGCAAGCATGTCGAGTAGGCGTGCCGTGTTGCCCTCCACACGAACGGGCAGGTTTCCCCAATCCGCTTTCGACACAAAAGGCTTGAAAGCCTCGACTTGAAAATAATCCTCGACATCTATCGTGAACGCGTTGGCGCGCATATTTGCAACGCTTCCAATAGCGGCTCGGGCTTCATCGGGCGCTTGGAAAGGCGAACTCGGTTGCTCGTGCAGAGCGCTAATGGTCATCAGTCTTCCTTGAGCCCCGGAAGATAGCGCAAGGCAATATCGAACGCCCGATTTATGGCGCGTTCATGACGATCGGAGGTGTCTTCCAACCGGTTAATCCTCGCATCCAGCCCGCTATCTACCTTGTGACTTATCGTAGGGGTTCGCGGATCGGCGGACGAGCGCAGCGCTACACCACTACCCACCATAGGGCCAAGCTCATCAATCAGTTCATTGGCAACACTGGCGACCATCGGACCCGTAACGTCGTGGCGCTCTTCAAGGTAGCCCAACAAAAGAAGCCGGGAGCAGAGCGTATTGATGCGTCGCGGGATTCCGCCTGCGAATTTATAGATCTCCGCGAACGCCTCGTCGGTAAAAACAGGATCGTTATTCCAGCCGACATGATGCAGTCGATGCTCAATATATTTTCTTGTATCTTCCGGATTAAGCGCACCCAGGTGATATGACGCCGTCACCCGCTGACGGAACTGTTCAAGGCCTGCAGTCGAAAGAACAGCGCGAAATTCCGGCTGGCCAAGCATTATGCCCTGAAAAGGTGCGTTGCCGCTTATCGTCATGTTGGAAAGCATGCGAAGTTCTTCGACTGCCTCGGTCGATAGGCTTTGCGCCTCGTCGACAATCAACAGAACCCGCTTGCCCTGGTTGCGCTGATCGGAAAAGAATTGCTTCACGCGCGTGAGCAACGTTGCCTTATCCATTCCTTCGCGGAACAGATTGAACGCTGAGCCGATCATGCGCAGCATGTCGTAGCTGTCCAACTGCGTCGTAACTATTCTGCCGGAAACATATTCCGTGGGATTTAACGTGGACAGAAGATGTTCAACCAGCGTGGTTTTTCCGGCACCGACCTCGCCGGTTACAACAACAAAACCCTCGTTCTGGGAAATTCCGTAGTTGAGGAAGGCCATCGCCTTGTTGTGCTGCTGGCTTCCAAAAAAGAAACGGCTGTCGGGCACCAATTGAAATGGCATCCCACTCAGCCGATAAAACTCGAGATACATGGCCGCCGCTCAGAAGCTTTTGAGAAGGCTGATCGTCACAGCATTCTGTATATAGCCAGATCCGAACCCACCCGGCGCAAAATCTTCCGCGTCGCGACGGATGTAATCATAACGGACCCTGAGAAAAAACTTGTCCGAAAAATCGTATGTCGCGCCGATGCCCGCGTTCCAGATATTGGAGTCGCCGATATTCTGCCGGCTATATCCGGCATCCAGAAATGCATTCAGATCGCGCGTGACTTGCTTAGAATAAGTGACGTCAACGCCCTTGGTTGTTGTATCCGGCGGAACTGGGCCCGTCAGGGAATCCGATTGAACGTTATAGACTGTCAAAGCAAAGCTATCCGGCGGACTTCCAAAATTTGAATATAGAACCGCCCTGAATGACTTCGTGCGGAAGATGCCGTTTTGAAGTGGCGAGAAGTTATCGACGTCGGACAATGGAATGCCGAAAGGAACGCCAAGCGTATCCGGATCGCGATCCAATTGCTGCGATGAATCGTTCAGAGCCGAAATAACCGAGTTCTGGTCGAAGGTAATGCCTGAAACAGCGCCAGCCGCGCTCAGGAAACTGGCGTCGTTATTGGCCAGAACCGACTGCTGAGAAGTAGAAATCGAATCCGTATAAGCCGCGTAAAAGGAGGTAAATGGCGTAAAGCGGTATTGGATTTCGCCGGAGATATCCGACTTCAAATCGTGGCGACCATAGAGAATAAGAAACGACGAGTCCGCGTTGGGCCGCCATCTGGCACCGACATCCCAGGTAACGCCCTGCCCGCTGACAGAGGAGAACTTGTCGTCTTTGAGCGCTTCATAACCACCGGTGCCGATCAGGGACAAAGATCGCGTAAGTTCGTACTCATTGATCATCTGCCCCGATGCGCGTTCAAAATTTCCCGTGGCAATGCTGCCTGTATCGTTCGACAGCCCGCTGGCCGCGAATTCAGTTGCCAGGCGTTCGATCACAGTTCCCGGAAGCTTTACGTTGCCGCGGAGTTCCTGTTGCGTAGCCGAACTGATTGGCCCGACCACCGGAAATAACGGTGATACGGGAAGCGAGAGTGGCCCTGTATTCTGATTGAACCAGACCTGACTTATCGTGTAGCGCGCTGTTCCATATCCTAGTTTGCCGAGGCGCGTTGAAAAATACGGCGAACCGCTAATTGTATATGTTTGTGTTGTGTTGCCGGCCTGCAGTAGAGGATTGATAAGTCCGCTACCGTCACGCCGCACGTCGTCTATATTTGCATGCAGATCGAAGTAGAACTCGCCTGGAATAAGTGTGGCGTGAGCCGAACTGAAAAGGTACTGCGAAAAATCGTTCAGCTCTTTCGCGTGCAGATATCGTTGGAGCACGCCGTCGTAATCGAGAAGTCCCGTAAGATGTGCCGTATCGGCCCTGATCGTAACACCTGCGGAAAGATCGGTGATAAGATCGGCCTGCTTATCGGATTTTGTTTCAAAGACATTGTCCGTCAGGATTTCCGTTACCCCGATGTGGGGCTCGAAAATCCACGCCGGCGAACGCGGATTGCCTGCTTCTGTGGAAAAACCGTAGAGGTTCGAATAAGAACTGGGAGCGAATGCTTGAACCGTCTTCGACGTTGCGGCGAGCCCCCCGCGCGGCGCGTTCGCCGGGAGAGTTGGCGTATTTTGCTGTTGCACGGCTTCCGGCTGAAGTTCCCATGGCGTCGCGAAATAATCGGACGTCTGGGCATGCGCCGTCATCGCGCTTCCCAAAAGGGTCGCGATCGCGAAGGCGCCGGATCGCGCATGCCGGAATACGACCAAATGCAACAAAAGCCCCTCGTTCCCCCGAGTTTTATACGATAAAGGCACTTCTATTTACCGCCCGGATAGTAATAACCATATCCATATTTGCTGAATTGGTCGACGAGCAACGGATCGCCCTTGTTCAAGAGCAAACTTACGCTCGGGCACGCCTCGATTAACCGAAGAGACGATTCCACCTCGTCTCTGCTGGTTTCTCCGGCCGCCACCACAAACAAGGTCTGACCAACGATCGAGCCCAATACGGCCGGTTCGGCGCTTACAAGGCAGGGCAAACAATCGAGCACGACGATCAAGTTTGGATCTTGCACCAGCCCATTCAGAAAATCGTTCATCTTCCGGCTAGACATTATTTCGGGAATTTCGGAACGCAGCTTGCCGGTGGGTAAGACGCTTAAGTTTGCGACATTTGTGCGGAGGACGACGTCGGAAAGGCTCAGCCTGTCATCGGTGAGCAGATCCAACCATCCGTATTCCATGGAAATTCCAAGGTAGGAAAGCATGGACTGGCGATGCGCGTCGGCGTCAATAAGCAGAACGTTGATATCTTTCTCAAAGGCCAAAGCGAGCGCCAGATTTATTGCCGTGTAAGTCTTGCCCTCCCCTGGAGCGGCGCTTGTGACCATAATCAGGCGGGCTGCGCGAGCGCCTTCCGGCTGTTCGATTTGTGCAGCATTTGCCAGCAACTGGCGCTTTATCGAGCGAAATTCTTCCACCGTGCGCGAGAAGCCGGATGACGGAAGAACGATTCCGTTTGCGGCAAGCGCGGTTGGACTTAAATTCACGGAACGCCCCTGCGTCGTATTCCGCAAAGCCTCCGGCGCTGGGGACGATGCAGGACGCGGCGTTTCAACGCCAGCGCGTGGGACACTCGCGTCAGGTTGAACGTCGCCGGACAATAAACCAGTTGCGCGTCCGGCCTTTGCCAGTCGGGCGGCTGCTCGCATAACGAGATCGGGAGTGGAATCGGCCATGTTCACAAAATTCCTCTGAACAAGCCGGCGCTTATCACCATCAGAATTCCGTAAAGCAGGAACAAACATATCGAAGCCGCAACGAACGCGCGAGCTGCCGGATCTTTCAAAAACGGAAGGGCCGCAGCCCGGCGCACATAGGCCACTGCACCGATTACGGGAAAGCCAAGATCGCGAAGTTGCGTTACAGAACTGAAGGTCGGCTTCATTCGAGCGAGACCGAGCGGAATCGCCACGCCTCCAGCCAAACCTAATAGCAGTACAAGCGAAAGCATGAGCGGCTGATTGGGGAAGCTCGGATCCACCGGAATTTCCGGCGGATCGATTATGCGAAATTGCGTTCTGTCAGCCTGATCATCTGCGGCCTGCGAAAGCGCGGCTGCCTGCCGGCGTTTAACAAGCTCGTCGTAGTTGGCTTTTATCGCGCCGTAGTCGCGATCGACGTCCCGCGCTTTCGCATCAATGGAAGGGAGGTCTCCGCTGAAATTTTTGACTCGATTATATTCCTGCGTTGCCTGATCGAGCCGCTGCTTTAGTATCGGAAGCGCAGTCGTCGCGTCGATATATTTCATGTGAACGGTTTCATATGCCGGGTTCGGCACCTGCGATCTACCTTCACCGCCGCCGCCACCCTGCGCCACCTGGGCCTGCAACTCCGCGACCGTACGTTTCGCTGCTATTACGTCAGGGTGTTGATCGGTGTAACTCAGACGCAGTTCCGAGAGTGTGCGCTCTGCCTGCGCAAGTCTGATCCGCGGAGACGCCGTTACAAGTTCCCCGCTTGTTGAAACGGTGGGCGCGGAGTCGACGCTGACGAATGGTTTTATTTGCGCCATCTGGGCGGCCAGCATGTCTTTGGTGACAACCGCATCCTGATACTGCTGCTGATATTGCGTCATTTGCTGTTGCAGGTACTGCAATCGCGGCATGCCCGTGGGTCCGTCGGGTATATAGTCGGCGTACTTCCTGCGGAATTCGGCCCTGCGCTTGTCGGCGGCGCGCAACTGGTTTTCATAATTCGCAATCTGCGTATCCAGAAACTTGCGCGCATGATCCATTTCGGCGCGGCTGCTGCTGGTTGCGCGCTCTTCAAAAATCGTAAGAAGAGACTGCACGACGTTTTTCGCCACGACGGGATCGCGATCGACGTAGGAAATGGAAATCAGGTTTGAGCCTTCCTGGGCGACAGTTATCTCGGACGCGAGGTCGCTTAGAAGGCGTTCGCGATCTTCCCTGCTCTCGCCAGGTTTGGCGAGATCCGCCATATAGGCCACTTGTTCGAGATTTGGCCTGCTGAGCAAAGTTTGGCGAAGATACTCCGCGCTGCCCGACGCCGGCGCATCGACAATCATTCCCCGCAGCAAAGGAGTGAGGAGGCCATTGACGTCGATAAACGCGCGAGCATCGGACTCATACCGCTTGGGCAGAACCGACACCGTGGCCCAACCCAGCAGACAGATCGCCCAACAAGTCACAATCGCAATCCATTTGCGCTTCCACAAGGCTACGCCCTGCTCGGCCAAAAGAACTCTTGCGTTTGCTAAACCGATCCGTTCGCCTGCCATGGTCTACGCCTAGCCGAGTTTATGTGATCGCACCGGCGCATACCCCGACGTCACGAAAGACAACGTCAAAAGAAGCGCTGCGGAATGATCAGGATATCCCCTGGCTGCATTGCCACATTCTGATTTACGTCGCCATCGTTAATGAGGCTGTCAAGATGGACGGTGTAAGACTGCTGTTTTCCGTCCATCACCCGCACGATAACCGCACGATCGCCATCGGCGTATTTCGTCAGACCGCCCACCGCGATCATGACGTCCAGAACCGTCATGTTGGCGCTATAGGGGATCGCTCGCGGCTGTACGGCTTCTCCGATGACGCGGATTTGCCGCGTAAAGAGGCCGACAAATTGCGTGGGAATGACCGTTACGAGCGGATCCTTGATATAAGGCTTGAGCTTTTCTTGCAGAGTGTTTCCCAAATCCGTGGGAGTCAGACCAGCTGCGCTGACATCCCCGACAAGCGGCATGGAAATGCGCCCGTCCGGACGAACGGGAATTTGCGCGCTCAAGTCGGTGTTATGCCAAACGAAGATGTTCAGGACATCTCCGGGGCCGATGCGATAGTCGGCGGGAGCCTGGGCCGCCGAAGCGGCAGTGTCCAGCGTGGTGGCGGCGGGCAACGTTGGCCCGGTGGCACACCCTACGAGCATCAGTGCAACAGCAACGAGTCCGAGGACCCGAGAAAGCGGATTCTTCAATGCATTCCCCTATTTACAAGCCGTTCTGGCCGGTATCGACCTGCCAAAGAGCGGCCGCCCACTTTAGGCCCGTATTTGTACAGTTTTCAGAAAAAAAAGCTATTGACGATCTGCCCGCATAGCTAACGTGGCTGAAAATTCAGGAATATGCATGCTTTCCTCATCAGTGATTTGCAAAGTATATACTACGCGCGCTCAAAACGCATCCCCGGGTCTGCCCGCAGAAGGCCCGCCCCCGGCATGAAAATCGAGACAGTAACTTTCACCACCCTTTACCCGAATGAAGCGCAGCCCAACCACGGCATCTTTGTGGAAAACCGACTTTCCAAAGTCGTCGCGACCGGAACGGTCGCAAGCCGCGTCGTGGCTCCCGTCCCCTGGTTCCCCTCATCATTCAGAATATTCGGCCGCTACGCAGCTTATGCCTCGGTTCCGCGCCATACAGTGCATTCGGGCTTGCCGGTGGTTCATCCCCGATTTGCCGTGTTGCCAAAAATCGGGATGTCGGTTGCGCCGGCCTTCCTGCTAATTGCCAGCATTGGGGCCATTCGCCGGCTTCAGCGCGAACGGGACTTCGATCTCATCGACGCACATTACTTTTATCCGGACGGGGTGGCCGCCATCTGGCTTGGAGCGATTTTCCGCAAGCCGG
This sequence comes from Rhizomicrobium sp., assembly GCA_036267995.1. GTDB lineage: Bacteria > Pseudomonadota > Alphaproteobacteria > Micropepsales > Micropepsaceae > Rhizomicrobium. The sequence continues at coordinate 289,213 of DATAUZ010000033.1, forward strand.
TTGTGATTACCGCGCGTGGAACAGACATAAGCCTGATCCCGCAATTCAGATTGCCGCGAGCGTTGATCAGGATGGCTGCAAAACGCGCCGGCGCGATTGTCGCTGTCAGTGAAGCAATAAAGGAGGCCATTGTGAAATTGGGTCTCCCTCCGGAATCTGTGACAGTCCTTCGCAATGGTGTTGATTTGGAAATGTTCCATCCCGGCGGCCGGGATGCCGCGCGGGCAGAACTTGGATTGACTACGCGGACATTACTTTCGGTCGGTCATCTGATTGAAAGAAAAGGGCACGAATTCGTCATCGGCGCGATGCCTGATCTTCCGAACGATGCACTGCTGATCGCTGGCGATGGGCCGGATCGCAATGCACTTGAAGGCTTGGCGAAACGTTTGGGAGTGGCTGAACGTGTGCGCTTTCTGGGAAGCCTGCCTCATCGCAATCTTCAAAAAATTTACGCTGCTTCGGATGCGCTTGTTCTGGCGTCGAGCCGGGAAGGCTGGCCGAATGTTTTGCTTGAGGCCATGGCGTGCGGCACACCGGTGGTGGCGACACCCATTTGGGGAAACCCCGAGGTCGTTTCCTGCAGAGATGCTGGCGTCCTGATGAAAGCGCGCACCAGCGCCGGTGTTGTGGCGGGCATCGACGAGCTTTTCCAAACCGCGCCCGACCGCGGGGCGACACGGGCCTATGCTGAGCGGTTCAGTTGGGATGCGACGACAGCCGGACAGATCGCCTTGTTCAAAGCCGTCCTTGAGAAGCGTTAGCGCGCCGCGGGCCGATCTTGCTTTCGGCCCGTAAGGACATCGCGGCCGGCAGCGACAGCCATCCGCGCGCGCGTTATTACCCCCCGCACTGTGCGCAAATTTGCGGCCTCAATTCCCCAGCATTCGCCGCGCATTGAAACCCATAGCTTCTTGTATTCATCGTCGCCGCGGCCGAAATTGATTTCGACCGGCGTGCGCTTTTCAAGGACGTGCTGGACCATGTGCATCGTCAAAAGAGTCCCGGGCGAAAACTCCCGACGATCTCTCGAATACGCAAGCTTGAAAATCGTCGCCCTACCACGCCATACAATCCAGAACTGCGCAGCTGCAGGCTTGCCGTCTATTTCCAGAACACCAGCTTCCAGTGCGCCGCAAACTGCCGCGTAACGGATAAGCTGCGGAATGAACCTTGGAAAAGGCTCAGGCTTCTTCCAGCTGGCCGCCTGTACTGCGGCATAAGATGCGATGAATTGCTCAAGTTCTGCTGCCGGTTGAATCGCGCGAAGTGAAATCTTTGCGGCTCGCTGCGCGGCCTTCAGTTTGCGCTTCCAGGTATTGCGAAGAACCGACGGCCGGGCCGCGAGATAATCCGAAAAAGAGCGGTGCGCCACCGGCTCGAACCAGACACCCCAGCCAGCAAAAGGCTTTGAAGCGAAATTAGCGTCTTGAAATCCCGCCAAAATGGCATCGAAAGATTTCTGAGATGGATCGAGCCCGTCGAGGCGAACGTAGGAGATCCCCGACCGCTGACTTGCCACCTCCCGCACCAGGTCACGCAGCGCACCCTCGTCTTTCAAACCAGCGAGTGGGCAGTAGTCCGGCGTGTACAGATTGGTCAGGCTCTCCAGCCGCGGCGAGCCTCCTTTTGTCTTACAGGCGATGCCTGCTTTTCCGTCATCGCTTACATATATGCACGCGCTCCACCCCGGTTCGGTACCATAGCGAGCGACAAGATCGTACCATCCTGGTGTCGAAAAAAAACTCCCATCCGCCGCTGCACCAAACTGGCCATTCATATCCAATGATGGCGTAGGTGGAGGAGAGATGTCGTATGTGCGCATGCACCCGCTAGACCGTTTCGTGGATGTGCGGCGACAGCCCCGACGCCGGTTTTCGTCCGGACAAAAGAAGCGCCCTCTGCGCGAGCCCCTCTATTGTCTGAGCATTGTGGGTCCAAGTGTACCCCTTGCGCGCGATCGCCTTGTGGGCTGCACTCCCAAGGCTTTGACGCAGAGCGCTATCCTCTGCCAGACGGCTGACCACGGTAATAAGTGTTTCCGGCAAATTCGGATCAAAAAGAAGCGCCGATGTTCCGGCTTCGAGAACTTCCCGGATATTCGCCTGGTCCGGCGCGACGATAGCCTTTCCAAGTGCCATGTACTCAAACAGCTTCAAGGGGGAGCAATAGTCCACGCATTTTGGCTGAAGCGCTACATCAAACATGGAGACGAACTGACCAACGGCATCGCGATCAACCAAGCCGGCGAAGAGCACACGATCTGAAATATTCAAGCGCGCAGCCTGCGCTTTGAGTTCAGACACTGCCGGCCCCTCGCCAACAATGACAAGGTGCAGGCTGCGCAATTCCGGGCGCGCCAGCCAATCGACGACGCGATCAAGGCCGTGCCAGTCCCGGACAAACCCGGTGAAACCGAGTATCGTCTTGCCCGTCAAACCGAGCTTTTGCTTGAGCAAATCTGAACCGTTCGAGGAAATGGAAAAACGCAAAGGATTTATTGCGTTGCTGACAACTACAATTTTTTCGGGCGCGACGCCTGCTGCGCGAACATGCTCGGCCAACACATGCGTAACAGGCAGGACAAAATCGGCATTGCGCCAGACCCATCGCTCTAGCGCCCATGCGAGTTTACGCAGACCCAATCCCCCGTGAATCGCGCGCTCGGCAGCCAAAGGCGCGTTCACCTCGAGAAGCAACGGCACGCCATGCCGCCTCCTCAGCCAAATGCCCGCAAGCAAGTAAAGATTGTAACGCTCGTAAATAATGTGAGGCCGGAAATTCTTCCAGGCCCGGCGCAACCGTAGGTAAGCCGGCACGTTGTAAACCAGCTCAAGGATTTCATACAGCGGCTGCGGAACCAAAACCTTGAGCGTCGAAATTAGTTTTGGATCGTGACCAAATGAGGCACGCGCAAAACTTTCAGGGCCCGCGACCAAGACTTCCGCCCCGCGCTGACGAAGCGCATCGACCAATTCTTCAAGATGAACCGCTTGGCCATCCTTTGAGCCGATGCGATGGTGATAAAGAATTCTCACAGATGCCTGCTCTGGACAAGAACGGTGCGCGACGGTTCTATCGTCGCGTCAATCAAGAACTTAAGCCACGCAATTGATAGAGCTCGGTAAACGCGCGGAACATTGCGCGTTGGTCATAGGCCACTTCGACGTGCCGGGCATTGACGTTTCCTATCGTGCGTTGAAGTTCTTTATTGCTGAGTAGCTCAAAGAGTGCACTCGTCACTGCCCCATCATCCCGAGCGACAACAAAGGGCCGGTTTGGCGCCGCCACCATATGCCGAACGTCTCCAACGTCGGTTGCCACGATCGGACACCCAGCAGCCATTGCTTCGAGAACCGTATAAGGCATTTGTTCGGTATCCGACGTGAGCGCAAAAATATCGAACTGCCGGTAAACCGGGCTTGGGTCGTTGATATGCCCCGTGAAAGTAACGGCGTTTGAGACTTCCAGGCGCGCTGCTAGCGCCTTGAGAGACACGATCTCGGAGCCATCCCCGACAATAACAAGGCGGCACGGCATTTTTTTTAACACTTCGGCAAATGCACGGATGAGCCGCGACAAGTTCTTCTCTGAGCGGAGCGTAGCAACCGTACCAATGATTGCGCCATTTCCTTGCCAGCCTTGCGGTTGCCTTGCGCCCGAAGTGGTCTCCGGGTTTTGCCTGCTAAATCGCTCGCAATCGACGCCATTTGGGACAAACCTGAGGCGACTGGCCGAAATATGCCAATCATGTCTGGCAATTCTTGCCAGCGTAAGTGAAGGAACAACGACAAGGCTTTTTTGCAAAAGAAGCCGGCGCGCAAGAATGCGCCGAAGGAACTGCCCGTTAGCCTCGTCCGGTCCGAAGCCGTCTTCGACGTGAATGTGCGGAACGAAGAGTGGCCAATTCGCCACGGCCCACTCTATCGTCCCCCAGTTGTGGGTAATCAAACGATCCGCGTCCAATCTTGAAAGTACCCCTCGGAACTTTTTCAGATTTCCCACTAGCGTGTTTTTTCGTACTTCCAACGGAATAAGAGTTATATCCAGATTTGGGTCAAACTTTTCCGCGCAACTGAAATGTCCGTCCATCGCGACAATGGAATGGCGCAAGGACGGGCCAAAGTGATTCGCCAGAGCGACAAGGCGTGTTTGAGCTCCACCGGGGTTAAACGTGTTAAAAATGTGAAGCAAGTGTGGTTTCGATTTCTCTTTCATGAACGAACTTTGCGATCGGCCGCAATAACTTGCTTGTTCTTCCCTTTTTTTACAGTGGAGCGTGGAGCCCCGCAGACAAAACCCAGCCAATAATCGAACGTCGCCGCCGACTGGCGGCAGCCCAGTGAATAAGCGATTTCTTCAAATCTCACCGCCGAGCCGTTTTTTGCCTGACCACCCTCCCGGCCCTTCACCCTTTCATTGGTTTTTGCCGACATGGGCAACAGGGTTGTGTCCTGCGTCGCATCCATATGATCCGCCGCGACGGCCAAGTGCGTATTCGTGCGCGCAAGGACTACGCGCAGACGATGGACCATAGTCCATGCACTTTTGTAGGTAATACCCAACGCAAGCTCGATCTGGCGAATGCTTGCGGCTCCTTCAGATGCGGTAAGCAAGTATATGGCACGTAGCCAGCCGTGTAGAGGCACATGGCTTGCGTGGAAGATTGTTCCAATCGTGGCCGTAAATTGCTTCGTGCAAACTCGGCACCGGTAGAGCCCGTTCCTGATTTTCTTTTTCCGGTTCGGTGCCACCCTTATTCCGGTTCCATGGCTTCCACATTTGTCGCATATCGTACGGGAACCCCATCGCGCGAGTTCCACTTTGGCAAACGCGGAGGCTTCCTCCCGAAAGAACGGCTCAAATGGTGTGATCACTGTGCCATATTGCATCGAAAAATTTGCCAAGTACAGAGGACGGAACCGAGCGTCTGTGGCATACGCCTTGCGTCGGTTGGCTTCGAGATTGGGCTGTTGAGGCAGATCTCACGAGGATGACACGGGAGCGTTACGAACCCGAGATGGCCTGTGTTTACCATGCTCACGTTCACAGCAAGGTGAAAATGCGCCATCATGGTACTTAACAAATAGATAACTGTCGCCGCGCGAAGCAAGTGTCGATGCTCGCGCAAGGGATGGGCTGGGGTTAGTTTCAGATGCGCCGAGTTTTCGGTCGTTATGTGGGTACTGCCGCGTTTGTGCTCGGTGCCATTGAAGCCCTGCTGATTACGGCAGCGTTTTGCGTCGGCATCGCTTACATGTCGGGACATCAAACCGTCGGCGTGACCGCATACGATCTTCGCTTTTCGCTGGCAATTGTTCTTACCATCCTGATCGTCATGTATCTCACGGGCCTCTACGGCACGGAGGCTTTGTTCGACCTGCGGCGAACGTTACCGCGAATAGCATTTGTGACAGCGGCGGTTTTCATGCTTGCGGTTTTTGCAACCGGGCAACTGACGCAGTTCAACCTCATCGCAATTTATCCAGATCGATGGCTGTGGACCATCTCGCTTACTGCTGTTTGGCTGCTGTGCGTTCTTGCGCCACGCATGCTTTTCACACAACTTGTTGAGAATGGCGTGGTGGCTCGTCGAATCGTTGTCGTTGGCGACGAACCCGGCCACTCGCGAATTGCCGCGCTCTCAAGAGAATTGCCGCGCCGTTTCACCGTGGCAGCGGAGCTGAGCAACAGCAATTTCGATTTCGACCTAGCGGCGCTGGCTGCGCGCGTTGGTGCGGCGGAAATAGTTGTGGCAGGGGATGCAATCACCGATTGCACTCGCGACGCGCTCAGAAAAAGCAAACGTTCGGGCGCTTCTGTCATCAAGTACGCGAATTTTTATGAACGAGAGACCGGCCGCGTGGATTTGACAAATTCGACTGAGGATTGGTCGCGAATTTGTACGCTCCAGAAGAAAGGGCTTCTGGTGGGTATATTCCAGCGGGCATTCGACATTTGTATCTCGCTGCTAGCTTTTGCCGTTGCCGCACCCGTCATGCTTCTTGCCGCGATTGCGATAAAGCTGGAGGACGGCGGTCCAGTATTATTCCGCCAGGAACGGGTCGGCTTGGGCGGGCGGAATTTCACTCTGGTGAAGTTTCGCAGCATGCACGTCAATGCTGAGGGAGACGGCGCGCCGACTTGGGCGGAACATAACGATCCGAGAATTACCCGCGCCGGCTATTTCATTCGCAAATTGCGCATCGACGAACTTCCCCAGTTCTGGAACGTCATAAAAGGGGATATGAGTTTTATCGGCCCGCGGCCGGAGCGACCATACTTCGTCCGCCAGCTCGCGGAAGTCATTCCGTATTATGACTTTCGGCACTGTGTCCGTCCCGGTCTTACTGGTTGGGCACAGGTCAGCTTCCGTTACAGCGCTTCCTTTGAAGACGCACGGATCAAGACCGCTTATGATCTCTACTACGTTAAGCACCGCGGCATCTTACTCGATTTGATCATCCTGATGCGCACCGTCGTCGTTGTTCTTTGGCCCGAAGGCGTGCGGTGACGCCGTGTTATTGTTCGAGGTCTGTTATGGCATCGGCTGCTTTTCCTTTTTAGTTTTAATCGGCCTGATGCTCCGGACCAGACCGGCCGAGATCGGCTTCCGCATTATCGTCGTATACGTCCTCACCGCGCTCTGGGCATTTGCGGCAGCCATTCAATATTGGGAGTCACCCGGCGTCGCCCATGTGCTGGATAGCATCCATGGTGCGGCCTGGATTGAATTTCTCGCCCTGATTCTTGCCAGCGCGAGTAGCGCAAAAGGCAACGCGGAGAATCTTTTTTACAGGTTCGCGATCCCCGTTCTCTGTGTAGCCGCGGTTGCCAATGATCTGAGATTCGTGACCAACTCGGTAGGCCCAACCGATTTGACCGCGACACAGGTATTCCTCCGTATCGCCATGAGCGTCAGCGGGCTTTTGCTCGTTGAGAATTTATTTAGAAACACGCTGCCAGCCCGCCGCTGGCAAGTAATTCCCCTTTGCATCGCATGCGGCGCGCTGTTTGCCTACGATCTTTTTGTTTTTGTCGATGCAACTGTCATCCGCGTGATCGATCCTGTATTTCTTGCCGGCCGCGGTATCGTCCTTGCGCTGATCGTGCCACCGCTCGTCGTCGGCATGGCGCGCAACGATTCGTGGAACATCGATATTCACGTGTCGCGCAGAATTGTTTTTCATACTGCGACTCTTACCGTTGGCGGAATCTTTTTGCTTGTCGCAGCCGGCGTCGCCAGCCTCATAGGCCAGATACCGGGGGATTGGGGCCCGATCCTGAGGCTTACATTTTTCGTTGGAAGCATTCTGGCTCTGGTGGCAATCCTCTCCGTAACGAGTCTGCGTTCCCGCCTTCGGCGATTTCTGTCAGAAAATTTCTTTTCTGCCCGATATGACTATCGGACGGAATGGATGCGATCCGTTTCAACGTTATCAGGCTCCGCCGATAGTGATCCGCTCCCGCGGCGCGCTATCCGCGCGGTGGCGGATGTTGTGGATAGTCCCGGTGGTACCTTATGGCTAAAGGATACCAACGGAGATTACCGAATTGTCGCCAGCCAAAGCATGACCTTCGGGAACTCGATCAGCGAACCGCCCAATAGCGCGTTCATATCGGCATTCGATGAGGGCAGAACGGTCCAAACGTTTAAATCAAGCGAATATCCCGGCGTTACGCCGTTGTGGGCGCAACAAAATGCCGATGTTTGGATTGCTGTACCGCTGTCGTTTTCGGATCATCTCAGCGGCTTTATCGTGCTTGCAAAGCCTCGGGCGCCACTAGCATTAAATTGGGAGAGCTTCGACCTTCTTCTCGCCGTTGCAAACCAGGCAGCAAGCTGGCTCTCAGAGGAGCGATCGGCTCGCACACTTGTCGAGTCGGCAGCACTTATCGAGTACGGTAAGAGATTCAGTTTTGTCGCACACGATGTTAAGAACGTTTCAAGCCAGCTTGAAATAATGATTGCCAACATGCGGGATTTCGCCGATCGCCCAGATTTTAGAGCCGACATGGTGCGGACGATGGAAGCATCCATAAAGAGACTGAATTCTCTTCTCGCGCGCCTCCGGCCCGATTCTGCGGTCAAGTCCCAAAAGCGGCTGCTGGATGTGGGATCGGTTATTCATAGTGTGGTGAATGATTGGGCCAATAGCCCCGTGCCGGTAAGAGCGGACGCCGACGCGGAAGTCATCTGCGACGCGATTTCAGAGCAGGATCTACGTTCGGCTCTTACTCACCTCGTTACAAACGCTGTGGAAGCATCCCGAGGTGGGAAGGAAGTCTTCGTAAGTCTGCAGAAAGACGATCGGCAGGCGATCATCGACATACGGGACAGCGGCACCGGCATGGACGCCTCTTTTATACAAAATGAACTATTTGCGCCGCTTCACTCAACAAAAGCCTCCGGCCACGGTGTCGGCGCTTTTCAGGCCCGGGAACTCATTTGGGCTGCTGGGGGCGGCCTTGAAGTCAGCAGCGCGGTTGGGCGCGGGTCGTTGTTCCGTATTATATTACCGGCTGCCCGCTCAAACGAAACCGCGCATCCAACGGCCACAGCTCTTACATGACCGAGACGAAGGCAAAAGTCCTGATCCTTGAAGACGATGAAGGACTGCGAACGCAATACAAATGGTTGCTTTCGCAATACCAGGTCTTCGTTGCGGGCGACCGCAAAGAAGCGCTAGACGTTTTTGAGCGGGAACAGCCTACCGTTGCAATAGCAGATCTTGGCCTGCCACCGCACCCTGACGACGCGACCGAAGGGCTCGCCGCCGTTGAAGGCTTTCTCAGCTTGGCACCGCAAGCGAAAATCATTGTCGTAACAGGCAACGACAACCGCAATCACGCGGTGAGAGCCGTGGCAACAGGCGCCTATGATTTTCTTAAAAAGCCAGTTGATCCGGAATTGCTGAAACTGACGGTTGATCGCGCATTGCGCTTGTTCGACCTTGAACAGGAAAACGTGAGGCTTCTAGCGCTCGCGCCACAGTCGTTTGCCGCGGGGATCGTGGGAAGCAGCCCCCAGATTCTGGAAGTTCTGCGCCATGCCGAGAAAATCTCAAAAACGGATATTGCCGTTCTTATTTTGGGGGAAAGTGGCACAGGCAAGGAATTGCTGGCGCAAGCCATTCACCGCATGGGCGTACGCGCAAACAAGCCCTTCATTCCAATCAACTGCGCCGCTATTCCCGACGCGCTTCTGGAAGCCGAACTTTTTGGGCATGAAAAGGGCGCGTTTACGGGAGCTATAAAACAAACAATCGGCAAAATCGAAAGCGCAAACGGCGGAACGCTTTTCTTGGACGAAATAGGCGACATCCCGTTGCCCATGCAGGCAAAGCTTTTACGATTTCTCGAAGATCAGGTCATCGAAAGAGTTGGTGGGCGGCAACGTATCAAAATAAATACCCGGATACTGTGCGCCACACACCGCAACCTCGTCGAGATGATAGCGCAGGGCTCATTTCGTGAAGACCTCTACTACCGCATCAATGAGATTTCACTGAGTATGCCGCCGCTGCGCGAACGCGCGGGAGACGCCATCGTTCTCGCCAATTTCTTTCTCCGAAAATACGGAGCCGAGTTTGGGCGTGCATTTAAGGGATTCTCGCCGGATGCGCTGCAGGCGTTGAAAGTTCATACTTGGCGCGGCAACGTGAGGGAATTGGAGAACAAGGTAAAGCGCGCCGCCGTCATGTCGGACAGCTCCGTCGTATCGGCCAAAGATCTTGACCTAGCCGTAACGGGCGTGACGGCCATACCGACTTTGAGAGATGCACGACGAATGGCCGAACGCGAGGTTATCGAACACGCGCTTTTGCAGACCGATGGAACAATATCCAAGGCGGCCTCCCTTCTCGGCGTGAGCCGCCCGACTCTATACGATTTGATGAGCGAGCACGGGCTTGCCGCAAACCGGGCAAAGGACATTTATGCCGAAGCGGCAAAGGAAGAAGACAATGAGTAGGAAAGCGCCAATCTCCTTTTCGAAAGCGACTCTGTTGGCAACTGCCGTCGGCCTGAGTCTGTGCGCGCCAGGAATGGCCCGCGCTGCGCTCGAAAGCAAAAACGCTTATCTGGATAGCGCCATCCAACTGGAAAATAAAAATGATTTAAAGGGCGCTGAAATTCAGCTGCGCAACGCGGCCGAACAGGAACCGAATAACGGCGCAATACGGGTTGAACTGGCCAAGGTCTATCTCAAACTTGGCAACCCCAGCGCCGCCCAAGCCGAGCTGGCGATTGCCCGTCAGAACAACGTGAAGGAAGAGCAGTTAGCGCCGCTGCTCGCACAGGCGTTCTTAGAAGCAGGGGACGCGGGCAACCTGCTGCGCAACGTTCCGGCCGGCAACCGCCCGGCCAAAATCGAGAGCCTGGTGCGCACGTATCGCGCTATCGCCGCAATGTCCCTCGGTGAACTGGATAACGCCAACACCATGCTGCGGGACGCAGAGCGCCTCGATCCAGCATCGGCAATGCCAAAGATCACCGCAGCCCGAATTCTGTTGCTCCAGAAGCAGTATAAGGCCGCCGAGCTTAAAGCCAACCAAGCGCTCAGCATCGCTCCGAACGACAGCACAGCACTTGAAGTCAAAGGCTTGGCATTGATGCTCCAAGGGAATCCCTCGGGCGCAATGGGGCAGTTTAATGCGGCTCTTTCGCACAACCCGCGAGATGTTCAGGTTCTATTGGATCGCGCGAATCTTGAAGCCAACCGCAACCAATTAGAGGCCGCCGAGAACGATCTTCGCGCCGTGCGCGCAATTTCTCCCAATATTGTAATGGCCATGTACATTAGTGCCTTGGTCGACACAAAGAAGGGTGACTTCAAGAGCGCCGATGCGGCTCTGGAAAAAGTTCGTCCAGCGATGGACCAATTCCCCGACGCTTATTTCCTTGCCGGCGAAGTGAAATACAAACTCAATCAATTTGCGCAGGCGGAAAATTATTTCAACAAATATATCGCGCAAAGACACGATCAGCCCAGAGCGTTCGAAATTCTCGGGGCCTTGGCGTTGCGGCGCAATGAATCCGGCCGCGCTGTGACAATGCTAGAACGTGCCTACCAGCTTGCTCCAAACGACCCGAATATCGCGGCTCTTTTGGCGCAAGCCTATGTAGCGCACGGCGATGCTCGCAAGGCTGCGGCGCTCATGGACAAAACGGCCGCACAGCATCCTGCGAATGGCACGTTGCAATCAGAGCGCGCCCTCACCCATTTCGCGACAGGCGATAGCAGCGGAACAAGTCTTTCTGAGTTGAACAATCTGTTCAACACGCCGGGCGGCGAACTCATGGCCGCGCCACCGCTGATATTGGCGCAATTGCGCGCGGGGAAAGCCGATGACGCGGCCAAAACTGCAGAGCAAATGGTCAAGCACGATCCGGCGAACTTGCTATATCAGGAATTGCTGGGAACAGCGCGAGCCGCTCAGCATAACTATCCTGCGGCGGAGAGCATTTTCAAAGGCGTCCTGGCGAAGAAGCCCTCCCTTTTGGCGGCGCGGCACAATTTGGCAGAGGTCTACCTTGCAACAAACCGGGGTAATGACGCGGTAGCGCTGTTTCGAGACTGGCTGTCGAAAAATCCAGCCGACCTGAAGGCAAAGACCACGCTGGCCGAAATTTACCTACAAAAGAAGGATTACGGGAACGCGGAAGCGTTACTGAAGGACATGCAAGCGGGAGCGCAGACCGATTCCGGCGCCGGGCTTCAGCTGGCCCATGTCTATGAACAGCAAAAAAGGTGGCCGGACGCGATTGCCACGGCGCGAGCACTGCAGGCAAAATTTCCGAAAGATCAGGCCGTACTCGACACTCTCGGTCGCATATACTCTGAATCCGGCGATCAATCGTCGAGTGTCGCGGTTTACAAGAGTGCAACGGCACAGTTTCCGCAATCCGCGTTTCTTTGGAAGAATTACGGCGTCGCACTCTACGCATCAAAAAACATGCCGGCGGCGCTCGATGCCCTGACAAAGGCACTTACGCTGGAACCCGGCAATCAACAGCTTGAACGAGCGTTGGTGAATTTGACTTATCAGACCAAGGGCGTCGCCGCTGCGCAGGCCTTGGGCCAATCCTTCGAAAGCCCAAATTCACAACTACCGTTGGGCGCGTTGCTTACGGCAGATGCGCTTTACAAGGACGGAAAGCATGACGCTGCAATAGCCCTTCTGGAAACTTCCCAGAAACAGAAACCTTCCAGTGCCGCAGCAGCCGTCCTGGCGAAATACTACGCGGCAGACGGTAAGGCGCCCAAAGCGATAGCGACTTTGGAAGAATGGTCAAAGGCGCATCCTGACGACGTATTGGTGAGATATGGTTTGGCACAGCTCTATGGCTCTTCGGGCAATTCAACCGCAGCGCTTGCGCAATTTGAGTGGCTCGTCGGTAAGCGTCCGAACGATCCGGTGGTGCTGAACAACCTCGCATGGCTTTACAGCCAGAAGAATGATCCACGCGCGCGGCAAACAGCTGAGAGAGCATACAAACTCGCGCCACAATCGGGAGACGTCGCCGACACTTTGGGATGGATAGTGCTTCAACAGGGCGATGTGGTTAATGGATTGAAATATCTTCAGATTGCCAGCCGGCTCTCTCCTCAAAGCTTCACAGTGCAGCTTCATCTCGCCATTGCTATGACGAAAAATAATCAACCGCAAAATGCCCGCCCAATCCTGGAGAGGTTACTGAACTCGAGCGCCGATGCCAGCGTCAAGAATTCCGCTCAAGAGGCGTTGGCAAAGCTGGGTGGCTAGGAAAAAGCTCGTATGCTTGGACAGCCAGCGTTGACAGATAAAGCTGCGTGCCCAGCACAATTTGAAATCCGGCCCTTGCTTTCACACGAAAGTTTGGAGGCGTTATGGAAAATGCTCGAGTCGAGATACCTAGGCTCTTTTTTTACCTCGTGGGTGTGGATCGGCACATGGCTCCGGACATTGCCGCCCGGGCTAACGCCTAATCTCTTGCTCGTAAGCAGGGCTAAAGAGCCCGTCGCTTGCGCCATTCTAATTCCGCGTAGCATTCCGCGCATGTTGCCGGGGACTGTTCGTCAGTTACATTTCAATTCCACGGGCGATCCCAACGTCGATTGCATAGAAATAGAGCACAACGATTTTGTCGGCGAATGCGATCTCTTGCCCAGTTTTTTGCAATGGTTTTCCGATGAATGCCGTATTGCCGATGAAATACTTCTTCCTGGAGTATCCGCATCGATCAGCCTGCGGAGAGATGGTCTTCTGCATGCAGCCCGTTGCGCCCCCGCCTTCGCAAATCGCGAATTGCGTTCCGTCAAAAACGGAACCGGCATCGCAGCCGGGTTTGGCAGGAACACAAGGCAGCGATTGAACAAGAGTTTTCGCGAATTTGAGCGTGCTGGCTCTTTGCGTATTGAAGAAGCCCAGGATGCCCCCACTGCGCTTGCTTATTTTGAGGCGCTCAAGCTGTTTCATATTCGCCACTGGAACGGCAAGGCAAAGCAGCATGCTTTTCGACGGCGCTATTTCGAGGCTTTCCATCGCGAACTTATCGGGAATAGTTTTGCGAGTGGAAATGTGCAATTGCTCAAAATATCCGCGGGCTCAACCGTTGCCGGATATCTTTATAATTTCCGGCACGGCAACTGTACTTACGCATATCAAAGTGGGTTTGATTACACTGACCCCGGCCTGAGGCCGGGCTATGTTAGCCACGCGTTGGCCATGGATCGAAGCGCTTTGGCGGGCGGTGAGGAATATGACTTCCTGGCCGGAGACAATCGCCTTAAACGGGACTTTGCATCGCAAGAATATTTGATGTCATGGCATAGATTCTCGCGGCGGAGGCCGCGTATGCGCCTTGAAGCCACGATTCGGGCCGCACTGAGGCGATAGAAGCATTTCTAAAACCGAACTCGAACCTCGCGCTACGACGGGCCGGCACCACGCAATCGCTTAAGCTTCGGCAAGGACACTGTGCGATGCGCCCTGCGGCTTGAAGTGCACCTCTTTGAGGAAGCCGGCAAACATCAGCAGAGACCACAGCGCCTTGCTATGATCGCGTTGAGCACGGCCGTGCTCGCGAAGAAGACGTGAGATTGTAGCCAAATCGAATAGCCCGCAATCGGCCATTTCGTTACTTCCAAGTGCTTCCTTTGCGAATGCTGCACCTTTTCCCCGGAAGAACCCGGCCATCGACGTCGAAAACCCAGTTTTCTCACGATACAGATTTTCCATGGGTACGTAGGGCTCAAGCGCGCGCTTCAGAATGTATTTTCCCTCGGTTTTTCGAAGCTTGAGATCGCGAGGGACAGAAGCCGCCCATTCGACAAAACTATGGTCTAGCATAGGCGCGCGCACTTCCAGCGAGACGGCCATGCTGGTGCGATCGACCTTTGTCAGAATATCGCCTGGAAGATAGGTCTTCAGATCGGCATATTGTGCGCAAGTTACTGCGTCCCCAGCACCGGCTTCGCGCATCGCGTCGGCGATGAGACTTGCGGGGTGATGTTCCACTAAGTGCTTTCGCATTTGCGCAGAATAGAGACTTGCTCTGAGATCGTCCTGCACCTTGCAAACGGTTCTGAAGTAGCCGCCAGCAGTGTCGAGCGCAAACTCCTGTAGCGTATATTTTGCGCGCAACCAGCGCGGCGCCCAATCCAGCTTCGGATACCAGGCACCAGCCGCCCCGAATAATGGTTCGCGGAGTCTGCCCGGTACGCGCTGGCGCCATGCATCAGTTACGCCGTGAAGACAGTAACGACGATAACCTGCGAAAAGCTCGTCCCCTCCGTCGCCCGACAATGCAACGGTCACGTTTTTTCGAGCAAGCCGGCAAACTTCATAAGTCGGAACGGAGGAATCATCGGCGAAAGGCTCGTCGAATATTGCGGCTTGCATCCTGTAGCCGGCAAGCGGCTCGGTCTCTACATCGCGTGCATGATGATTGGTATTGTAAAGACTCGCCACGCGTTGCGCGAACGCGAGCTCATCGGTTCCACCACTTCCGAAGCCGAGAGCAAAAGTCTCCACGCGGCCATTAATTTGGCGCGCCATCGATGAAACAACCGCGCTTGAATCGACGCCGCCGGAAAGAAAGGCGCCCAGAGGGACCTCGGACATAAGGCGAATTCGGACGGCCTCATCGAGTCTGCGAACAAGTTCGCTTGCCGCGCTAGTTTCATCCATCGCCTCAGGAATAAATCTAGGCCGCCAGTACGGTTGAGGCTCTTGAATGTTTTTGCCGCGCGATATCTCAAGTGTACAGCCCGGAGGAAGCTTAAATACGCCTTTGTAGATCGTTGCGGGATCGGGAACATAGCCAAACGCAAAATAGTCATCGATGGCCGCATGATCGAGATCGCGTCTGAAAAGCGGATGGGCCAGAAGCCCTTTAAGTTCCGACGCAAAAATTACATAGCGATCTGCAACGAGTGAATAGTAGAGAGGCTTCTTCCCCAAGCGATCGCGTGCGAGAAACAGAACTTGTTTGGCCTGATCAAACAAAGCGAAAGCAAACATTCCCCGGAACTTCTCCACGCATTTTTCGCCCCATTGCTCCCAGGCGTGAACAACGGTCTCGGTATCGCAGTGGGTTTTAAAGACGTGGCCTAACGCGACAAGTTCTGCCGCAAGATCCTGATAGTTATAGATCTCCCCATTATAGACGAGCGCGACAGACCCTGTTTCATTGAAGATCGGCTGCTGCCCCCCCGCCACATCTATAATGGATAGCCGACGGTGACCGAGAGCTATGCCTGGCGCCACAAAGCTGCCATCGCCATCGGGGCCGCGATGGGCAATCGCATCGGTCATTCTTCTAAGAGTCGATCTGTTGATCTGAGACAGATCTTTGAGATCGAAGATGCCGGCTATGCCGCACATTTAGGAGATAACCAGATCTCTGTCGGAAGACTTTTTAGTCTTTTGCTCGGCGATAAGGTCCATTCGGAGCGATGCGAGTTCCTCACGCAGCAGAGCCACATGCATATCCGGATTGTTCTCTTTCGCGGCAGCCTGGATCAACAACGGCGCCGGTGTGCTCAGCATATTTTCAACGTTATCTTTGAGTTTCTCCAACAAAAGCGCTTGTGCTTCCATAGCTTGCGCGAGGCGGCGCTGCCTTAGCGAAATGGTACGGAGACGCGCGGAAAAAAATATGGCCAAGCTCGCCGAAAGCAGGGTGAGAAGACATAGGCCGGCGGCGAGAATCTCTCCCGCGGACTGCGGAACGGATTGCTGTACCCAATTCCAAGCCCAGATAAGTTGCTGCACGACTGGTCCGTCCAAAATTATGTCTGCCGCGCTGATGGAACCCAAGTACGGCGCCAGCCCTTGTGAAGTGAGGTTCTAGCATTGCTGCTTCGCAAAAACCCCGCGAATTGAAAGCGTCCTTAAATTTAATGCCCCCGCCCCGCGTCAGGCCAAACTTGACGTTCGCGGCATCGGACGAGTGTCGGAATTATTTACACACGCAAAGGGTGTTAGTTCATAAGCTATTGAAATCATTATGTTTATATGTCGGCACGAGTTATGCTTGAGAGGTTGGGTGTCGGTCGAAATCGAATTTTGACCCCCGAGAGCGTGTGCAGGAGAAAAAAATGGCTTTCCGCGGAATCGCGTACGCGTCAGTGATCGCTGGCATCGCATTGGTACCGGCATGCGCACAGGCGAATATGATCAGCAACGGAACTTTCAGTTCTCCTTGCTCGTCCGGGATTGGCATTTGCACCTACACGGCCGGAGACAGCACTAGTATTCCTGGCTGGACGGTGTCCACGGGTACAGTGGATCTTATTACGACCTATTGGCAGACCCCTCCGGGCGGCGGCAATAGCGTTGATCTCAATGGAAACGGCACGGGCGGGCTTGGTGTCTCGAATACTTTTGCGACCGTAGCGGGAGATACCTACGTCCTGGATTTCGAATTGTCCGGCAACCCTGACGGCGGAGCTAATGACACTGGAATCAAGACCGTCGAGGTCGACATCGGCGGCGTGATACAAGACTTTACGTTTGACGTATTCGCGAATGGCGGAAACAGCCACGGCGATATGAAGTGGGCCGCGGAGTCTCTGACGTTCACGGCAACAGGCAATCTGACGTCGCTGAGCTTTACGAGCCTCACAGATGGCTTCTATGGACCGGTGATCGGCGACATCGACGTTCACCCCGTTCCGGAACCAACGACGTTGGCGTTACTCGGGGCAGGCCTGCTGGGCATGGGCGCAATGCGTCGCCGCAGGGCAGCGAAGAACGCCCGATAAGATTTGTTTTTGAAAAAGGCCGCCCTTCCGGGCGGCCTTTTTTATTTGCTCTGTCCGGGCTGCAGATTGGCATCCGGGCTCAGCGCGGCGCGCGTAATATCGCGCGTATCAACGAGTCAAAAGCGCAAGAACCTGCGGGCTCGGGCTACCGCCGAGGAAGGCCATTTGAAGGCAAGCTTCGAACGCGTTGCGGTTTGAGGTATTGTCGATGCAATTCTTGAAAAGCGGCCAACGAGCGTCGGTGTGCAGCGGATCTGCGGTTGTCGCCGTTTGGCTAGCGATCGCGGAAGTCGGCTCGACAGCCGCGACTTGTACGTTCGATGACTGCGTTGAGACGGCAGAAGCGCTTACGCCGCCGGCGTCGGCAGCAATAGCATTTGTAGAAGCGGCCATAACAGCGCAGGCCAATACCATACCCAGTTCGCGAGCGGTTTTCATTTTGATTTCTCCTGAGGAGTTCGCAATGCAACCTTCGCATGACGCGCGTAACGAAACGGTTAAGTCAGAACCTCCCTGCCGTTATGGAGAATAACTCGGGCATCTTTCTGAATTTAGCGTTAGCGAATTGTTGTCGCCGCCAAAGGTTGAAAACGTTTTAGTCAGACTTCTTCGCCGAGACCGAGCGGCGCGTCCGGACCGGAAAGCGAATGGAACGCGCGTCCTGTTGAGTACCAACAACCGCCGTTTCGTTTTCAACTTTATGATCTTTTACCGCAAGCAGACCCGTCGTCGGCTCCGATGGCGATTTGGCATCGTTTCTTATGTACCAATGAATGACGATGAATATCGCTGCAATCGATAATGCGTAATAAATTCCGCTCATTGTGCGATCTCTTTGCGGCATGCGATTGCCACATACATTGAATTTACCTTCTGGGCACAATTGCCCACGTCGGATCCATTCCAAACTCTGGTTTTACAGGCCTGGATTGAAAGAGTGCCCACGCTTTTGCAGCGCCAGGCGCCTCTGAGTCTACTGACGCAGCAAGGGCCGGTTGCATGTATGCGGCATAGCCATCAGGGGACGTTGCTTCATTGACCATTTCCCCGGCCCGGGAAAGACCAAAAGCGCGAGCCATTTCGGAACTTGCGCATTCGAGTCCTCGAACATTGCCGCCGCTTTTAGCTGTCGCAGCGGCGCTAGCGGCATAAGCTTCGCCAAAGGTTCCGTAAATCGGCCCTCCCGGCGTTTGCCTGATCCGCAATGTATAAGAAGGTGCCATGATCCAGCAAAACCCAGGTGCTATCATGCGCCCAACGGGGAAAACGGCCTTCCAGCGCAGCAGTTGTGACGCATCGGCGTCGCCCAACGAGTCCACGTATCCAACGCTCCACGTGAAATAATCGTCTTGCCACGGCGCTATGGCCAAGCCGCCATCGTATGGCGCGTCCGTTTGCGGAATAAAATGCAGATTGTTGGCGCTAGAGTTTTTCGAATATGCGTTCTCATACCAAGTGATGTTGGCTTTCAATTCACGACGCAGCACGTCTTTCATTGGATCATTGTCGGGCGTAATATACTCCGCCTGCGCCAAAGTCCGCAAAGACCATGCTTGGCCGCGCACCTGATCCCACTTCACAAGTCCTTGCTTAAAGCCGCGGTAAGCCGGATCTGTACCCGACAGATTCCATTGCGACCAAAACTGAAGTTCCTCCAAGTAAAACCGATCGCCCGTGATGAGGTATGGTACAAAATCGATCGCCGGTTCGTGCGAGGCGTCGGGCACGAGGGGGTCGTTGTAACCAGCACTATCTGGAAGCGGAAGTTGGTCAAGGCCCTTCCCGACCAGATTCGAATGCGTACTGAAGTTTGGATAGTCCTCAAGTGTTATGGGGCGTCGCGTCTTTTCATTTCTGTAGTGGCTAGGAAAGCTTGCACCCAGATCGGCAGTCTCCAGAGTAATCCTGTAAGCTTCCGGATCCATGGTCAGAAGATAGATCGCCTGCCAATTCGGCAGGGGCCCGATATCGGGGCGGCCACCCGTTGTCGGCATGTATTTTTCCAATATTCCGGCAGCCATCGGCGCTTCGTCGGCTGCATCAAATTGCTCGACAAGCTTATGCAGCGCGTCTTCCGACACGATGACTGATGGATCATAATTTGGGATTGCGTGCGTTCTCTCTAGATAATTCAGGTTCTGCCTGACGTACGTTGCGACGGAGTCATGCCACCAAAAGCCAAAGCGCCAGCGCGTATGGCTCGGCTGAACCATTCCACTCTTGGAGAACACCGCCTTTCCCCCGGCCTGAATCTGCGCATCGTAAAACTCCGTGCGAGGATTTGGCACATACGACCAATCATTCTCAATGTCGGCTTCAATGCGTAACGGCCTATTCCGTCCGTAACTCCGAATGCCGAATTGAACGCTGAGATGCGGATCGGCAATGCCGTGTTCGTCCCGAAACGGGGCAGAGACCCACCATTCAGAGACAAGAGGACCGGACAGCCAGAGGAGCTTTTTCTGATCGCTTTGCGCCAACGCTAATTTTGCGGAGGCGGAAAGAACTTTCCCTTTCATTTTCAAAGTGACCACTGCGTCAAAATTATCTGGCAGCGCCGGCAAGGAGACAGAGGCTGCGGGCGAAGTCGAGGCATTGACGCTGCGCAAAGAAACCGGAGCCGCCGCGCCCTTGGCAAGATGCGGTATGTCGACTGTGATGACGGCATGGCGCATCGAACCGTTCGCGTTGGTCGCCTTGGCATCGACCTGGATCGGAATATTAATACCGTCGCGAGATACAGCTTCGATCGAAGCTCCTTTTGGGACGGCGCCTGATACAAATACCGCTCCAAACGTTGCAAGAACGTCCTTATCCGAAACACCATGATTTTCGATAACGTATGTCACGAGGTCTGGGGGTTCCGCTGCGCTGGCCGCAGGCGCAATAAAGGTCGCGACAATCGTTACGACAGGGGATAGCACTCGGCACAAAATCACAGCCGCACTTGACGCACGACTTTCTAACTTAGACATCGCTATACCTCGGTTCTACGGCTGTGCGACGGCGTGCAACCGTTGCAGCCGGCCCGGTTCTCGAACCAATTCTCACAGATGCGAGAGTGCGTTCTGTTACCAACGCCTCCAGCGGAACGAGAAGCGCAATGCACAGCACGAACACGTCGTAATAGGCCATGCTCAACGCCGAGCCGCCGACACAAAACGCGATAAGGCTCATTAGAATCATCTGGGCAAGATTGGCCGCCCAAGCCAGATCCGGGCGGCGGCGCGCTAAACGTCCTATTTGCCAACATTTAAAAAGCGCGCCCAAAATAATGAGGAGATAAACAAAGAGTCCGATGTATCCCTGCTCACCCAACACCTGAAAATATATGCTGTGAGCGGCGTGTGGTTCTTCGGTGGGAAAATAGGAATGAAATATTCCAGCCAGTTGCGGGCCGTAAAACCCCGCGCCAAATGGAAAATGATCGTTTGCATATCTATATGCTACCTGCCACGCAACAAGACGCCCATGCACGGACGCGTCATCTGTAGCGGACTGAATTGTGCCGACGCGATCCCAGAATGCAGCCGGCATGAAATTCAATGCGCCGATGAGTACTGTCGCGGCCATTGCCGCGTAGACAATTTTTCTCTTGCTACGTATCCATGCTGCTATTGCCAAAGCGCCAAGCGCAATAAGACCGCCGCGGGAGTAGCTCCCTATAACAGAGACCAACGTCAAGGCCATGCCAGCCAGCAGACCCCACGATATAAATTTGTGTGCGCTTTCCGTTCGAAGGTAATTGGCAAGAGGAAGCGCCATAAGAAGCGCCAATGCCAGCTGATTATTGTCCCCTATAATTGTGTGTTCCGGACCAATAACGTGAAAGTTTCCACCTGTTACGAGCGTAAAAATCCCTCCTTTTACGCCGTAATAGAATAAAGAGATTACAACCGTCCAAATGATTGCGTTGATGCGAGTCTGATTCGTCGCCAGAGTCGCTACAAGAAGCCCTAGCGCAAAAATTTTCCACGTCCGATCCCAGAATGGCCAAGACCAGACAGGGGAGAATGCAAAGAAAGAGTTGAAAGTTGTCCACGCTAGAAAAATCACGATAACCCAAATGAGAAACCGCATAGGCGGAAGCTTTTGTTCTCGTGAGAAAAGCCACGCCGCAATCGTAACAGCAGCGATTGCCATATTTAGTGGAAGCGTTTGAGCGAAACCGTAAGCTTCTTCATGGGGATTTTGCACAGTGAACCAAGTCCACAGGATCACCCCGGCGAAGGGATAGACGATGGTGACGCCGAGGGCCGTGACGATGGCCATGAGTAACACAATACTGCGCATCTTATTCAGCAGTCCCGGCCAATACGCAGCGATCTCTCAAAAAAAGCCACGTCGCCATTTTTTCAGGCGAAAACCTCCCGCTTTCATCGCCTACCTCCTTGGTCGTTATAGGAATGCGGCCAACCAGGTTGCTCTGGAGGCGACCGCCCGGACAAAGATTGAGCACCGGATCGCTTGTAAACAACAAGCGGTACGAAAGCGCGTGTGCCGCCTTTAGAACACAATCGTTATAACGGCCGTGAGGAAATGACATTGAAAGCGCGCTTGCGGGGCCTACGCAATTTAGTAACACCTCTCGACACCGGCCTATGTCAGCCATCGGGTCCGGCAACAAGTTCAAAGGCAGATGCGAGGCGCCGTGACCGCCGATGCTGACACCGGCCTTATGAAGAGCCATGAGTTCGCCCCGCGTCAGCATATGGCGGGGTACGTTTCGACGGTGGAGTTCCGCCTCGTAAGGCGCCAAAGCATGGTTGCGAACCTCGTCCGGCACCTGCCCATAGCGGATCAACAGCGCATGTGAACCACATTCATACGGAGATTGGCGATCCAGTGATATATTACGCCACAGCTCTTCGCTGGTCGCCACACCTGATCTCTGAGCCCACAACAGCACTTCTTGCCACCAGTATCCGGTCTCGGATGCCGCGTCTGACGAGACGAATATTGTCCAAGGCGTTCCGCTCAAGACCGGTGCAGCTTCGGTCAGATTGTCCCGCCATCCATCATCGAATGTGATAATGGCGGCGGAATCGGGCAACGGCTTCACGCCATCACTGGCGTGAAGAACATCCTGAAGACCAACCAGCGCGTAGTGTCCCCGGACAAAATTTATACAGTCCGACAGGAATTCCGGCGTAACCGTATAGAGTGGATCCGCGCCCGTTGCTCTTATGTCTTCTTCAGCCAAGACCCTGTGAAACATAAGAGCGGTCAGCACATTTCTGTTCTGCCTCGAATGAAAAGCGCTTAGGGCGCCGCTACGATACGCAGCCTTCTTCATTATTGGGCGCAGGTTCATGAGACCGTCCCCACACCGAGCTGCCGCCTCAACCATATCGCGGGCGGAGCCGCAGACGCTAGAAAGTAAAGACTCTCCAGAGGACGGTAACCCAGCAATATTGAACGGACGATGAGGCTTAATCCGGTTCGCAGAGCTCCTCTTGCATAAGCAACCCGGCCTAACCGGCCAAATCGCTCGCCCAAAATTCGGCGCAAGTCGCTTTTGCTTAACCTGTCGTGCAACGACCGCACATGCCGCTGAATCATCGGGATGGTATAAATCAGCTGATCGGATAATTCCCAGGCGGACAGGCTGTTCTCACGGACATGAACGCGCACAAAGCTTCGCGGGACGTATCCTAGATCGCCCGTCAATGCCAATCTGATCCAGAGATCTTGGTCTTCGCCAATTTTCAAGACTTCATTAAAACCGCCAAGGCCGATGAGATTTTTCCGCCAAGCGATCACCGTTGGCGTCGCTATGAAATTAAAGGCAAGAAGCGCTTTCCACGCTTGCGATCCGGTAACGACAGGATGGCCCCGGTAAATGTCACCTAGATCCGCTCCCGCTTCAGAGATCAGATTTGCCCCGCAGGCGACAAGGGATATTCGCGAAGAAGATTCGAGAATTTCGACCTGCGCCTCTAGCTTTCCATTCAACCATTCGTCGTCGGAGTCCAGAAAAGCGATAACCTCGGATGCGGCCGCCTCGATTCCGGCGTTACGGGCGCCGCCAGCACCTTTGTGTTGTGTGAGTAGGATCAGCCTGACACCTCTGTCGGCATAACTTTTCACTACGTCCGCCGTTTCGTCGTTGCTACAGTCATCGACGACCAAGATTTCGCTAGGCACATAAGTCTGCGCAATCGCGGAATCGATCGCACGCCGTATGGTAGGTGCGGAATTGAACGCGGGGATGATGACGGTGACGCTGGTCCGAATGGTCATTAACTCTGTCGCTGTCAGTCCCGGGCGGACTGTTGGGAGGCGTGATATCTAGAGAGCAGAATAGAGCCAATTCGGCGCTTTTAACACCGCCTGGAATTGGCCCAAGTGTTCGTTTTGTGACTATTGCCTAACGCAAATGGTGTATAAAGATGCTCGGGGGGCGTTAACGCCATTATCCGTCTGAACTGGACTGGCGAGCTGCTCGCAACAATATAAGCATCCACACTTCGGCAGCTCATGCGCCTTGGTAAAGACCGTCGATCATGACTTTCAATTCAGGGGAAGATCGCGATTCAACGGTCCCGGCGCGCGCCCCGCATCCGATGCTACCAAAGGCTACCAAGGCGATAGTACCTTTTTCACGTACCTTCAAACCTCGCCTTTTGGTGATTATCGACGCCGAAGAGAGTTTTAACTGGCACGCCCCATTTTCACGAACCAATATCAGAGCCGATACAAAGGCAGCCCAAGGCCAGACCCGCATTATCTTCGAAAGGTTCGGCATAAAACCTACCTATGCGGTAGATTATCCGGTCGCCTCGCAGCCGGCAGGGTATCAGCCACTGGTTGACCTATCGCGGTCAGGGTTTTGCGATATCGGCGCGCAGCTCCATCCCTGGGTAACGCCGCCTTACGAGGAAATGGTTTCAGAAGAGAATTCGTATGCCAACAATCTGCCGCCAGAACTTGAGAAGCGGAAAATTCAAGAATTAACTGCCAAAATTCACGAAATTTTCCAGATAAGGCCAAAATTATACAGGGCCGGACGTTATGGAGCGGGTCATGCAACACCGCAAATTCTCGAAGGTCTAGGCTATGAAATTGATTGCAGTGTCTTGCCGGGAATGAAACTGGCGCCGGCGGCTCCAGATTATTCCGGCGGGATCGCGCGGCCCTATTGGTTGGGAGAAACCCGTTCGCTGCTGGAAATCCCCGTAACAATTGGCACGGTTGGATTTGCGGGGAAAAAAGGGGAGCGTATTTACCAACGCCTCGCTTCGCCAGTAGGCCGGAAGCTGAGAATTCCCGCGATTGCTGCGCGTCTTGGAATCGTGGAAAGAATTCGACTCACCCCCGAAGGCACAACAATCGATGAAGCCAAGCGTCTGACGCACAAATTGTTGAGGGACGAAAATCGTATCTTTGTGATTAGCTATCATAGCCCATCACTCGAACCTGGAAACACACCTTACGTCCGTGACAGAAATGATCTTAAGGTATTTCTCCGTTGGCTTGAAGAATATCTGGAATTTTTCATGGCACAGCTAGGAGGCTTGCCGTCTACGCCGTCTGAAGTTCGGGATTGGGCACGTGCGGCGCCTGCATTGACTTGAATTCGCGTTGCTGTGCCGCGCAGCTTACCTTGGTGGAAATACTTTAAGATCGGAGAACGGCAGTTCGTGGACTTTTCGCTTTTGGGGCCATCCGGCGGCGCTTAACATTGGATTGTCCGCTCAAGACCGCGCTTTCCTTCACTCATGCTTCTGCTATTCATGCGCTGAAACGGCTGATCGCCCCGGCCAAGAATTGCAGATGAATAGGGGAGTTTCGCTTGAATTCTGTCGAGCCTCTGAAACGCCGGCGGCGCGCCCAGCGAGTGACGGGCTAATTTGATGCCGAACGAGGAAAAGCCGACCGAACGCAGCCTAAACAGCCACATGTTTAGCGGCTCTGTCTGGATGATTGGGC
Organism: Rhizomicrobium sp.; assembly: GCA_036267995.1. Taxonomy (GTDB): domain Bacteria; phylum Pseudomonadota; class Alphaproteobacteria; order Micropepsales; family Micropepsaceae; genus Rhizomicrobium. The sequence goes on from DATAUZ010000033.1 coordinate 314,396, forward strand.
TGCGCTGGACCATTCGGCTCACCGGCGTCGTCAGCACAATTATACTGGCCCGACTGCTGACGCCCGCGGATTTCGGCATAGTAGCGATGGCCATGCTGGTCGTGGGTATGCTCGAGATTCTCAACCAGACCGGTCAGAAACTGGCGATAATCCGGCATGCTTCGCCGACGCGGGAACACTACGACACGGCGTGGACAATATCGGTTATAACCGGGCTTGTGATTGGAACGACGATTTTTGCGATTGCACCGCTCACCAGCGTCTATTTTCACGAACCGCGTGCCGTGCCCGTCATGCAATGTCTCGCGCTACGGTCGGTGATCGGCGGCTTTGAAAACATTGGCACGACAAACTTTCGCCGCGATCTGAAATTCGACAAGTTCTTTCTCTACAACATGTATCCAAAAATGTTCTCGTTTATCGTGACAGTCGGGTTGGCAATTCTCTGGCGAAATTACTGGGCACTCGTTGCCGGCATTCTCTGTTCGCAGCTGTCCATGAATGCGATCAGCTATTTAATGCATTCCTATCGTCCACGGTTTTCACTGGCCAAAATCGGTGAGCTCTGGACATTTTCTGGCTGGACGCTTTTCAGGACGATTGGCAATTTCCTGAATTTCCAAATCGACCAGCTTGTCGTGGGAGGAATGTTCGGCGCCAGTGCAATGGGGCGCTATGCCGTGGCGGAAGATATTGCATCGAGCCCGTCTGAAGAAATCAATGAGCCGATGGTTGCCGTTCTTTATCCCGTCATGGCCAAAGTTTTGGGCGACAAAGAACGGCTTCGGCAATTGTATCTGCGCGTGCTCTGCTGGTCGGCCATCATCTGCACATCGGCAGGCGTTGGTGTCACGCTCGTGGCGCACGACATGGTACTGCTTGTGCTGGGGTCGAAATGGTCCAACGTCGAGCCACTTATGGGCTGGCTCGCCTTGGCTGCGGCGCTTTTGGGACTAAGTAGCGGAGCCTATACAGCCTTTGACGCGATCGGAAAGCCGCATCTGGGTGCGCGCATGCAGTGGGTACGATTGAGTTTTCTGGTCGCTTCCATTGTCCCCGTTGCTTTTCTGGTCGGCAACATGGAAGCAATCGCGATCACACGGTTGGTCGTCACAGCTATATTTATGCCCACACTGTTTTTTGCCGTGGGCCGCGAAATAGATGTGTCGGCGGCCGATTATCTCCGGGTCCTCTGGCGTCCCTTTTTAGCCGCGGCCGTCATGGCCGCGCTCACAGTCACGGCAAATTTGAACATGGCGCCAGGAAACCTTCGTTTATTATTTGACGTACTTTTAGGCGCGACATCATATAGCGGCACGCTGTTGGCCTTGTGGGCGCTAAGCGGCAGCCCCGACGCGCCCGAAAAGGACGTCGCCAGTTTTCTGAAGCAGCTGGCTTTGTCAGCGACAGCAAAACTCAGAGCCACGTCGTGAATGTCTGCACAAACCCGCCGGCCTCATCGAACCCGGAGAGAGAAGAGCTGACGGGGAAGGTCGTAAGACCTGGCGAACTAAGCGAAGACGAGCGCGCTGCCTGGAAAGGGCTTTGCCAGAATAGCCAAATTTTTGCCAACCCCTTTTTCAGTGTCTCGTTTTCAGATGCGCTAGCCGCGTGCGGCGTGGATATTAGAGTTTGTGTTCTTAAAAATGGCGGACGGCCTGTTGGCTTTTTTCCCTACCAGTTTGCAAACCGGTTTGCTCGTTCGCTTAGCGCCGCCGAGCGTGCTGGGGAGGAGATGAGCGACTACTGCGGTTTGATAGCGGACTCCGATTTTCAGATTGAACCGCGTCAACTGCTTTCATTAAGCCGGATATCGAGCTTCACCTTCAGTCACCTTGACGAAACCCAAAAGCGCTACGGCCTTTCGGGAGAAAAGCCAGAAGCCGGGCTGATGGCACAGATGCCCCGTGGCGGCGCGGCATATTGGCAAGAGATTTGTGAGAGAGACAAGGCGTTAGCGAGCGACACCAAGCGCAGACTTCGGAGACTAACCGAGCAGTATGGCCCCCTCCGTTTTGTATTTGGCGAAGAGAGCCCGCACGGCTTTATCGAAGACCTGATTAAAAAAAAGCGATCTCAATACAAACGTACAGGGAAGACGGATTCCTTGTCCAAGTCTTGGAAAAGAAGGCTTTTGCATCGCGTAGCCGATTTTCGGGACCCGGATTTCACCGGCGTTTTATCAACGCTCCATGCAGGAGATACATGGGTTGCATCGCACTTCGGTATCAGAAGTCGGAACGTGCTTCATTATTGGTTTCCGATTTATAATCGCGAGATGGAAAAGTTTTCGCCAGGTCGATTGTTATATAAGAGCATCGTCGAAGCTACGGATGTTAACGGAATAACCGTGATAGACCGAGGGGCTGGCGACGCACTTTTCAAAAAGGATTTCTGCAACGCCGCCCACACATATTTGCGTGGCCGTTGGCAGCGTCCTGGATTGAAGTCTCTGGCGTTCAGCGCCGCTATGTCTGCAAAATGGCGGTTCGGGTCGTGGCGGTGAAGACATCTGATTATCGACGAGTGCTCAACGCGGTTCTCTGCGGTCTGGACCGCGCATCGCTTTGTTTGATCGCACAAGGCTTTGCATATGACGTATGGAGCGCCATCAGACTCGGCCATCAACACGCACACAGCGAATAAGGGCATGACTGGCGAACTCAGGCGGGTTATCGACGGCGGCTATTGTATTGGCTGCGGCGCTTGTGCGGCGATGGAGCATGAAAAGATAGAACTGCCACGATCGTCGAGCGGGATGTTCACACCTCTTCTGCACGCGAGTGACCGTGAGCTAGATGATGCGGAGCGGGTTTGCCCATTCGCTTCTAGCGGCAAAGACGAAGATGTTTTGGGCCAAGAGTTGTTTGCGAATGCGCCACATTGGTCGCCCTACTTGGGGCACTATCGAGAAATCCTGGCGGGCTATGTAGCAGAAGGAGATTACCGAAACGCCGGAAGTTCAGGCGGAATGGGAACGTGGCTTCTTACCGAAGCTCTGCGCGAGGGATTTGTAGACCATGTGATTTGCGTTCGCTCCCTTGAAGGAGAAGGCGACAGCTCGCTTTTTGGATATGTTATTTCTGAAGACGTGGAGGACACAAAAGCGGGCTCGAAATCCCGCTACTACCCGATAGAAATGTCGCAGATCATTGCAAAGGTTCGCGACACACCCGGAAGGTACGCGTTCGTTGGCATCCCCTGCTTTCTGAAGGCGTTAAGAAATATCTGTGCCATCGACCCTGTGGTACGTGAACGCGTTATTTTCTTTGTAGGTCTTTTTTGCGGACATCTGAAGACGGGTGATTTTGCCGCCTCTCTTGCGTGGCAATTGGGAATCCCGCCAAAGGAATTGGCGGGTGTGGACTTTCGGCAAAAACTCTCCGACAGGAGCGCGGATAGCTATGGTTTCTCCGCAATTGATACCTCTGGGCGAGAAGTTGCAGCGCCCATGGCTCAGCTATTTGGCAGAGAATGGGGTCTGGGTCTATTTAAGCCACACGCCTGCGAATTTTGCGATGACGTGGTCGGAGAAGTCGCGGATGTTTCCGTTGGTGATGCATGGCTCCCGAGATTTGTTGGTGACCCCAAGGGAACAAACATTCTAATCGTCCGCTCAGAAATCGCCGCGCGGCTTATCGCCAACGCACGAAATAGAGGACGTCTGGATATGCACCCCCTTTCGGCGGAAGATGCTTACCGCTCACAGGAGGGTGGTTTTAACCATCGGCGGGGCGGCTTGTCGTTCAGAATGTGGCTCAAGGATACTGAAGGCAAATGGCGCCCCAAAAAAAGAGTGAAACCAGGGAAGCGACATCTTACGGCTGTTCGTCGCAAAATATATCAATTGCGTAGCCATCTCTCTTCGCTAAGCCATTTGGCTTTTTCGGAAGCCGAAAGGAAAAACGATTTCGGAGTCTTCCGGCAGCGAATGCGTGGTCCAATCACCGCGTATCATCGACTTTTGAGAATAGAGTATTATCAGAATCGTGTTAAATATATGATAGAAGTCCGACTTTTAAAACTTAAGCAAATCTTTTCTCGGTAGCGCGATGGATTATCTTTGATTTCATTTGGTGAATAACCGCCTTCTTGCTGGACATTGATCTCGTGCGGTTGCCCAATCCATTTTTCTAACTTAACACTTATCAGGTTGGACCGCGTACTCGGGGCCGGTCTTGGTCGTCGGCAGCTTGGGGTATGCTATCCATGGCAAGAGTTTCGGATGGCCGCGTGTTGAGTCATGTCCGAATTGGGCTTTACGTTGCAGTACCTTCGGTCTTCGAAGATAAGCCCATACAAGGCAGCTGGTTCGCCAAATGCAAAAGTGCGTTTGTTCGTCTTATTGATACCGTCAATTGGCATCTTTTTCGACGGGCGGCGATTCACTATCACCATTGGGATACGAGATATGGCTCGAACAAAGGCGATGCCGCGATACGCGAGAGCACCAAGGATACTCTGCGCGCAGCTCTCGCTCCAATCGCATTGGAGTTCGAAGAATTTGAATGGGGACAGCTTGCCGGCGTCTCTGGAGATCGGATTTCAGATAGATGGGATGCGTTTGTTGTCGGGGGCAGCGGTTATGTGACATCCGACGAATACGGGAACGTTTCGCCTCGGATGGATTCCGATTTACCTGCGCTGAAGCTAATGAATTGCGAAAAAATTCTGTTCGGCGTTGGCTGGAATACGTTGCTTGCTGAAGGCGGAAAAATAGAGCCTCTGTCATCGGATGCGAGCAGCCTTGTTAAACGAACGCATGCCGAGTTCGGCCTTTGCTCTGTGCGCGACAGCGCAACAAAACTACTTTTTGATAACCTTTCCGACACATCCGCGTTCCTGATGGGCGATCCCGCGCTTTTCTGGTATCCAAAAGCGCGCTATCTTTCGTTGCCCAAGTCGCCAGACGTTTTGCGGGTGGGTCTGAATTTTGCCTTGCATGGATCGATAGGGGCGGCGCGCTTCGAAAAAATGTTTGACACCTACTGTGTGCTGCTGGGTGAGATACAGCGGCGGCATCGGGTTGAATTTCATCACGTTCGGCACTCTTACGCCGAACGCTTGGTACCCTCTATTTTTCGTTCGCGCGGCATTCGGATCACCGGCCATAATCCGCGCCCCGATCAGTTGATCGATCTATATAGTCAACTCGATCTTCATATTTGTGAGATGATGCATTCGAGTATCCTTTCGATGGCCGCTGGCACACCTGCAATCAATTTGGCGTACGATATTAAAAACGTGGGCTTCTACGACCTGATGCAGCTTCCGCAATTTTGTCATCCAATCTGGGGACTCGACCACGGCGCGTTCCTAAGTTCGGTAGATGAGGCAATCGCCGATCGAAATTCATTTAGCAAAAATATTCTCTTGAGAAAGCAGGAGTTGCAGGGCGTTCAGGAGATATTCATGAGAGACGTCAGAAATCGACTTGCCCCCCGGCCCTGCAAATTTCTGAAAGAGCTGTACTAGAGAAATCTCGATAGGCAGTTTCGGCAATTCTGCTGCCGGGCGGGCGCAAAGAGACGTTGCACCCACCGTTCAAATTTCAAATAAAATCCGATGCGTGCATTGTCCCGGTCGCACCTTCCAGATGAATCACCAAATCGACTCCGGCTTGATAGCCGGCAACGCCATTCATGTCGACGACGAGAAAAGTCTGGTGAGCCAAAGTACCTGACGTAGCGGTGAAGAGCACCGCATCATGAGCGTGCAAATGTGCGGCGTTCAGAACCTTACTAAGGCCGGCGTCAAATGTGCCGACTGACAGCGCGCCGTGTGCAATGGTTGAATCAATTGCTTTAACAGTTCCGGGAAGTGAGATTCTGTCAATGGCAAAATTTAAGCCAGAGATAGTGTCGTAGTTGGAATGGGTAGATTCGGAGGCATTTTTATAAATGAAGGTGTCGTGCCCTTGTCCCGCTTTTAGGTAGTCAGATCCACTGCCGCCTTGCAGCGAGTCGGTGCCTGTCCCCGCAAACAGATAGTCGTTTCCGGCCGCGCCATGCAGCACGTCATGACCAGAGGCCGCCAAAATGATGTCAACGCCAGCTTTTCCGACAAGCACGTCGTTGCCGCTCCCTCCAATCAGCATTGAGTCATGGTTGCCGGCTGTTAGCGTTGAACCTTTAACGCCCTTTGCGATTTGCACTTTGTCGTTCGTTAAATATACGCCGTCAGACAATCTTGGCACGATGTCCCACGTAGGATCGCTTGCGAATGCGGCCGTGATACTCGGTGTCTGGCCGACGAGCCACGCGTAGGCTTCGATCGCATTCACCGATTCCGTTCCAGAGATGTCCGCTGCCAAGCCCGCCCGCGCGTTCGCGCCGTAACCGCCCGAACCTGTCGCGTCCCCTTGGAGTGTGTCCGGCTCCGCGTTACCGAAACTCGCGGTATACACTTTCTGCCAAGTCGTATAATCGGCGCCCGTGGTCGCATCTCCGACTTGCAGATTGTAGGCAAGGCTTTCATTGGGATTGAAGCCTTTGTCGCCATTCAGAAAGCGTCCTGAGAGAAAATTGTCTTCCCATTTCAAAATGGTGTCGGCTTTCTTGAATCCCTGCTCGGAAAGCTGCTCCATCGCGATTGCGAAATAGTCCTGCTCCCACGGCGCCATAACGCCTGTAAGGTAGTCGCCGCCGATCCAGCCTTTAAGCTGCCCTTCGGCTTTGCCTTCCGCGCCGTGCACATACGTATCGATGATGCTCTGGAGATTGTGCTGGAGAACAGTGGTGAAATATTTTTTCATTGGATCGGAATTTGGCAACGCATAAGCCGCGTTGCCGATATCCCGTAAATCCCATGCCTTCGCGCGCACCTGCGAACTATCTGGAATCAGGTCGTCCGTCGCGCCCCGATAGCCGGGATTGTTTGATGCTATCACATAGGCCGCCTGCTCCTTGAGATTCTCAAGATCGCTCTGACTGCCGCTCAGAAGGTATGGTAGATAGGACAGATCTGGTTGGTGCGCTGTATCCAGTGTCCAGCCTCCCCGTGCGGAATCGAACTGCACGGGCAAAGCGTCTTTTCCGTATAGGGCACCTTCTCCACGTGAATCGACCCAAAGTTCGGGATGGGCATAGACATTTACCGGCTGGCCGTTGCTGTCGATCAAATGCCACGGCACGCTTCCGGCTTCGTTGGCTTCGGCGCGCATGACGTTTTCGGCCTTCGCATCCTGGCTGACCAGATAATCTACAACCCACGTTGGATTCGGTCCCAAGTCCGGACGGCCGCCTGTTTCGGGCATGTACATTGTGATGGCGCCGCTTCCCAGTGGACCATGGGCGGATTTGGACAACGCCTGCGCCTCTGAGGCGATAGAGCCGGAAGCGACGCCAGCGGTCAGATCGTAGGATGAGATCGCGCCGGTATCGATGAGGTACTGCATATCGTAAACGATGTGCGGCGCGATTGCGCCCTTGCTATCAACCTCGGTATTCCATGTCGAAAAAGCATATTGTTGAATACCGTTTTGCGCGAAAACCTTGTGACCCCCTTGCAGAATCGTCACATCATAATCGGCTGTTCCCACGTCTTTCGTGTAAGCCATGTCACGGGAGAACGTGACGTCGGTATGGGTTGTGCCGCTTGCATCCTGGCGTATATCGAAAGTGACAGATAGATTGGAAGCGATTTTCGCTGTCACATCGTACTCACCCGCCTGCGAGCCATGCAGCCACGTTTCCACATGGCCGCTTTTGATGGCGGCAGCTAAGACTTGAGCAGCATCTATTGTCTTATCGACAACTGTACCGTCGGCCCGATGCAGCGCGACGTCGACTTTAAGATCATAACCGCCATTCAAAATCTTTTGCGGCGTAATGGCGGCACCCTGTGCACCACCATTCACCTTCGACAACATGACGGCCGCGCTACCGCCGGCCGCAATCTTGGGAGCCTCGAGCGTAAGGACTGCCTGGCGGACTGAGCCGTCGAGGTTGGTTGATTTTACATCCATCTGCACGGCAACCTTGTGACCATCGATAGTGGCCACCAGGCTTTCGCCTGGTTTGACGGCGCCTTTGGCAAAGACCTCCCCAAAAGTTACAAACCCTTTCGCTTCAGCCACCTTTGTTGTGTTTTGCAGCAAGAGACCGACAACATCGTGAGGCCCCGCAGCTTGCGGAACTGAGTGAGCCACAATCTGTTTTGAAGAAGAGGGCGAAGAAGAAGACGGCGAAGAAGATGACGGTGCGGTTGGCGAGAATACGCCGTTCGTCACGTCGTAGATACCGTCATTAAACTGGAGCGACTGGACGCCGGTCACGTGCACAGTCTGTCCCGTCGCATGCACCTCGGCTACATCGATGCCGCCGTTCTTATCCGGCGTTATCTTGTACCAGTCGAAGTGGCTGTCGGAGACATCTTCAAATATTGCAGTATCGTTACCGCCTTCTCCGTTAATTCCGACGGTGGATGTCGTCACGTTGAATGTATCGTTGCCCGATGTTCCGGTCATAACGCCTGAGGAATCCGGCGACGCTATGGTCGCTTCTGGAGCCGCCGCGTTTCCGCCGTCGACATGTAAACCGAATGCAATAGCGCCGGCCGCGGCGTCCGGCGGAGATGCGAGTGCGAACGAACTCGCCTCAAACGGAAACAAAAATGCATCGACACCGGGCAACTCTTGCGCGTCTGTTTGTGCAGACACAGGAAGAACCGTATCCGCTGCCGCATCATGGATTTCGAACGTGCCGAAATCGGCGCCGGACATTCTGTCGATACGAACCATAGTCGCCCCACCGGATCGAAATGAAATTCATTCGTCGCGTGGAGTGATCTAACGTTGCGCTTGTTAAAGTCCCGGCTCGGAAATAGATCGAACACTTAGACAATGCGATTGGCCCGGTTTACCGGGCGTTTACCGTTCGATTTGGGAAAAGGGTTTGGCGCCGGGCCGGCACGGCTGGCAGGCGGCGATGTCGTGAAAATGGCGCGCCCGAAGAGATTCGAACTCCTGACCCCCAGATTCGTAGTCTGGTGCTCTATCCAGCTGAGCTACGGGCGCCTTGGAAAAGGGCGGTGAAATTAGGCAGACCATGCCCCATAGGCAAGCGCCTTTCGCAGCCGCGAACCGGACCCTCTGACGCATGATCGAACGGTGCCATAGGGGGGCGCATACCGGGGTGTGGTATTCGCACAAGTGTCTGCCCCGGCGAGCAAATAGCGCACGGCCATAGGCCCGCCTGCCCTTGTCGGGCGTCCGCCCCGTGGTTAAGACTGCGGCGCTGGCGAAGCATTCCTGCCCGGCCGGAAGATTGCAGTATTTGCGGCACTCTTTATCAGGGGCCTTCAGACAGGAAAGCGGGCTGAAACTCCCGCGGAGTTGGAGATCGAAATGAGGGGCAATTCGATGCTGGGCGCGCGTATCCTGCGGTCTACGGTTCTGCTCGTGACGCTTACGGGCAGCCTGGCGCTGGCCGCCTGCAGCGACGTCGACGACGCCATGTTTGGACCCGGAGGTTCTTCCGACGCGTCCGCCTTCCCCACCGACCAGGGCGACCAAGCCGATCAGGCGGGCGCACCCGCTGCGGCACCCCAGGCCCCCATGGGCCAGGCGGCAATGCCGGGCACGCTTCCCGCACCTGCCGGCGGCGGCGCGAGCTACGGCGGCGGACTGACCACGCCGATCACGCCTGTTTCCATTGAGCCCGGCAGCGATACCGGTACCGCCGTCGGACATCAGGTTGCACAGTTGCGCGGCCAGGTTGCGGGCCTGAACGACCAGATTTCGTCGAACGCACAACAGCTGAGCAGCCTGCTCGATACCGCCGCGCAATCCTCCACGGCCTATCACGACTCCAAGTCGCGCATCATGTCGAAGCTGCAGATGGGCACGACGCGGGGCAATCCTGAACTCGTGGGCGAATGGAACACGGCGCAGGCAGCGCTCGACCAGCTCACCGGCAATATCAACGCGCTGAACGCGCTGGGCACCGCGATCACCAACGAATCCTCCCAGGCCCACTTTGCGCTGAACACCATCATGGCGACGTTCAACGTTTCGGGCGCCGTGGACGAAGATCACCGCCAGCTTTCGGTGCTGGAAGACGAAACCAACCAGACCATCATCCTGGTCGACCGGCTGCTGAAGGAAGTCTCCGACAATATCCAGCGCCAGACCGCTTATGTCGCCAACGAGCGCGCCAACCTGACGACGCTGGCCGACTCGATCAAGAACGGCGAACTCTATGGTGGCGATTCCGGCCTGCCGATGGGGCCATCCAACGGACCGATCTCCGGCACCTTCGGAACACCGATCGCCGGCACGCCGCTTGTGGTGGTGAAGTTCGACCGCCCGGACGTGCAGTATCAGCAGATCCTCTACACAGCACTGGCGCAGGCGCTGCAATCGCGGCCGAGCGCGAGCTTTGAAGTGGTGGCCGCCACGCCGACACGCGGTACCGCGGCAGCCGTCCAGCTTTCGCAAACGCAAGCCAATCGCCATGCCCAGCAGGTGATGCGCTCCATGACCGACATGGGCGTGCCGTCGACGCGGCTTGCCGTGGCGTCCGCCACCGACCCTTCGATCAGCAACCCGGAAGTGCGCGTCTATATCCGCTGATCCGCGGCTGGGTTGTTTGCAGTTTTTTCGAGGGGGTACCCCTCCCATGACACCTGCTCCTTATCTCGTCGCGCGCGAGCACCATGCCCGCATCCGAATAAGATAAGGCCGTTTCCAGCATGTTTGATACGAGCGGAACTTTTCGGGCTTGACGCCTGAAAACGCTCAGCGATTCAAGGCTCGCGAAATAAGGCAGACTACTTCACGCCGTTGGCCGCGAACCATGCCAGCGCTTCCTTCCAGCCCTGCTGCGCATCTTTCGCGTTGTAGGAAGAACGGTAGTCGGCAAAGAAGCCGTGGCTCGCATCCATGAAAATCTCGATGCGGCTGTCGCGCTTGCCGGCCTGCGCAAGGTTGGCGCGCATCTGCTCCATGTCGGAAACATGGATGCCCTGATCCTGCCCGCCATAAAGACCCAGCACCGGTGCTTTCACATCCTTGGCGATGTCGAGCGGGTAAAGCGGCCGCAGTGGATTGACGGGCGTTGGCCCGCGCAACGGACCGTAAAAGGCGACAGCCGCCTTCAGTTGCGGATTGTGCGCCGCATAAAGCCAGACGATGCGCCCGCCCCAGCAGAAGCCGATGATCGCAAGACGCGCGGCATCGCCGCCATCGCCGTTTGCGAATTTCACGGTGGCGTCCAGATCGCTCATCACTTCCGCATCGGGCACCTTGGACACGATGTTGGTGACGAGATCGTTCACTGTGCTCATGTCGTATTTGCCGGGATCGCCGTAGCGGGCGTAAAGCGACGGCGCGATGGCGTAATAGCCGAGCTTGGCAAAACGGCGGCAGATGTCGCGAATATGTTCGTGCACGCCGAAGATTTCCTGCGTGACCAGAACAGTGGGACAATCCGTCCTGCCGGCGGGCTTGGCGCGGTAGCCGGGAATGACACCATCGGAAACGGGAATCTTCACTTCGCCCGCATCGAGGCCATTCGCATCGGTAACGATGGCGTCGGCGCTGACGGGACCGGCCGCCAATGTGAACCCCGCCACCAGCGAGGTCGCCGCGAAAATGCGCCGCGACATATGAACCGACGACTGCATCATGAAAGCATCGGGATCCTGTTTCATTTTGTTCTCCTGTCGCATTTTATATTTGCGGTGTTGCCGATCCTACCCTCCCTCAAGGGGAGGGTGGAAATACCTCCCGGTAGCTTTTCGCATCGCCCAACGATTGCGCTTCATAAACACCGCGCGCGATGGCGCGTGAAAGGCAATCGGCCGCGAAATGGCCGATGCGCAGCATGTCGCGCGAACGCGGCTCGGAAATCTGTTTCTTTGCGGTTGAGAGCGCGAACACCACGTCGCCGTCGAACGGCGTGTGCGCGGGGCGGATGGCGCGGGCCAATCCGTCGGCGGCCATGATGGCGACACGCTTCAGTTCGTCGCGCGTGAGCGCCGCATCCGTCGCCACGATGGCGATGGTGGTGTTCATGCGCGGCTGCGGGTTGCCTTTCATGTCGGGCGGCAGTTGCGCATCCGCCGTGGGCGCGGACGTGAAGAACCTGCCGCCGAATTCCTTGTGCTGTTCCAGTGCGAAGGACCAGAACACACCGGTGCCTGGAACAAGCGGCGAGCCCACGGAATTGACGGCGACGAGCGCGCCAACCGTAAAGCCGTCGTCGCTGACGATGGAGGCGCTGCCGGTGCCCCCTTTGTAGTTGCCCGCCTGCGCGCCATAACCGGCGCCCGCGTTGCCAAGCGCGAAATCCTGCGCGGCCTGTTCGGCGGCGTGACGCGCGAGCGCGTGATAGGGCGGCGTATCGCCCCACATCTTGTTTCCGCCGTTGGCGAGATCGAACAGGATTGCGGCCGGAACAATGGGTGCTGGCGGAACATGGGGCGACGCGGCGAGGCGATAACCGCGGCCCCGGGCGGCCAGCCATGCCGTGACGCCGGATGCCGCCTCCAGCCCATAGACCGAGCCGCCGGACAGCACGATGGCATCAATTGCCCCCACCAGATTTACGGGATCGAGCGAATCCGTTTCGCGCGTACCCGGTGCGCCGCCGCGCACGTCGATGGTTGCGGTTGCAGGTTCATCGGCAATCAGAACCGTGACGCCGGTGCGCACGGCTTCATCGTGCGACTGACCGACGCGCAAACCGGCAACATCGGTGATGAGGTTTCGCGGACCCGGCTTTGCCATGCTAGGACGCTAGCTCCTGCGAGCGCCCGCGAAAAGGGAGTGAATCCATGCGTGCCATGATGCGGTTCTTCGTGGCCTTCACAGCGCTTGCCTGTGTTTCTCCGGCGCTCGCCAAAGGCCCCATACTTGCGCAACACGAAATGGTTTCGGCGGCGAGCCCGCTTGCGGCGCAGGCCGGCTTCGATGTTCTGAAAGCCGGTGGATCGGCAGTGGATGCCGCCGTTGCCGTGCAAAGCGTGTTGACGCTGGTGGAACCGGAATCGTCTGGCATCGGCGGCGGCGCCTTCATGCTGGTGTGGGATCCGAAAACAAAGACGCTGACCACCTTCAACGGCCGCGAGACCGCACCGGCGTCTGCCACGCCCGCCATGTTCCTGAATGGCGACGGCACGCCGATGAGTTACCTTCAGGCGCTTCCCGGCGGCCGTTCGGTAGGCGTGCCGGGCGATGTGGCGATGCTGGCGCTGGCGCAGAAGAAATTCGGCAAGCTTGCCTGGAGCAAACTGTTCGATGCAGTTGTGCGCAATGCCAACGCCGGCATTCCGATCAGCCCGAAGCTGGCCGAAGAACTGCACGCCTTTCCGATGATGGGCAAGATGCCCGCCGTGCATGCGCTGTTCTATAAAGCGGATGGCACGCCGCTGGCGCAAGGCGATATCCTGAAGAATCCGGCGCTTGCCAAAACCATGCAGCAGATCGCGCAAGGCGGGCCGGATGTGTTCTATCACGGCCCCATCGCACAGGAGATTGCCGATGCGGTGACACATGCGCCCGTCAACGCCGTGACCATGACGCTTGGCGATATCGCGGCTTACAAGGCGGAAGAGAAGCCCGCGTTGTGCGGCACCTATCGCGGCTTTCGTGTTTGCGCGCCGCCGCCGCCAAGCTCCGGCGGCGTGACGCTGCTGCAGATGCTTTCGATTCTGGAGCATTATCAATCCGCGCAGCTGAAGCCGCAGACGGTTCTGGGCATTCACCTTATTTCGCAGGCGAGCCGGCTGGCCTATGCGGACCGCGACGAATATCTCGGCGATCCCGATTTTGTGCGCATGCCGCTGGATGGTTTGCTGAATGCGACATACCTGACATCGCGCGCGAAACTGATTTCGCTCGACCGCGATATGGGAACCGCCTCTTTCGGCACGCCGCCAACCAAGCGCGCCGATCTGATCCGCTACGTGCCCAACCGTTTCCCCGGCCTGCACGGCACCAGCCATTTCACCATCGTGGACAAAAATGGCGAAGTGGTTTCGATGACGACCTCCATCGAATTCATCCTGGGCTCAGAGCTTTCCGCTGGCGGCTTCATGCTGAACAACGAGCTGACGGACTTCTCATTCGAGCCGGAACGCGACGGCAAGCCGGTGGCTAACGCGGTAGCGTCGGGTAAGCGGCCGCTGAGTTCGATGACGCCGGTGATTGTGTTCGACAGGAGCGGCGCATTCGCCTTCGCGCTGGGTTCGCCCGGTGGCAAGAAGATCATTCCCTATGTCGCCGAAGCGGTGAGCGCCATGATCGACGGGCGGTTGAACATTCAACAGGCAGCCGAACTTCCTCACCATGTGAACACCAACGGGCCGCTGGAGCTTGAGCGCGACACGCCGCTGATCGCATTGACGCCGCAGTTTCAGGCGATGGGCTATACGGTGAATGCGAGCAGCGAAACCAGCGGCACCTACGGCATCGCGCACAGTGCCCACGGCTACGAAGGCGGCGCCGATCCCAGGCGCGACGGCGTTGCGATCGGGGATTGAAGTTATAATCACCCTCCCTCAAGGGGAGGGTAGTTCGCAAATTTACCGCCGCGCCACCGCGAACAGGCGCAGGAATGGGAATAGCGTTTTGCCGTCGTGGCGTTGCGGGTAGGCTTTGGTGAGGCGCGCGCGATATTCGGTGGTGAAGGCTTGCGCGTCTGCATCGTTCAGATGCGCGAGATAGGGGCGCAGGCCCGTGCCGCTCATCCAGCGCAAGACGGCGTCTTCGCCTTCCAGCACCTGCACATAGCGGGTTTCCCAGATGTCGAGCGCGGCGGCATGCGGGGCCAGAATGTCGTAATAGGCCGCAGGCGAAAGCGCGCCGGCACGGTTTTCAAAACCGGTGAACTTTTCGCGCCATGATTCTTCGGCGATGAGCGCGCGCAAAAGCGTGTGCGACGGATCGTCGAAATTGCGCGGCACCTGAAAGGCGAACCATCCGCCCGGCGCGACATGCGCCAGCAATTTTGGCAGCAGCGTTTTGTGATCCGGCAACCATTGCAGCGTGGCGTTGGAGACGATCACATCGTAAGGCGCGGGCGGGTTCCAGTTTGCAATATCGTGCAGTTCCCATTCTGCGCGCAGGTTCGACTTTCGCGCTTCGTCCAGCATCTCCTGCGAATTGTCGATGCCGCTGATATGCGCGCTCGGCCAGCGCGCGGCGATGAGGGCGGTGGAGTTGCCGGGGCCGCAACCCAGATCGGCGATGCGAGAGGGGTTTTGCGCGAAGACACGCGCGATCAGTTCGGCGGCCGGGCGCGTGCGTTCCGCCGTGAAGCCCAGATAGGTTTCAGGATTCCACGTCATGCAACGGATCCTCGCGGTCTGGAATTTCGATGGCGAATTCTGTGCCGCCCGCGCCGGTGCGGACAAGCGTGAGATCGCCGCCATGCGCGCGGGCCAGATCGCGCGCGATGGCCAGGCCCAGGCCCGAGCCGCCGGTGCGGTTGCCGGTGGCGAACGGCTGGAAAAGACGCGGGGCCATGGCCTGCGAAATGCCCGGACCATTGTCCGCAATCGTGACGATGACGCGCGATCCCTTGCGCGTGGCGGAAACGATAAGGACGCCATCGGCGCGATGGCTGGACACGGCCTCGACACCGTTGCGCAGCACATTGAGCGCGATGCGGAAAAGCTGCTCGCGGTCGGCGTCGATCTGCAGCGCGGGATCGACATGCTTCTCGATTGTCACCGGCCGGTCTGCCGGCGCGCTGTCGAGCGCAGCTTCCACGGCTTCGTCGAGAACAGGCGCCAGAAACGCCAGCGTCCGCTCAGGCGGATGCTCGTCGGCGCGGCCATAGCGCAGCGTGTTGGTGGCAAGCGCCACCGCGTGATCGATGGAGGTGACAAGGCGCGGCGCCAGACGCTGCACCACCGGATCGTCGATGGTGGAAAGGCGGTCCGACGCAAGCTGCGCGCTGGAGAGGATGTTGCGCAGATCGTGCTGGATTTTCGCCACCGCCGTGCCCAGCGCCGCCAGCCGCGTTTTCTGCTGGAGCGAGGTATAAATCTCGCGCTGCATGACGGCGAGTTCGCGCTCGGCAAGACCGATCTCGTCATGCCGCGAGGACGGCGCCACGATGCGGCCGGGATTTTCGGGATCTTCGCGAAACGAAACCATCGCGGTGGTGATGCGCCGCATGGGCCGCACCAGCACGAGATAGAGGCTGATGAAAACCAGAACGGCGGCAACAAGCGAGATGAAGACGGCAAGGCCCAGCGCGCGCCAGACATAATCCATCAGGCTGGCGCGCAGCGGCGCTTCGTCGAGAATGACTTCCACCGCCTGCGCGCCAAGAATGCGCGTGGCCGAAGTGATGCGCAAAATGCGGTGGCCGCCGTTCATCACGCTGTCGAGCGCATTGACCATGTCGCTCCACAGCGAGGCGGTGCGCAGATCGACGGTGCGGTCGATGTGGGTTGGGATGACGTCTGACAGAAAGATTTCGCGCTGCTCCGAGCGGCGCAGCATCACCGCCGTGGCGCCAGCGCGCAGCAGAAGCTGGGAACGCAGCTTGGCCGACAACTGCTCCTTGCCCACCTCCGTGAAGGGTAGGATCGCGATCTCGGCGGATTCAACGCGGGCTGCCAGAAGGCTCTGGTAGTAGCGCGCCACCGAGGGCACGAAGATCAAGGCCTGGATCAGCAGCACATAGAGAAGCGTGAGCAAGAGCAGGCGGCCGGACAGGCTGTGCGCCACCAGTTTCCAGGCGTTACCGATCTGGGCGCGAACGCCGATGGCCATGATCGTCATAGAGCATCGCAAAGCGTCGAAATAAAGCCAGCCGCCCGCCTTTCCCCGCCATTTGACAGCCTGCCCCCCGATGCTTAGAAGCACGGCTCTTTTGCAAAGCCCGCCGGAACCCGTGCCATGAAACGTCCCTATCAACCGAGCCGTCTCGTCCGCAAGCGCCGCCACGGCTTCCGCGCGCGCATGGCCACGGCGGGCGGGCGCAAGGTGCTGGCGCGGCGCCGGGCCCATGGCCGCAAGAAACTCTCCGCCTGAAGCCGGTTTGCAGGCCGATAAACCGGCCCCAGCTCTGAAAATGGACCATCTCAAGATCCGCGCCGATTTCCTGCGCGCGGCTGCCGGCTGCCGCCAGCGCGGGACCAGCCTGACGCTTGAGGCCTGCCCTACCCCGCCGGAACTGACGCTGGCCAGCCACCTGCGGGTGGGCTTCACCGCCAGCCGCAAAGTCGGCAATGCGGTGGCCCGCAACCTCGCCAAGCGGCGGATGCGCGCGGCTGCCGCGTCGGTTCTTCCCCTTTATGGCAAGGGGGGCCATGACTATGTTCTGGTCGCACGGCCCGACACGCTCAACCGGCCCTTTGCTGGACTGGTGGAAGATCTGACGGCCGCGCTGGGCGCCATCCACACCAAACTGAGCCGCGGGCCGGCGAAAGACGCACGATGAGCCAGAGCCTGGGCCAGACTTTGCGAACATTCGCCGTGACGGCGCTTGTGGCGCCGGTGCGGGCGTACCAGATCGCGCTGTCGCCACTGCTTCCGGCCGTATGCCGTTTCACGCCAACCTGCTCGGCCTATGCTATCGAAGCGCTGCGCACGCACGGCCCCCTGAAGGGGTTGAGCCTCACCGCGCGCCGGCTTCTGCGCTGCCACCCCATCACTTGGCTGGGCGGATCGTCCGGCTTTGATCCCGTTCCTCCTGCCCGATAAGAGATCATGTCCGACAACCGCAATCTTCTGATCGCCATCGCGCTTTGCGCCGCCGTCATTCTCGGCTGGGAATATTTCGTCGCCGTACCGCAGATGAACGCCCAGAAGGCGGCGCAGGCGCAGACCACCGTGGCGCAGCAGGAAAAGCATCAGAGCCTAGCACCCGCCAAGGCGCCCACCACAAGCGAAGGTGCGGCACACCTTTCGCGCGCACAGGCGCTGAAGCTTGGCGGCACGCGCATCGTCATCAACACGCCGGCGGTCGATGGTTCGCTGCGCCTGAAAGGCGCGCGCTTCGACGATCTGAGGCTCAAGCACTATCGCGAAACGACCGATCCCAAGAGCCCGGAGATCATTCTGCTTTCGCCAACCAGCACCAGTTATCCTTACTATGCGGAGTTCGGCTGGGTAGCGGCGCAAAGCGCGCACGTCGCGGTGCCCACGGATTCAACGGTGTGGCAACAGGCCGGCAACGGCATGCTGTCTCCCGGACATCCGGTGACGCTGCAATGGGACAACGGCCACGGCCTGATCTTCAAGCGCACCATCGCGGTGGACGATCAGTATATGTTCACCGTGAGCGATGCGGTGACGAACAAGACATCGGCCACCGCCTCGCTTTTCCCTTACGCCAATGTCGTGCGCGACGGTCTGCCCGACACGCAGCATTACTGGGCGGTGCATGAAGGCTTTGTCGGCGTGGCCGACGGCACCCTGAAGGATTCCAAATACACTGATTTCAAACCGGATACGCCACCGGAAAATTTTCATTCCACCGGTGGCTGGCTTGGCATTACCGACAAATACTGGATGGCAGCCGCTATACCGCCGCAGAAAAGCACGCTGGACGGCGCCTATCGCACCGCGATGGTGGGAGGCGTGCAGGCCTATCAGGCCGATTACCGCATGAGCGTCAGCACGGTGGCGCCGGGACAGACCGTGACGGTGACGCAGCATTTGTTCGCGGGCGCCAAGGTTGTTTCCATCATCCAGGCTTACGAAGACAAGCTTGGCATCGACCGCTTCGACCTGGCCATCGACTGGGGCTGGTTCTTCTTCTTCACCAAGCCGATCTTCCTGCTGCTGGATTTCTTCTATCGCCATGTCGGCAATTTCGGCATCGCCATCCTGCTGCTGACGCTGACGATCAAGATCATCTTCTTCCCCATCGCCAATACCTCTTACAAGTCGATGAGCAAGATGAAGAAGCTCCAGCCGGAAATGGAGCGGATCAAGGCGCGTTTCGCCGACGACAAGGTGCGCCAGCAGCAAGAGACGATGGAATTGTACAAGCGCGAAAAGGTGAACCCGGTTTCGGGTTGCCTGCCGATGCTTCTGCAAATCCCGGTATTCTTCTCGCTCTACAAGGTGATCTTCGTCACCATCGAGATGCGGCAGGCGCCGTTCTTCGGCTGGATTCACGATCTCTCCGCACCAGACCCAACAACCATCGTCAATCTCTTCGGCCTGTTGCCGTTCACGCCACCGGATTTTCTTCCGGCGTTCCTGCATGTCGGCGCCTGGGCCTGCATGATGGGCGCGACGCAATGGTTCCAGACCAAGCTCAACCCCGCGCCCGCCGATCCGGCGCAGGCCAAAATGTTCGCCTTCATGCCGCTGATCATGGTGTTCATGCTGGCAGGCTTCCCGGCCGGCCTCGTGATCTATTGGACGTGGAACAACCTTCTGACGGTGCTGCAGCAATATACGATGATGCGGCGCCAGGGCGTTTCGGTGAATTTTATCGAGAACATGAAAATGCCGGCGTGGCTGACGGCACTGAAACCCAAAACAAAGCTTCCGGCGGAAGAGCCGCGCGAATAGAAATGCCGGAGCACGACGATAAAGCGGCGGCGGCAACTGCGCGAAAACTTTTCGCACAGCAGGCCGTGTTCATTGCCGGCGCGCCCGGCTACGACGCGCTGCCCAAAGCCACGCTGCCGGAAATCGCTTTTGTCGGCCGTTCCAATGTGGGCAAATCGTCCCTGATCAATGCGCTGACCGGGCGGAGCGGGCTGGCGCGGGTTTCCAAGACACCTGGCCGCACCCGCCAGATCAATCTCTTCAATATCGGCGATGCGCTGATGCTGGCCGATCTGCCGGGCTATGGATTTGCCAAGGCCTCCAAGACGCTGGTGGGTGAATGGCAGCATTTGATCGTGAACTATCTTGGGCAGCGGCCGAACCTGCGCCGCGTTCTGCTTCTGATCGACGCGCGACGCGGCGTGATGCCGATAGACGAGATGGCGATGAAACTGCTGGACCGTACCGCCGTGCCCTACAATGCGGTGTTGACCAAGATCGACGCTATAAAGCCCGCGGCGCGCGCAGCCCTGGCCGAACAGACGCAGCGGCAAGTGACCTCGCATCCCGCGGCACTGGCGCAACTGGAAATGGTGTCCGCCGACAGCGGCGAGGGCATGGAAAACCTCAAGCTTGCGCTGGCCACGCTGGCCGGGGCCTGAGCATTCCGCTATAAACCGGCGGCTTTCACGAGGCCTTCATGGCGCTGCAAGACGATATCGGCCAAGACCGCAATATGCGCGTGCTGGCGCGCTGGCGTTCGACCTCGCGCGTGCTGGTGGAGGCGCTGCCGTACATCCTGAAGTATGACGGCAAGACCATCGTGGTGAAGTACGGCGGCAACGCCATGGAGAACGGCGTCTCCGAAAACTTCGCGCAAGACATCGTGCTGATGAAGCAAACCGGCATCGGGCCGGTTGTGGTTCACGGTGGCGGCCCGCAGATAGGTTCCATGCTGTCGCGGCTTTCCATTCCTTCGAGCTTCGTGGACGGCTTGCGTGTTACCGACGCAGCGGCCATCGACGTTGTCGAGATGGTGCTGACCGGTTCGATCAACAAACAGATCGTCAGCAGCATCAATGCCGCCGGCGGGCGGGCGCTGGGCATATCCGGCAAGGACGGCAACCTGATCGTCGCGCGCAAGCTGGAGCGCATGAAGATGGATCCGGCGACGCTGGAGAGCAAACCGGTCGATCTCGGCTTTGTCGGCACACCCGAAAAAGTGAACCCGGAAGCGCTAACGGCAATCATCAAGTCCGATCTTATCCCCGTGATCGCGCCCATCGGCGCGGGCCCCAAGGGCGAGACTTTCAACATCAACGCCGACACGGTGGCCGGAACGGTGGCGGGCGCGGTAAATGCTGCGCGCCTGCTGCTTCTGACCGACGTGGAAGGCGTGCTCGACAAAGAGCGCAAGCTGATCCCGCGGCTGACGGTGAAGGAAGCACGCAAGCTTATGAGCGACGGTACAATTTCGGGCGGCATGATTCCCAAAATCGAGACGGCGATCGATGCGGTGCTGAACGGCGTGGAAGCCGCCGTTATCCTGGACGGGCGCATTCCGCACGTTCTGCTTCTCGAACTGTTCACGGAGCCCGGCGCCGGCACGATGATTGTTGCCGAATGAGCCTGGTGTTTCGTGTGCGCTATTTTCTTCTGCTCATCTTTCTGAGCGTTTGCGCCGTCGTGCATCCGCAGCCCGCGCAGGCGGCAATGCAACTGTGCAACCGGACAAGCTACATCCTCTACGCCGCCACAGGCTTTCAATCCGGTGCGGAAATGGTGACGCAAGGCTGGACCCGCATTGCGCCGGGCGCTTGCCAGACCGCGCTACCGCAGCCGCTTTCCGGTTCGTATTATCTGCTGGCGCGAACATCGCAGGCGCACAATGGGCCCGCGCGCACCTGGGGCGGTGCGGCGCAGCTATGCGTGAAAGAAGGCAACTTCTCATTGAAGACACCATTCGGCGCGCCGGGGTGCGGTGTGGCGGATTCCTACAGTCTGCCGTTCGCGCTCGTGAACACGCACAAGCAAAAATCCTGGACGACGACATTCACCGAATCCGCCGCGATCAATTCCGTGGATGCGGCGCGAGTGGCGGGAACAAAGCGGTTGCTGGCCGATGTGGGCTACAAAATCGGGCCCTTGAACACCAAGCCGGACAAAAAGGCGGCGGCCGCGCTGGTGCAATTCCGCGCGCGAATGAAACTGGCAGCGAACGCGACGGTGGAAGACCTGTTCGACGCGCTGGAAACCGAAGCCCTAAAGATGGCGGCACCCACCGGATATTCGATTTGCAACGACACCAATGAACCGCTTTGGGCCGCCATCGGATTGAAAAGCGGCGCAAACTGGATTTCACGCGGATGGTGGAACGTTGCGGCGGGCGCTTGCGCGAAGGCGACCACGACGCCGCTGTCAGGCGATCTCTATCTTCTGGCCGAGAAGCAGAATGGACAGCGTCTGGTTTCGGGCAAAGCGAACTTTTGCGTCACCGGCATTCCATTTGAAGTTCAGGGCCGCGACCATTGCGCGCGTGGCCTATCCGCGGCGGGATTTGCCCAGATCAAAACCAAAAGTGCGCAAGGTTATGCGGCACATATCGGCGATCAGGGCCTGGTCGGCGCGCCGATGCAGGCTCAAGCCGCAACGCCGAAATAATCCAGATGCCAGCGCATCTCCTCATCGCTTAATGGATAATAGATGCCCGCCCGCGCCGGCAGCACTTCGGACACCGGCAGATGCAGCAGCCCGGTTTGAATCTTGAAGGCCACGCGCATGCTGAGGCCCGCGCGCCAGGCCAGTGCCGTGACCGCCTTCGAGGAATGCGAATTGATCATGCGCCGCGCGATTGCGGCGGGCATTTCGGCGAGCAGCGCCAAGGCCGCGATCACCGTCTCGCGCTGGTTGTTATCCGCCGCGGACTCGATGAAAGCATCGTTCAGACGGCCCGCCTTCAAGGCCGCTTCCACCTCCTGCATGGCACGCGCGGCGGGGTCATCTTCAGGAACGGCTTTTTCGGTTTCCACGCGATGGCGCAGTTCGCGCGATAGCTTTCGCCGCGTCGTATCGTCCAGCGCATGCTGCTTGGCCAGACGTGACAGCAGCGCCGTGCCGACGAATGTCGCAATACGCCGGATGGCGCGTTGCGAAAGATCTACACGCATGACGAGCGGCGCATGCCACGCCTGCACGGTGCGGGCGTGTTCGGCAATGGAGTCGAGCGTTTCCTGCCGGACCGCGGCTTTGGGATTGGTGAGAAGCGCTGCCACCGCGGGCACATCGAGCGATGTGACGATGGCGTTTGAGACATCCTCACCCAGCGGCTGGCGGCGCGCCACGGCGCAGATGACGTGACTGGCTTGCGCGCAAGCGACAATCTCTACGAGATCGGCATCGGAGAGCAGGGGAGAATATTCCACGATGGGAGCGGCAACAGTTTCTTCCAGATCGCGCGCCAGGGCATCGACCACGTGCTTGGGCACGCAGGACAGGTGTTTGATTTCCTCGGCCAGGATCGTGCGCACGCGCGGCAACTGATCCTGCGCAAGCTGCTCCAGCGTCTCAATTGTCATTTCGCAGAGACGGCCGTTTTCCGATGGCGACAGGGTTGGCATCAGCCGCGCGATCTTGCGCGCAAGCTCGATGCGCACATCTTCGTCCGCGTCGCTCGCCAGAATTTTGTTTGCTTGTGCCGGCGTCGCCAGATTTCCGGCAACCGCCACGCGCGTGCGCGCATCGCCTTCAGTGGCAAGATAATAGAGAACCTCCGGCGCGGAATCCGGGCTTGCGCCCAGCGTGGCTTGTGCCCCTGCCTTGCGCTGATCTTCCAGGATGCGCAGCACTTCGCGGCGCCTGTTGTCAGACGCTTCAAGGCTATTGTCGAAAGACCTGTCCATCGCGTGCGAAAGCCATATTGCCGGAGCGGTAATCTTCGCGGCAGCGGCCTTAAGAGCGCCTGAAGAGAATTGGTTACCCGGGCAGGATTTCGCCCGAAAAGCGGGGAAAAACCGCCTTGCCTGTGGGGTCCGCTTCGCCCATCTTGGCCCCATGAACGGGGCATCCTCAAAGCTTTTGCACGCTGCCGCGCCGGACTTTCGCCATATCGACAACTGGATCTTCGATCTGGACAACACGCTCTATGCTGCCGAAAGCGACCTGTTCGCCCAGATCAGCGAGCGTATGACGGACTTCGTGGAGAGCCGCCTGCGGTTGCCGCGCGATGACGCCCGGCGGCTTCAGAAAGACTATTACCGCGATCACGGCACCACGCTGAACGGGCTGATGGTGCTGCACGGCACCGATCCGGAGGAATTCCTGCCGTTCGTGCATGACATCGATCTGAGCGGACTGCTGCCGCAACCGCGGCTTCGCGAGCGGATTGCGCAATTGCCGGGACGCAAGTTTGTTTTCACCAATGGCTGCCGAGACCATGCAACGCGCGTGTTGGCACAAATTGCCCTGGGCGAACTGTTCGACGATATCTGGGATATCCGCGCCATCGGCTTCTTGCCGAAACCCAACATTGCATCTTACGCCGCAATGGTGGAACGCGCCCGGATTGCACCGCAGCGCGCCGCGATGTTCGAAGACCTGGCGCGCAACTTGGTGCCGGCGCATGCCCTGGGCATGACGACGGTGTGGCTGCGCAACGGATCGCACTGGTCCAAGCAGGGGCCGGAGCATCCTGTTCCCTCCCCCGCCGATATCGATTATGAGACGGACGATCTCGCCCAATTTCTCTCCAGCATCGAGACCGCCGCGCCATGACATCCGATGCCGAACTCGCAAAGACCATCGATGCCGCTTGGGAAAAACGGGATTCCATTTCCGGCGAAACCAAAGGCGCTGTGCGCGACGCGGTGGACGCAGCACTGGACGCGCTGGACTCCGGACGGTTGCGGGTAGCGGAAAAGGCAAGCGGCGAATGGCGCGCGCACCAATGGCTGAAGAAGGCCGTGCTGCTTTCCTTCCGGCTGAACGACATGGGCGAGATCGCCGGTGCACCCGGTGGCGCGCATTGGTGGGACAAGGTGCCTTCCAAATTCGCGAACTGGGATAGCGCACATTTCCGGCAAGCCGGCTTTCGCGCGGTGCCGGGCGCCATCGTGCGCCGCTCCGCCTTCATCGGCAAAGGCGTGGTGCTGATGCCGAGCTTCGTAAATGTGGGGGCGCATATCGGCGCGAACACCATGGTCGACACCTGGGCGACCGTGGGTTCCTGTGCGCAGATTGGCCGCGATTGCCATATCTCCGGCGGCGCGGGCATCGGCGGCGTGCTGGAGCCGTTGCAGACCAACCCCGTCATCATCGAAGATAATTGCTTCATCGGTGCGCGATCCGAAGTGGCCGAAGGCGTGATTGTGGGCGAAGGCTCGGTGCTTTCGATGGGCGTGTATTTGGGCGCATCGACCAAGATCGTGGATCGCGCCACCGGCGAAATCATATTCGGCCGCGTGCCGCCCTATTCCGTCGTCGTGGCCGGATCGCTGCCGGGTGGCGCGGACAAGCCATCACTCTACTGCGCGGTGATCGTGAAACGCGTGGACGAGAAGACGCGCAGCAAAACTTCCATCAACGAACTGTTGCGCGACTAGAGACGACCGTCCGCATTGGAAAGGATCGCCGCAATCGCGTCGGGATGCACTTCCAGCGCCTGCAAGATCGGTATGAACGCCGATAGTTGCTGCGAGCCTTGCGGGCCCAGCGTGAGACCGCCATCCACCACAAGCGCCTGACCCGTGACCCAATCCGATCCGTCGCTGGCGAGATAGAGCGCGGCTTCGGCGATGTCGCGCGGGCGGCCGCCACGCTTGATGGGTTGCGAATTGGTGGCGGCTTCCGCAATGGCATCGAGGCGCGTTTCGGCAAGCTGGCTTGGAATGCCCAAGCCGCTGGCGAAGATGTTGGTGGCGATAAGGCCGGGACAGATGCAGTTGACACGAATTCTGTCGCCAGCGAGCTGCGAGGCGGACACCTTCGTCATCTGGATGATCGCCGCCTTGGCGATGGAATAAAGCAAAGGCCCGAAGCCGGCTTGCAATCCGGCAACCGAGGCCGTGGTGATGATTGCGCCGCCGCCGGATTTGCGCATCAAGGGCACCGCGTATTTCATTCCGAACAGTGCGGCGCGCAGATGCAGGTGCATGACGGAATCGAAGCCTTCGGCGGTGACGCCATCGGCCATGTCGCGCGCGCCACCCGCGCCGGCGTTGTTGTACAGGCAATCGAGGCGGCCGAAATGTTTCACCGCGGCGGTGACGGCGGCTTCTATCTCGCTTTCCTTGGTCACATCGCAGCGGACGTAATGGACGAGGTTTTTGTGATCCTCTTCCATGCGCGCGCCCTTGTCGTCCTGGATGTCGGCGGCGATGACGCGCGCGCCTTCCTTCACGAACAGGTCGACGGTGCCGCGCCCGATGCCGCTGGCCGCCCCCGTGATGACCGCAACCCTGCCTTCCAATCGGCCTGCCATGATTTAACCTCCCAATAGCGCTTTGATTGACCATAACCTGACGGGCGGCCTAAATCGCAACCCCATGAACGACCCGGTTGAACTTGCGCAAAACCTGATCCGCTGCCCTTCGGTGACGCCGAAGGATGCGGGCGCGATCGGCGTGGTGGAAGCCGCGCTGAAACCATTGGGATTTGCCTGCACGCGGTTGGCGTTTGGCGAAGGCGGCGAACGCGTGGAAAACCTTTATGCGCGGCTGGGCGATGGCGCACCGAACCTTTGCTTTGCCGGCCATACCGACGTGGTGCCGCCGGGCGACGGCTGGCGGCACGATCCTTTCGGCGGCGTGATCGAAGACGGCGTGCTTTATGGCCGTGGTGCCGCGGACATGAAATCCGGCGTGGCGGCATTCGTGGCGGCGGTCGCGCGTTATCTGGCGAAGAACAAACCCGCCGGTTCGATCAGCCTGCTCATCACCGGCGATGAAGAGGGGCTTTCCATCAACGGCACAAAGAAGGTGCTGGAATGGATGAAAGAAAACGGAGAACGCATCGACCACTGCATCGTTGGCGAGCCAACCGCGAGTGCGGACGCCGGCGACACGATCAAGATCGGGCGTCGCGGCAGCATGCGCATCGCCATCACCGTGCGCGGGCGGCAGGGCCACACCGCCTATCCGCAGCTGGCGCTGAATCCCATTCCGGTTCTGGCCGCCATTGTGACGCGGCTGGGCGAACCACTGGACAAAGGCAGCGAACATTTCGAACCTTCGACGCTGGTGTTCACGACGTTCGATGTGGGCAATCCGGCGTCCAATGTTTCGCCCGGTGAGGCGCGCGCTGTGTGCAATATCCGCTTCAACGATCTGCACACAGCGGAAGACCTGGCAAGCCATGTGGAAACCGCCGCGCGCGATGTGACGCGCGAGATCGGCGGTGAATTTTCACTAGATACCTTGGTCGGTGGCGTTTCATTCCTGACCAAGCCCAGCGCCTTCACCGATATGTTGAGCAAAACGGTTGCACGGGTGACGAACACCACGCCCACATTCTCCACAGGCGGCGGCACATCGGACGCGCGCTTCATCAAGGATCATTGCCCCGTGGCGGAGATCGGGCTTCCCGGCGACACCATGCACAAGACCGACGAATGCATGCCGGTGGCGCAGATCGAGCGGTTGACCAACATCTACGAAGCCATCCTTGAATCCTATTTCGCTAATCCGCCGAAATGAGCAACCGGGCAATCGGCGTGTTCGATTCCGGCATGGGCGGCTTGACCGTGATGCGCGCGTTGATGGCGTGCTTGCCCAACGAAAGTTTTGTCTATCTGGGTGATACCGCACGGCTGCCTTACGGCACCAAGAGCAAGGAGACGGTGGAACGCTATGCCGTGCAGGCGAGCAAGGCACTGCTGGCGCGCGATGTGAAACTGGTTGTGGTGGCATGCAACACGGCGTCGGTTTCGCTGCCTGCGTTGCAGGTAGCCCTCGCGCCGCTGCCGGTGATCGGCGTGATCGAGCCGGGTGCGGACGCCGCGGTGAAGGTGGCACCGGATGGGCCGATTGCGGTGATTGCCACCGAAGGCACCGTGCGCGGCGGGGCGTATGAGCGCGCCATTCATGCGCGCGCGCCTGATGTCGATATTTTTCAGCAGGCGTGTCCGCTGTTTGTGCCGATCACGGAAGAAGGCCTGACAGATGGGCCGATCGTGCACGCGATTGCCGAACGTTATTTGAAGCCGCTGATGAGCCGCGCCAATCCTAAGGCATTGCTGCTTGGCTGCACGCACTATCCCGTGCTGCGCGAAGCGATTGCGCGGGTCGCCGGCGATGTGACGCTGGTGGATAGTGCGCAGACGACGGCAGAGGCGGTGGCCGGTTTGCTAAATGCAAAGAACTTGGCTCGAACTGACCCGGCAACGCCAACGCACACGTTTCTCGCCACCGATGCGCCGGACCGCTTTGCGCGCGTGGGCGAGATATTCCTGGGACGGGCGATTGCGGAAAGCGAAGTAGAACTGATCGATCTTCAAAACTAATTTGTCGTGGCCCGCAAAGGCGGGCCACTCAGGTGATCGAAAGAGTCTTTTCGGCGCATAGACACGCGGCGGATGGGTGGCCCGGTCAAGCCGGGCCATGACAGTCAGGTGTAATCCACCCGCGTGAGATAAAGCCCGTCCGGCGGCGCGACGGGGCCGCAGGCGGCGCGATCTTTTGCTTGCAGCGCGCGCGCAATATCGGACGCCAGCCATTTGCCCTCGCCCACCAGCTTGAGCGACCCCACCATGGAGCGCACCTGATTGTGCAGGAAGCTGCGCGACGAGACGTCGAAATGGATTTCGTTTTCGGCGCGGTGGATGGTGAACTTGTCCAGCGTTTTCACCGGCGATTTGGCCTGACATTCCGATGAGCGAAAAGTGGTGAAATCGTGATGGCCCACGAGCGCCTGTGCGGCAATGTCCATCACATCGGCGTCCAGATCGCGCACCACATGCCAGGCGCGGCCTTCGTCAATCGCCAGCGGAGCGCGGCGGCAGACGATGCGGTAGCGATAGTGCCGTGCCTTGGCCGAGAAGCGGGCGTGGAAATCCGGCGCGGCGTCTTCGGCTTCCAGCACGGCGATGCGGGCGGGCCTCAAATGATGGTTCAGCGCATCGCGCACTTTGTCAGCCGCAAATTCCTTCGCCAGATCGAAATGCGCCACTTGCCCCAGCGCATGAACACCGGCATCGGTGCGGCCCGCGCCATGCACCGTCACCTGTTCGCCGCAGAGTTTCAGGATCGCTTCTTCCAGCGCGCCCTGAATAGATGAACCGTTGTCCTGCCGCTGCCAGCCGACAAAGCCGGTGCCGTCATATTCTACGGTGAGTTTGAAGCGCGGCATCAGAGAAGCTTCGCGCCTTTGGGCAGCGCGAAACCGCGCAGAAGTTCTTGCGCGCTCATGACGCGGCCGCCGGCGCGTTGCAGGCGCAGAAGTTTCAGCGCGCCTTCGCCACAGGCGATGGTGAGATCATCGGAAATGATTTCGCCGTTGGTACCTTCGCCGGGGACCGGTTCCGCATAAAGTACCTTCAACCGCTCGCCGTTGGCTTCGCACCATGCACCGGGAATGGGCGACACCGCGCGGATGAGACAATCGATCTCCACATCGGATTTCGACCAATCGATGCGGGTTTCAGATTTGTCGATCTTCTTTGCGTAAGTCGCGCCTTCGGAGGGTTGCGGCTTTTCTTCGATGCTGCCGCGTTCCAGCGCGCCAATCGCGCGGCCCATGAGGTTTGCGCCCAGCAACGAAAGTTCGTCGTGCAATTCGCCGTAAGTCTTGCGGCCGATATCGGTGCGTTCGGCCATCAGTACGGGGCCGGTATCGAGGCCTTCGTCCATGCACATGACCATCACGCCGGTTTGCGCGTCGCCTGCCGCAATCGCGCGCTGGATAGGCGCGGCGCCGCGCCAGCGCGGCAGCATCGAGCCGTGCAGGTTGAAGCAACCAAGCTTCGGCGCATCGAGGATCGCTTTGGGCAGCAGCAATCCATAAGCGACGACGATGGCGGCATCGAGGTTGAGCGCCGCGAATTCGGCTTGCGCCTCAGCGCTTTTCAAACTCGCGGGATCGCGGATTGGCAAACCTTCGGCGGCGGCGAGTTGTGCGACGGGCGATGGCTCCGTGCCATAGCCCCTACCTTTGGGACGCGGCGGTTGGGTATAGACCGCTGCGATCTCGTGACCCTGGCCGATCAGTTCGGAAAGCGTGGGCACCGCGAAATCCGGCGTGCCCATGAATGCCAGCCGCAATGCCACGGCGTCAGGCGGTCTCTTTCAACCGCTTGGCTTTGGCGAGCTTGCGCAGCGCGATGGAGCGCTTGAGCTTGGAAAGATGATCCAGGAATAGAATGCCTTCCAGATGATCCATCTCGTGCTGCAGACAGGTCGCGAGAATGCCATCGGCTTCCATCTCGATCGTCTTGCCGTCGCGATCGAGATATTCGGCGCGGATTCTCGCAGGCCGTTCCACATCGTCCCAAATATCGGGCACCGAGAGGCAGCCTTCCTCGAAGGTGGCCATTTCTTCCGACGCCCACACGATCTTCGGATTGATGAAGACGCGCGGGCTTTTTTTGCCGTCTTTCTGGTCCAGATCCATCACGATGATGCGCTTGGGCGCGCCGATCTGGATGGCGGCCAGGCCGATGCCATCGGCGGCATACATGCTGTCCAGCATGTCGTCGGCCAGCTTGCGCACCGCGTCATCCACCTTGTCGACAGGCGTAGAGACCGCTTTGAGGCGCGGGTCGGGGGCTGTGATAATGGGGCGGACCGTCATGAGTCGGAGATAGGCGAGCGCCCCCCTCCGGTCAAGAGAAAGCCAAGGAAACCATGGACTTTGCGCTTGTTCTGCTGGCCGTTGCCATCCTTGTGGGCGCCGGTCTTGTCGCCTTCGCCCTGACGCGCAGACCCGCCGCCGTGGCCGCCCCCGCCGATCCGCGGCTGGACAGCGTGATGGCGGCGCAAGGCGAAATCGCCGGCCGCTTTCAGCAAACGGTGGAAGCGCAGGCCGCCCTGCAGCGCACGCTTTCCGAACGACTGGACGCGCTGAACAAGCGGCTGGGTGAAAGCCTGCACGACAGCGCCGAAAAGACCGCAGCCACGCTGGGCAGTATCGGCGAACGGCTGAACGTGATCGACGAAGCGCAGAAGAACATTGCCGCCCTTTCCGGCCAGGTGGTGAGCTTGCAGGAGATTCTTTCCGACAAGCAGACACGGGGCGCCTTTGCGCAGGACCGGATGGAAGCGATTGTGCGCGACCAGCTTGCGCCCTCGCTCTACGATTTCCAGTTCACGCTTTCCAATGGCAAGCGGCCCGATTGCATCGTGCGCATCCCCGGCGCGAACGCCGTGATCGTGATCGATTCCAAATTTCCGCACGAAGCTTTCGAGGCGTTGCGCGCGGCCAGCGAAGACGAGCGCAAGCTGGTAAGCGCGCGGCTGAAGACGGACGTGCAGAAGCATGTGGACGATATCTCCGGCAAATACGTGATCCCCGGCGAGACGCAGACCCCGGCCATCATGTTCGTGCCATCGGAATCGATCTATGCGGAGCTGCATGTGTCGTTCTCTGAACTTGTGCAGAAGGCGCGGCGGCAGAATGTGGTGATCGTGGGGCCCAACATCTTCATGCTTGCCATCGGCACCATCCAGAGCCTGATGCGCGACGCCAAGATGCGCGAGAAAGCGCACGAAATTCAGAAGGAGGTCGGCGCGCTGCTGAAAGACGTGACGCTCCTGGGCGATCGCGTGGGCGAACTGCGCACACATTTTGAAAAGACTTCGCGCGATATTGGCGAAATCGAAAAGCCGATGAAGCGCGTTCTGGCGCGCGCGGCGAATATCGAGCGGGTGGAAATCGAAGCGCCTGCCGAAGACGCGAAGCCGAAACTTTCGGTGGTGTGAGCTTAAAGCTCGCGCCGCGCCTTGAAGGCGGCGCTGAGCGTGCCTTCGTCGAGGTAATCGAGTTCGCCGCCGACGGGTACGCCGTGGGCCAGGCGCGTGACCTTCACATGGGAAGACGCGAGCGTGTCCAGCAGATAGTGCGCGGTCGTTTGCCCTTCGACGGTGGCGTTCATGGCCAGGATCACTTCCTCCACGCCATCGCCCACGCGTGCCAGCAATCCGGTGACGTTGAGTTTCTCCGGCGTGATGCCGTCGAGCGAAGACAGCGCGCCGCCCAGCACATGATACTTTCCCCTGAACACGCCGGCGCGTTCCAGCGCCCACAAATCGGCCACGTCTTCCACCACGCAAAGCACATGGGAATCGCGGCGCGTGTCGCGGCACACCGAACAGGGCGATTGCGTATCGAGGTTGCCGCAGGTCTCACAGGTTTTGATTGCGGCGGCGGCATCGCGCATCGCGGTGCCCAGCGGCTCCAGCAACGCCTCGCGCTTCTTCAGCAGCACCAAGGCTGCGCGCCGCGCTGAGCGCGGGCCCAAACCCGGAAGCTTGGAGAGCAGTTGGATCAGGCGTTCGATTTCAGGGCCGGCAGGATGCGACGCCATCAGCCGAGGCCAAGCCCTGGCGGCAGGCCCATCTCGGCGGAGAGCTTCTGCATCTCTTCGGCGATGCGGCGTTCGAGCTTGTTCTTGGCGTCGCCGTGCGCGGCAACGATCAGATCTTCGATCACTTCGCGGTCTTCCGGCTTGATGAGCGAAGGATCGATTGCCACCTTCTTCAGATCAGCCTTGCCGGAAATGGTGACGCGCACCATGCCGCCGCCGGAATGGCCTTCGATTTCCAGCAGCGCGATCTGCGCCTGCATTGCCTGGGCGCGGCTTTGCGCTTCCTGCGCGCGCTTCACCAGATCGGCCATGTCCATCTTAATTTTCCTCTTGCGGGATTTCGGCGGTGGGCTCGTCCTGAATCAGATCGTGCACGGCGACGATTTCCGCACCCGGAAAACGATCCAGCACCGCGCGCACCAGCGGCTCCTGCGCCACAGCTTCCAGCTTGGCGGTTTCCCCGATGCGCTTCTGTTCGGCCAGCGTGGGTGCGCCGCCTTCTCGCGCCACGGTGACGACCCAACGCGTACCAGTTTTCTGGCGCAGGAATTGGGAAAGATCGCCCGCCAGCGTGGATGGCGCCTTCGCGGACGGACGGAATTCGATCTTGCCCTGCTCCAGGTGAATGAGATGGACGTTGTTGCGCAAATCCACGCGCAGTTTCGATGTGGGTTCGGTGAGCGCAATTATGTCGTCCAGCGTGCGCAGCATGGGACCGGTTTGGATTTCCGCTGCCGGTTGCGGCGCGCGCTGCACCGCTGTCGCGGTGGTTTCGCCAGTGCGCGCGGAGGCGCGGACGTTGCCGCCGGATGGCGCGAGTGCCGCACCGCGCGGCGGCGCTTGCGTTTCGCCGTCCAGAAGATCGCGCACCAGTTTGCCGGTGGGCGGCAGGTCGGCGGCATAGGCCAGACGCACCAGCGCCATTTCGGCGGCGGCCAGCGGGCGCGTGGCATCGCGCACTTCGAACAGGCCTTTCAACAGCATCTGCCACGTGCGCGAAAGCGTTGGCACAGACAGTTTCGCCGCCATTTCGGATGCGCGCTTGGCTTCGGCGCTGCCGCCATCGAAGAAGCCTTCGACGTTGGGGGCAACCTTGAGGCGCGTGAGGAAATGGGTGATCTCCAGAAGATCCTGCATCACGGTGAGCGGATCGGCGCCGTGATCGTACAGCTCGGCCAGATCCTTCAGCGCATCGGCGATATTGCCGCCCATCACTTTCTCGAACAGGTCCAGCACGCGGCCGCGATCGGCAAGGCCCAGCATGGCGCGAACCGACTCCGCCGTGATGGCGCTGCCTTCCTCATGCGCGATGGCCTGATCCAGCAGCGACAGCGCATCGCGCACGCTGCCTTCGGCGGCGCGGGCGATCAGCGCCAGCGCGCCTTCCTCGATATTCACCTTCTCCTGATCGGAGATGGATTTGAGATGCGCCACCAGTTCCGGCGTTTCGATGCGGCGCAGATCGAAGCGCTGGCAGCGCGACAGAACCGTGACCGGCACTTTGCGGATTTCGGTGGTGGCGAAGATGAACTTCACATGCGGCGGCGGTTCTTCCAGCGTTTTGAGCAGGCCATTGAAGGCCTGCTTGGACAGCATGTGAACTTCGTCGATGATATAGACCTTATAGCGCGCGGAGGCCGGCGCATAGCGCACGCCTTCTATGATCTCGCGGATATCATCAATGCCGGTTCGCGAAGCCGCGTCCATTTCCTGCACATCGACATGGCGGCTTTCGGCAATGGCGATGCACGGATCGCAGACGCCGCAGGGATGGATCGTGGGTTCGGTACGCTTGCCATCCGGACCGATGCAGTTGAGCGCGCGCGCGATGATGCGCGCCGTGGTGGTTTTGCCCACGCCGCGCACGCCGGTGAGCATGAAGGCATGTGCGATACGGCCGGACGCGAAGGCGTTGGACAGTGTTTTGACAAGAGCTTCCTGCCCGATCAGGCCGGTGAAATCCGATGGCCGGTATTTGCGCGCCAGCACGCGATAGGCTTCCGCCTTCGCCGGTTGTGGCGGCGTGTCGAGGCCCAAGCCTGCTGTTTCGCTTTCATCCATGGATCGGAACTATAGCAAGAGCGTGCCCGTGAAAGCGCGCGGATTTGAGCGGTTATTGTGGAAAGGTGAGAGGCTGACAACGACCCGGAGCGAGTTCGTTACGGCTGCTTCCTTCCGGACCTGACCGGGTTGGCGATTGCTTCGTCCGCCGCCAACCTCTCAAGGGCAGATATATAGCCGTGATCGCCGAAATGCGAGTCGGGCTGGGAACCCTGAAAAACGCCCCCGAAAAATCGAAGGGCCGCCCTTCGAAAAGAGCGGCCCTTCCATTGCCGGCTGCGGCTCAGAAACCGCGACACGCCTTGTTCAGGCGCGGACCCCGCTCAAAGCAGAGACCCAGTTCACTGACCGCAGATGAAGACAATGAGACACTGGATCACCTCCTTTCGAATAGACGTTGCGTAGCCCGAATCTAGTGCGTTCGCGGGCGCACGCAAGGGGCTAGCTCTTTTTCGGCCCGCGATGCTTGCCGCGCGACAGGGCCACGATCATGCCGCGGATGGTTTGCACCTCCTGATAGGTGAGGTGCGCGCGGTGCAGCATGGCACGAGTGGAGCGGATCATGGCGTGTTCCTTGGTGGGCGGGAACATGAAGCCGCTTTCCATCAATTCGGCTTCGAGATGCTCGAAGAGCTGGAACAGTTCCTCGCGCGTGGGCTTTCGGTGCAGCGGGCCGTGTTCCAGACGCTGCGGTGGCGTGGCATCGCCCGCGCGGAACCATTCGTACCCGGTGAGCAGCACCGCCTGACCCAAGTTGAGTGACGAAAACTCGGAGGTTGGAATGGTGATGACGGCGTCGCAGAGCGAGACTTCATCGTTCTCAAGCCCTGCCCGTTCATTGCCGAACAACAGGCCGGCGCGCGCGCCCCTGGCGCATGCCGCGCGCAGCCGCGCGGCGGCTTCGGCGGGCGTGAGAATGTGCTTGGCCACGCCGCGTTCGCGCGCGGTGGTGGCATAGACGAGATCGAGATCGCCCAACGCCGCGCGCAAGGTTTCATAGGTGCGCGCGCCTTCCGTGATGAAGGCTGCGCCCGCTGCCATCACCGTGGCTTTCTCGTTGGGCCAGCCATCGCGAGGGTTCACAAGCCGCAGATCGGATAGCCCGAAATTCGCCATGGCGCGCGCGGCGGCGCCGATATTCTCCCCCAGTTGCGGATGGGACAGGACGATGGCGGGCGTGTTCATGCCCTCTTTCTGCCGCGCCACGCCCTCACGAGCAACAGTATCCCTCCCATCAGGCACGCCAGCGCGATCGCGCTGCCAAGGGTCAGCGTTTCTCCATTGACGAATTCATCCAAAGCGGAAAGCACCCGGTCGTTCCATGTGAGCAGAAGTGCCAGCCCTGACCCCGCCGCCACGACAAATGCCGCAAGCGCGGCGAGGACGGCCGCCGCAATCAGGCCGATACCCGCGGCAATGCGCGGCCAACCCGTGATTCCCCATATTGCGAAATAGCCAACGGCACAAAGGAAAATGAACGGCACCAAGAACCCGCCAACAAGCGCAACAGCCCAGGGAAGCGACCATCGCGGGAATGCGCCTTGCAGTGTTGCGATAGAACTGTCCGGGCACGATGCTGCGGGCTCCTCGCGTACCGAACATGGCAGCATGCGCATGTCGCTCACTTCGCCCAACAGCGGCTGTGCCCCAATGGTCTGGCTTACCGTGCCGTTGCGGTGCGTTGTGATCGTATCAGTCCCGTAGAAGACAAAAGCCGCGTGCAGCACCACGGCCGCGAGCAAAAGAAGTGCCGCGAGCGGCCAGCCTCGTTTCATCGGACCCCAGACTCATCCATCCCACGTCATTTGAACACAAAAACACGCAGCGGTTGAGCTTCGGGGTGCGAATTGCAACGATACACGCATGAGCAACGCGAGAGGACTGCGGCCCAAGCCTATCGGCGGCACAATAGGATTGTTTTTCGGCGGCCTGTGGTCATTTCTCGGCGCACAGGCGTTGCCGCAGCCCTGGCAGATGCCGGTGGCGATCGTGGGCTTTGTCGTGACCTTTGTTCTGATCGCGATGGTGTGGCGCAGGTCTACGCTGGCGGGCCCCGGCACCGGGATGTTCGGGCGGCGCGCTTATCTCGCGGCGGTGGTGCTGGAAGTGGTGGCGATCGTGGCGGCCTCAAACCTGCTCACGCATTACGGACTCCAGAGTTACATCATTCCCGCCGTGGGCGTGATCGTGGGCCTGCATTTCATCGGGTTGTGGGTAGCGACTGGGATGAGCCGCTCCGCCACGCCGCTTTTATGGATCGCGGGCGCGATGGTTGTGGTGTCGGCGCTATCGGCGTTGCTGCCGCATGCTTACGGCGGCTTCAATCCGCGCGACGCGGCCTGCGGTTTCGCCAATGCGCTGGTGCTCTGGATCGGCGCAAGCATGGCGGTTTGATGCCGCTTTGACGGGCGAAACCCTGCCCGTTATACCCGCGCCAGCCTGCAATTTTCGGAAGGTTTTCATGGACAAGATCAAGGTTGCCAATCCGGTCGTCGAACTCGACGGCGACGAGATGACCCGCATCATCTGGGATCTCATCAAGAAGAAACTGATCCTGCCCTACCTCGACATCGATCTGGAATATTACGACCTCGGTATCGAGCATCGCGACGCGACCGACGACAAGGTGACGGTGGACGCGGCGCACGCCATCCAGAAACACGGCGTGGGCGTGAAGTGCGCCACCATCACGCCGGACGAAGCGCGCGTGGAAGAATTCCATCTGAAGAAAATGTGGAAATCGCCCAACGGAACCATCCGCAACATTCTGGGCGGCGTGATCTTCCGCGAGCCGATCATCTGCAAGAACGTGCCGCGCCTTGTGCCCGGCTGGACCAAGCCCATCGTGATCGGCCGTCATGCGTTTGGCGATCAGTATAAGGCCACAGATTTCGTTTATCCCGGTGCGGGTACGCTCTCCATCAAATTCGTGGGCGACGACGGCAAGGTGATCGAGCACGAAGTGTTCAAAGCGCCGGGCGGCGGCGTGGCCATGGCAATGTACAATCTGGACGAAAGCATCCGCGAGTTCGCCCGCGCCAGCATGAACTTCGCGCTGGGCCGTAAATATCCGCTTTATCTTTCGACCAAGAATACGATCCTGAAAGCCTATGACGGCCGCTTCAAGGATCTGTTCGCCGAAGTGTTTAAGGCGGAGTTCGAAGCCAAGTTCAAGGCGGCGGACATCACCTACGAACACCGCCTGATCGACGACATGGTGGCAAGCGCGCTGAAATGGAGCGGCGGCTATGTCTGGGCCTGCAAGAACTACGATGGCGACGTGCAATCCGACACCGTGGCGCAAGGCTTCGGCAGCCTCGGCCTGATGACAAGCGTGCTGATGACGCCAGACGGAAAGATCGTGGAAGCCGAAGCCGCCCACGGCACGGTGACGCGCCACTACCGCGAACATCAGAAGGGCAAGGCGACCAGCACCAATTCCATCGCCTCCATCTTCGCCTGGACGCGCGGGCTTGAACATCGCGCGAAACTCGACGGTAACACCGCGCTGAACAAGTTCGCGACCACGCTGGAGAAAGTGTGCGTGGACACGGTGGAAGCTGGTTACATGACGAAAGACCTGGCGCTGCTCGTCGGCCCCGACCAGAAATGGCTCACCACCGAAGGCTTCCTCGACAAGGTGGACGAGAATCTGAAGAAGGCGATGGCTTAGCCGGCCACCGCCACCATGCCCATCAGGCCGATCTCGTTACCGTCGGGGTCTTTGAAGAATTGCAGCTTCAATTCGTGCGTGGCTGTGCGCTGCAAGACTTCGATACTGCCAATCAGCTCCACGCCTTTCGCCTTCAGCGCGGCGGCAAGCGCTTCCACATCCGGCGCATCGAAATAGATGTAGGTGCCGCCGATGGGCGCGTCCGGCTTTTCGTTCAGACCCACCGTCAGCCGCGTGCCGCCGGCATCGAAGAACAGCATGTTGCCGGCTTCGAACAGAAGCGGCAGGCCCAGCGTGTCGCGATAGAACGTGCGTGCGCGGTCCAAGTCACTTGTGGTTAACGCCACCTGCACAAGTTTGCGGCCCGCCAGTGTCGATTCCTGTGCCATGCGATACTCCCCTGCTGCTCAATTCTGTCAGCATGATCTGCAGGGCGCGCAATGGCCCCATGCATATTTGTTCTTTATTTGTTCTTGAGCCTTTGCTAGGCTCCGTCACGATAAATCGGGAGAGACACATGATCGGTTACATCACCATCGGCGCCAACGACAGCGAGATTTCCGGCAAATTTTACGACGCGGTGCTGAGTGCGCTGGGCAACGAGCGCAAGTTCGCGGACAGCGGCTGGATCGGCTACGGGCCGAAGGGCAAAGACGAGCATAATGTTTATGTGATCAGCCCGCCGCACGACAAGAAGCCCGCGACCGGCGGCAACGGCATGATGATCGCGTTCAAGGGCAGCGCCAAAGCTGATGTGGACGCGGCATACCAGTCCGGGTTGAAGAACGGCGGCAAGGACGAAGGTGCGCCGGGCCCGCGGCCGGAAGATTCCACCACTTTCTACGGCGCATATCTGCGCGATCCGGTGGGCAACAAGATTTGCGTTTACTGCAAGCCGTAACGCCGCCCGCGATTACGCCGCGCCTGTGTCGGGGCGCGGCGTTTCGCCTGCCTGTTTCTTTGCATGTTCCTCGATGCGTTCGCGCAAGAGCGGATAGCGTTCGGTCAGCGTCGTGAAATCCTCGACCGACAACGCCAGAAGCCGGCATGGCTTGGTGGCGACGACGGTGGCGCGGCGCAGCGTTTCGTCCAGGATGGCGCGTTCGCCGAAGAAATCGCCAGCAGCGATACGCGTTTTCTTTTCGTGAAGCTGTACCTGCACTTCGCCCGCGATGATGAAATACATCGCGGTGGCGGGCTCGCCCTTAACGGATATAACGCCGCCGGGCGCCACCGACTGCGCGCGCAGCATCTCCATGATCTCGTTCAGCGCGCGCGCATCGAAATCCTTGAACAGCGGCACACGCGACAGCATGGTGAAGGTGATCACGAAATCGCGGCGGTGAATCTCCTGCACAAAGCCGGTGGCAATGATGCCCACCGGCAGCGCGTAGATGCCCAGCCCCACGATCATGGTGGCGCTGGCCACCATGCGGCCGGCCAGCGTGACCGGCACGGCGTCGCCATAACCCACGGTCGTGAGCGTGGACATCGCCCACCACATGGCGTTCGGCACCGTGCCGAACTTCTCGGGCTGAACGCTGCCTTCTGCCGCGTGCATGGCAGCCCCCGCGAACACCACCGAACACAGAAGCAGCAACAACGTGCCCAGCAACGCGCGCCGCTCTGCCTTGAGGACGTGGCCGAGCGTTGAAAGCGCGGGCGAATAGCGCGCGATCTTGAGCAGGCGCAGCAAGCGTATCAGGCGCAAGATCCGCAGATCGAAGAAAGGCACGAAGAGTTGCACATAGGCCGGCGCGATCGCGAAGAAATCGATCAGCATCAGCGGCTGCAACGCATAATGCAGCCGGCCTCCTAGCGGGCGCGCTTCATCGACCAGCGGATCTTCCGGCGCCGACCACAAACGCAGCGCATATTCGATTGTGAACAGCGCAACGGAGATGAATTCGAACACCGCGAAGAAGCGGGAATGGCCGTGCGCATAATCCGGTACGCTCTGCAGAACATAAGCCGCGACGTTCGTCACGATGAGGAAAACCAGACCGGCCTCGACGGCCGTGCCCCAGAAACCGCCGCCGCGGCCGCCTTCCAGAACGGTGTAAACGCGATGACGGAGGCTTTCGGTATGCGAGGTGGCGATCCGCTCGCTCATGCCGCGAGTGCTGCGACGCGCTGCTCAATCGCAGCCAGCGCATCGTTCGCTTTTGTGCCATCGGGGCCGCCGGCTTGCGCCATATCGGGCCGGCCGCCGCCGCCCTTGCCGCCCAGCTTCTCTGCGCCGAGCTTTACGAGCTCAACAGCGCTGATCTTTTTAACAAGGTCGTCGGTGACGCCGACGACCAGCGAAGCGCGGCCTTCATCGACCGCGATGAAAGCGACAACGCCGGAGCCGATTTTTGTTTTGGCATCGTCGGCCAGCCCCTTCAGGTCTTTCGCGGCGACACCCTGCACCACGCGCGACACCAAGTTGATGCCCGCGACGGATTTGGTTTCGTCATTCGATGCGGCGCTCGACGGTCCGGCCAGCGCCAGCGCCTTGCGCGCGTCGGCCAGCTCGCGTTCCAGTTTACGGCGTTCTTCGGAAAGCTGAGCCACGCGCGCAGGCAGATCGGCGACGCCGGTTTTCAACGCGGCGGCGGCATCGCGCGCGATTTGCGCCTGATCGGAAAGATAACGGCGCGCGCCTTCCGAGGTGAGCGCCTCAATGCGGCGCACGCCGGATGCAACGGCGCTTTCCGAGAGAATGGTGAAAAGACCGATGTCCCCCAAGCGGCGCACATGCGTGCCGCCGCACAATTCCACCGAATAGGCTTTGGTGGGAGAAGCGTCTTCCACCATGGTGAGCACGCGCACTTCATCGCCGTACTTCTCGCCGAACAACGCTTCGGCTCCGGCCTTGATTGCCTGATCGGTGGGCATCAGGCGGGTGGAGACATCGCCGTTCTGGCGGATGATACGGTTCACATCCTGCTCGATCGTTTCCAGCTCATCGTGTGTGACCGCCTTGGGATGGCTGAAATCGAACCGCAGGCGATCGGGCGCCACCAGCGAGCCTTTCTGCGAAACATGCGGCCCCAGCGTACGCTTGAGCGCCGCGTGCAGCAGATGCGTGGCGGAGTGATTGGCGCGTGTGGCGCGGCGGCGTTCGCCATCCACTTTCAGATCGACGGTATCGCCAACATGAAATTCGCCCGCGGTGACGCGCACGACATGGACATGCAGCGCGCCCAGCTTCTTTTCGGTATCGGTGACAGCGCCCACCGCGCCCTTGGTGGAGAACAGCGCGCCCTGATCGCCGATCTGCCCGCCGGATTCGCCGTAGAACGGCGTTTGGTTGGTGAGGATCAAAACAGTGTCGCCGGCTTTGGCGCTTTGCACACGCTTGCCGTCTTTCACGATGGCAGTGATGTTGGCTTCGGCCTCCTCGGCGTCGTAACCGAGAAATTCGGTGGAACCCAGTTCGTCGCGCAGTTCGAACCAGATGCGATCATCGGACGCTTCGCCGGACCCGGACCATGCTTTGCGCGCATCTTCGCGCTGCTTTTGCATCGCCGCGTCAAAGCCGGTCTTATCGACTTCAATGCTGCGCGCGCGCAACGCATCTTCGGTGAGATCGAGCGGGAAACCGAACGTGTCGTAAAGCCTGAAGGCGGTGTCGCCGCCGAGCTTACCGCCTTTTTTGATGTTGACGGTTGCTTCGTCCAGGAGCTTCAAGCCGCGCACCAGCGTTTCGCGGAAACGGATTTCTTCCAGCTTCAGGGTTTCGGTGATGAGCGACTCGGCGCGTTTCAGTTCGGGATAGGCGCCGCCCATCTCAGCCACCAGCGCGGGCACGAGACGATACATCAGCGGGTCTTTGGCGCCGAGCAACTGCGCATGGCGCATGGCGCGGCGCATGATGCGGCGAAGCACATAGCCCCTGCCCTCGTTCGATGGCATGACGCCGTCGGCGATGAGGAAGGATGAGGCACGCAGGTGATCGGCGATGACGCGGTGGCTGGCGATGTGCGCGGCGTCCGCCGGTGTTCCGGCGGCCGCGACGGACGCCGCGATCAGATGTTTGAAGAGGTCGATGTCATAGTTGTTGTGCACGCCCTGCAGCACGGCGGTGAAGCGTTCCAGCCCCATGCCCGTGTCAATAGAAGGCTTGGGCAGGTTCGTGCGGCTGCCATCGGCCGCCTGTTCGAACTGCATGAAGACGAGATTCCAGATTTCGACGAAACGGTCGCCGTCTTCGTCCGGCGAGCCGGGCGGGCCGCCGGGAATGTGGTCGCCGTGGTCGTAGAAAATTTCCGAACAGGGGCCGCAAGGGCCAGTATCGCCCATCGACCAGAAGTTGGCGTTGGTGGCGATCCGGATGATTTTGGATTCCGGGAGCCCCGCAATCTTTTTCCACAGCTCGAAAGCATCGTCGTCGGTGGCATAGACCGTGGCGAGCAGGCGGTCTTTGGGAAGGCCGAAATCCTTGGTGATGAGATCCCAGGCGAACTTGATCGCGTCTTCCTTGAAGTAATCGCCGAAGGAAAAGTTGCCCAGCATCTCGAAGAAGGTGTGGTGACGCGCGGTATAGCCGACATTATCGAGATCGTTGTGCTTGCCGCCGGCGCGCACGCATTTCTGGCTGGAGGTGGCACGGGGGGTGGCGCGCTTTTCCTGGCCGGTGAAGACATTCTTGAACTGCACCATCCCGGCGTTGGTGAAAAGCAGCGTGGGATCGTTACGCGGGACAAGCGGGGAGGACGGCACGACCTCATGGCCGCGCGCGGCGAAGAACTCCAGAAAACCGCTGCGAATGTCGTTCAGGCTTTGCATGCTTGCTTGTAGCCTTGGGGTGAAAGCGGTGTCCATCCTTCGGCAAGCTCAGGATGACGCGCGCGCGCAAGCCCTGATAGGCTGACAACGCACAGTGGTTTTGGAGAAGGCATGCTGACCGTTGGGGATCCGGCACCGTGGTTCGAGGCGCGCTCGCCCGAGCGGCCGGATTATCATCTGAGCCAGGCGGCGGGGCGATACATCGTACTCAGCTTCTTCGGCTCGGCCGGGCGGCCGGAAGTGCAATCCATGCTGGCGGCCTTCCGCTCGCAGGACCGCATGTTCAACGACGGTTTCGCCGCCTTCTTCGGCGTGAGTTGCGACGCGGACGACGAAAAGCAGAAGCGCATTTCCGAACGGCTGCCGGGCTTTCACCTGTTCTGGGACCCGGACGGCAAGGTGCCCGAACTCTATGGCCTGACCGGCGAGACAGACGGCAAAAAGGCCATGCGGCGCGTGACCTATGTGCTGGACAGCACCTTGCGCGTGCTGGGCGTATTTCCGATGAGCGAGATACCGGGCCATGCGCGCGCGGTGATGGAATTCGTGGCCCAGCTTCCCGCGCATCCCCCGCTGGACGAACGCGCGAATATGGCCGCACCCGTGCTGGTGCTGCCGCGCGTGTTCGAGCCGGAATTCTGCAAGCTGCTGATCTCGCTTTACGAGAAGGGGAACAGCGCGGCATCTGGCTTCATGTCCACCGATAT
The DNA here is from genome assembly GCA_036267995.1 of Rhizomicrobium sp. Classification (GTDB taxonomy): domain Bacteria; phylum Pseudomonadota; class Alphaproteobacteria; order Micropepsales; family Micropepsaceae; genus Rhizomicrobium. Next base: position 357,586 of record DATAUZ010000033.1, read on the forward strand.
TCAAACCGGCAAAACCGTTCTGAAGATGGACGACAGCTTCAAGAAACGCCGCGATGTGCAGATTGAAGATGAAACCGTGCGCCAGCAGGTGAATGCGCGGCTGATCCGCCGGCTGGTGCCGGAAGTGAAGAAGGTGTTCCAGTTCGATGCCACGCGCATCGAGCGCTATATCGTGGCGCGTTACGACGCCAACGAAGGCGGCTTCTTTCGCCCGCATCGCGACAACACCACCAAGGGCACGGCGCATCGGCGTTTCGCGGTGACGATGAATTTGAACGCCGAAGATTACGAGGGCGGCGAATTGCGCTTCGCGGAATTCGACCGGCGCACCTATCGCGCGCCGACCGGCGGGGCGGTGGTGTTCTCCTGCTCGCTGCTGCACGAGGCGACGCCGGTGACGAAAGGCACGCGCTATGCCTTCCTGCCGTTTCTTTACGACGAACCGGCCGCGAAGATTCGCGAGGAAAACCTGGGCTTTCTGGAAAGGCCGAAAACAGCGGCGGAATAAGGCCAAAGTAGAAGGGGCGCTACCTTTCGATAGCGCCCCTTCCGGAGCCGTTCCCTCATGCCAGTAAGAGAACGAGCAATCAGTCTTCTTCAGCCTCGGCGGGTTCTTCCGCGCCGCCGCCGTTTTGCAGGGCTGCATTGAGCAGGCCGGCATTGGCGCGCACCGCGGCTTCGATTCTGTCGGCCATGTCCTTGTGCTGCGACAGGAACAGCTTGGCGGCTTCGCGGCCCTGACCAATGCGTTCGCCGTCGTAGGAGAACCACGAGCCGGATTTCTCCACGATGTTGCCCTTGACGCCGAGATCGAGCAGCTCGCCGGTTTTGGAAATGCCAACGCCATACATGATGTCGAATTCGACCTGCTTGAAGGGCGGGGCCACCTTGTTCTTGACCACCTTCACGCGGGTCTGGTTGCCGACCACTTCGTCGCGATCCTTAATGGCGCCAATGCGGCGGATATCGAGACGCACCGAGGAATAGAATTTCAGCGCGTTGCCGCCGGTGGTGGTTTCCGGATTGCCGAACATGATGCCGATCTTCATGCGGATCTGGTTGATGAAGAGGACGATGGTGTTCGACTTGGAGATGGAGCCGGTGAGCTTGCGCAGCGCCTGGCTCATCAGCCGCGCCTGCAGGCCCGGAAGCTGATCGCCCATCTCGCCTTCGAGTTCGGCTTTGGGCGTCAGCGCGGCAACCGAGTCGATCACGATAATGTCCACACTGCCGGAACGCACCAAAGTATCGGTGATCTCCAGCGCCTGTTCGCCGGTATCGGGCTGGGAGATCAGAAGCTCGTCGATATCGACGCCAAGCTTGCGGGCATAGATGGGATCGAGCGCGTGTTCGGCGTCCACATAGGCGGCGATGCCGCCCTTCTTCTGCGCTTCGGCCACGACATGCAGCGCCAGCGTGGTCTTGCCGGAGGATTCGGGGCCATAGACTTCGATGACGCGGCCGCGCGGCAACCCGCCGATGCCCAGCGCGATATCCAGGCCCAGCGAGCCGGTGGACACCGTGTCGGTATCGATCGCGAATTCCTTCTGGCCCAGCTTCATCACCGAGCCTTTGCCGAAGGCACGGTCGATCTGGCTCAGCGCGGCCTCAAGGGCGCGCTTCCGCTCGGAATTCGTATCGTCCCTGTCCTTGCCGACGACCCGCAAAACTGCCTCTTTCATGACCGCTCTCTCCTTCTTTACACGCCACCCCAGGCGGCGCAATGAAGGTGAAAGTACATGGTTTGTTCTCACATGCAAGCCGCTAGATAAAGCGTTGATTCGGCGTGGTAATACCGACTCTTGTTCTAGTCTTGTTCGGCCAATCGCGTGAGAACGAAAACGGCTTGGCCGAAGGCGGGAGCCGGGCGCGCCAGGGACTCAAGCGTGCCCGGGCGCGCGGGCCTGAAACAGCCGCGGAGACGGGCTTTGCAGCAGCGCTTGTCCCGCCGGCGTTATACCGTTTTGCGGCGCGATAGAGAATCGGCCACCACCCACGCCACGCCGGTGAGCGTGATGTTCTCGCCGTTTTCGCTCCAGTTGAACTGATCCAGATGGCCGGCGAGCAACTGGGGGATGTGCACCAGCGGGGTGAATGCCGCGTACATGATGGTGAGCAAGATCGCCGCGAGCCGGGCCCGTACGCCGGACAGGATCGCAAGGCCGGCCGCGATATGGAAAACCCCCGTGGCATAACCCCAGAATATCTGGCTGGGCGGCAGCCATGCAGGCACAAGCGGCGCGGTGAGATTCATGTAAACAAAGTGTGCGCCGCCGAACACGATGGCGCAGATGCCGAACACCATCCGGCTTATCTGGATGATGCGCGCGGCCAGCGCCGCATCCAGATTCGCGTGGCTTGCATAAACGACGAGTGCACCCAGCATCACCGCAAGCTGGATGGCGACGCTTTCGTAAATGCCATACTGGGCATAGTTCGCGGGCAGCAGGTGCCCGTTCATGACGAAGACGACGATCGCGTAATAGACACAAAGCGCGGCCGCGGCCCAGGCAACGGTTCGCTTCCATTCTAGGGCTGCGCCAGCGATCACCAGGAATGCAGCCGCCACATACGCGAGTGCGGTGTAGCCGGGGAAATCCTTGGGGACCGACTGCCCCGAAACGAAATTCCCCCACACGAGGCCGACCAGCCCCAGCCCCATGATGCCAAGGCCGTAGACGCGAAAGCCGAGTCCCGCTCGTGTGCCGTTTATTGTTGCCCCGTCCATCGTCAGTACCTCACGGCTTCACGAAGCGCAGGGCATATTGGTCGGTCTGCCCCTGAATGGATTTGTCGAAGATTGGTTTGGTGTGATCGTCGCCGGGGCGGTGGAGGAAATCGCCCTCGCCTACTAGCTTGAATCCCGCCGCCGTGACTTCGCGGATCACTTGCGCCTTTTCGATGCGATGGAGCTTGGCGATATCGGCCTCGCTGGTGCCGGGATTGGCCTGATGATCCAGCACAAAGTAGATGCCGCCGGGTTTCAGCGAATCGAAGACGTGCTTGTTGAAGGCCGCCATATCGACAGCACCGTACTTGGCGATGTGCAGATCGTGATAATTCTGCGTGATCCAGAATAGATCGACCGGCTGCGGCAGGTTGAATTCGCCGAACTTCACGATCTGGATGGAGACGTTGCCGTGGCCGGGTTCGGCGGCCACTTTCGCGTCGGAACCGTCGTCCCACTTGGCGTTCTCGATGCCGTAGATTTTGCCGGACGGTCCTACCGCATCGCTCAGCATGCGCGTGAAATAACCGCCGCCGGGAAACAGTTCGGCCACCACCATGCCCGGCTTCACGCCGGCAAAGGCGATGGTCTGTGCCGGCAGGCGTATTGCATCGCGATCGGTATCGGCTTTGGGACGCGTGGAATCCGCGACCGCCTTGCTGACGTAATCCGGCACGGCGGCGGCGAGTGCCGCACCGCTCAGGGCAACGGCAATCGCGATGCCGAAAAGAATCTTTTTCATGGAAGAGTTCTTTCGAAAATGCAGGGGAAGCCTATCCGGGCTTGCCCGGAACCCCGCACACAATCGCGTTATGCCGCGGCTGTTGAACTTGCCCCTCCGAGCATGGGTGGCCCCGTCACTAGATGGAAATGGCAGAAACGGCACTTTTACTTAGCTTTATTGCGCCGCAACAGGCCAACGCTCTCTTGACGAACTTTCTGCTCTACCAGATTACTTCACGCTGGGGTGGAGGATTTTATGAAAATTACTTTTCAAGGCTTCCGGCTTTACGCCGGTAAAGGAATAACTTTGCCAGAATTCGGCGACATTTTGGCCGAAGTTTCAAGCGCCGATACAGAACATCTCTTCAATGACCATAATCGCTTATTTCTTTTCGAAAAAACATCCCACGTTGATTTCTATACCGGACTTTTGATAACAGCTAAGGACCAAAAGACGTTTCCCGAACTACGAAATGAGAAAGGCAAGATAAGTATAAAAGTTTCCGAACTTGCTGCGGGATCGCGGCTGATGGATTTCAATTTCTTTGTGCTGCACAAAAAAACATTTTGCGGAATTTACCAGCACTATCACGCTTCTTGCAGCTCAACACAGTTTGGCTTTTTCCTGAGGTATTTTTTCTGGAAGCCAGAACAGGAAGTTCGTATCGCCGCGCGGATCAAGGAGTTAATGAAAGTCGAGGGCATTTCGCAGGAAAAAGCAGGCGCAAAAGCCAAAAAGCTGTTCGACGGAAGACTGAAGTTCGACTTGTTTGTTAAGCCGGAAGATTTCGCTAAAATACTAAAGGCAATGCAGGAAATTAAACGCTTCCAATTCAACGTGTCGACGAAAGAAAGTCGCAATCGTGTCTTTACGCCCGGCATCGAACTAAAGAAAGTCCAAGAAATAGTCGCGTTTGCAAACACCAATTTGGTCGAAAAAATTGCCGATAAAATTTCTGCATTTGTCAAAAAGAAAGAGATTAAGCGCGGAAAGGCGATTGCCATTGATGCGCACGGCACCGAACGCCCCATCTACCTTGAAAATAACATAGAAGGCTTCGGAGAGTTCGATTTCGACAAAGTTACTGCTGAAATTGAGATCGAAGACTTGGCAAACGAATTCTCGGCCTCGCCGGTTATAAAAAATCTGATTAAAGCTGCGCAGGCAAACAAGCACTTGTTCTGTGACCCAGATGCCTAAATTCGGCACTCTCACAATTTCCGCAGCGAGTGGCGTGACATGCGCCGCTTGCTCCCTCGCGACGATTTTTCTTCTTTCGCCATGCCAAGCCGATAACGTGCAACTCTTTTTTGAGGAGCATTTAAGAGAACCACTTTTCATAGGCCTCTTGACCGTGGCGGCTTTCCTTTTTTCGCTTCAAACATTCATCGTTGTTACAATGAAAGAAAATGTTTACGGCACGAAAGCCTACGAAAAAGAATGGCGGGAAGCGTTGAGCGTAACCCCTGGAATAAAGCGGTACGCAGCTCTCGAGAGATTTTCATCCCTTCTGTTCTTAGCCGTCCTTGTCTCGCTCATTGCCGCGGTGCTTCAATTTACGCTGGGCTTAGTACAACGACCATATGCAGCTGTTTTGTCTGTAGCTGTTGCCTTGTGGTCCATATTGCTGATCTTTGTGTCTCTCTTTCTTTTACAAAAAAATCTAAAAAGCTGGTTCGAATTCTTAGCGAAAGATGAGCCGCCGAACCCGCCGCCGGATGTTCGTCTCCGTTGAACTGACTAAGCAGAAGCGCAGCAGGCTTCTTGCTACAGGCTCTTCGCGACGGGCGCGCCGGAAAGGACTTCTTTCACCTTCGCGGCCAACTGCTTGAGGCCGAAGGGCTTGGGCAGGAAGTGCAGGTCGGCGGCGTTTTCCTCGTGGCGGCGGAAGGCTTCTTCCGCGTAGCCCGACATGAAGATCACAGCGATACCGGGCTTCATGCGGCGCACGGCTTTCACCAGCGTCGGCCCATCCATGTTGGGCATCACCACATCGGTGATGAGAAGATCGATGGCGCCGCCGCGCGCGCGCATGATTTCCAGCGCTTCCTCGCCGCCGCCGGCTTCCAGCACATTGTAGCCGCGCAGTTTCAGCGCGCGCGCCGCGAAACTGCGCACGGGAAGTTCGTCTTCCACCAGCAGGATCGTGTCCTGCCCGGTGACGTCGCGTGCGGGTGCGGCTTCAATGGGCGTGGCGGCAACGGCGCCCGCTTCCTCGCGGTAACGCGGCAGATAGATGCGAAAGGCGGTGCCTTTGCCCAACTCGCTATCGACCGTGATGTAACCGCCCGTCTGCTTGACGATGCCGTACACGGTGGCAAGGCCAAGCCCCGTTCCCTGCCCCACCGGTTTGGTGGTGAAGAAGGGATCGAAGATTTTGCTCAAGTGCTCTTTTGCGATGCCGGTGCCGGTATCGGCGACATCGATGCGGACATATTCGCCGGCCGGCATTTCGCCTGACGCAAACGCCATCGGTTGCACGATTGTTTCGTTCGCGGTGCGCACCGTGACGGTGCCCCCTTTGGGCATGGCATCGCGCGCGTTGACGACGAGATTGATCAGCGCATTGGAAAGCTGCGATTCATCGGCATGCACCGGCCAGAGGTTGGACGCGTTCTCCAGCTTCACACTCACGCCTTCGCCGACAAGACGGCGCAGTAGCTGGCCCAGCTCCGACACGACATCGTTCAGCGCCAGCGTTTTGGGCTGCAAGGTTTGCTCGCGGCTGAAAGCAAGCAACTGGCGCACCAGATTGGCGGCGCGCAGGCCGTTCTGATGAATCTCGTTGATTTCGTTGAACGAGGGATCGCCAGCGGTATGGCGCATTAGAAGAAGATCGGAATTGCCGATGATGACGGTGAGAAGATTGTTGAAATCGTGCGCCACGCCGCCGGCAAGCTTGCCCACGGCTTGCATCTTCTGCGCCTGCGCGAACTTTGTTTCCAGTGCTTTTTGTTCGGATACATCTTGCAGATAGAGAACGGCGCAATGCGCGTCGCCGTGCATGGGGCTGGCCGAAAGCTGCGCCATGCGCCCACCCGCCAGACGCAGTTCAAGGCTTGCGACCGTGCCGCCCGCCGCGGCCTTTGCGATTGCGGCGGTGACGGTTTGCGTGTCCGCGCCATCCACCAGTTCGGCGAACATGCGGCCAGAAACACTGGCGATGCCGAAGAAATCGGCGAAGGCGGGATTGGTTTCGGTGAGCTTGCCGCTCGCATCGGCAATGGCGACACCCATCGGTGCATCGCGGAACAAATCGTTGAAGGCGCTTGCGCTGCGCGCAACCGGCTGAGGCGCAACAGCGGCTTCGCCGCCAAGCCGCGGCGTGAACCACCAGGCTGTCTGGCCATCCTTCATTGGCCGAACGGCGGCGACGATTTCCACTTGCGGCGCGATGTTGAGGGTTTCTTCGCGCGCTTTGCCGTCAGCGGCGTCGCGCGTCAGCCGGTAGAGAACCGATGCGGAAGGTTCGCCCGCCAGTGCCAGTTCCGGCGGCGATGCCGCGTCGCCATCCTTGGTGCCGGCCATGCGCCGATAAACATCGTTGCAATCGGTCACCGCGCCGTCGGCATTGGTGATGGCCCAGGCGACATTGGCGCGCGCGGCGGCTTCGGAGACGCGGCGGGAATCTTCCGCTGCCAAGGTGGGCTTGGGCCAAATTCCATAAAGAAGAAGCGATGCCACCGCGCCAACGCTGGCGACCAGCGCCACGCCGGCCCATCCGGCGGCAGTGGGCATGGTGAGCGCCAGAATGCTGGCGGCCAGCGCCACGATCACGCAAGCCAGCGCCGCCCAGCGCCAGGTGCCCGCAGGCAGGCCGAGATTTCCGCGAAGGGCGCGAGTCGCCATCATGCGGCGAGACTATCTGATTTGCCGCTAATTCCGCAGTTGGCCGGACAGCCGCATAACGTAGCCGATGACCTGCGCCACCGCCTTGAAATGCTCCGGCGGCACGGCCTCGTCGACCTCGACCGTGGCATAGAGCGCGCGGGCCAGCGGCGGATTTTCGACAATCGGAACATCATGCTCCCTAGCCAGTTCGCGGATGCGCAAGGCCAGCGCGTCAGCGCCTTTGGCCACGCAAACCGGCGCCGCCATCTTGCCTGATTCGTACTTGAGCGCGACGGCGAAATGGGTGGGGTTGGTGATGATGACGGTGGCTTCGGGCACCGCGGCCATCATGCGCTTGCGCGACCTTTCCATGCGGATCTGGCGAATCTTGGCCTTGATGGCGGGATCGCCGTCAGACTGGCGGAACTCTTCCTTGATCTCGTGGCGGCTCATGCGGTTGCGCTGCAGGAAGCGGTAGCGCTGCAGGAAATAATCCAGCCCCGCGATCACCGCGAGTGCCGCCAGCGCCGCGATCATGATGCGGATGACGACATGGATCATGTCGCCCATCACATCGGCCGGCGCTTCGGTGAGAACGGATTCGATTTGCGTGCGCATGGGCCAAAGCTGCGTCCAGACAGCCATGCCCACGATGGCGATCTTGACGAGGCCTTTCAGCATGTTGGACCAGCCGTCCAGCCCGAACATGCGCTTCAGCCCTTTCAACAGCGAAAGCTTGCCGAAATCAGGCTTGAGTTTGGACGCGGAAAAGATCGGGCGGTGCTGGATGAGATGGCCGCCAAGTGCGGCCACGATCATCAATCCGAACACAGGCGCCAGAATGGGAAGCAGATGCAGCAGGATGCCGCTCATCAGCACCTGCATGGCGCCGGGATCGACGGGAATCTGATCGGGCTGTTCGAGAAAAATGGTGAAGTAATGCGCAAAGCCTTCGGCCAGCGATTTGCCGAACAGCGCGATCACCAGCGTCGCACCACCCAGCAGAAAGAAGGTCGAGACTTCGCTACTTCGGACAACGTCGCCTTGTTCACGCGCGTCATCCAGCCTTCGCTGTGTCGGCTCTTCTGTTTTCTGGGAGTCGTCGCTATCGCCAGCCATAAGGGGTTACTGAAACGCCCCCATCTGCTGGGTGTAGAAATTGAGGAATAGCGTCATCATGGTGCCAAGCAGCAGCATGAGCAGGAAGAATCCGACCATGATGTTGATGGGCATGGCGAGAAAGAAAACCTGTAACTGCGGCATCATCTTTGCCAGCACGCCCAGCGCGGCATAAACCGCAAAGCCGAACACCAAGAACGGCGCCGACAATTCCAAGCCCAGCGCGAAGGCGCCGGAGACGAGGCGGATGGCGAGTTCTGCCATGTCGCCGGTGGGCAGCGCGCCGCCCGGCGGGATCAGTGTGTAGCTGCCTTCGATGGCGTTGATCGCAAGGTGATGAAGATTGGTGGCGAAGATCAGCGTGGCGCCCAGCATGGAAAAGAAACTGGAAAAGATCGCCGCCTGCTGGCCCTGCGTGGGATCCAGAATCTGCGCCGAGGCGAGGCCCGTCTGCGTGGCGATCAGGGTGCCGGCGACCGACAGTGAACTCATGATGATGCGCGCCATGCCGCCGACCATCACGCCGATGGTGACTTCACCGATCAGCATGCCGCCAAGCTGCAGCAGGGTTTGCGGATTGGTGTTGGCGTAGCTGTGCGCCACGACCGGACCGAGCGCAAAGGAAATGGCCAGCGCCAGCGCCAGACGCACGCGCGGCGGGATGCCGACTTCGCCAACGCCAGGCAGAAGCATTATCATCGCGCCGGTGCGCGCGAAGACAAGAAAATAAACGAGAACAAGTCCCGATAGCTGCGGGAGATGAACCGTCATGGCGCTAGTAGGCGGAGATGCGCTGGGCGATGTTCGTCATCATGCCGCCCATGGCGGCACCCGCGAACGGCAGCGAAATCAGCAGCACCACGAAGATGGCCAGAATCTTCGGCACGAAGACCAGCGTCATTTCCTGAATCTGCGTGAGTGCCTGCAACAGGCCGATGGCAAGACCGACCACCAGCGCCGTGAGCATCGCGGGGGATGCGATCTCCAGCAAAACCCAGATGGCCTGGCGCGCGAAATCGATGGAGTCTGTCGGTGTCATCTGTTCCTCAGATCGGCATGTTCATGATGGACTGGTAGGCGGAGACGACCTTGTCGCGCACCGCCACCACCGTATTCAGTGTGAGTTCGGCGCTGTTGACCGCATTCACGACATCCACGACATCGGCCTTGCCCGCGATCTGCTGCGTGGCCATCTGCTCGCCGGATTGCATATTGCCGACGGCGTCCTTCATGGCGCCGGAAAGAAAATCCGAAAAGCTGGAAGCGCGATCCGCGCTCATGCCGCCGATACCGGGCGATGTGCCGGAGGATGCGCCGCCGATTTTCTGCATCGCCTGATAGGCGGACGTGACGGCGGATGGTGCAATGGTCATGGCTTACTCCTGTTCAACGGCGCAGCAGATCGATGGTGCCGGCCATCATGCTCTTGGAGGCTTCCATCACCGTGATGTCGGCTTCGTAGGAGCGCTGGGCTTCGCGCATGTCCATCATTTCAACGAGCGGATTGACGTTGGGCAATTTCACATAGCCTTTGGCGTCCGCCGCCGGATTGCCCGGATCGTAGTTCTGGCGGAAGTCGGTGGCGTCGGGCACCGGATCGCCGGCCGTCACCATCGTGGCGTTCAGCTCGCGGTCGAAATCGCTTGTCATGGTCGCCATGCGGCGGCGGTAAGGATCGCCGCCCGGCGTTTTGGCGGTGGAGTTTGCGTTGGCGATATTCTCCGCGATCGTGCGCATGCGCGTGGATTGCGCGCGCATGCCGCTTGCCGCCACCGCCATGGAAGTTGCGAGATCCATCTATCACCCCCCCTTGCCGATGGCCGTGCGCAACAGATCGACGGCCTTGGAATAGATGTTGGACGCCGCCTGAAACTGCGCTTGCGTATCGGCGACCTTGATCATTTCACTTTCGAGCGAGACGGTGTTGCCCGTCATGTCGGCGGCGCCATCGGGCGCTGCGTCCTGATCGAACTGCGCGTTCGGGCTTACCGGCTGGATGTGATGTGGATCGGTGACGAGCAACCCGCGCTGGTTTGCCGGCGACATGTCTTTCAGCATCGCCTCGAAATCCATCGGCTTCAGGTCTTGCGCGGCATAACCCGGCGCATCGGCATTGGCCACGTTTTGCGACAGCAATGTCTGGCGCGCGTTGAGCCACGACATGCGCTCGCGCAACATTCCCAGCAGCGGAATATCCGGCATATTCATTTCAAGAGCCCCTCCGGTAACGTTTCGTTAGGCTTAACCGCTGTGCATCTTGAGCCGCGATGCTTAAGCCGCGCTTAACAAAACTGGACTTTCTTGCCCGGCAAAAAGCGCACGCGCTTAACCCGCGATTAAGCATGACGCGATGAGGATGCGCGCCTTGAACGAGGGGCGGCCTGTTTCAAAATGGAAATGATCGACATCGCGCGCTACGCCGGAGCGCTTATTCTTGTGCTGGCGCTGGTGGGCCTTGCGGGCCTTGCCGCGCGCCGCTTTGGCATTCCTGGGCTTGCCACAGCGAAAGCCACGCGCCGGCTGGCCGTTGTCGAAACGCTGATGATCGACGCGCGCCATAAGCTTTGCATCGTGCGCCGCGACCAGAGCGAACATCTTATTGTTGTGGGCCCCGACGGCACCACGCTGGTGGAAGCAGGCTTCGCAACATCGCCGGTTATGGTTGCGCCGGAGATTTCGACATGAAGGCGCGTGCGTTTTTATTGAGTGGGCTGGCGCTCGCTGTGTTCATGGTGTCGGGCGCGGCATTGGCCGATCCGGCCGTGGCCACGACGGCGGCCGGCGCGGCGAACGTGGCCTCCAATTCGCTTTCCATTGATTTCGGCGGCGGCGGAATTTTCACCGAGCGGATCGTCCAGATCCTTGCGCTGATGACGATCCTCAGCCTTGCGCCCTCCATCCTCATCATGATGACGAGTTTTGTGCGCATCGTGGTTGTGCTGTCGCTGATGCGCACCGCCATGGGTCTGCAATCGACGCCGCCCAACAGCGTGATCGTCAGCCTTTCGCTGTTCCTCACCTTCTTCGTGATGACGCCGACACTGACCGACGCCTACAACCAGGCGATCGTGCCGCTGATGAACCAGCAGATTACCACCGATGTGGCGATCGACAGGGCCGAAGTGCCGGTCAAGACCTTCATGCTGGCGCACGTGCGCGATTCCGATTTGCAGCTTTTCCTCGACATGAGCCACGCCAAGGCGCCGGCCAATCCGCAGGCCGTGGCCATCTCCACGCTGATCCCGGCCTTCATGCTTTCAGAGCTGAAGCGCGCCTTTGAAATCGGCTTCATGATTTTCGTACCGTTCCTCATCATCGACATGGCGGTGGCATCCATCCTGATGAGCATGGGCATGATGATGCTGCCGCCGGTGATTATCTCCCTGCCCTTCAAGCTGATCTTTTTCGTGCTGGTCGATGGCTGGCGGCTGGTGGCAGGCAGCCTTGTCGAAAGCTACATGCATTCGCCGCCGCCGCATTAGCGGGCCGGGCATTTATTTTTCGAGCCCGAACCAATCAATCAGCTCGTCGGCAAATGCTCTTTTTTGCCTGGCAAAGGCTTCGATTTGTTTCTGGAATTGGAAAGCGCCGGATAGTGCCGGGCAATCGTCTTCAACCCAGCCCGCATAAAAGCTGATGCCTTGACAATGTTGCGGCCCATAAAGTTGTCCCATTGCACCGTCATTTGCCATTCCGATGGCATTTAGGAATGAGATAAAATCCTCGAAGCCAGTTCTTTTTTTGCTGAACGAATGAACGATCAGAAGCGCGTCTTTTGCGCAGTAGCGTTTAGCTTCGATCAGAGCGGATACGGAGCGATGAAAAAGCTGATAGCGCAAAGCTGCGCTCGGTTCGGAAACGCCCAACTGATCGCACAATTTCTTGAGCCGATGTTCACGGGCCTGTCTGCCGTTTTCTGGTCGCGTCAGCCAGTCACCAATCAGCGGTCCAAAACTTTCGTCGACTTTGCCCTCGACAGCGGCGACCGCAAGATGATCTGGAAGGCGCAGGACCGCCAAAATATCCGTTTGTGAGGGACGCCCTCCATCGCCCAAATCGACGCTTCGTTCGAAGAAGGCGTCAACGAGTGTTGCTTTTGCTGTATGCGGATTTGTCGCAAGCAGTTTAGCCACTTGTGGCGGTGTTCCACCGGCCTTGTGCCACGTTGCGGCCAGCGCATGCGCGGAATAGCCGGCCTTCCAATGGAGTTTGCCTTTGCCCAGATGCTCGATCACATCTTCGGGCATACGCATAGGCAGATGAAGCCTCGGGATTCTATCCAATGCTATTCCGCCGCGGCTTTGACCGCCGCGTCCTTGCGCGAACGGTGGAACGGCCTGTCGCCCAGAACCGTCGCGCGGTGCATGACGCGCCGTTCGGGCAGGTAATCGTTCACCGCATAATGTTGTGTAATGCGATTGTCCCAGAAGGCGATGGCGTTGGGCTTCCATTTCCAGCGCACATGATATTCCGGCTTTTGGATGTGTGCGAACAACATGTTCAGGATCGCGTCGCTTTCCGCACGCTTCAGGCCTTTGATGCGCGACGTGAAGCCGTAATTCACGAACAGCGAATCCGCCCCGGTTTCGGGATGCGTGCGAATAACCGGATGCACGACCGGCGGATGTTCTTCCACCGCTTTGGCGTGCTTGTCCGCACCAGCACCTTTGGCAACGATGCCGCGCGCGGGAAAGCCACGGGCGAAATCGTGCACGGCATCCAGCCCCACAAGAAAATCGCGCATCGACGGCGAGAGGCCTTCGTAAGCCGCCTGCATGTTGGCCCACAGCGTATCGCCGCCCACCGGCGGCAAGTGTTTGGCATAGAGGACCGCACCCAGCGGCGGCGTTTCAATGAAGGTGACGTCGGTGTGCCAGGCGTCATTGTCGGTGGGATTGTTCGCGTGATTGTCGAGCACGAACATTTCCGGTGCTTCCGCCACGCCGGGATAAAGGGGATGGGTGTGCAGCGAGCCGAAGCGCGCCGCGAAGTCGCGATGTTGCATGGGCGTAATGTGCTGGTCTTCGAAGAAGACGACCTTGTGCTTGAGCAGCGCCGCGCGAACCTCGGCGATGGTTTCATCGCCCAGCTCGTTGGACAGATCGATGTTGCCGATCACCGCTCCGATTGTGGGCGTCAGAGGCGTAACAGTGACCGATCCAGCCATCGCAATTCTCCCGTAGCGGAAGACTAGCGGAAAACCGAGCGACCGCGCTTCCACGCCGCATATGATTTTATATCAGTGTTATTTCGCGCTGCAGCATTTAGTGGTGCGATGCAGTATCAGCTATCGTGCCGAACGCCAGATCACGACGCGCGGCAGACAGGAGCATGGAGAATTTTGTTCTATAGCAAACACTTACGATATGCGTTCCGTGCATAACCCGTTCCGATTTGCAATCGAATAAGTGGATGCGTATGTTCTGAACAATGAACCGTGAAGGGATTATTCACATGACTAAGTTCAACTCCTTTGTTCTCGCCGCCGCTCTTTCACTGGGCGCTGCCGGTATCGCCCACGCCAATGCCGCCGACGTCAACGGTGCCTGGAAATTCACCGCAGGATCCAGCGCGGCTTGCACGCTGACGCTGACATCGGATGCCGACAATGGCGGCACCGTTGCCTCGCAGGATTGCGCTTCCGGCCTGAACGGCGTCAGCCGCTGGAAAACGGTCGGCCCGCGCCTGCAGCTTCTCTCGGCATCGGGCGATCTGATCGCTTACGCGTCTCCCAAGGGCGAGACATATGAAGGCACGCGCATCACCGACCAGAAGAAAATCGTTCTGAGCCGCTGAAGTTCCGGCGCTCGCAACGTGCGGCAAGGCCGCGCTCCTCCCCGGGCGCGGCCTTTTCGTTTGCGTGCCCTTGGCTTAAACCGCTGCGCAGAGAACGAGGGCACAAAGCCCCACAGCCAAGGGAAGCAGCCATGAAGGAATATGGGCATTTCATCGCGGGCCAAGCGGTAAAGGGCACATCGGGCCGCTTCGGCGACGTGTTCAATCCGGCGACGGGCGAGGTTCAGGCCAAGGTCGCGCTCGCCAGCAGAGCCGAAATGCGCAAGGCCGTGGAATCCGCGCTGAAGGTTTTTCCCGAATGGTCCGCCGTCAATCCGCAACGTCGCGCGCGCGTGATGTTCAATTTCAAAGCGCTGGTTGAAAAGAACATGGACGAACTGGCCGCCATGCTCTCGTCCGAGCACGGCAAGGTGCTGGCGGATTCGCGCGGCGATGTGCAGCGCGGAATTGAAGTGATCGAGTTCGCTTGCGGCATCCCGCATCTGCAGAAAGGCGAATATACCGAGGGTGCCGGCCCCGGCATCGACATCTATTCCATGCGCCAGCCGCTTGGCGTTGTTGCCGGCATCACGCCGTTCAATTTTCCGGCGATGATTCCGATGTGGATGTTCGGCGTCGCAATCGCCTGCGGCAACTGTTTCATCAACAAGCCGAGCGAAAAAGACCCTGCTGTTCCGATGCGCCTGGCCGAACTGATGATGGAGGCCGGTGCACCGGCGGGCGTGCTGCAGGTCGTCAACGGCGACAAGGAAGCTGTCGATGCGATCCTCGAAGATCCCGATATCAAGGCGGTGAGCTTCGTCGGCTCCACGACAATCGCCGAGTATGTTTATACGCGCGGCACACAACACGGAAAGCGCGTGCAGGCGATGGGCGGCGCCAAGAACCACGCCATCATCATGCCGGACGCAGACCTTGATCAGGTGACGAACGAACTGATCGGTGCGGGCTACGGTTCCGCCGGCGAACGCTGCATGGCGATATCCGTTGCGGTGCCGGTTGGCGAGAAGACCGCCGATGCGCTGGTGAAGAAGCTGAAGCCTCGCGTGGAAGCGCTGCGCGTCGGCATTCCGACCGACCCTGACTCTGACTACGGCCCGATGGTCACCGCCCAACAGCGCGACAAAGTGAAAGACTACATCGAGATGGGCGTGAAGGAAGGCGCCGAACTCGTCGTCGATGGCCGCGGCTTCAAGATGCAGGGCTATGACAAGGGATTTTATCTCGGCGGCTCACTGTTCGATCGCGTCACGCCGAACATGAAGTCTTATCAAGAAGAAATCTTCGGCCCGGTGTTGCAGATTGCGCGGGCCAAGGATTTCGACGAGGCCATCTCCCTGCCTTCCAGCCATCATTACGGCAACGGCGTCGCCATCTTCACACGCGACGGCGATGCAGCGCGTGAGTTCGCGGCCAAAGTGAATGTCGGCATGGTGGGTATCAACATCCCGATCCCGGTGCCGCTGGCCTATCACACCTTCGGCGGCTGGAAGCGTTCGGCGTTCGGCGACGTTAATCAGCACGGCACTGAAGGCATTCGTTTCTGGACGAAGATCAAGACGGTGACACAGCGCTGGCCCAAAGGCGGCGTACGCGAGAATGCGGACTTCAACATTCCGACCATGAAATAGAACGGCGCTTCGGGGAAAAGCATGAGCGATATACATTCGGACAATACGGCGCTGCGGCGCGAATGGCGCGCGGCGATCTTCGTTGTCGGCGGCGGCTTTGCCATCGCTATTCTGGTGGCGATTTACTTCGCGTTCTTTGCGAGCCCGCCCACGCCCGCCATCGCCCCCGACGAAAGCACACCTGTGACCCAAGTGCAGGAAAACCAAGAAGAAAACGCCGTGGCCGCGCAGCAGCAGGTTTGCCATCTGGAATTGGCCAATGCACAGAACTTTGGGTTGATCCCATCCTTCGGAAAGTTGGCGGACCCCAATCCCAGAGCGACCAGCGTCAAAGGCCGTTACGCATGCACGGCAGGGACACCGGCGTCCAAATATGAACTGACCGGCGATCTCGTCTGCCGCAACCTGAACGATGCGCATTGCGTGGTGCTTTACAGCGTGACATCGGACGACGGCACGGTTCTCTTCAAGCGCCAGCAGTAAACCGCTATTTCACGCCGCCCATGGTGCCGACAATCTTCCATTCGGCAGGCGTAACCGCCTGAACGGACAGGCGCGCCTCGCGCACCAGCACCATATCTTTCAGCTTGGGATTGGCTTTGACATCGGCAAGCGTCACAGGCTTGGGCACATCGCGCACGGCCTTCACCACCACAAGGCCGAACCTGCCTGTCTCGTCTGTGGGGTCCGGCCGGTATTCGCCGATCACTTCCACAATGCCCACGATCCGCTTCTCGTCGCCTGTGTGATAGAAGAAACCCAGATCGCCCTTCTTCATCGCTTTCATGTTCTTGGCGGCGGCGAAATTGCGTACGCCGCTCCACGGCTCGCCCTTGGCACCCTTCTTCTTCTGCTGATCCCAGGAGAAAGCTTCCGCTTCAGTCTTGAACAGCCAGTAGGCCATCAGAGTTGCGCTCCGCAGTTGTTCACCGTCGCCTTCCAGGCGGAGATGTCGACCGATGCAAACAAATCGGCTTTCGCATAAGGGTCGTTGCTCGCCCATTCCACGGCGGCGTGCTGATCGGCAACATCAACGATGAGGAGGCTGCCGGCGGGATTGCCGTTCGCATCCATGAATGGGCCGGCGAGTTTCACCACGCCCGTCCGTTCCAGATAGGCCAGATGCGTGTCGCGCGTGGCCTTGCGCAGCTCGATGGAATTCTGGCGATCGGTAGCGGCAATGACGAACAACATGGGTGGCTCCTATTCGGTGGTGAGCGGACGCGACATCAGCCGCGGGATAACATCAGCCAGCGCCAGCGAGCCATCCAGAACATGCGCGACGGCTTGCGCGATGGGAAGCTCGACATTCTCCGCCTTGGCGCGCGCGATCAAAGCAGGTGCCGTCGTGGCGCCTTCCGCCAAAGGCTTGCCCGGCTGTTCGAGATCGGATGGCTTGGCGCCTTTTCCCAGCGCAAGGCCAAACGAAAAATTCCGGGACGTGGGGCTGGTGGCGGTGAGCACGAGATCGCCCAAACCCGACAATCCCATCAGCGTTTCGCGTTTCGCGCCGACTGCTTCGCCCAGGCGGCACAGTTCGGCAAAGCTGCGCGCCAGCAGCGCGGCCTGCGCGCTTTCGCCCAGCCCCATGCCGCGAACCATGCCGCAGGCGATCGCATAAACATTTTTCGCAGCACCGCCGAGTGCGACGCCGGTGAGGTCGTCGCTCGCATAGGGGCGAAAGCCCGCGTGGTTGAGCGATGCCTGCAATGCCTGCGCCGTCGGCGGCTTGGCCGCAATGGTAACAGCGGTGGGAAGTCCGTGTGCAACGTCGCGCGCGAACGACGGGCCCGACAGCATTGCGGGATCGCAGGCTGGCGCTTCCTCGGCAAGAATTTCGGTAAGCAGTTTTCCCGTGCCGCGCTCAATGCCCTTGGCGCACAACGCGACCGGCTGTGCATTTGCGATGTGCGGCTGCAAAGCTTGCAGCGAGGAACGCAGATGCTGCGCCGGTACGACCAGCAACAGCGCGTCGGCGCCCGCCACGTCTTTCAGTTCAGCGGTAACGGCGATGGACGCAGGCAGCGTGACGCCGGGCAGGAAAAGGTCGTTCCTGTGGTCTTTGCGGACCGACTCAATCACTGCCGGCTCACGGGCCCAAAGCGTGACGCTTCGGCCGGCTTGGGCAGCAGCAAGCGCCAAGGCCGTTCCCCAGGCACCGGCGCCAATAACGCCAATATGGCTGTAAGCCTCTGATTTTGCGTTACTTTCCGGCAATATTCCCATGCCCTATGCTGGTCCGAAAGATTGAATGATTTATTGATTATTCAGTGACGCGCGCTTACATTATCTGCCAACGAGGAAACGCAAAAAACAGGGTTGCCATGGTGGTCAAAGACTCCGTCCGCTGCCAGATCGTGGATGCGGCCAAGAAGCGCTTTTCGCATTTCGGCTACTCCAAAACCACCATGGCGGAAGTGGCGACGGACTGCAGCATGTCGCCGGGAAATCTCTACCGTTTCTTCCCCGGTAAGCTCGATATCGCGGAAGCCATCGCGACCGAGGATTACAGCAAGCATCTGGATCATCTGCGCAAGCTGGCGGCCGCGCCCGGCAAGCCTGCGCGCGCGCGCATGCATGACCTTCTGTTCGAGGAACTGCGCCGCACCTATCACAAACTGGAAAAGGATCCGCGCGCCTTTGAAATGGCGCGGGTGATTTCGACGGAGCGGCCGGAATTCGCCAACTGGATGCTGGCCAACGAACGCGAGATCCTGGTCAGCCTGTTGAAAGACGCCATCGCGCTGGGCGAATTCAATGTAGAGGACGTGGATCTGACGGCGGAAATGATTCAGTCCGCGACCATGAAATTCCGCTATCCGCAGCTGTGGTCGAAACTGTCGCTGCCCAAGCTGGAGCGCGAACTTGAGGGTGTGATGAAGCTGGTGATCGACGGCCTCTCGCCGCGCAAGCCCTGCCCGCCCGCGCCTTAAGCCTCTTCATTTCGCCGCAAAGCGAAACTAGAAAGCATCATGCGCAAGTTTATTCCTCTCGCATTTGCCTTGCTGTTGGCCGCCGCGCCCGCCTTTGCGGCACAGCCGGTTCTGTTTCCATCGCTGGGACACAAGCTGACGGATCAGGACAAGGCCGACCTCGACCGCGTCAGCGCCTATCTGAACAGCATCAAGACGATGCAAGGCGCGTTCATCCAGATCGGGCCCAACGGCCAGGCGGATCAGGGCAAGTTCTACATCGCCAAACCGGGGCGGATGCGGTTCGAATATGCGCCGCCAAATCCCGTGCTGCTGGTGTCGGATGGCTCAACCGTTTTCGTGCGCAACAGCCAACTCAACACCACCGATCATTATCCGCTTTCGCAAACCCCGCTCGAATTGATCCTGAGCAACACCATCGATCTGAAAAAGCGCGCCGAGATCGTGGGGATAGATCGGGGGCCGGGAACGCTGACAGTTTCGGCCCGTTCGAATTCCTCGCGCGCGCAGGGCAACATCACGCTGGTCTTCGCCACGCCTACGCTTGAACTTCGGCAATGGACGGTGCTGGATGCACAAGGCCTTTCCACCACCGTTGCGCTGCGCAATGTTCAGCTTGGCGCCGATATGCCGGCCTCGACCTTCACTTTGGCAAGCAGGAAGCCCTGAATGCGCAAGCGCCCCCACGTTGTCGGTATTCCCTGCGACCGCCGCATGGTGGGGCCGCATCCGTTTCACATGGTGGGCGAAAAATACATCACGGCCGTGCGCGAGGGGGCCGGTGCGCTGCCGTTGCTGATTCCGGTTCTGCCCGACCCGATTTCCATCGATGAGATTCTCGAGACTGTGGACGGCCTGCTGTTCACCGGCTCGCCATCAAACGTGTCGCCAAAACTTTACGGCGGTACGGCGCCGCGCGAAGGCGTGCTGCAGGATGAACATCGCGACGGCACCACCATTCCACTGCTGAAAGCGGCGATTGCGCGCGGCGTTCCGGTGCTGTGCGTGTGCCGTGGATTTCAGGAACTGAACGTGGCCTTCGGTGGCACGCTGCACCAGCATTTGCAGGAAGTGGCCGGCCGCATCGATCACCGCGAAGACAAGGACGCTTCGCTGGAGACACAGTATGGTCCCGTTCATCCAGTGACGGTGCATAGCGGGTTGCTGGCGAAGATCGCACCCGCGAAAAGCTTCGAGGTGAATTCGCTACATTCCCAAGGCGTAGACAAACTGGCGCCAGGCTTTCATGCCGATGCCATCGCGCCGGATGGAACCGTGGAAGCGATTTCGATGCCGGCGGCAAAGGGCTTTCTGCTTGGCCTGCAATGGCACCCCGAATGGCGCTGGGCGGACAATGCGGTAAGCCGTGCGATTTTCGCCGCATTCGGTGCGGCGCTGAATGCAAAAGTTCCGGCCTAGCGAAGCGCCCGCGAAACGGGCAAGACTTGCGCGCAATGCGCGCATCCCGCTTCCATTACCTCCCTGCCCTATTTTGCGTTTTGGGTCTTTCGGCCTGCGGCTTCAACGCGCCCGCACCCAAGCGGACGCCGCCGCCACCCACGCCGCCGATCCCCATATCGACCATCTCCGCCACCATTGTGGTGCCGGCTCGCACCATTGCCGACACGCTGAACGCCAACACGCGATTGCAGATCGCGCGGCTTAAGGACCAACCGGTCAATTGCGGGATTGGAACCTGCAAGCTCAATCTGGTCGCGCTGCGCGCCGGTGACATTGCCGTGCGGGCTGAGGAGGGCCAACTCGCCATCACCATGCCGTTTGTGTTGCAGGCGCAGATGGCGCTGAACACGCACTTCTTCCTGAAAACGAAGGCAAGAGCCAGTGCGACAGGAACAGTGGACGCGCGCACCATCGTGGTGCTGACAAAAAACTGGGAGATCGAGCCACATACTTTCGGCACGGTGAAGCTTTCGGAAGGCAAGCTGAAACTCGGCCCCATGAAGATGTCACTGGCCGATGTGTGGAACCACAACAGCGATCATCTTTCGCGGACCCTGTTCGATACGCTGGACAAGCACATCGCGACCGACATTCGCGTGAAGCACCAGGCCGAACAATTGTGGGGGCGGGGCTTTCGGCCTGTGCGGGTGGGCAAGGCGCCGCAAGCTTGGCTGATGCTGGACCCGCAGACGATTTCCATCAGCACGCCGCAAACAATGAACGGCGCCATTTCAATCTCGCTGGCGCTGAACGTGCAGGCCCGCGTTACTGTCGGTAATATCCCGCCGGCGCCGGCGAAGATTCCGCCGTTACCGCAGCCGAGCGCCTATCATGCGGCATCCAACCAGTTCTCGTTCGTGGTGCCGGCGCTTCTGCCTTACGGCGAAGCGGCCAAGCTGGCGCAGCAAAGGCTGGAGGCCAAACCGCTGCATGTGAAAGGCATGACGGTGCGCTTCAAGACGATTGCGTTCCTGCCGTCCGGCCAGGATGTGATTGTGCAGACGCACTTCTGCGTGGCCCAGAGCTGGGACTTCACCGGCTGGTTCGACTCCTGCGGCACCGGGTATTTGCGCGGGCGGCCGGTATTCGATGCGAAGTCCGGCATGGTGCGCATCGCGGACGTGCATTACGATATCGCTACCGCGGGTGTGCTGCTGGCGACCATGCGCTTGCTGGCCGGTGATGCGCTGGGCAAGGCGCTCGAACCAAAGCTGGTATTCAGCGTGACCAAAGATATCGGCAAGCTGCAAAGCGAAATCCGTGCGGCACTGGCCAAGCCGCAGGGCCGTGGTCTCGTCCTATCTGGCATAGTCGATTCCTTCGGCACGCCCGTCCTGACTTGGACGAAGGACGGATTCCTCGCTTCGTTTTCCGCGCAGGGCCGCGTGAAAACCAGTGTCGATCTCAGCACCGAATGAAAATGGGGAGCCATATGAGAAACGCAATTCACGGAATCATGGTTGCTGGCGCGCTTATTTTCGCAAGCCATGCCAATGCGGCGGTTGTCGACAGCACGCCAGCCGGATTCTCCCTTCAGGAAACCGCTCACATCGCCGCCACACCTGACGAAGTTTACGACGCGCTGGTACATCCCGCGAAATGGTGGAATTCGCAGCACACATTCTCGCAGAACGCCGCC
The DNA here is from genome assembly GCA_036267995.1 of Rhizomicrobium sp. GTDB lineage: Bacteria > Pseudomonadota > Alphaproteobacteria > Micropepsales > Micropepsaceae > Rhizomicrobium. The sequence continues at coordinate 379,448 of DATAUZ010000033.1, forward strand.
AACCTGACGCTGGATGCGCGGGGCGGCGGATGCTTCTGCGAAAACTGGAACGGCGGCTCTGTGCAGCATGGCGTTGTTGTGGATGCCGAGCCGGGCAAGATTTTGCGCCTGCGTGGGCCGCTGGGGCCGTTTCAGGGCCAAGGCGTGGATGGCGCGCTGACCTTTACGTTGAAGGCGGCGGACGGCGGCACCGACCTGACGCTGGACAATACGATCGGCGGTTACATGAAAGGCGGCTTTGGCCAATGGCCGCAAGCTGCAGATGGGATGTTGAGCGATATGGTCGCGCACCTGAAGACCTATGCCGAAAGCGCGCATTAGCCGGTTTTCTTTCGCCGGCGTGCTGCGCTAGAGTTCGGCCATGACCAGCAAGCGCGCCCTTCTCATTCTCTGCGCCCGGATCGGCTATAACCCGCCGTAACCGCCTGCCCGCTTTCGCGGGCCGATTTGCACATTCATTTTCGCAAAGCAGAGGCAGCCATGGCGCACGACAAATCCACACACAACCAGACCAAGCATTGGCAGGCGATCGACGCCGTCCATCACATTCATCCCTTCAGCGACACCGCCGCATTGAACAAGGAAGGCGTGCGCGTGATCACGCACGCCGACGGCGTTTATCTGTGGGATTCCGAAGGCCAGAAGATCATCGACGGCATGTCGGGCCTTTGGTGCGTGCAGGTGGGATACGGCAACAAGGAATTGGCGCAGGCCGGTTGCGAGGCGCTGAAGACGCTTCCCTACTACAACCACTTCTTCAAGACGACGAACCCTTACACCGCGGAACTGGCGCAGAAGCTGGCAAGTGTTTTGCCGGAGGGACACGACCGCGTTCTGTTCGCCAATTCCGGATCGGAAGCCAACGACACGGCGCTGAAACTGATCCGCTATTACTGGAACCTGCAGAAGAGGCCGGACAAGAAAATCCATCTCTCGCGCGACATGGCCTATCACGGCGTGACGATGGCGGCGGCGTCGCTCTCCGGATTGACGCCGATGCATCCACAATTCGATCTGCCGTTGCCCGGCTTTGCCAAAGTGCCCGCACCTTACTGGTGGGGTGCGAAGTCTGCCGGTCACGGCGATATCGGCGCGGAAGAATTCGGCGAGCTGATTGCCAAGAAACTGGAAGAAAAGATCCTTGAGATCGGGGCAGACCGCATCGCGTCTTTCTCTGCTGAGCCCATTCAGGGCGCGGGCGGCTTGATCTTCCCGCCGGCGAGCTATTGGCCCGCAGTGCAGCGCGTCCTAAAAAAACACGACATCCTTCTGCACTTGGACGAAGTGATCACCGGCTTCGGCCGCACCGGCGAATGGTTCGGCGCGCAGACCTACAACATCGCGTCCGACATCATGACCATGGCGAAGGGCTTGTCGTCCGGCTACCAGCCGATCTCGGCGGTTTCGCTGGGTGCGCGCGTGGGCGATGCCATCGCCAATGCGAATGAAGAACTGGTGCATGGCTACACCTATTCCGGCCATCCGGTGGCCAGCGCCGTGGCGCTGAAAAATCTGCAAGTGCTGGATGAGCAGAAGCTGGTGTCGCGGGTGAAGAACCAGATCGGTCCCTATCTGCACAAGCGCCTGCATGAAGCATTTGACGATCACCCGCTGGTGGGCGAGGTACGCGGCGTTGGCTTGCTGGCGGCCATTGAGCTGACGGCGGACAAGAAAGCCCGCGCGTTCTTTCCCGATGTCGGCAATGTCGGCGCGATGTGCCGGAATTACTGCTTCAACAGCGGCCTTATCAGCCGCGCCATCCGCGACACGATGGTGCTTTCACCGCCACTCACCATCAGCGAAAGCGAAGTGGATGAGATCGTGACCAAGCTGAAAGCGGCGATCGACAACACCGCGCGCGATTTGAAGAAGCTGTAACTACATCTGCGCCTGCTCTTCGACCGCTTCCTGCTGAACCTTCAGCGGCGAAGCGGCGACGAGCCGGCGTGTTTTCCAGTTGCCGCGCGCGAACCAGATGCCGGCGATGGCGGCGGTGGTGATGTTGGCGAATGGCGACGACCACCATAGGCCATCGATGCCAAGGCTGGTGTATTTGGAAAGCGCGTAGGCAACGGGAAGCTGCAACACCCACTGCGAGACAAGGCTGATGATCATGGCCGGGATCATCTCGCCAGCCGCGCGCAACACGCCCATCAGCGCGAACTGCAGCCCGATAAAGCCGAAGCTCCACGCCACGATGCGGATGAAATGCGCGCCCTCGACAATGACGCGCGGATCTTCCGGCACGAAGAAGGCCACGATGGCAGGCGCGAAGATCGTGCAAAGAATGCCGAATACCGTGAGCACGGCGAAGGTGATAATGGCGGCCAGACGCGCCACCTGCTCGGCGCGCGCGATATTCTGTGCGCCGATGTTCTGACCGACGAGCGTGGAGGTCGCCATCGAAAACCCCATCGCGGGAATGATGGCGAGATTCATCACATTGGAGAAAACGCCATAGCTTGCCGTCACCACGGTGCCGAAGCTGGTGATGAGAAAGATCATCGCCGTCATCCCCAGTCCACGTGCGGATTGCTCGATGGAGGCGGGATAACCCAGCAGGAAGGCGCGCTTAACAAACGCCATGTCCGGCTTGAAGTCGTGCCAGTTGACGTGGATGCCATAGCGCCCACCGAACAGCAGCCGCAGCGACACCGCCGCAGCGATGGCCTGCGCGATCAGCGTGGCGATGGCAGCGCCCATCACGCCCCATGCGGGCATGCCGAATTTGCCGAAGATCAGAACCGGGTCGAGCGCGAAATTCAGGATAACGGTAAGGGCAACGATATAAAGCGGCGCTTTCACTTCGCCCACACCGCGCATCAACGCCTGAACCATCGCATAGACGAACATGAACGGCAGACTGATGAAGACCACGCGCATGAAGGCCAGCGCGCCGCGATAGACATCTGGTGCTACGCCCATCGCGTGCAAAAGATAAGGCGCCACAACGAAGCCCAACGTACCCAGCACGACCGACACAAAGACAACGGTGACGAGCGTTTGAGCAGCGACGTGATCGACCATGTCGTGATCGCGCGCGCCGGTATATTGCGCGATCAGCGTGGTGCCCGCGATGGCGAAGCCCATGCCCGCCGCGATCATCACGAACATGACCGGCATGGAAATGGACACCGCAGCAACCGCGAATGCGCCAAGCCGACCCACCCAGAACGCATCGATCAACTGATAGGCGACCTGCAGGATGTTGGCGCCCATGATGGGCACGGCCAGCAGGAACAGTGATCGCGGGATTGAGCCTTCGAGCAGCCGCGGATCAAAACCGCGGCGAACGGGAGCTTTGGGGTCGGACATTTTTCGTGAACTCGGCTGGGGCATATCGCTGCTAATCTCGGTTGCATGAACCTTCGTATTCTTTCGGTCAATATTGGCCGCCCGCGCATAATCGGCTACATTCATGGTGAGCCTGTACGGTCGGGAATCGCCAAGGCGGCAGTGAGCGGCGATTCAGTTTTCGTGGGCGAAATCAACATTCATGGCGACGCGCAGGCCGACCTTTCGGTTCATGGCGGACCTGACAAAGCTGTCTATGCCTATCCCGCCGATCACTGGCGCTGGTGGGAAAGCGAACATTCCTTGGCCTGCGCCGCCAACACATTTGGCGAAAACCTGACGCTTGAGGGCGCGGACGAAACGCAGGTTTCCATTGGCGACCGTTTCCGCTGGGGCGCGTGCATTCTGGAAGTGAGCCAGCCGCGCGGGCCTTGCTACAAACTGGCGCTTCATACGCAGCGCGCGGATACGCCCACATTGATGGCGCTATCGGGGCGGTGCGGCTGGTATCTGCGCGTAATCGCAGAGGGTGATGCGCCCACAGCGCATGGAACCATAGAGCGCATTCACGAAAGTGGCGGGCCGAACGTGCGTGACAGTTTCTTTGCGGCTTACGATCCGCGCATGGAAAAAGCCCGCAAAATGGAGATTGCACGGGCACCCGCCCTGGCGCGGGAATGGCGCGGGGCGGTGCTGAAACGCCTGGGCATAAGCCGCTGATTCGGTATGGTTAATGAGTGGTAAATTTACACCTGTCATTAAGAATATGTGAGTTAGCGGACCCTTTGAAAATATTGGTTGAAAGCTGTGGCTTCCGTGCATAGGCTCTCTTTCGGAAGGGCGTTCACTGTCCGGCAGGCACTGCCCCCCCGCTCGCACGCCGGATAGAGCCTTTTCGACGGTGTTGGTCATCCCCTCCCAACACCAGCGCGTAACGGCGCACGGCGCCCGATCAGCCCCCTGGTCGGGCGCCTTTTTTATTGCGGATCAGGCGCTTGGGCGGGTGACGCGGCGCAGGGTGAGATTGATGCGGCCGCCGCCGGGCACCAGCCCGGAGCTTCCCGCCACGATGCGGTCGAGCCCGTGATAGGCCATCCGGGCAGGGCCGCCGAACAGCAGCACATCGCCCGATCGGAGCTTCACGCTGCGGGTCGGGCCTTTGCGGGTGGGGCCGCCGATGCGGAACAGCGCCTCGTCACCTAGCGAAACGGAAACCACCGGCGCATCGGTCGCTTCCTCGCGATCTTGATGCAGCCCCATGCGCGCGCCGGCGCGATAGAAATTGACGAGACAGCATTGCGGATCGTGTTCGTAACCGCTGATCGCGCGCCACAGATCGAGAAGCGTTTGCGGAATGGCCGGCCATGCGCGTTTTGTATCGGGATGTTTGTCTTCGTAGCGGTAGCCGGAAATATCTGACACCCAACCGAGCGGGCCGAAGTTTGTTTCTTCAACGGAGAACGGCGCGCCGGTCTTCGGCATCACGGGTTTGTAGAACGGCGAATCGTCGACATGTTTGAGAACTTCGGCGAGCAGCACGGTTTGCGCGGCGGAATCGAAATAGCCGGGCCACAGGAATACGCCGTCGGCAACCGCGAGCTTCACGGCGCCGCGTCGTAGATGTGGCGGAAGGAACCGCCCTGCCCCATCATTTCCAGCCACGATTTGAAATGCACCGGATCGTAGCTTTGCGCGATCCATTGCGCGATGGGGCCGCCTTCGCTTGCTTCGCGCGCATAGGCCGGAAACTGTTTCAGCCAGTGCTGATGTTCTTTGGGAAAATGTAGATACGGCCAGCGCGAGAATTGCGCCTGCGCTTTGGCTTGCGCATCCCAGCCATCGCGCTTGATGAGATAGAGCGCCGCCGCAAGGCTGGTGCGATCCTGCCCGCCGGAACACTTGATAAGGAATGGCCGCGGCGCGGTATCGAACGCATTGATGAGATCGACCAGCATTTGCCGCGTGGGCAGTTTGCGCGAATTTAACTTGGCATCGATATGGGCGATACCACGCGCGGCGCACACGCGCGTTTCATAACGCCACCAGGCGAAGCGCTGGTTTTCGCCGCGCAGGTTGATGATGCTTTTGATTCCGTTCGCCGAAAGAAAAGGGCCGAGAAATCCCGCATAGGCCTGCGCCGAACGCGCGGCCTCGCCGCGCACGATCCAGTGGAAGTTGTAGAGCACTTGTCCCAGCGAGCGCATCAGAGATCTTTGTCCATGCGCATCATCGGCACGTTTATGCCCGATGGCGTGCGCTCTTCAAATGCTTCGCCGTCGCGATAGCCGCAGGCGCGATAGAGCGGCAGGCCCGACATCGTGGCGACAAGCGCCACACGCGCAAAGCCGGCATCGCGCGCCGCACTTTCGCAAAGCCGCAGGATCAGTTTGCCGATACCGCGCCGCGCGAAATCCGGATGGGTATACATGGCGCGCACGCGGGCGGGTTCGGTTTGCGAATCGAGTACGCGCGCATCGCGGTTGGGCGAATGATCGCCGCCGAAATGCGTGGCGCGTTTGGACCAACCGCCGGAACCCACGATCCGCTCGCCGCTCAGCACCACGAAATAGGTGCCGTCCGCGATGAGCTGCGTGTCCAGCCCCATGATCTCTTGCGAGGCGGTAACCTGCTGCGGCGTCAGCACCCTTTTCAGGTGCGTCGCGATGGCGGCATCCATCAGCGCGGTGAGTGCCGGGATATCGCCAGCATCGGCCAATCGGTGCGAGAATGGGGCGGACATGGGCCGCAGCTATAGCGCAATCATGCGGCGAAGTTGGGGGAAAATATGAAAGTGAATGCGATCCGGTTTCGCTGGGCCTGGACCACGCTTGGCGGGCTTGCCTGTTTTGCCGTGCTGGCGCTGCTGGACCAGAAACTGAAAGCCCAAAGTGGCTTCGGCACGCTGGACCTGCAACACGCCAAAACCGCCGCCGATGTGCAGAACGTGATGGCGGCGTGGGGACCGGCGCGCGACGGGGTGCTGGCCGGTTTCAATCTCGGCTTCGATTATCTGTTCATGCCGCTCTACGGATTCTCTTTCTATTACGGCGCGCTGATGGCACGCGACGCCTTTGCGCCGAAGGCCGGGCTGATCCGCCGCCTTATCACCATGCTGGCGGCGGTGCCGCTGGCCGGGGCGATCTTCGACGCGGCCGAGAACGCGATTGAGACATACATGGTGGTGAACGGCGCCACCGATCCGCTGGCGTTTTATGCCTTCACCGCAACCACCGCCAAGCTGGTGTGTTTTGTTATCGGCCTGGTGCTGATGCTGATCGGCGTGCTGGGCCTGTTCAGAAAGAAAGCGGCACCGGCGGGAGGCTGACATGATCCGCAAACTCAAGACGGGCGAATACCGGCTTTATTCGCGCAAGAAGAATCCCAAGACCGGCAAGCGCCGAAATCTCGGCACCTTCAAATCGCGCGCGGCGGCCGAGAAGCACGAGAAGGATGTGCAGTATTTCAAGCGGCACTGACCGGACATTTTTTGGCCTCGCAAATTGCCGCCCGCCAACCCAATTCGCTCGGCCTGAAGAAGTCCCAAAAATAAGGCGGGTGAATCGCAAACGGCCGTTCGCGATGCCCGCCCTGGCCTGCAAACCTGACCGCCACCGCACAACGCACTCAAGCGCTATCCATTGGTCGTCGCGGTTTCCACCACCCCGGTCTTTGCGGCTTCCAGCGGCATTTCCCAGGCGACGGCTTGCCAGCGCGGGGATGCTCCGTTGGATCGCAAGGGTGCACACGAGTTTGCACCCAGCCCTGTATGGTCTCGTGGTAAATCTACGTCATGCCTCACTCGTTCTTTCATCCAAAAGAACATATAGAGAACATGAAATAGGATTCCAAGCTCGAAAATGGAATTATTACTTATCCACAGGATGGCGGCGAGATCACCAGGAATCTCAAGGATATAGCGCCGCGCGGCCTGCTAGACTGCGCTTCTGAAGAGGCCAAGAATTCTCGTGAAACGCGTTCTGTTCGCCGCGATCCTGTTCTGCGCCACGCCGACTTTGGCGTCGGCGGATTGTCCGCCGGCCGCGCGCGATGCGGATGGAAATTGCCCGGCGGATTCGTCCGGCCTGCACGGCAGCATCGAGTTCAGCATCGGCACGGGTGCCGCGCCGCAAACGCTGACGCACGGCGGCTACTTCCGAAATCCCCGCGCCACGACCATGTGACCGGACGGAAGTTATGTTTCCGGCAACTGCCACATGCAAGCAGATGGCAGTTATGCGGGCGACGAAAACTACGGCGACCCGAATTAGCGAAGATCGACAGACCTACTAGTCGCCGACTTTTTCTTGCGTGCTTTCCGCTTGCAGTGCGCTATTTTGCGAAGATCGGCAAGAAACATTTTCGGGGTGTCGGCGGCGAGAAAAGCCAGTCGCTCTTTGTCTGCCGACTTCTCTTTCTTCATAGCAATTTCTTCCGAGTGTCTCTCATTTCGGGCGTGGCCTTTCTTGGGCGAAATCGCGCCTCAGGTGGTATTGGCCGGAGGTGACGGATTCCCCGCGCATCACCGATGCCGGCTTAACAACGGCATTATCCGTCAGCACTGCAAGCGATATGCGCGTGTCACGCAGGCATTTTCAAAGAAGGTCGAAAACTACGTTTCGGAAATTCTGATATTGTGAAGTTGATCGAAGACTGAGAGACCTCACAATGAAACATTTTCTTTTTGTGACGATTCTTTCTCTCGCCGCTTCGCCGGTCCTGGCCGACACAATTGTTGAATACGGATGCGTGGTTCTTGCCAAAGGACCGAGTGGCAACGTTGAGCGGATTCTTCCAGAAACAAAAGTCTTAGGGCCAACCCAATCGCTTCCTAAGTTCTCGATCCCACTGCCGCCGGGGTACAGTGAAGCGAGCGTTCAGTGCTCCAGGTCTGACCTCGTACCGGCAGAGAATGATTGGAAGGTGCTCAGAGCAGGCTATCCGCTTTTCATCACAGAAAAGCCAACTGGAAACACCATTATCATTGAACTCAAAGACGGCCAGTTCCACGTAGAATTCCCGCAAGCCTCCATGCCCGCTGAAGACGATCTCAAACAGCTTCAGGCTCGCGTCGATCAGCTACAGACTTCGATGCAGGACGCTGATTTTCCGCCAACGGTCAATAAGTGACCATTTGGTCGAACTGTACCCCTACCGTCTTGTGGCGATAGTTGAAGAGTGGGAAGCTGAACAATCTTGAGCCGTCTATTCACATGCGCCGGTTCTTTGCCGTGCTGCATACTGGACCGATACAATCACCACGTGACGCCGTTAGGGCGACCATCGTGGCGGAGGCGAAGGCCGGGAAGTGACGCCAAAAACCATCCATGTCTTTCTGCCAAAGGAGGCGGTGGCAGTATGGGCACCCGTCGATGCCGAGCATCTGTACGATGACGTGTATCGAATAATTGACTGCAGGGGTGAGGATGACGAGGTGGAATTTGGAAAAGATGCGCTGGTCCGTTGCCAAATGCGGCGTCTCAGCGGTGACGGCGGGAAAATGGGAGACGTTCTGGTCGCCTACGAGGCCGTAAATTCAAATTAGGACACTACTCCATTTTACTGTGCCTTGACCCGCCAAGGCCCATAAGTATATTGCGCGGCTCCTGAACGGCATGGGCCGTGAAGGAATCTAATGAATTCAAGGATTTAGGCCATGTTCGCGGTTATCCGCACCGGCGGGAAACAGTATCGGGTGGTGAAGGACGACGTTCTCACCGTGGAAAAGCTCGAGGGCGACGTGGGCTCCAAGCTGAAGATCGGCGACGTTCTGATGCTGGGCGGCGACAAGCCGAAGCTGGGCAAGGATGTTTCGGGCGCCTTGGTGCAGGCCGAGATCGTGGAACATACGCGCGGCGAAAAGACCATCGCCTTCAAGAAGAAGCGCCGCAAGAACACCCATCGCAAGCGCGGCCATCGCCAGCACTTCACCAAGATCAAGATCACCGCGATCGGCGGCGGTAAGGAAGAGTCTCATGGCGCATAAGAAAGCAGGCGGCTCCTCGCGCAACGGGCGCGACTCGGCCGGCCAACGCCTGGGCGTGAAGAAGTTCGGCGGCGAAGCCATCGCGGCCGGCAACGTCATCATCCGCCAGCGCGGCACCAAGTTTTATGCGGGCGACAATGTCGGCATGGGCAAGGACCACACGCTGTTCGCCACCGCCGACGGCCATGTGCAGTTCCGCAACGGCTATAAGCGCCGCACGTTTGTCTCCGTCATTAACGGCGCCAAGCTTGCCAAGGAAGCGGCGGAATAACGGCCTGAAACGATAGGGCCGCTCAACAGCGGTCCATTCATGCGAGGGAGATGGTCCGCCATCTCCCTTTTTTATTCCCCCGCATGAGGGATGTGTGATGAGTTGCTGCAAACTGAATTCGCCAAGATTGCGCCTGCGCGCGCCGCAAACCGCCGATGCCCGCAGCATCGTTCCCATGATCGGCGATTTCGAGATTGCGAAGAATCTTTCCAGCGCGCCGCACCCTTATTTCGAGACGGACTGGTATGAGCTTCTGGATCGCGTCAACGAAGGCCACGCGCGCGGCACCGATTTCACTTTCGTCATCACCCGCGCAAGCGATGGCGCGGTGATGGGCATGTGCGGTGTGCATTGGCGCGACGGCGGCTTTTTCGAGATCGGCTATTGGCTGGGCAGGCCGCATTGGGGCGAAGGCTTCGCCACCGAAGCGGCGCGGCGGATTTCGGCCTTTGCCTTCCACGACCTGAAAGTGGAAACGCTGGTGGCCGGTTATTTCGCCGACAATCCGGCCTCGGGCCGCGTGCTGGCCAAGCTGGGCTTTGCGCCCGACGGCATGCGGATCAAGGACAGCCGTGCCCGCAAGGCGCCGGTGGAATGCAATATGATGCTGCTGCCGCGCGAGCATTTCGGGCGCAGGCGCATTGCGGCATGAAACGCGCTAAGGTCTGGCCATGAAGTTTTTGGACGTTGCCAAAGTTTATATTCGCTCCGGCGCGGGCGGGAACGGCTGCGTCGCGTTCCGGCGCGAGAAGTTCATCGAGTATGGCGGACCGTGGGGCGGCAATGGCGGTCGCGGCGGCGATGTGTGGGCGGAAGCGGTTGAGAATCTCAACACGCTGATCGACTACCGCTACCAGCAGCATGTTTCGGCCAAGGGCGGCGAAGCGGGCATGGGCAAGGAAATGTCGGGCCATGCCGGCGCCGACGCGGTGATGAAAGTGCCGCTGGGCACGGAGATCTACGAGGAAGACGGCGAGACGCCGATTGCCGATCTGGACCGCGTGGGCGCGCGCGTGAAACTTTTGCGCGGCGGCAACGGCGGCTTCGGCAACGCGCATTTCAAAAGCGCCACCAACCAGGCGCCGCGCCACGCCAACCCCGGCCAGCCCAGCGAAGAAAAAACCATCATCCTGAAACTGAAACTGATCGCCGACGCGGGGCTGATCGGTTTGCCGAACGCGGGAAAATCCACGTTCCTTTCGCGCGTGACGGCGGCGAAACCCAAGATTGCCGATTATCCTTTCACCACGCTGAACCCGCAGCTTGGCGTGGTGAGCGTGGACGGCGCGGAATTTGTGCTGGCGGATCTGCCGGGCCTCATTGAAGGCGCGCATGAAGGTGCGGGGCTTGGCGACAAATTTTTGGGACACGCCGAACGTTGCAGCACCATTCTGCATCTGATCGACGGCAGCGAAAGCGAAGTGACGCGCGCCTACAAAACCATTCGCGGCGAGTTGGAGGCTTACGGGCACGGATTGGCGGACAAGCCGGAGATCGTGGCGCTGAACAAGATCGATGCGATTCCAAAAGCCAATCTCGCGCGCAAACGCATGGCACTGGAAAAGGCGAGCGGTGCGCCGGTGTTTATGATTTCCGGCGTCACCGGCGAAGGCGTGCAGGATGTGCTGCGCGCCATGGCCCGCGCCATCGTGGCCGACCGCAAAGACAGAAAACCCAAAGCCTCCGCGCGGGCATGGATGCCGTAGATCAAGCGACCTCAGCTTTTAAGATCGACTATCAGCATCGCGTGATCGGAATGCTTTCTCGATTCGTGGTCTATTTCTGCGCCGATCAGTAACGGAGCTAAAGCCGGCGAAAGCCACGCCAGATCGACGCGAAAGCCTTTCTTCTCTCTCCAATACCATGTGTACTCACACGTATCGGGATGAAGTCGCCGCCAAGCATCGATCCATCCCAAATTGGCAAGCTTGGTGAGATTCCCGCTGTCAGCGATTTTTCCTCCCTCATAATCGAACTCGGTTTGCGCCGCATTGAAGTCACCAATCAGTATGTGGCGTTCCTGCGCCTTCGCTTCTGCGTGCTTCAACACCGCGTCCCAGAACTCTTTGCGATGAACTAGCCGAGCAGGCGGAATATGGACGGCGGAAATACCGAACAAAGATGTTTTCGCTTCCCGCCACCATTTCGCAGCTTCTCCCAGTCCCGCCGGCGTTTCTGCGCAGATGCAATTGGCAGATGCTTTGGCAAATACAAATGTCGCAATGTCGCCCGGATTACCTGTCTTTCTGAAGCATTGGTACCCGATGCTTTTTAAGTGCTTCGCCAGTTCATCTGCTCGGTTGATCTGGACTTCCTGAAGCGCGACGACGTCGGCGTGCTTTAGCGCGATGTGACCGGCAACCGCTTTTGCGCCAGCCTTTAGCCGCTCGACATTCCACGACAAAACGCGCATTTTCGCCCCGCCTTCAAACCCAGTTTTGCTAATAGAATGCCTAGCACCGAGCATCGTAAACGATCTGGCTGGATAAAGCCGCCGGGGCCGGTGGGGGCGGGGTTGAAGATCGGGCTGCTGGGCGGTTCGTTCAATCCGGCGCACGAGGGGCATTTTCATATCAGCGAAGTGGCGCTGAAGCGGCTGGGGCTGGATTATGTTTGGTGGCTGGTGTCGCCGCAGAATCCGCTCAAGCCAACCATCGGCATGGCGCCGCTGTGTCATCGCGTGGAATGGTCACAGGACGAAGCGCGCGATCCGCGCATTCGCGTCGTCGATCTCGAAACGCAACTGGGCACGCGCTACACCATCGACACCTTGCGCGCGCTGAAGCAGCGCTTTGCCGATGTGCGTTTTGTCTGGCTTATGGGCAGCGACAATCTGGACAGCTTTCGCCATTGGCGGCGCTGGCCGGAGATTTTTGAAAGCGTGCCGATTGCCGTGATCGTGCGCCCGGGTGCGGCGCTGGCCGGCGTGCGCGCCAAGGCGGCGCAACGCTTTTCGGCCGTGCGCCTTGCCGACACCGACGCCCGCAATATCGCGTTCGCCAAGCCGCCCGCCTTTGTGGTGGTGGATGGGCCGCGCAGTGCCGCGCGCTCCACCGACATCCGCGCCCGTTCGGACTGGGGACAGGATTTGGTGCGCGTGTTCCCGGCGTGATAGTGTCGAGGCGACTTCGAAGGAGCATGGCGATCGGCGGCTTTATCCAGATGGACCAAAGTCCGGCGGCGCGCGTTTCCTGCGAGCCGTTTTTCTGGAGGACTTGAATCTGAGCCGCAAATTGCCCGCGAAGAAAGCGCCCGCCAAAAAGGCTGTCGCCCGCAAATCTTCGAAGAAACCCGCGCCCAAAAAAGCGCCCGCGAAAAAAACGCCAGCGTCCAAGCCCAAAGCCGCCGTCAAGAAAACGGTGGCGCCCGCCGTCGATACGGTGCTGCTGAAGCGGATCCTGACGTCGCTGGACGATGACAAGGCCGAAGACATTGTGACGATCTCGCTGGAAGGCCGCTCATCGCTGACCGATGCGGTGGTGATCGCGACGGGGCGCTCAAGCCGGCATGTCGCGTCCATCGCCGATCATCTGGCACGGCGGCTGAAGGAAGCGGGCTACGGCACACGCCCGGTGGATGGCGCGGCGCAAGGCGATTGGGTTCTGGTCGATGCCGGTGACGTGATCGTGCATATCTTCCGTCCGGAAGTGCGCGACTATTACGATCTGGAAGGCATGTGGAGCGTGGAAGAACCGCGCGCGGCTGCCGCGCGTTAGGGTGCGAGATGCGACTGGTCATCATAGCGGTGGGACATGCGCGCGCGACATCGGAAGGCGCGCTGACCGAGGATTTCGTGGGCCGTGCCAAGGCGCAAGGCAAGCGGCTGGGCTTCACCAACGTGCAGATTGAAGAAGTGGGCGTCTCCAAATTGCGCGAGGCGCGCGCGCGCATTGCCGAGGAAGGCGAGCGGCTGGTGGCGCGCATTCCCGAAGGCGCGCATGTGATTCTGCTCGACGCCAAAGGCAAGGGCATGACCAGCGAAGCCTTTGCCGAAATGCTGGGCGCGATGCGCGATGCCGGGGCGCGCGATCTGGCGTTCCTGATCGGCGGGCCAGACGGGTTGAGCGTGCCAACCGTGAAAGCCGGACGCAGCCTGGCATTCGGGCCGCAGACCTGGCCGCATCTGCTGGTGCGCGCAATGCTTTCCGAGCAGGTCTATCGCGCGCTGACCATCCTTGGCGGTCACCCTTACCACCGGGCGTAATGCTTCGTGGCGCGTTGCGCACCTCAGCATGACGCCGTCCTGAGGTGCGAGCAGACGCGAGCCTCGAAGGGCATTCATCGCATCTTAACCATGACGGCGTGATGGTGGCCTGTCGCAATGGGATGTTTCGCCCATGGAGATCAAGGGCCCGTCACGGATTGGCAGCACTAGCGTGCGCCGCGCCAGCAAAGGCGCGTCGGCGGGCACGGGTTCATTTCATGTTTCGGAAACATTGGAGCAGCCGCAGAATACCGCGATTGCAGCGCCCGGCCCGCTGGCCGCTGTCGATACGATTCTGATGCTGCAGAATGTGGATGACTCCACATCCGGTCCGTCCAAGGGTGCGGCGCATGCCGAACAGCTTCTAGATCTTCTGGACTCGGTGCGCGATGGTCTTCTGAGCGGCGGCATCCCGCGCGTAACGCTCAACCGGCTGGCAAGTGCGGTGAGCCGCCGCCACGAGAAATTCTCCGATCCGAAACTGCAGGGCGTGCTGGACGAGATCGAACTGCGCGCGCAGGTGGAACTTGCCAAGCTGGAGCAGGCCGAGCGCCGCGTGGCTTGAAGACGGCCAGGAAAAGCCTGTTTCCCGGCCTTTTCATTCATCGAAATACGGTTGAAGCGGGGGTGACCCGCCGCTATAACCCGCGCGCCTCAGCTAAGGGGGCGACTCACCACGAAGGGGTGTGCGCATGAGTACAGAAATTCCGGAAGGCTATAAGCCGTCGGAAAGCGAGCCCTTTATGAACGAGCGCCAGCGGGAGTATTTCCGCGGCAAGCTCACGTCGTGGAAGGATGAAATTCTTCGCGAAAGCCGCGAAACGATCCAGAATTTGCAGGCCGAAACCGTGCCGCACGCCGATTTGGCCGACCGCGCCTCAACAGAATCCGAGCGCCAGCTTGAGCTTCGCACGCGCGACCGCCAGCGCAAGCTGATCGCCAAGATTGATTCCGCGCTGCGCCGGATTGAAGACGGGTCTTATGGTTTCTGCGAAGAGACCGGCGAGCCGATCTCGCTGAAGCGGCTGGACGCGCGCCCCATCGCCACCCTGTCGGTGGAAGCGCAGGAACGCCACGAGCGCCGCGAAAAGGTCTATCGCGACGACTAGAAAATGGGTTGCCCGGACGTAAAGCTTGTCCTCCGGCCGCGCTTCGCGCGGACCGGGGGGCCGGGCAATGACAAATAAGAATGTGAAACGGCCGGACCCGAAAGTCCGGCCGTTTCTTTTTGCCCCTGCCCACCAAGGCAAATCAGAACGGCATCAGGATATCGAAGAGCTGGCTGCCGTAGCGCGGCTGCTGCACGTCGGTGATCTGGCCCTGGCCGCCATACGAGACGCGCGCTTCGGCGATCTGTTCCAGATTGATGGTGTTGTTACTGGTGATGTCTTCGGTTCGCACGATGCCGGCGATGCGCAGGTCGCGCATTTCATAATTCACGCGCACCTGCTGATGGCCTTCAATCACCATGTTGCCGTTGGGCAGAACCTGCGTGACGATTCCCGCCAGCGTGGTGTTGATCGCTTCGGAACGGTTGATGGAACCGGCGCCGACGTTGGATGTGTCCGAACCCATCTTGACGAGGCTTGAAGGATCGGCGGCTTGCGGCAGCGCGTTCGCCAGATCGCTTTCAAGACCGAAGAAGTTGGTCAGGTTGGCATCGTCGGAATTGGTGCGGCTGCGCGAGGTTGTGTCGGACAGCTTGGCGGCATCGGCCACCGAAATCTCGATGGTGATGATATCGCCGACATGGCTGGCGCGCGGATCGTGGAAGAAGCTGCGCGAGCCCGTTACCCACAGCGAATTGGCTTCGCGGGAATCGGGCATCTGGTCCAGCGGAATGCTGACGGGCTTGTAGCCCGGCTGCGCCACCGGATTGACGATCGGCGCCATCTTGGGCGGCTCGCCGATATCGGCGATGCGATCCGCAGCACTGCAGGCCGCGAGCACGACGGCGCTGGCCGAGAGAAGCAGAATGCCTGCGCAGCGGTGAAAGACAGTCGGTTTCATGGTGAGCTATCCCTGTTTTTAATTCGCGGCCGGCGCGGCTTGCGGCTGCGCGGCGGCAATCTGGTTGTCCTGCTGAATGAGGATGCTGGCGTCGCCGGCGCGCACCGTGCCGGGCCCGGTGACGGTGCCGATGACTTGGCGGAACGAGACCGGATTGACCACGGTGACGCTTTCGCCAAGGCCGCCTTCGCTCATGGCCTTGCCGACAGCGGCAACGCTGAGGCCCGGAAGATCGAATGTCATGGTGACGGTGGAGCCCTTGGTGACGAGGATGGGGCGGCGCACATCATCGGGCCGCACGGTTTCGCCGGCGCGCAGGAAGCGGCGCGCTTCCATGCCGTCCAGATCGTTCATCGACGTGACGGTGCCGCCGCGGACAAGCTGCGGCGCGACCATCTGATAGCTGAGATCGGAATCGGCAATCGTGTCGCCGCGCGCGATATCGTGCGCCGGCACCACGATGCGCGCTAAAGGTGTTGCCTGATCGGCCATTGCGGGTGCCGCCACAAGTGCGGCGAACGCCAGGATTGCGCTTGCGAATTTCATCACGCGCCTCCACCAAGCTGGGCGGTTTCCTGCATCATATTGTCGGCCGCCGTGACGACCTTGGAATTCATTTCATAGGCGCGCTGGGCGGTGATCAGCGAGGTGATCTCGTCAACCGGGTTGACGTTGGAGGTTTCCAGATAGCCTTGCACGATGGTGCCGTAACCCGGCGAACCGGGAAGCGCGGACTGCGGCGAACCCGACGCCGGGGTTTCGGTGAGGAGGTTGTCGCCTTGCGCGGCCAAGCCGCCTTCGTTGGGAAAGCGTACCAGTTCAAGCTGGCCCAGCGTTTGCGGCGCGGTCTGGCCTGGCACCGTTGCCTGCACCTGGCCTTGCGCATTGACGCTGACGCTGAGCGCGTTCTGCGGCACCGAAATGCCCGGCGCCACGACATAACCCTTGTCGGTGACGAACTGGCCTTCCGGCGACAGCGCGAAATTGCCGGCGCGCGTATAAGCGTCGGTGCCATCGGGCATCTGGATATGGAAGAAGCCCGAACCCTGCACCGCCAGGTCGTAAGGATTGGACGTCTGTTTCAGGTCACCCTGGGTGTCGATGCGATAGACGGCGGCGGTGCTGACACCGGCGCCGAGCTGGATGCCCGAGGGAATGACGGTGCCGGAATCCGAGGATTGCGAACCCGGCTGCAGGACCGTCTGATAAAGCAGATCCTGAAATTCCGCGCGCTGCTGCTTGTAACCCGTCGTGTTCATGTTCGCGAGATTGTTCGCGATGGTTTCGACGTTGGTCTGCTGTGCCTGCATACCGGTGGAGGCGATGCTGAGGGCTCGCATGATGAACTACTCCTTTTAACTTGTTGGCGCCGCGCCAAGCTTCTGGATGGCTTCGCGCGATAATTTGTCTTGAGAGTCGGCGATGTTGGTGGCGGCCTGATAGGCACGCATGACTTCCAGCATGTTGGAAATTTCCAGCACCGGCTGGACGTTCGAGGATTCGATCATGCCCTGATGGATCGCGGCCGTGGTGGCCGGCGTGGGCGCCTGATCGGTGGAATAGAGACTGTTGCCGTCTTTGGTCATGGCGCGTTCGTTGTCGAACTGCACCACGCGCAATTTGCCGAGCTGGCCCTGGCGGCCGGTGATGGTGCCGTCGACGGCGATATTGATGTCGCCATCGTCGCTGGTGACGGAGACTTCACCGCCTTCGCCTTGCAGCAGTTCGCCGCCTTCGGTGGAAATGCGGCCCTGACTGTCGAGCGTGAAATGTCCGTTGCGGGTATAGCGGTCGCCGGCAGCCGTTTTCACGACAAAGAAGCCCTTGCCGGAAATCGCCAGATCGTACGGCGCGCCGGTGCGGTCCATGCGGCCTTCGCTGGTATCGCGCACAAGGCCGCGATCCATCACGAAGCTCAGCGCCTGGGGACCATCGGGATTGCTGCCGTCATCGGGAAGATGCTGCACATATTCTTCGAATTTGGTGGACTCGCGCTTGAAGCCCGCCGTGGAGACGTTGGCCAAGTTGTTCGCAATCACGTCCATCGAGCGATAGGCCGCGAGTTGCTGCGAGAGATTTACGAGAAGCGTTGCGTCCACGACTCTGGGATCCTTTCTGGTCCGTCGAGATGGCAAAGCTGTTGCAGCGGACGTGCCAGCGGAAAAGCGAGGAAAACCGGGGGTTTTCGCAAGGCGCACCCGCCAAGGCGGCAAACCCTGCCGAGCAAAGTTCGAATGCAGGGGCGCATTTGAACCAGTCCTTAACCACGTCCGCTTACCGTTCAAAAAGCATACGGGCGTGGGGGCACGGACGATCCCTTCGCGCGTGACATTTGCGAAGGACATGCACGATGGCGACGGACGAAGAGAACGCGGACGGCGAAAAGCCGGAAGCCGAAGGCGAAGCGGCCGAAGCTGGCGCTGCGCCAAAGCAAGGTTTCATTAAGAAACTGCTCGGCAACAAGAAGATGTTGATGATCTTCGGCGGCGGCACACTAGCGCTGCTGCTGGCGCTGGGCGCGGGCGCTTACTTCTTCCTGTTCAGTGCTGCGCCACCGCCGCCGCCCAAGACGCCGCAGATCGCGGCCCTGCCCGCGTTGCCGCCGCAAGTGGCGTTTTATGAGATGCCCGACATCGTGGTGAACATTCAGTCGGCGGACTCCACGCCGGCCTTCCTGAAGCTGAGCGTGTCGCTGGAGCTGGACACCGCCGCCGAGAAGCCGGGCCTGCAGGCCCTGATGCCGCGCATCGTGGACCAGTTCCAGGCCTATCTGCGCGAACTTCGCATCGACGACCTGAAGGGCAGCGCCGGCGTGTTGCGCCTGAAGGAAGAACTTCTGCGCCGCATCAACGACGCGGCAGCGCCTTACCGCGTGAAAGACGTGCTCCTGAAACAGATGATCGTGCAGTAAGCGGAAAGCGCAGATGACCGAAGAAACAAAAGAGATGGACGCCGCGAACGCGCAGCTGGATGCGCTGGCGCAGGAAGCAGGCATAGCCGATCCCTCGTCGGAGCGTATTCTCAACCAGGAAGAGATCGACAGCCTTTTGGGCTTCGACGCCAACGACGATCAGAGCCAGGACAAAAGCGGCGTTCGCGCCATCATCAATTCGGCGCTGGTTTCCTACGAACGCCTGCCGATGCTGGAAATCGTTTTCGACCGGCTGGTGCGGCTGATGACAACGAGCCTGCGCAATTTCACCTCCGATAACGTGGAAGTGAGTCTGGACAGCATCACCTCCATCCGCTTCGGCGATTACCTGAACTCCATTCCGCTGCCCGCAATCCTGGCGGTGTTTCGCGCCGAACAGCTTGATAACTATGGGCTGTTCACCGTGGACTCCAACCTGATCTATTCGATCGTGGACGTGCTGCTGGGCGGACGCCGCGGTACCGCCGCCATGCGCATTGAAGGCCGGCCTTACACCACCATCGAACGTTCGCTGGTGCAGCGCATGACCGAAGTGATCCTTCAGGACATGTGCCAGGCTTTCGAGCCGCTGGCGCCGGTGAATTTCACGCTGGACCGTCTGGAAACCAATCCGCGTTTCGCCGCCATCGCACGGCCAGCCAACGCCGCCATTCTGGTGAAGCTGCGCATCGACATGGAAGACCGCGGCGGGCGCACGGAATTGTTGCTGCCTTACGCGACGCTGGAACCGATCCGCAAGCTGCTGCTGCAGCAGTTCATGGGCGAAAAATTCGGCCGCGATTCCATCTGGGAAGGCCATCTGGCGACGGAGCTTTGGTCCACCAAAGTAGAGATCGACGCCATCCTCGACGAGCAGATCATGCCCATCAACAAGATCATGAACCTGCAGGTCGGCGAGACGGTAATGCTGAATGCAGCACCCGATTCCAAAATCGAACTGCGCTGCGGCGGGGTGCCACTTCTGAAAGGCCGCATGGGCCGCGTCGGATCGTCGGTTGCCGTGCGCGTGGATGAAGCCATCCAGCGCACCGACGCTTCCAGAACCTTGTAGAGGACGCCATGACCGTCACGCTTATCGCAGAAGCCATTCTTTCCCTGCTGCTGGTTGCCACGCTGATCTATTGCGCGGTGCTGGAGCGCAAGCTTTCCGCGCTGCGCAAAGGCCAGGAAGGCATCAAGGCCATCATCGGCGATCTCGACAGCGCCATCGCTTCGGCGGGCGCTTCCATGCGCGCGCTGAAAGCGGCGGCGGCGGGTGCGGCGGAAACGCTGGACGGGCGCATCGCGCGCGGCCGCGCGCTGGCCGACGAGCTTTCGCTGGTGACGGCATCGGGCGACCGCATTGCCGAACGCATCGCGCAAGGCGCGATGGTGACGCCCAAGAATGTTGCAAACCTGCCTTCCGGTTCCGTGATGGGACGGCTGGATGCCTTGAGGAGCGTGCGGTGACATCTTTCTTCAAAAGCCCAAGGCTGCTGCCCATCGTGATGGTGGCTGGATTGGCGCTGCTGACGCTGAAAGGCGCGGGAATTTTGCGCGATGCGCAAGCCGCCGAAAACGCGGCGGCGCCTGTTGCGGCCGCCGCCGAAAAACCCGCCGCCGATCCGGCGCAGGATGATCCCCAGGACGTCAGCACTTCCGAAGTCGATGTGCTGACCAGCCTTTCCAAGCGCCGCGCCGAACTGGATGCGCGCGAGCAGGATTTGACCATGCGCGCCAACCTGATCGCCGCCACCGAACAGCGCGTGGATGGCAAGATCGCGCAACTGAAAGCTATCCAGACGCAACTGACCGGCCTTTTGCAGCAGCGCGATGCCGCGCAGCAGAAGCAGGTGGACGCGCTGGTGAAGACTTATTCTTCCATGAAAGCGAAGGATGCCGCGCGCATCTTCAATTCGCTGGACGAGGATGTGCGGCTTTCCGTGGCGCAAGCCATGAAGCCGGATGTGCTGGCGCCAATTCTGGCGGCGATGGACGCGGAGACGGCGCAGAAGCTGACCGTGACCTTGGCCAATCATCTGAAGCTTCCCGCCGAAGCGGCACCCGCCCCGACACTGGCTTCGCTGGCGCCGCCCCCCAGCCCCACGGCCGCAAGCCAGCCGGTGATGGCGGACCAGCAGCCGGCAGCGGCGACGACAACGCCCGCGCCGCAAGCGCCGCAGCAAAGCGCCGATGCTTCGGCCAATCCGCCCGCCGCCGCGCAAGCGCCGGCCAATCCGCCCGCCACACCGGCTGCCGCACCGGCAGCGTCCACGGCACACTGAGACAGGCAGCCCTTTTGCGCGAATCAGACAACCGTCGCACAAACGCTTTGAGGGAGAGGTCACGCCAGACCGCACGATCGACGTTCATGGGAATGCGCGCGAAAAATTTTGCAGGCATGGCAATCGTGGCGGCGGCTTTGGCGCTGCCCGCGATGGCGTATGCCGACAGCGTGAGCACCACCGGCGATGACGGCTTCGGCCGCATGGTGTTTGCTTTCGCGGCGGGAAACAGCGCGCAGGCCGCGATCAACGGCGGCGTGCTGACGATCAGTTTCGACAAGCCGACCGACACCGACATCAACGCCGTGCAGCAGGGGCTTGCCGCCTATATCGCCAACGGCCATGCCGACGCCGACCGCAAGGCCTTCCGTTTCGCGCTTTCGCAAAGCGTGACGCTGCATACCAGCATATCGGGCAGCAAACTCGCCATCGATCTGGTGCCGGCAAGCTACGGCGCCACGCCGCCCGATCTGCCCCCGCCGCCGCCACCGCCGCCCAAAGCGGTGGATGTTTCCAAGCTCGCGCCGCTCGCCATTCGCGCCGGCGCTTATGCCACGTTCACGCGGCTGGTTTTCGACTGGCCGGACAATGTGGCCTACGCCGTGTTTCCCGGCACCGGAAAACTGACCATCCGGTTTGAAGCGCTGGCGCGGCCGGACTTCGCCGCACTGGCGCATGTGGCACCGCCGTGGGTGAAGCAGGCCGGATGGCGCGCGGAAGGCCACGCCACCATCATCGATTTCGATACCGATGCCGCCAGCGGCTATCACGATTTCCGCGACGGCAATCACATCGTGCTGGATATTCTGGCGCCGAAAACAGACGCCGATGCCTACAATCCGCCCAGCAAAGGCGGCGTAAAACCGAAGCCCACGAAATTCGCCAATACCAAACCGGGTGTCGCGAACAGCCCGCAAGCGCAAGCGATTGCGGCAACCGTCGCGGCGCTGAAAGGCCCTGCCCCGGATGCCGATGCGGCAAAGCCCGCAACCGCGCCAACAGACGCAAAACCGAAAACCGATCAGGCGACCGCGCCGCCCAAAGCGCTGCCGGGCGTGGCGCAACCGCAAACCACGGCAACAGCCGCGGCACCGGCACAACCGGATGCAACAACGGCAAAGAGTGCTGCTGCGCAAACACCCGCGCCCACACCGGTGCAAGCGGCGGACGCCCATGCCGCGCGCAACGGCGCGACGTTGATGCTGGCCAATGCCGCCAACAAAAGCGTGGCGGTGTTCGTGCGCGGCGCGACAGCCTGGATTGTGCTTGACGCCAGCCAGCCTTTCGATCCGGTCAAGCTGAAACCGCAGCTCGGCGATTTTGCCGATACGCTCGATGCATCGAGCAGCGCCGGCGCCAGCGTGTTGCGCATCGGGCTGAAGCATGACGAGCAGATTGGCGCCGCAGCCGTGGGCGCGGATTTGAAGATAACTATTGCGCCGCATGTGGCAGCGCAGCCCATGGCGATTGCCTTCGCGCGCAACGACGATGAACCTTCCAGCGCCAATCTCACCACGCTGCTGCCCGGCGCCAACCATGTGCTGATGCTGGCCGATCCGGTGGCGGGCGATACGCTGACCGTGATCCCCGCATTGTCCGGGCGCGGCACCATCGAGACGCGAAGCTTTATCGAATTCGCGGAATTGCCCAGCGCTTCGGGACTGGTGCTGACCGCGTTCAGCGACGATCTTGCGGTGCGCGCGGTGGATTCCCGCGTGGCCATCGCGCGGCCCGGCGGGCTGAAGCTGACACCGCCGGTGGCGGTGGCGGCATCGTCGCCCGCGGCGCTCGTCAATGACGGCGAAGGCCCTTCCTTCCTCGATCTGGCGGCATGGCGCAAAGCCGACGGCGGCTTCATCGCCACGGCGCGCAAGCTGCAAGCCAATATCGCCAAGCTGAAGCCGGATGAAGCCAACGCGGCGCGGCTGACTTTGGCGCGGTTCTACCTGGGCAACGAATATGCCGCCGAAGCGCTGGGACTGATCGACCTGATCCAGCAAAGCGACCCCACGTTGCAGAGCGACGCGCAACTGCAAACCATGCGCGCTGCGGCCGATTACATGATGGGCCGCTACCGCGACGCGCATAACGACATTTCCAGCGCGACGTTCGACGGCGACCGCCACGCCGCGTTCTGGCGCGGGCTGACGGAAACGGCGCTGGAAAACTGGGACGGCGCACGCACCGCCTTTGCGCAAGCCGATACCGTGATCCGCCATTATCCGCCCGCATGGCAGGCGCGCGCGCGCATTGCGCAAGCCAAGGCCGCGCTATCCAAAAATTCCATCGAGATTGCCGATGCCGCGCTTTCCAAGCTGCCGCCAGACCTGCCCAAGCCGCTGATGCTGGAAGCGCAGTTGCAACGCGCGCGGCTTTACGCCGGCGAAGGCCGCTTCCGCGATGCACAGCCGCTGTTCGACGCGGTGGAACATGGCAGCGATGAAACCGCCGCCGCCGAAGCGATCTATTATCGCGTCGATACGGGACTGGCGGCGGGCGCGGTTTCCAAAGCCGATGCCATCGCCACGCTGGATCGCTTGCGCTTTCGCTGGCGCGGCGACACGATGGAATTGAAAACGCTGCGCAAGCTGGGCGCGCTTTACTTTGCCGGCGCGCGCTGGCGCGAAGGCTTCGATACGCTGCGCGTCGCCGCGCAGGATTTCCCCAACGAAGACCTGGGACGCCAGGCGCAGGACGATATGCGCGCGGCGTTTGAAAATCTTTTCCTCAATGGCAAAGCCGACAAGATGCCGCCCATCGAAGCGCTGGGCCTGTTCTACGATTACATCGACCTGACGCCCATCGGCTCGAACGGCGACGAGATGATCCGGCGCATGTCCGACAGGCTTGTGGCGGTGGACCTTCTGGGACCGGCAGCGGACTTGTTGAAATACCAGGTGAACAAGCGGCTGGATGGGGTTGCGCGCTCGCAAGTGGCGGCGCGGCTGGCGATGATCGAACTGATGGACCACAAGCCGAAGGATGCGCTGGACGCCATCGATTCCACGCGCGTCGCCGGCCTGCCCGACGATGTGAATCACCAGCGCATGATTCTGGAATCGCGCGCGCTGGCCGCGACCAAGCAATACGATACCGCGCTCGACCTGATCGCGGTGGACGATGCGCCGGACTCACGCCGCCTGCGCGCCGATATTTATTGGGAAAGTGGCAACTGGGCGGTGGCGGGCCAGAAGGCCGAGGAATTGCTGGGCGACCGCTGGCACGATCCGGTACCGCTTTCGCCGCTGGACCGCAACGAAGCGATGCGCGCGGCGATTGCCTATTCGCTGGCCGGTGACGAACCCAGCCTCGACCGGTTGCGCGATCGTTTCGCGGCAAAGTTGAAAGCCAGCCCCGATGCCAGCGCCTTCGCGGTGCTGACGCAGGATATCGGCGACCACGGCGTGGCCTTCCGCGACGCAGCGGGACAGGTGGCATCGGTCAACACGCTGGAAGCCTTCATGAAGGATTTCCGCGCGCACTACGATGCGACGGTCGCGACGAATTAAAGTCGGAACGGCCGCAATGCGTTCAATCAAAAATTGTCATGACCCGGCTTGACCGGGCCACCCATTAGCCGCGCGTCCGCACGGCAATATGAGGTTCTACGTTCACCTGGGTGGCCCGCTTTTGCGGGCCATGACAGCAGGGGACAATTTCGAATGGAGTGCGCGCGCCGCCACTAACCCTTCAGCGCGGCGTTTTCTTCGGCGAGGACTTCGGCCAGCCAGTCCAGCGCGCGGGCGGCGATCTTTTCGTAACCCGGTTCATCGACCAGCCAGTGGCTGTGATCGCGCAATTCTTCATAGCGGCACCGGCCGCGATAACGCTGCGCGATGCGGCGCACGGTGCTTGGCGGATTGACGCGATCGCGCGTACCGACAAGACAAAGGATCGGACAGGTGACCGAGCGCGGATCGAATTGCGTGGCGCCTTTCAGATCCAGCGCCCAATGCATGATCTCGAATGTGGCGAGACCCGATTCCGGCACGAAACGTTCGAAGATGCGCGCGCGCTCCGGTTCCGGCACGCGGTCGAGCGCGTTGGCGCCGGCGATCCATTCGGACGGCTTTAGCGGCTTGCTCCAGAACGAGCCCGCCATATAAAGCGCCTGCGCCGACGCGATTTCGAATGGCGTGGACGGCAGCACCCCCCAGGGCGGGCTTGGCGCAAGCAAAATAGTGGCACGCACATCGCGGCGCGCGGCGATCATCTGCGCGATCAAGCCGCCCATCGAATGACCGACGAGAACGGCCGGCTCTTCCAATCCATCCAGCACCGTTTCGATGTCGCGCACATAATCCTTGATGCTGGTGGTGCCCAGGCTGCGCGGGGGACGGCCGCCGTCGTGGTGACGCAGCGTCGGCGCCAGAACGCGATAGCCTTTCTTCTCGAAAGGCTTGCGGAAATTTTCAAAAGCCCAGCCGCCGCAGAAGGCGCCGTGGATCATCACAATGGGTGGTTTGGACATGCGCGCTTTCATCAGGCGTTGGCAATCGCGATATCGCGGAAGGCCGCGATCACTTTGGCATAGGTATCGCGCTTGAAGGGAACGATAAGGCGGGGCAGCGCTTCGATGGCCAGCCACTTCCACTGGTCGAATTCGGGATGGGCGGTTTTCAGGTTGATGTCGGCATCGGTGCCGGTGAAGCGCAGCGCCATCCATTTCTGGCGCTGGCCGCGATAGCGGCCATGAAACGCCACGCCGACAAGATGGGCCGGAAGATCGTAAGATAGCCATTCGTCCATCTGGCGCAGCAGCGTGGCCTTGGCGGTGCCGATCTCTTCTTCCATTTCGCGAAAAGCCGCCTGCTCCGGCGTTTCGCCTTCATCAATGCCGCCTTGTGGCATCTGCCAGCCTTCAACCGTCTGGTCGATGCGCTTGCCCACGAACACCAGCCCTTCGGCGTTGAACAGCATGATGCCCACCGCCGGACGATACGGCAGGTCTTCGTGGGTCAAAGTCTTTCCATGACGGGACATTGCTGGGGCTGGCGGCAATTCATTTCGGCGGCTGCACTATCGCCGATGCGGGCACCAGAACAAAGCCCCGGTCGGAAAGCGATTTCGCCCAGGCCGATATGCGTTCGATGCTGATGGGATAGATGAAGGCGGAACCCGATGCCACGCCGTTGGCGCGGGCGCGGCTTTCAAGCTCGGAAAGCCTGGCGTCGATCTCGATGGCGGTCTGGATATTGTCGATTGTCGTGTCGCTGCCGACAAAAGGCGTAGCGGTCTGGCGCGCGACATTGGACGCTTCGGAATGCGCGGAGGCGCCGCCATCGAAGAAGAAAAGACCGCGCCGGGCCAGGAACGTCATCACCGGCGCCAGCGAATCGCTGTCAGAGAGGAAGCGCCCGCCCAACAGATTGGTCACCCCGGCATAACCGGTGAAACGCGTCATCGACCAGGTGAGGCGCTGGATATTGGCGTCTTCGCTGACGTTGACGCGCAGGGTTTGCGCGCCGGGATCGCTGTCGGGAAAATCGAACGGTTCCATCGGCACTTCGAGCAGCACTTCGTGGCCAAGGCGGCGCGCTTCAGCCACCCAGCGCTGCGCATCGTCGGAATAGGGTGCGAAAGCCAAAGTGACACCGGGGGGAAGTTCGGCCAACGCCGCGGCGGTGGCCTTGGCGCTGATGCCCAACCCGCTGACCACGATGGCGATGCGCGGGCGGCCATCGCGCGCCACAGCAGGCGCATAGGCCGCCATCGGCGTGCGGCCATCGTCGGCGATGCGCGGCAGCGGACCTTGCGAAGTTTGCTCGATCAAAGCGGGATCGGCGATGAGCGCGCCGTTCGCATACACGGCTTTGCCGATGACGGGCGGAACGATAGCGGCGGGAACCGTGGCATTGGCCGGCGGCACCGTTGGCTTGAAAGACGGCCGCGCGGTTTGCACAGCACGGTGCTGCGGCGCGCTCGGCGGCGGCGCGATATCGATGGTTGCGGATGGTTCGCCGTCACGCGCATTGCCGAAGATCGCGATGGCGATGGCGGCCGCGGCCAGCAACACAAAAAGCGCGAGATAGCCAAGCGCCAGAGGTTGAACCCCGCGCCGCCCGCCGCCCTGGGTGATGCCGGTCATGCTCCCCGCCGCCATGATTCGAACATAGCGCAAGTCACGATACGAAGGCGTTAATTCGAAGCGCGCTTCGCCGTGGAGGGCAGCGGATCGCCATTGGCGGCCAGCTTGCCGTTCAAAAGGCCCACGACATAGTCCAGCTGGAAGTCGTCATACTTCTTGCCGGGAACCGGCTCGACCTCCGCCACTTTCGGCGCCGCCGGTTTGACGCCGGACGGCGGCAAATGATGCGGCAGCTGCGATTCGGTGACGTCGATATCCGAATCCACCTCGGAAGCCGTGCCGGCGGCGGCAACCGGAATGTCGGGAACGATGCCGACCGCCTGAATGGAGCGGCCCGATGGCGTGTAATATTGGCCGGTCGTCAGATGCAGCGCGCCATCGTCGCCGCCGTTGAGCGGGATGATGGATTGCACCGAGCCCTTGCCGAACGAACGCGTGCCGGCAACGCGGGCGCGCTGGTGATCCTGCAACGCACCGGCCACGATTTCCGAAGCCGAAGCCGTGCCGCCATTGACAAGAATGATTATCGGCTTGCCATCGGCGATGTCGCCGGGCTTGGCGTCATAACGCACCGTGTCTTCGGGATTGCGGCCGCGCGTGGAAACCACTTCGCCGCCGTTGAGGAAGGCATCCGATACGCCGATGGCCGAATCCAGCGTGCCGCCGCCGTCGTTGCGCAGATCGATGATGTAACCCTTGAGGCGCGAACCCAGCGTGCCCTTCATGGTGCGCACCGCGGTTGTCACGCCCTCGACCGTCTTGTCGTTGAAGGCCGGAATCTTGATATAGCCGGTATCGCCTTCGGTTTTGAACGTGACCGGCTCCACCGCCACATCGGCGCGCACCAGCGTGAAGCTGAGCGGCTTGGGCGTGGCGGCGCGCGACACCGTGAGCGTGACCTTGGAGCCCGTGGGCCCGCGCAGTTTCACCTGCGCATCGTCCAGCGTCATGGCGTGCAGCTTTTCGCCATTGACCGCGATGATGACGTCACCGGCCTTGATGCCGGCCTTGAAAGCCGGCGTGCCTTCAATGGGAGAAGCGACCTTGATGCCGTCGCCCTGGTTGAGTTCGATCACCAAACCGACGCCGGCATATTGGCCTTGCGTCTTGGTGGTGATGGCGGCGAATGTTTTGGGATCGAAATACGACGAATGCGGATCGAGATTGCTCGTCATGCCGTCGATCGCGCCATAGACAAGCTCGCGATCGTCGGTGGGCGTGGCGTACCGCTCGCGCACTTGCGCGAACGCCGCCGCGAAGCGGTTGAGCTGCGAGAACGACGCCGGATCGCTGGGCACATCGCCGTAAGCAATATGCGTAAGCGCCAGCGCGGCGAGGAACCCGCCGACTGTTCCGGCGCCCGCTAACATAAACCGCTTCATCCACGGCCCTCCTTGGGCCAATTCGTTACTCAGGTTTTGCCGTCCGGTCTGCCTGACTGATCGCCACTTTCCCGCGCAAGGTATCGAGCGCATAGGAAAGCTGGAAATCGCCGGCTTTCTTGCCCGCGGGCGGGCGGATAATGGTCTGGTTGAGTTTCTTCACCTGCTCTTCCGGCACCAGATGGCCGGGCAGGTTTGCTTCGGCTTCGCGCGCGACCTTGGGCAGGTTCGTCTCGTCACCCTGCGCCACCGCGACATCGGGAATGATGCCCTGCGCCTGAATCGAATGGCCCGACGGCGTGTAATAGCGCGCGGTGGTGAGACGCAGCGCGCCGCCGCCTTCGCCCAGCGGAATGATGGTCTGCACCGAGCCTTTGCCGAACGACGTCATGCCGATGATGGTGGCGCGATGATGATCCTGCAACGCGCCGGCGACGATTTCGGAGGCCGACGCGGTTCCGGCATTGATCAGCACGACGACAGGCTTGCCGTCGGTGATGTCGCCGCCCTTGGCGTCATAGTGTTGCGTGTCTTCCGGGTGACGGCCGCGCGTGGATACCACTTCACCGTCGTTCAGGAAATCGTCCGACACATCGATGGCCTGTTCGAGCAGGCCGCCCGGATTGTTGCGCATATCCAGAACGTAGCCTTTGATGTTCGGTCCGATCTGCTGCTTGAGCTGGCGCACCGCGTTCTCGAGCCCGCTGGCCGTGCGCTCGTTGAACGCGGCCAGGCGGATGTAACCGATATCGCCTTCGCGATGGAATTTGACGCTATCCACCTGCACCACGGCGCGGGTAAGCGTGACATCGAAAGGTTTCTTGGTGCCCTGGCGCAGAATGGTGAGCGTGACTTTGGTTCCCGAAGCACCGCGCATCTTGTCGATGGCGTCGTCGAGCGACATGCCTTGCACGGAATTGCCATCGACGCCGGCGATATAATCGCCCGTCTTAATGCCGGCCTTGGCGGCGGGCGTATCGTCGATCGGCGATATCACCTTGATGAGGCCGTCTTCCATCGTGACTTCGATACCGACGCCGCCGAACTGGCCTTGCGTCTGGATCTGCATGTCGGTGAACGCTTTCGCATCCATGTAGGCGGAGTGCGGATCGAGCGAAGAGACCATGCCCTGAATGGCGTCGCTGACAAGTTCGCTATCCGAAACCGGGCGCACATAATCGGCGCGCACGCGTTCGAAGGCATCGGAGAAGAGATCGAGTTGGCGATAGGCGCCAAGATCGTTGGCGCCGTGCGCGGCGGGGAACAAGGTGAGCGCGGCGACAAATCCCACAACGACGCCTGAGCCGACAAACGCAATACGCTTCATCACTTCCTTGCCTTCTTGGTTTCGCCAGTCATCCATGGAATTGGACTTTCGGCCCGTCCGTTATGCCGCACTTCAAAATACAGCCGCGATGCGTTCGCGTCCTGCGGCATGGTGCCGAGCGGCTCGCCCGCCAGGAGTTGATCTCCCGGCCGCACATCCATGCGATCGAGCCCTGCAAGAACCAGATCGTAGCCATCCCCTATTTCCAAGATCAAGACTCGAACGCCGTTATGGTAACGGCCAGCGAAAAGAACGTTGGAGTCGGCCGGGGCGATGACTTGAGCGCCCGATTGTGACTGGAAAATGGCCCCCGGCCCGGAGAGGTCGCGGCCGTTGGGTTCCACAAAGCGTCCGATAACGGGATGCAGCAGCCTCCCCTTCCAGGAACTTGCCCGGTTCAGGCCGTTTGCCGCGGTTACAATCACGACACCTGAGGGGGCTTTTTGGGCGCGAAGGGCTTCCACCTTGTTGATGAGCGATTCCAGGTTGGAGGCCTGCTCGGCGGCCTGATCGAGCTTGGCCTGCAAATCGCCATAGCGGCTGGCGGCGGCTTGCGCTTGCAGCTCTTTCATCGCGAGAAGTTGATTAAGTTCCACGCGTGCGACCGAAAGCTGGGCGGCGTTGCGCGCGGCATCGGCGCGGCGCGCGATCAGGGCGGCGCGCGTCTTGCGCAAGACTTCGAGCTTGCGCGCCAGCGCCGCGGCGGCATCGTAAACACGCGGCAGCGAAGCGCCGATGGCCATGGCGCCGCGCGCGGCCCCCAGCGCATCGTTGGGCTTCATCGCCATGGCCGGCGGCGTGTCGGTTTGCAGGCGTTCGAGAATGGCCAACAGATGTGTGACGGCGACACGGTCCCGCGCGAAGCTGGCGGCGAGCACGCGTTCCTGTGCGGCGAGCTTTGTAATCTGCGTGGCCAGCGCGATCTTCTGCGCTTCGAGATATTGCACGCGCGCGGCGGTATCGATCAGCTTGCGCTTGAGTCGCGCGGCTTGCGCCTTCAAGGCTTCGCTCTTGGCGCGCGCCGCGCTGACGGCGGGGCGGCCTTTTTGGAGTTGCTGCTGCAGGTTCTGATATTGCTGCGTGGTGGAAGGAAGCTTGCCCATATCGCGCGCGGGCACGGCCGGCCCCATATCGCGCAACGAAGGCGTGTTGTCGCCGGCCGCCCATGCAAACAGCGGCACCGCCGCCGCCAGCATGCCCAGCAAAGAAATGCGAGTTAGCGCTGCCACAGCGGCGAATCTAGCACGGTTGCGGAAAGTCCTTCGCGAAAATGCACTCAACCGTGGCCGGTTTGCGCCTTGACCGATTCGATTCGCTGTTCGATCTCGGCGGCGTCGCCCAGATAGCGCGCGTCCACCGCTTTCAGATCCGCATCCAGCTTGTAGGCGCGGGGAATTCCGGTGGGGATATTGATATCGACGATCTTCTCGTCGCTGACATTTTCCAGATGCTTGAGCAGCGCGCGCAGCGAATTGCCGTGCGCCGCGATGATGATTTTCTTGCCGGCGCGCAATTCGGGAACGATGGTCTTTTCCCAATACGGCATGACGCGGGACAGCACATCCTTCAGGCTTTCGCCGCGCGGCAATTCCGCATCGCTCAGGCTCGCGTAACGCGGATCGGATTTGGGGTAGTCGGGCGAACTGGTATCCACCGGCGGCGGCGCAATATCGTAGCTGCGGCGCCATTCATGCACTTGCGCCTCGCCGAATTTCGCGACGGCCTCTTTCTTGTCGCTGCCCTGAAGGGCGCCGTAGTGCCGTTCGTTCAGCCGCCAATGGTTGTGGACCGGAATCCACATCCGGTCCATTTCCTCAAGCCCCAGCCACAGCGTCTTGATCGCGCGCCGCAGCACCGAGGTGTGCGCGACATCGAAAGCAAAGCCGTCCTGCGCCATGGTGCGGCCGGCGGCGCGCGCCTCTTTCTCACCCTGTTCGGTGAGGTTCACGTCGCGCCAGCCAGTGAAGAGGTTCTTCTTGTTCCATTCGCTCTCGCCGTGGCGGAGCAATACGAGCTGGTACTGGGCGGGATCGATCACAGCGGGGTTCTCGTGCGAAGCGGGGGCGAAAATAGGTAGGGGGGCCGGTCCTGTCCATGCGGGAAGAAGAACTGCTCAACCTGCCCGGAAAAAGCTGCCGGGTGGCGGTTTGCGGCGCCTCAGGAACATTCTAAGCCATTGAAATTGTTGTAATATTGAGAAGTTCAGATCGGCACGAAACTGGCAAGAGGGTCCTGCGACCACTGGGAAGCAGAACGCGGCCATGCTCATGCACCGATCACACCTTATTAAACTGGGTGCCTTTCTGACGGGCGCGCTTCTGGCGCTGGCCCCTTTTCAGGCCATGGCCTTCAGCCGGGTAAAAGACCTGGTGGATGTGGAAGGCGTTCGCGACAACATGCTGGTCGGTTACGGCCTGGTTGTCGGCCTGAACGGTTCCGGCGACAGCCTGCGCAACGCGCCCTTCACCCAGCAGAGCCTGCAGACCATGCTGGAGCGGCTGGGCGTGAACACGCGCGGCCAGCAGATGCAGACCAAGAACGTGGCCGCCGTGATGGTGACGGCCAACCTTCCGGCCTTCGCGGCCCAAGGCACGCATATCGACGTTTCGGTGAGCGCGCTGGGCGATGCCAAGAGCCTGGAAGGCGGCACGCTTCTGGTGACGCCGCTGTTCGCTGCCGACGGCAATATCTATTCGCTGGCGCAAGGCCCCGTGACCATCGGCGGCTTCGTGGCGCAAGGTGCGGCTGCCAGCGTGACGCGCGGCGTGCCGACGGCTGGGCGCATCGCCAATGGCGCGATCGTGGAACGCGAAACCGGATTCCAGCTTGCCAAAGAAACCACGCTGAAGCTTTCGCTGCGCAATCCCGATCTCACGACAGCGATGCGCATTGCCGCTGCCATCAACAGCTATATCGGAACGCCGGTGGCGAACGCCGACGACCCTTCCACCGTGCAGCTAGCGGTCCCGGCCGGTTACGACCACGGCGTCGTGGGCCTGCTCAACGACATCGACCAGCTGCGCATCGATCCCGACCAGTCCGCCAAGGTTGTTATCAACGAACAATCCGGCGTGATCGTGATGGGATCCGATGTGCGCATCTCCACCATCGCCATCGCACAGGGCAACCTGACGATCCGCGTGACGGAAACGCCGGAAGTAAGCCAGCCCGCGCCTTTCTCGAAAGGCGGGGAGACGGTGGTTGTGCCGCGCACCTCCATCCAGGTGGACGACGGCAAGAACAACAAGATGGCCGTGCTGCATGACGGCGTGAGCTTGCAAAGCCTGGTCAATGGATTGAACGCGCTGGGCGTTGGCCCGCGCGACATCATTTCGATCCTGCAGGCGATCAAGGCGGCCGGTGCGTTGCAGGCCGACATCGAGGTGATCGGGTGAGCGCGGATATGGACATGCAGGGCGCGCTGGGCGCCATGCAGAGCCGCCCGCTTCCCACGGTGTCTGCCAATGGCGATGTATCTGCGATCAAGAAAACCGCGCAGCAGTTCGAATCCGTTTTCATTTCGGAATTCCTGGGCTCGATGTTCGAAGGCGTCTCGACCGACGGTCCCTTCGGCGGCGGCCAAGGCGAAGAAATGTTCCGCTCGCTGGAGATGGACGAATACGGCAAACAGCTTGCAGCCCAAGGCGGCTTCGGCCTCGCCGACGCGGTGACGCGCCAGTTGCTGCACACACAGGAACACGCACAATGACCCCCGCCGCCGCCAATGTGGAACGGTTGATCGCCATGAGCGACCGGCTCTCCGATGCTCTCGAAGCCGATATCGAATCCTTGAAACGCGGCATGCCCCGCCAGATGCGCATGCTGGAACCGGAAATGCAGAAACTGTCCGCGCTGTTCAGCCGCGAAGCTTTGGGCATGAATCCCACCGCCGCCAAGGCGTTGCCACCGGAGCCGCGCAAACAGCTTGGCCTTTCGACAAAACGTTTTCGCGACGCGCTGGCCATGCATGCGCGCCTGCTGACGCGGATGCGCAATGCCAGCGAAGGCATGATCCGCGCGGTGGCCGAGGAAGTGGAACGCAAGCGCACGTCCATGCGCGTCTATTCGCCGGTGCAGAAGAACCCCACCGCGCCTTCGGCGATGATCTTCAACAGCGTGATCTGAAACGCTGCTTCAGCTTTACGAGAACAGGGCGAGCGCCAGGCTGTAGCTGGTGATCTGGCTTTGCAGGTAGGCCGGCACCGGGCCGGTTGCCGCCGGCACGCTGCTGCCGGTGGACGGCGGCGTGTTGACTGTCGTGTAGGCATTCTTGATTGCCGACAGCACGTTCTGCAGCGTGGCGTGCGTGCCGCCCGCCGACGTCTTGCTGGAAATATCCAATGTGCCGGTAAGACCAAGGCCGAACACGTTGTTCGCGGTCGACGACGCGGTTGTGCCCTTGCTGTTGGTCAGCGTTCCCGGCGCGATGCCCAGGCGCCCCAGCGCATCGCTATCGGCGGGACCGGACACCAGCGTGGCGGTTGCGCCGGGCTTGAGGCTGATCTGCAAAGCTTCGCCGCCGTTCGCAAACGCCACCGTCGCCGTGCCGGCGAACGACAGCGAGGCGCTGATCTTGGTGGCGAGCGAACGCATGGTTTCGCCCGGATCGATGGTGATCGCGATCTTGCGCGGCGCGGTGCCGCCGACATCGATCTCAAAAGAGTCGCCCGCGCGCAATGTGGTGGCGGTGGAAAGATCGGTGGACTGGTTGAGATTGATGGTGCCGTGCGGCAAGCCCAGCGCATCGAGCACGCTGGAGCCGTTGGGATCGATGGCGATTCCGGTGCCAGTGGATTGGCCGTCGGCGCCGCCGAACTGGCGCGACCATGAGACTGTGCCGTCCGCATTGAGCGCGCTGACGAACATATTGTCGGTGCCGGCGACGTTGCGCGTTTGCCCTGCGAACGTGCCACGCGTTGTGCCGGTGAGATAAACCGTGCCGTCGGCACCAACTGTTACAGCGCCGCCCTTGTCGGTGCCCGAGGTTCCGACATAGCTGATTTTTTCCGGCGTGGCGCTTGCGCCGCCATCGGCAAGGCTGAACACGAACGCGTCGGTGTTGCCCGAACTCGCACTGGCAACCGTTGCAGCGCCGCCCGCCGTGAGCGCGGCGTTGGAGGTCGTGCCGGAAAGATAGATCTGGTTGCCCGAAACGGTGAGGCCGCCGAGGCTGCCGCCGGTGCCGAGCGCGCCGAGATCGACCTGCCATGCAGGTGCGGTGGTGGCATCGCCGCCGGTGTATTTGGAAAGAATGGCGTGACCGTTCTGGACGCTGGCGACGACAAGGCTGCCGTCGGCGGTGGTGGCCATCTGGCTCACCTGATCGGTGCCCGACGTTCCCATCTGCTGTTCGTAAGCGATATTGCCCTTGGCATCGAGCTTGGCGACGTAAGCGTCCGTGCCGCCCGCGCTGGTGTTGCCGGTGCCCAGCGTGCCGCTGGTCTGGCCGCCCAGATAGACATTGCCGCTGGCATCGACGCTGACGGCATAGCCCTGATTGTCTGAGAAGGTGGGAATCTGGGTTTCCCAGGTCTGGTTGCCGTTGGCGTCATACTTGGCGGCAAAGGCATCGTCGTTGCCGTCGCCAACCGCGTCCGCCGAAAGCGATGCGTCGGAAGTGCCGGCAATCACAACACCGCCTGTCGGATCGGTGGCCAGCGAATAGCCGCTTGCCGTGCCGGCGCTGCCGACAAGTTGCGTCCACAACTGCTTGCCGGCGGAATCGTATTTCGTGAGATAGACGTCCTGGCTGCCCTGGTTGAGCTGGCTGCCGACGCTGCCGGTGGTGTTGCCCAGCACATAGAGATTGCCGTCGGCATCCATGGCGGAGTCCTGCGCCGTGGTGGTGCCAGAATCCGCCGCGATGTTCTTGCTGAAATCCGAACCCGAAGTCGCACCAAGACCGTCGAGCTTGATAATGCGCCCTGTTTGATCGGCGGCGGTGTCATCGGTTGCGGTGGCGGTGCCGCTGTTGCCGGTGAGATAAAGCGCGGGCGTCGAGGCGGCCGATAGCGAAACGGTTTCGCCCGAGCCGGGCGCGATCTGAATACCGTAGGACGCATCGGTGGGATCGTCGGAGGTGCCGCTCGTCATGGTGCGCGTGAAGCGCGTGGTGAAACCGCCGGCCTGAAGCTGCTGGTTCACATACGCCAGGATGTGATCGGTGGTGAGGCCGCCCTGCACATTGGAAAGATCGATCGGCACGTTCGTGGTCGTGTTGCCCTTCTTCACCGCCACCGTGAAGCTGTCGGCCGCGCTGACACCCGGCAGCGGACTGGTGACCTTCGCGTCGCTGACAATGGTGGCGCCGGTATAATCGAAGGCGGAGAAGGGAACGCTGGCGGTGCCGGTGACGGACGAACTGGGATTGGCCGCCTGCAGCGTGAGATTGTTGAACGTGGTGGTTTGCAGAAAGTTCTGCACTTCATCGAGGCCGCTCTGGAAGCGCGTGTTGTAACCGGCGAGTTGGCCTGCCGTCATGCTGTCGCGCTGGCTCATCGAGGAGAGATAGGAGAGCTGGTTCACCGCCTGATAAAGGTTGAACAGGTTCTGATTATCCTGCTGCGATTTCGCATCCGAGCCCGACACCGAAAGCTGGGTTGGATCAGAGCTGAAAAAGCTTGTGAGTGACAGAACCTGCGCGTCGTGCGCCTGCTGGGTTTGCGTCGTGGCGGTTTGCCACGGCGGCGTGGCCGCGGTGGACGATGCGCTGCTGGACGTGGCGGCGGACGCGGCGTTGCGCTGCGACGCGGTGTTGGCGACGTTGATTTTGGCGTTGTAATAATTGAGCAGCGACGTGGTGTCGAAGCTGATGATGGATGAAGCCATAGCCCGCCTTCTAAGGCCGTGATTTTCGGGCATCGCGGCTTAACATGGCCTAAATTCCGATGCGGTGTGCTTAACGAGACGTTAACGGCGGGCAGGCGACAAACTTGCCATGAGCGCGCATCCCGCCCGGCTTGCCGATCCGTATGAGGAAGGCCTGACGCTTTCGCGCCAGGGCCGCCATGCCGAGGCCATCGCCCGCTTCGAAAGCGCACTGGCAAATAAGCCGGACGATGCCAAGGTATTGTTTGCCTTAGGCAATACGGCCCGCGCGCTGGGCATGGCCGCCCCCGCCGAACAGTTTTTCCATAAGGTGCTGGCGCTGGAGCCGGAACGGCTGGAAGCGCTGGTCAACCTGGCCAACCTGCTGCGGACGCGGGGCGCATACGACGCGGCAGAGGCGCTGCTGAAACCGGCATTGGCGCGCGATCCCGGCGCGCCGGAACTTTGGCTGACGCTGGGATCGGTCTATCGCGAGATGGGCGACGATGCCCGCGCCGCAGCGCATTACCGCGAGGCGCTGGCGCGGCGGCCCGATTATGTGGCGGCGCTTTGCAACCTGGCCGACCTCAGCGTGAACGCGGGTGCATACGAAGACGCTTTCACGCTTTATGCGCGCGCGCTGTCGCGCGATCCGAAAAACGCGCGGGCGCGCTTCAACCGTTCGGTGCTGCATTTCCTGAAGGGCGATTTGCGCGAAGGCTGGCGCGATTACGAAGCGCGGCTGAAGATTGCCGCAAAGCATCCAGCACCCGATCACGGCCTGCCGCGCTGGGACGGCGCGAGCCTGAAGCACAAGCACCTGCTGGTGAGCGCCGAACAGGGCATCGGCGACCAGATCATGTTCGCCAGTGTTATCCCCGATCTGGTGGCGCGCGCGAAAGCGGACGGTGGCGCGATCGTTGTGGAATGTGAGCCGCGGCTGGTTGCATTGTTCGCGCGATCTTTTCCCGACGCGGCGGTGCATGCCAGCAAGATTGAAATGCAGGGCGGCACCTTGCGGGCACGTTACGATTGGCTGAAGGCGGCCGGCGGCGCCAATGCGTTTATCGAACTGGGCAGCCTGCCGAAAATCCTGCGCCGCGCGCTTGGCGAATTTCCCGATCCGAATTCTTTTCTTATTCCCAATGCGGAAGAAGCCGCGCGCTGGCGAACCATTTTGCCAAACGCAAACGCGCGCACCGGAATTTGCTGGCGCAGCGGCATGACGGGCGGTTCGCGCAGCCTGCAATATGCGCCGCTGGAGGCCTGGGCCGCGTTCATCCGCGAGCTGCCGGGCGCCATCGTCTGCGCGCAATACGATGCGAGGCCCGAAGAGATCGCGGCGCTGCAAGCCGCAAGCGGGCGCAGCATCTTTGTGCCGCCGCAACTGGATCAGAAGAACGAGCTGGACCGCACAGTGGCGATGCTGTCGGTGCTGGATGCGGTGGTGAGCGCGCCGACCGCCGTGTCGTGGCTGGCGGCAGCGTGCGGCACGCCGGCGATCAAAGTTCTTTACGATTCAAGCTGGACGGGTTTTGGCGAGGACTTCGAACCCTTCGCGCCGGCCTGCAAACATGCAAAGCCCGATACTGGCGGCGACTGGGCAACGGCGTTCGAGCGCGCCCTTCTGTTGATCAGAGCTGCGCCGATCAAAGCACCGCTTTAAGCGGCGCCAGGCGAACCGCCAGCGCCGATGCCAGATCGGCGGCGATGCGTGCGGCGCCATCCGCATCGAGCGTGGCAAGACCGGCACGGCGCATGTCTTCTCTGCGCGCTTTGTCAGACAGCAATTCGCGAACGGCTTTGGCAACGCGCGTGCTGTCGAAATCCGCAATCAGGCCCAGCGACTGGCCGATACCGGCGTCCTCGAATGCGGACGCGGACACAGCGTGGTCCGGCGTCAGGCAAAGGTAGAGTGCGGGGACTCCCAGCGCGCCAAGTTCGAATGCCGTGACGCCGAACGCGACCAGCGCCACATCGGCCGCGGCATATTCGGTGGCGAGGTCGTCAGCACCTTCCACGGTTTCGAAATTCGGCGCCAGGTTGGCGATCGTTTTGGCAACATGCTCGCGGTTCGCCATGCCGGGTCCGATGACAAACCGCACGCGGAAAGATGGGTCGATTGCCGCCAGCGCCTGTGCCGAACGCAGCGTGAGACCGAATGGATCGCTGCCGCCCATCGCCACCAGAACCGTGGGACGCGCGGCGCTGTTGCGCGCGGCATGCGGCAGACGGCGCAGACCCAACAGCGACCATTTCCAGCCGATGCGCGGCGCGCAGGGCGAACCTTGCCAACTCAATTCGAATGCCTGCGGCACCGGCGGGTAATAGGCGATATCGCAGGCCAGCCTGCGATCGGATGCATCATCCACCGAGGCGGTGAGCGAAACCTTGTGTGACAGCGCCGCGATATCGCTACGATCCAGACCTTCGCGCATATCGAGCAGAAGAATATCCGGCGATTGCGCTTTTACGATGGCGTTCAGAGATGCCGCATTGCCGTCTGTGAGGTTCGCTTCAAAACCGGCGCGCCGGATGGGAGCAAGCGCATCTTGCGTGCCGTTCACAACGAACTGCGCGCCGATGCCTTCGCGATCGCGCAAGGCGCTGGCCAGCGCGACCATGCGCTTGACGTGGCCATAGCCGAACTTGCCGCCGCCGTCGCAACGTATGAGCGCAAGGCCGCCGGCGCGCGATGGCGAAAGTGTTTTCTGCTTCACATGCGCATTAAGCGCGCGCAGACCCGGTTCGCGGTCCAGCAGCAACAGAAGATCCGACAGCGATGCTTCCCCCGCTTTCGCGGCGAGGCGTTCGTGAATGGCTTCGATGAAAGCCAGATCGTCGGGCGTGTCGATGGTGAGCCGTCCGGCGCTGCGGGCGAGCGGCGCATAGGATGGCGCGCGCGCGATGCGCACGAAATCGGGATGCAGCTTGAAATAGCCGGTGACGTGTTCGCGCGCGGCGGGATCGTCGCGCGCGTCCATCATCAGCTTGTCGAGCGCGCGGCGCGTGAACGGGTCCACGCCTTCGTGCGCGGTAATGGCGCCTTCCTCCAGCAACACATAATCGCCGTTCTGCTCGATCAGCGAAACCAGCAGATGATCGACAAAACCCGCATCGATGAACGGCGCATCGGAAGACACGCGCACGATGATGTCGGCATCCAGGGCTTCGGCGGCGCAGGCAAAACGCGCCAGCACATCGTCTTCCGGGCCGCGCACCACGGGGATGCCGTGTTCGCGGCCGAATTCGACAATGGCGTCATCCAGCGGATTGACGGAGGTGGCGATGGCGATCTGTTCGATGAGCGAAGACTTTTTCAGCCGATGCACGACATGCCAGAGCACAGGCTTGCCGACGATCTGTTTCAGCACCTTGCCGGGCAAACGCGTTGAGCCCATGCGCGCCTGAATCACCGCGACAATGCGCAAGTGATCGCCGGGTTCGGGTGCGAGGCTCATGCGGCTTCCGGTTTCCAGCTTTGGCGAATGTGGCGCAGCGGGCGCATGCCATCGGCCGGATCGGCGCGCCATTCGCGGTCGGCGAGTTCGGAGGCCTGTGGGCCTTTGAAGCCGCTGCCATCGGCGATGAAACTTTCGCGGATGCGCGCGATGACCGGCGCGATTTCGTCCGGCAACCAGCAATGGCCCGATGCGTATTCCGCACCCTTGCCATCCAGATCGAGATGAAATTCCACCGCCGCCGCATTCCAGCGATGCACCGCGCGTTCGATGACGGCGGGCCTGCGCGTGTGATCGGACCAGCCGGTCTTGCAGCCGGTAGCATCGCGGATACTGGCGATGGCGGAAAGATTGGCTTCGGCGGCCGGTGTGGGATAGGCCGAGACGCAATGCAGCAGCGTGATGTCTGCGGCACCGGCATTGCGCAGGGTGGCGACGGCAGCCGTGATTTCATCCAGCGTGGCCATGCCGGTGGACAGCACCACCGGCTTGCCGCTTGCCGCACAGGCCTCCAGCAGCGGCGTCACCAACAATTCATACGAAGCGACTTTGTAGAAATCGACGTAAGGCGCGAGTTCCGCGACCGCTTCCAGATAGAAGGGCGTGCAGGAAAACTGGATGCCGCGCTTGGCGCAGTGCGCCGCCAGCGGCGCCAGATGTTCCACCGGAAGTTCCCATTCGCCGCGCGCCCGATGCTTGGCGCTTTGCGCCAGAATCTGCGGCGCGAACATGCGGTCGATCTTGAAGAGTTGAAACTTGACCGCGTCACAACCGCTGTTCGCGGCGGCATCCACGAACGCCAGCGCCCGCGAAAGATCGCGGGCGTGATTGCTGGATGCTTCTGCGATAAATAGAGGTGCCGCCATGGCGCTTTCCGATTCGCGGGGCTTTAACCGTTTCTAAAGGGCGCATGGCTAAGAGAGCGTTAACGGCATCCATCGGGTTTTAGGAAATGGGCGCGGCTACCACAGAAAAAGCGATCACCTGGCAGGGCCATTCCGGCCCGCATGTCGCCAGCGCAAATGGCTACGACGTGATCGCCTGCGAGGCCTGCGGCTTTCGCCATGCGGTGCCGCTTCCCTCAGCAGCCGATCTGGAACGCGAATATCGCGAAGCCTATTACCGCGACGAGAAGCCCACCTTTCTGGCCCATGCGGCGGAAGACCAGGATTGGGCGGAACTGGCGCAGAACGACCGGCTGGAGATTTTCGAACGGCTGACGCCGGGCCGCGCCTTGCTCGACATTGGCTGCGGGCCGGGCTTTTTCCTGAAAACCGCAAAAGCGCGCGGCTGGAACGCAAAAGGCATTGAACCATCGCAACAGGCGGCTGCACACGCACGCTCTCTGGGCCTTGAGGTTGTGGAAGGTTTCTTCAACGCGCAAAGCGCGCCAACACTGGGCCGCATCGATTCGGTGAACCTGAATAATGTGCTGGAACACATCCCCGATCCTGTCGCGCTGCTTACGCTGGCGCGCGATCTGCTGGTGTCCGGCGGCGTATTGTGCGTGAACGTGCCCAATGATTTTTCGCCGTTTCAGCTTGCCGCGCGCGCCGCGCAAGGCACCAGCGAATGGTGGGTGGCGCCGCCGCATCATCTCAATTACTTCGATTTTACAGGCCTTTCAGCACTTCTGGAGCGG
Organism: Rhizomicrobium sp.; assembly: GCA_036267995.1. Lineage (GTDB taxonomy): Bacteria > Pseudomonadota > Alphaproteobacteria > Micropepsales > Micropepsaceae > Rhizomicrobium. The sequence goes on from DATAUZ010000033.1 coordinate 421,113, forward strand.
CTCGGCCTGCGCGTTGCCGAACGCACCACAAGCTTTCCCATGGAAGCCTTTGTGATGATGGGCGACAACTATATCGGCGATGGCACACTGGGCCGTGCCTGCCACAACAAGCGCAAAGCTTTCGATATGGCGCTGGAAGCGGCAGGGCTTAAACATGCGCGCCGCGCGTTCTATTCCGCGCTGGCAAGCGCTGGTATCGGCCGCGAGGCCGTGGTGATCGCGGTCAAGCCTTGACCAGAACCACGCAACCTTTCTTCATCGTTTCCAGCGGCCGTTCCGGCACCGCGATGCTGCACAAGGCGCTTTCGGCCAGCGGCGACACTGAAATGCACCACGAATATATGGTGCAGATCGTTCAGCCCTTGGCGGTGCGGCGCTATCTGGACCTTTGCGACGCCAGCCAGACCATTCGCGCTCTTTCGGAGGTTTATTCCGCCGCCATCTATTACAGCCCCGCCGCGAACTGGGGGGATTCCTCCAACAAGCTTTCCTGGCTGATCCCGGAACTGGCGGCGCTGCTGCCGGAAGCCAAATTTGTGCATCTGGTGCGCGACGGGCGAAAGGTGGCCGGCTCCTATTTCCACAAGCTGGCGGACGAGTGTTACGACGACCATTCCACCGCGGTTTTGCAGGCTTTTGTGGACAATCGGGCGCGCAATCCGGCCCCGCCGCCGGAGAAGAAATACTGGTGGCCGGTGCCGCGCAAAGGCGATCCGCGCGCGGCGGACTTCCGCACCTACAATCAGTTTGAGCGCATCGCCTGGCACTGGATGGAGATCAACCGCACCATCACGCATGCCCTTGGCGCGCTTCCCGGTTGGCGGCACCATTTCGTGCGGCTGGAAGAATTGCGCGAGAGGCCGAGCGCGTTGAAGGGGCTTTCAGACTTTCTTAATCTTTCCTATCGCGACGAGCAGTACGCGATGTTCGCGCGGCCCCACAATGTGAACCGCCCGCGCGACACGCCGCTGACCGGCGAACAGCGCGCACAGTTCGACGCCATCGCCGGCGCCATGATGGGCGAACTCGGTTATCACGCACGCGAAGCCTATGCCGTGAATTACTAGCTTATACGTTTGTTAAGTCTGATCTGGTGAAGATGGTTACCGGGGCCTTTCCGGACGCCATGCATGAGCAACCTTTGCGGACTCTGCCGCCACGAAACGCTTGAGGCGGTTTACACGCCCGATAGCTCGACACGCGGATTGAAAATCCATCTCTGCCGTCACTGCGGGCTTTTGCAAAGCCTGCCGCGCATCGATCGCGCGGCGCGCGCGCCGGCCGCGGTTTCAAGCGGCGCCGGCTGGGGCAATGTGCGTTACGGCAAAGGCTTTCGCACCAAGGCCGCGATGGCGGCACTTGCGCGCCACGCGGATTTTACCAAAGAGATTTCCCTTCTGGACGTGGGCTCCAATCGCGGCAGCTTCGCGCACGCATTCGCCGATGCCGCGCGCAACGCCAGCATCGTGGCCGTGGAGCCCGATGAGCGAGTGGCGCAAAGCGTGTGCGGCCTTGCGCGCGCGCAATTGATTGAAACGCGGATTGAAGATGCGGCGCTGGAAAGCGGGCGTTTCGATATCGTGCATTCCAGCCATACGCTGGAACATGTGGCCGATCCGTCCGCCGTGATCGCCGATCACTGGCGCGTGCTGAAGGACGGCGGCCTTCTGATGATCGACGTGCCGAACGTGGCGCTGCTGGCCAGCGACGACATGATCGAGGAATGGTTCATCGACAAGCATCTTTATCATTTCTCCGCGCAGACTTTGTGCGCGATGGTGGAAGCGGAAGGCTTCGAGATCGTTCAGCGTCCCGATCCAAGCGATCGGGAGAACCTGCTGATTGTGGCGCGCAAGGCCGCCAATTCTTCAAAGTTTGTCGCTTTCGATGGCGGCGAAGTCGATGCGGCGCAAGCCCTGATCGCCGCTTATGGCGCCAATCGCGCCATCAATTTTGCGGCACTCTCTTCTGTCGCAGCCGAGATTGCCGCGATGGCGCCAAGGCGCGTTGTGCTGTGGGGCGCGGGGCGCATTTTCGACAGCCTCGTGGTGAACGGCGGTTTCGATCCGGCATTGCCCGTACTTCTCGTGGACACGCATTTGCAAAAGCTGGTGGGTGAACGTTTCGGACGCCCGCTTGCGACACCCGACGCGATTGCCGAGGCCAAGCCCGGCGTGATCGTGGTGATGTCACGCGGTTTTGCCGGCGAGATTAGCGCGCAGGCGCGCAAGCTGGCGCCGCACGCGGAAATTTTGTCATACGGCGATCTTCTGTCCCGCGCGCGCATGCAGCGCGCGGCTTGAACGGTGGACAAATGAGTTTCGCCAATAAAATAGCAAAGCCCGAGCGCAGCGACGCGCACGTCTCGATTTCCACGCCCAGCCTGATCGAATCCATCGCGCAGGCGGCACGGTTTACGCGCAGGCATGTGGTGGCATCGATTTATCATGCAGGCTCCGGCCATCCCGGCGGCGCGCTTTCGTGCAGCGATATTCTGGCCTGCCTGTTCGGCGCGGAACTGAACTTCTGGCCGGACGGCTTGAACGACAAGGACCGCGACCGGTTCGTTCTTTCCAAGGGCCATGCGGCGCCGGCACTTTACGCCATCGGCGCGCACTATGGCTTCTGCGACGCCAAAGCCGCGCTCTCTTTGCGCAAGTTGAACAGCCCGTTTCAGGGCCATCCGCATATCGGCGATCTGCCGTGGGTGGAATCCAGCACCGGCTCGCTGGGCCAGGGATTCTCCGTGGCGCTGGGCATGGCGATGGGATTGAAGCTGCAGAAGAGTCCGGCACGGGTTTACGCGCTGCTGGGCGACGGCGAATTGCAGGAAGGTGAAGTTTGGGAAGCCGCCATGTGCGCGGCGCACCACAAGCTGGACAACCTTTGCATCGTCATCGACTACAACAAATTGCAAAGCGACGACCGCAACGACGCGATCATGCGGCTGGAACCGCTGGGCGCGAAATGGCGCGCTTTCGACTGGGCGGTGGCCGAGATCGACGGGCATGACATCACCGCCATTCTTTCCGGCCTGCGCCGCGCGGCTTCCACGCCCGGCCGCCCCACGGTGCTGATCGCGCACACGACCAAGGGCAAAGGCGTGCCTTACATGGAAAACATTCCGCAATGGCACGGCAGCGTGAAGCTGACGCGTGAGCAGACGGAAGACGCGTTGCGCGCGCTTGGCGCCACGGCGCATGAAATATCGGAGCTGCTCGATGCCGGCTGAAGCCCCCGCCCTGATCGGCACCAGCGGTGATTCCCTGCGCGAGGCTTTCGGCAAGGCGTTGTCGTCTCTGGCCGATGAATTTCCCAAACTGGTTGTGCTGGATGCCGACATTGCCGGTGGCACCGGCGTGCATCACTTCCGCAAAAGCCACAACGAGCGCTTTCTGCAATTCGGCATTGCCGAACAGAATATGATGGCGGCGGCGGGTGGACTTGCCGCCACAGGATTGCTGCCGGTTGTCACCACCTTCGCGGTGTTCTGCTACCGCGCCATCGAGCAGGCGCGGCTTTCGCTGGCCTATTGCCGGCGCAATGTGAAGATCGTTGCCAGCCACCCCGGCATTGACGTGGGGCCGGATGGCGGTTCGGCACAGTCGCTGGAAGACATGGCGGCGTTCCGCGCCATTCCGGGCATGACGGTGATTTCACCGGCCGACCCGATTGAAATGGCGCAGGCGACACGCGCGATTCTGGAATTTGACGGCCCGGTTTACATGCGCACCGGCCGCAGTCCCGCCAAGCGAATCTTCGATGCCAGTCATCGCTTTGAAATCGGCAAGGGCTGCATCGTGCGCGAGGGCCGCGACGTCACCATCATCGCCTGCGGCGTGGAAGTGGGCCGCGCGCTGGAAGCGGCAGACATGCTGGCCAAGGAAAACATCAGCGCGCGCGTGGTGAACATGGCCACGATCAAGCCCATCGACGAAAAGCTGGTATCGCGCTGTGCCAAGGAAACCGGCACCATTGTGACGGCGGAAGACCATAACATTCTGGGCGGCCTGGGCGGCGCGGTGGCGGAAGCAGCAGCCCGCACCACGCCCTGCCCGATCGAATTCGTAGGCGTGAAGGATGTGTTCGGCGCATCCGGCGAACCGGACGAGCTTGCCGATCATTTTGAAATCTCCGCGCCCTTCATTGCCAAAGCCGCCAAGCGCGCCATCGCCCGGAAGAAGCGCAAATGACTTCGCGCTTTTCGCTGGCCGGCCGCAATGCCGTGGTGACAGGCGGGAGCCGTGGATTGGGCCGCGCCATTGCGATTGGGCTGGCGCAAGCGGGCGCGAACGTCGCTATCACCTATCGCGAACGCCGCGAAGACGCGGAAAATGTTTTGCGCGAGATTGAAACCGCAGGCGTGCGCGGCACAGCCATTCAGATGGATGTGACGGACCGCGCCAGCGTGGAAGCCGCCGCCACGGATGCCAAGGGCAAGCTGGGTGCGATCTCCATTCTTGTGAACAATGCCGGCATCAACAAGCCGACGGACTTTGACAAGGTGACGGACGCGGACTGGGATGCGGTTCTGCAAACCAACCTGAAAGGTCCGTTTGTTTGCGCGCAGGTGTTTCTGCCGCTGCTGGCGGAAAGCGGCAACGGCAGCATCGTGCATATCGGTTCGGTGAGCGGCCAATACGGCGGCCCGCGCACAGCGCACTATGCCGCCTCGAAGGCGGGTTTGATTTCGCTGGCGCAGGTTGTTGCCCGCTTCGGCGCGCAACATGGCGTGCGTTCCAACACGGTGGCGGCGGGATTGATCGCGTCCGAGATGGCGAACGCAGGCTTGGCTGCGGCCAGCGTGCAGAAGGCGGCGGAAAGCATTGTGCTGAAGCGGCTGGGCACGCCGGAAAATGTGGCCGACGCGGTTGTGTTCCTAGCAAGCGATGCCGCGGCCTACATCACGGCACAAACGCTCAACGTCAACGGCGGGCTTTATTTCTGATGGCGAAAACGCTTCTCATTGTTTCGGGTGGCATCGAGGCGGTTGACGCCGTCAAGCGCGCCAAGGAGATGGGCCTGTTCGTGGTTGTGTCCGACCGCGATCCGCAGGCGCCGGGCTTTGAGCTTGCCGATTCCTGCATCATCGCCGATGTCTATGGCGCGGACGAAACCACGGCCGCCGCCGAACGCTACAATCGCAAGATCCGCAAGATCAACGGCGTGATCTGCGTGGCCGCGGATGCGCCGGTGACAGCCGCGCGCGTGGCGCAGCGCCTGGGCCTTCCGGGCATTCCGGTTTCGGCGGCTGAAACAGCTTGCGACAAGCTGGCGATGAAACAGTGCTTTCAGAAAGCCGGCGTGCCGGTGCCGTGGTTTGCCGCAGCGGAAACGCCGCAAGCGCTGCAGCGCATCGCCATCGAGCGCGGACGCGATCTCGTCATCAAGCCGGTGGACAGCCGCGGCTCGCGTGGCGTTCAACGCATCTCGCGCGTCGAAGATCTGGACAAGGCGTTCTGGCTGGCGCGCCAACATTCGCCCACCGAACGTGTGATGGTGGAGCAATATCTGGACGGCCCGCAGGTTTCCACCGAATCCATTGTCGTGAATGGCCGCTGCTTCACGCCGGGATTCTCCGACCGCAATTACGAACATCTGGAACGCTATGCGCCGTTCTTCATCGAGAATGGCGGCGATCTGCCGAGCCATTTGCCGGCGGACATCCAGGCCAAAGTGAAGGATGCGGTTGCGCGCGCGGCAGCGGCGCTGGGCATTACCAATGGCACCGTCAAAGGCGACATCGTGGTGCATGACGGCGAGCCCTATGTGATCGAGCTTGCGGCGCGCCTTTCCGGCGGCTTTTTCTGCACGCGCGAGATTCCGTTGAACACCGGCGTCGATTTCATCGGGGCCGCGATCAGGATCGCGCTCGGTGAAACCGTGAACCCGGAAGACTTGGAGCCGCGCCAGCAGCTGCCGGTGATTCAGCGCTATGCGTTTCCGGAGCCGGGCTGCGTTGTCTCGGTCGAAGGCGCGGACGCGGCGCGCAACATTCCTGGCGTAGCCGAGGTTGTCGTGACTGCCAAACCCGGCGACGTCATTCCCCCGGCCGGCGACAAGCGGCCATCGGCGGCCATGGTTCTGGCGACCGGCAGTTCGCGCGAAGCCGCGCTGGCGGCGGCCAACGAAGCCATCGCGCAACTGCGCATCGAAGTCGCATGAACGCGCCGGCTTTCCAGCGCCGGTTAGACGCGCACGCGGGCACGCTGCACCTGTTCGCGCTGTTTCATCTCAATCTGGCGTTCTCTTCCATCGAGGAAGAACAGCGCGCCGATGTTGTTCAGCGCTGCTATTGGCCGCTGCTGGCGCTGGCGGAAAAGCACGGGCCCATCGGCATCGAAGCGACGGGCTACACGCTGGAAGAGATCGCGCGCATCGATCCCGCGTGGATCGCAAAAGCCAGAACGCTGATCGCGGATCGCAAGGTCGAATGGATCGGTTCCGGCTACAGCCAGATGATCGGGCCGTTGGTGCCCTGGCGCGTGACGCAGGCGAACCTGCGTTTGGGCAACGATGTTTATAACGCGCTCCTTGGAATCAAAACCACGCTGGCACTGGTCAACGAGCAGGCCTATTCCGCCGGGCTGGTGAGCCTTTATCTGGAAGCCGGCTATCGCGCGATCCTGATGGATTGGGACAATTGCGCCGCGCACCATCCTGAATGGCCGGCCGAAACGCGCTACCTTCCGCAAACCGCGCTGGGTGCGGACGGCCGCGCCATCGGCTTGCTATGGACCAACACGGTTGCGTTCCAGAAGCTGCAACGCTTCGCGCATGACGATATCGGGATTGAGGATTACATCGACTATCTGCGCGGCCAGCGTGGGCAGAGCGATCGCACGCTTTGTCTTTATGCCAGCGACGCGGAGATTTTCGATTACCGCCCCGGCCGCTATCGCACCGAAGAGAAAGTATCCGGCGGCGAATGGGAACGGCTGGAGCGCGCCTTCGCGAGCGTGACCAAAGAAAAAGGCTTTCATCTGGTGGCGCCTTCCGAAGCGCTATGGAATTCCAGTCATCAATTCGCCAACCAGAAGCTTTCGCTAGAATCCGCCGCCTGCCCTGTGCCGGTGAAGAAGCAGCGCAAATACAATCTTTCACGCTGGGCGGTGACAGGGCGTGACGACATCGCCATCAACGCCGCCTGCGAGCGTATCTATCGCGGCATGAACGAGCGCATGGCCGACGACGCGGGCTGGAAAGAGCTTTGCTATCTGTGGGCCAGCGACTTTCGCACCCACATCACCGACCGGCGCTGGAGCGCTTTTGTGGCGCGGCTTGATGCTGCCGAACAAAAATGGGCGAAACCCGAAGCGCCGATGGCGGCGCCGCGCGGCGGACAACCTGTCGAAAGCCGCCGCGTCGAAATCGAAACGGCAAACGTGTCGGCGCGGCTGGACCGCCGGCGCGGGCTGGCGATGGAATCGCTGCGTTTCGCGCCGCAGGCCAACGCCATTATCGGCGGCCTGCCGCACGGCCATTTCGACGACATTGCCTTGCAGGCCGACTGGTACACCGGCGACTGCGTGTTTGAAGCGCCGGGCGAGCATAAGACAACCGATCTGGAATGGTGTGACGCGGTGGTCTACGAAGCGGCCAATGGCGACCGCATTGTTGCAACCACAATCGCCACCCCACGCGGTCCCATCGAAAAGACCTTGCGTTTCTGCGCCAGCCAAGCGCGCGTGGATTTCGAACTCGCCTTTCATTGGGACGACTGGGGCCGCGGATCGCTCAGGCTGGGCCATATCACGCTGCTGCCTGATGCCTTCGACTGGCAGAAGCTGACGCTGACAACGCACAATGGCGGCAAGACGCCGGAAAGTTTTTCGCTGGCGGACGCGACGGTCGATCATGGCGCGCCGGTTTCGTTTCTGGTTTCCGCTTCGCACGGCATCGGCATGACGGAAGGCTGGGCCGAGATCGGCGACGGCAGAACGCGCTTTCGCGTAAGCGTCGATCGCGGCACAGCACCGCTTCTGGGCCTGCTCAGCCACCGCCGCACCGTCGGCAGCCTGTTCTGCCAACTGATCCTTTCCGCGCTGGAGCTGGACGAGACGCGTAAACCTTTTGTTTACCGCAAAGGCCCGCGGAAATTCAGGTTCTCCATAGCCGCTGCTTAGGCCCTGTTAACCGCTTTTGCGCCAATATTCACCGGTCTTTGAGGGGCACTAAAGCCATGGCGCAAACCGCGGCCAAGCTGGTTCGGCAATCGATTCCGGAAATCATCCCAGAGCCGCGTGCATTCACGCAGCCCTGGCTCGACCTGAACGACAAGGGCGTGCTGATCACCGGTGGCACCGGCTCGTTCGGCAAGCACTTCGTCAAGACCGTGATCGATCAATACAAGCCGCGCCGCCTGGTGATCTTCAGCCGCGACGAACTCAAGCAGTTCGAGATGCAGCAGATGTTCCCGATGGAGCGCTATCCCTTCATGCGCTACTTCATCGGCGACGTGCGCGATTGCGATCGGCTGGAAATGGCGATGCGCGACGTGGACTATGTGATCCATGCCGCCGCCCTGAAGCAGGTTCCGACCGCCGAATACAATCCCTTCGAATGCATCCGCACCAACGTGTTCGGTGCGGAGAACGTGGTTTCGGCGGCGCTGCGCCGCAACGTGCGCAAGGTGATCGCGCTCTCCACCGACAAGGCGGCGAACCCCGTCAATCTCTATGGTGCCTCCAAGCTCGCCTCCGACAAGATTTTCGTGGCCGCCAATAACCTGGCCGGCGCCGACGGGCCGCGCTTTGCCGTGGTGCGCTACGGCAATGTATTCGGCTCGCGCGGCAGCGTGGTGCCGTTCTTTCAGAAACTGGCCAGCGAAGGCGCAGACGCGCTTCCCATTACCGATCCGCGCATGACGCGCTTCTGGATCACGCTGACGCAGGGCGTGAACTTCGTGCTCTCCTCCATGGAGCTGGCGCGCGGCGGCGAGATCTTCGTGCCCAAGATCCCCTCCACCACCATCAGCGATTTGGCCACGCTCATCGGCCCCAAGCTCGGCCAGAAGACCGTCGGCATCCGCCCGGGCGAGAAGCTGCACGAGACCATGATCCCCGCCGACGATTCGCGCTGGACCGTGGAGATCGAGGACCGCTTCGTCATCCTGGCGAGTTTCGCCGCCGCCGCGCGCGAGGCCTATCTCAACCGCGGCGCCAGGCCGGTCGCGGAAGGCTTCGCCTATTCCAGCGACGCCAACCCCGAGCAGCTCGACGCCCGCGGGCTCCAGATGCTGCTGACGCACGCGTTCACCTAGGCGCCTGCCCATGAGCGTGCCGGCGCTGAAGCCCCGCGAATCCCAGACCTTCCTGCCCTATGGCCGCCAGGTCATCGAGGAGGACGACATCGCCGCCGTGGCCGAAGCGATGCGCGGCGAACTCCTCACCACCGGCCCTTACGTCGCCCGCTTCGAGCAGGCCCTGTGCAAGACGGTCGGCGCCAAACATGCGGCCGTCTGCGCCAACGGCACCGCGGCGCTGCACATGGCGGCGCGCGCCCTCGACCTCGGCCCCGGCACGAAAGTGATCGTGCCGGCGATCACCTTCCTCGCCACCGCGTCGGCCCCACATATGAACGGCGCCGAGATCGTCTTCGCCGATGTCGATCCGGAAACCGGCTTGATGCGGCCCGAGGATCTGGAGGCCGCCATCGTGCGCGCCGGCCGCGCCGATGCCGTGTTCAATGTCCATCTCAACGGCCAGTGCGGCGCGCTGGAGGATATCCGCGACGTGGCGCGGCTCAATGGCCTGCGCATCGTCGACGATGCCTGCCACGCCATCGGCACCGGCTACGTGGCCAAGGACGGCAGCGTCAGCCAGATCGGCGCGAATACGTTCTGCGACCTCAGCGTCTTCTCGTTCCACCCGGTGAAATCCATCGCCATGGGCGAGGGCGGCGCGGTGACGGCGAACGATCCCGTCCTCGCCAGGCGCCTCGTCTCCGCCCGCAATCACGGCATGGTGCGCGATCCGGCGCTGTTCCGGAACGACGATGCCTTCGATGCCGACGGCGAAGCCAACCCCTGGTATTACGAACTGCACCGGCCCGAGTTCAACTGGCGCGCCAACGACATCCAGTGCGCGCTGGGCTGCTCGCAATTGAACAAGCTCGGCCGCTTCATCGCCCGCCGCCGCGCCCTGGCCGCCCAGTACGACACGCTGCTGGCGCCCTACGCCCCGCTCATCCGCCCTCTCGCCCGCACGCGCGCGGCGCTGCCGGCCTGGCACCTCTATGTCGCGCGCATCGATTTCGAGCGCGCCGGCCTTAGCCGCGCCAAGCTCATGCGCGCGCTTTGCGAACGCGGCATCGGCACCCAGGTCCATTACGCGCCGGTGCACCGCCAGCCCTATTACGCAGAGCGTTACGACACCCCAACGCTCCCCGGCGCCGAGCGCTACTACGCCCGCTGTCTGAGCCTGCCCCTCTTCGCCACCATGACGCCGGCCGACACCGCGCGCGTGGTGGAAACCCTGGTGGACGTGCTGGGGTTTTAGTTCGCCCTCCCTTTGAGGAAGAGCAAAGAACAAGGCCCGCCGCGTTTTGCGGCGGGCCTTGCCCATAATTCCCACCCGAATGAACCCGGATACGCCTCGGGGGCGAAACGGTCTTTGCCGCTCTCGCCCGGAAAGCGGCGGCGGAGGGTTTTGGGCCTCCGCCGCCCGATGCGCTTACCGGAAGAGCGACAGCGCGATCGACGGCGCCTGGTTGGCGATCGACAACGCCTGGACGCCGAGCTGCTGCTTGGTCTGCAAAGCGGTCAGCATGGCGCTTTCGGTGGCCATGTCGGCGTCGACGAGATTGCCGATGCCGCTGGTCAGCGTGTTGGACAGATTGGTCACGAAGGTCGACTGGATCGAGAACTTCTTGGCGCCCGAGGAGAGCTGCGCCAGGGCGCTGTCGACCGCATTCAACGAGGCTTCGACCGTGGAGATCATGGTCGAGGCCTTGGCCTGCGTGGAGATCGTGCCGGTCGACGCGACCGAGACGATCGTGCCGCCAAGGCTCATGTTCTGGCCCGCGACGGTGATCTTCTTGGTGCCGTCGGCACTGGCCAGCGCGGTGATCTGCGTGGTCGAGCCGTCGACGAGGTTGACGCCGTTGAACGAGGCGTTCGACACGACGGACGCGATCTGGTCGCGCAGCGCCGTGAAGTCCTCGTTCATCGCCTGGCGGCTGGCCGTGTCGAGCGAAGCGTCGGACGCGGCAAGCGCCTTGGACTTCATCTCGATCAGGAGGTCGGAGATCGACTGGCCGGCCGACAGCGCCACGTCCACGGACGAAGTGCCGCGGTTCAAGCTGTCCGTGACGGCGGAATAGCCCGCGACGTCGCCGCGCATGTTCTGCGCGATGGCGAAGGTGGCGCCGTCGTCCTTGGCGGAGGCGACTTTCAGGCCGCTGTTGATGGCGTTCTGAACGGTCGTCAGTTGCGAATTGGTCTGGTTGAGGTACTGCAGCGCAACCAAGGCGCCGGTGTTGGTGTTGACGCTAAGCATGTAGGTCTCCGTTCTGGTTTGTTATGCGAGCGTTTTGCTCGGGGTATGCGAGATGCCCCCGCCAGAACCGTTGGCAAGCGCCGTGCCGCGCGCGCGTAAGATTTGCTTAAACATCGAATTGAAGTGGAGGAGGCAATCTTGTCCCGGCGGATTTCGCCCCGGCGCCGGAAATGCCGGGCAGAATTTACCGCTTCGCGGCAGAAATTGCCGAGGCAGGTGGGCAGAAATTGCCGGTCAGCGCGGCGGCAGCGCGGCGGCGCGGGCGGCGAGATAGTCGTAGAGCGCCATCACTTCATAGTCCTTGAATTCGGAAAACCGCGGCCGCGCCAGCGCCTTCATCACCGGCGTGGGGCGGTCGTCCGGCGCATGGCCCTGGCGCAGCAGGGCGAAGAAATCGCGCAAGGCATAGCGGTTCACGGCGTTGAGGTTGGGCACGCGCGCATCCGGCGTGCCGGAGAGGTCCAGGCCGTGGCAGCCCGCACACATGGTGCGCGCGATGTAGCGCCCGCCATCGTAGCGCGGCCCCAGGTCGAGCGAGGCGCCGCCTTCCTGCACCCGCATCGCCGTGGGCTCGAGCTCGCCCTTGAGGATGGCGAGCCGGTCGCGCGCCCCGAAGCGCGGTGGCGGCGTCTCGGCGCCCACGGCCCCACGCGAGCGGACATAGGAGACGATGGCCGCCACGTCGGCCTCACTCATATAGGTATAGTCCTCGCTGGGCATCACCCAGAGACTCGTGCCATCGGGC
>DATAUZ010000034.1:0-129556 GCA_036267995.1 Rhizomicrobium sp.
CCGGGGTTCTCGCGGAACTGGCGGCGAACCTCCTCGACGATGGCGCTGGCGGCACGGCCGACGGCAGTCATGCCCATCGCACCGAACAGGTACGGCAGCAGTCCGCCGAACAGCAGGCCCGCGACCACGTAAGGATTGGTCAGCGAGAAGTTAAGCGACACGCCCGAGAAGTACGTGTGCTGCTGGGCATGGCCGATGAAGTAGATCAGATCCTCATTGTAGGCCGCGAACAGCACCAGCGCGCCGAGGCCTGCCGAACCGATGGCGTAACCCTTGGTCACCGCTTTGGTGGTGTTGCCAACGGCGTCAAGCGCATCGGTGGTTTTGCGCACGTCGCCTTCGAGACCCGCCATTTCGGCAATGCCGCCGGCGTTGTCCGTCACCGGACCGAACGCATCGAGCGCCACGATCATGCCGGCCAGCGCCAGCATGGTGGAAACCGCGATGGCGATTCCGAACAGGCCAGCGAACATATAGGTCACGATGATGCCGACGCAGATCACCAGCGCGGGAAGCGCCGTGGATTCCATCGAAACCGCGAGACCCTGAATGACGTTGGTGCCGTGGCCGGTTACCGACGCCTGCGCAATCACCCGCACCGGGCGGAAGTTCGTGCCGGTGTAGTATTCGGTGATCCAGATGAGCAGGCCCGTGATGACCAGACCGGCAACGCCGCAATAGAACAGGCTCATGCCGGTAACGCCCGGCAGGATTTCGGTGTGCAGGCCCACGATCCAGTCGGTCAGCGGCCACAGGCCGATGAGCGACAGAACGCCGGTTACCAGAACGCCCTTGTACAGCGCGCCCATGATCGAGCCGTTCTTGCCCAGGCGGACGAAGAAGGTGCCGATGATGGACGTGATGATGCACATGGCGGCAATCGCCAGCGGGAACAGCATCAGGGCGGACTTGAGTTCGCCCGTGAAGTAGATCGAGGCCAGAACCATCGTGGCGACGGTTGTCACCGCGTAGGTTTCAAACAGGTCGGCTGCCATGCCGGCGCAATCGCCCACGTTGTCGCCCACGTTGTCGGCGATGGTGGCGGGGTTGCGTGGGTCGTCTTCGGGAATGCCCGCTTCGACTTTGCCCACCATGTCGCCGCCGACGTCCGCACCCTTGGTGAAGATGCCGCCGCCAAGGCGCGCGAAGATGGAGATCAGCGAAGCGCCGAAGCCAAGCGCGACAAGCGCGTTGGTGATGACGCGGCCTTGCGTTTCATCGGAGATATCGAGGCCCAGACCGAAGCGCAGAAAAGCGTAGTAACCGGCAACCGCGATGAGGCCTGAACCGATCACCAGAAGGCCGGTGACCGCGCCGGAGCGGAACGCCACCGAAAGACCGGCGGCGAGGCCCGATTGGGCGGCCTGCGCGGTGCGCACGTTGGCACGTACCGAGACGTTCATGCCGATGTAACCGGCGGCGCCGGAGAACACCGCACCGATGAGGTAGCCAACAGCGACCTGCCAGCCGAATTCGAGAAACGCCAGCACGAACACAACGGCGCCGACGATGGCGACGGTGGTGTATTGGCGGTTGAGATAGGCAGCCGCGCCTTCCTGAATGGCGGCGGCTATTTCCTGCATGCGCGCGTTTCCGGCGCTGAGGCTGAGCACGGAACGGATCGTCCAGGCTCCGTAAAGCAAGGCCAGCACTCCGCAGGCCAATACGAGTTCAAGCTCCAGATTCATGATGTTTCCCTCGGGAAGAAGTTGGACACCCGGTCAAAGCACGCTGACCGCTATCCCCATGGCCGGCCGGAGGAAGACCCACCGCTTCAAGGTTGGCGGAGATATGCCAAATGGTTCGGCCAATCGCAACTTTTTCGGTTGTCGCAGGGGCTTGGGGGGCGGCTTTAACGGCCCGTGCGAACCGGCGTGACCTGAATCTGGGTGAACTTGATGGTCACCACGTTGCCAGCGCCCCCGGCTTTGCGGGCATCGGCCAGCATCCGGGCGTTGAGGGCGGGCTCATCGACGGTTTGGGGATCGTCTACCTTGGCGATGGGCCGTGCGTTCACATCGCGGACGAAGGCATCCTGGATGAAGGGAACTTTGTTGCGAATCGCCACGGCGGCGTCGGGCGACGAGCAGACGATGATGCTGGAGACATAGGCGTAAGACGTGAGCTTTCCATCCACCGCCATGGGGGCGATGAGGTACGGCATCTCCACGCTGGTGCCGGGTGCTGCCGGTTTCTCGGCGGCGGCAGCGCCGGTGGCGAGTACCAGAGCCAGCCCGCAGGCGAACGAAGAGGCAAACGAGTCGCGCATCAGAAGTGAGTGTAGCCCGAACGGGCGACCGCGATCTCGTGGCCGGCGGAATCCAGCAGGGTGACACCCTGCCCGGCTTCCACCGCGCCGATTGCGGTGACGGGGACGCCGGCCTTCATGGCGGCGGCCATGATGGTGTCGCGCGCCGCGGCGGGTGCGGTGAAGGCAATTTCATAATCGTCGCCTGCGGAAGCGGCGCGCGCGATGGCGTCGTTCGTTTCGCCCCAAAGCGAACGCAGCGCAGCCGAACGCGGGATGTTGGCGGCATCAACGGCGATGTGAACGCCAGACACATCCGCGATATGGCCGAGATCGGCGAGCAGACCATCGGACACATCGATGGAGGCGCTGGCCAATCCCATCAACGACGGGCCGAAGGTTACGCGCGGTTGCGGAACGCGATAGCGCGCGATGAGCGTGTTGCGGTCTTCGTCGGACAGCTTCGCGGTTTCGCCGCGCAGGAGCGCCAGACCGCCGCCGGAATCGCCGATGGTGCCGGTGACAAAGACGAGATCGCCGGGTTGCGCACCGGCGCGGCGGATCATTTTGCCGGTGGGCACCAACCCGAACGCCTGAATGGAAATGGTCAGCGGGCCCGGCGTGCGGGTGGTGTCGCCGCCGAACAGCGCGATGGCGAACTGCGCCTGATCTTCGCCAAGTCCCTTTGCGAATTCGCGCAGCCATACAACATCACAGCGCAACGGAACGGCAAGCGTCAGGAGATAACCAACCGGCACGGCACCCTTGGCCGCAAGATCGGACAGGTTCACGCGTAGCGCCTTCTTCGCGATGGCGTCCGGCGGATCGTCCGACAGGAAATGCACGCCTTCCACGAGGCCGTCGGCGGTGAGAATGAGGTCGTGGCCGGGTGGCGGCGTGAACGCAGCCGCGTCGTCGGTGAGGTTGAAGGCTCCGGGCGCTGCTTTGGAAAGCGGCGCGAACAGTTCGGCGATCAGCGCGAATTCGCCGAGCGAATTAGAACTGGGGCTCGTCATCGGGCGGCTCTTCGCCGAATTCGGGGGCGCGCTTTCTGTGCGCGAGGCGATCCAGCGCGGCATTCACGAAGGACGGTTCGTCGCCCTGAAAGAAGGCGTGCGCGATCTCGACATATTCGTCGATCACGACTTTGGCCGGCACGTCCTTGCGCGCGACCAGTTCGTAGGTGCCCGCCCGCATGATGGCGCGCAAGATGGAATCGATGCGCGCGAGTTTCCAGTCTTCCTTCAGGCACAGCGCGATGGCGCGGTCGATTTCCACCTGATTGGGCGGCACGCCGCGCACGATGGCGGAAAAGAATTCCTCGTCGGCGGCACCCGCCGCGGCGGTTTCGGCTTCGCGCGCGAAACGGTGATCGACAAATTCCTGAACCACGGTTTCTGCATCCGCGCCGGTCAGTTCCATCTGATAGATCGCCTGCACCGCGCCAAGCCGCGCGGCGCGGCGCTCGCGCGCCGTGGGTGTGTGCGTGGCCTCAGCCGTCATCACCGGTGCGCCCCAAGTTTGGCGCGGACATTGATGAGCGCCAGACAGGCGCGCGCGGCATCGCCACCTTTGTCCAGCCGGTCGCGTTCGGCGCGGGCCATCGCCTGCTCTTCGTTTTCCACGGTGAGGATGCCGTTGCCGATGCACAGGCCATGCTGCAGGCCGAGGTCCATCAACCCGCGCGCGGATTCACCGGCGACGATTTCGAAATGATACGTCTCGCCGCGAATGACGCAGCCCAGCGCCACGAAGCCGTCATAACTTTTGCCGGCCCCCTCGCCCGCCTTGGCGGCGAAGGCGATGGCGGCGGGAATTTCCAGCGCGCCGGGAACGGTGATGCGCTCGAACCGGGCACCGGCTTTTTCCAGGCAGGCGGTCGCGCCATCCAGCAGCGCATCGGAAACGTGATCGTAAAAGCGCGCTTCCACGATCAGGATATTGGGCGTCATGGCGTTCATTCCTTCCGCAAGCCGCGAATGGGGCGCGTGCCCACGATGTTGAGATCGTATCCGTCCAGCGCCACGACTTTCTTCTCCGGCGTGTCGGTGAGCAGGATCATGTCCTTCACGCCGAGGTCCAGCAGAATCTGCGCGCCCACACCATACTCCTTCACGCGGCGGCGGTCGGCATCGTCCTGCGTGCGGCGCAAAAGCGTGTCGGTGACGAAGGTGGGACGGGACTGGCGCAACAGCACCACCACGCCACGGCCTTCCTCGCCGATGATCCGCATGGCGGTGCCCAGCACGTCATGTTCGTATTGCGCCCAATCCAGAATATCGCTGAAGACATTGATAGCGTGCATGCGCACCGGCACAGGCTGCGGCCCGCTGATATCGCCCTTCACCAGCGCGATATGCTCGGCGTAATCCAGCGTGTTGACATAGACGCTGAGCTTCCAGTCGCCGCCGTTGTGGCTGGTGAACGGCGTTTCCACCGAACGCTGCACGAAATGATCGTAGCGGCGGCGATAGGCGATGAGATCGGCGATGGTGCCGATTTTCAGATTGTGGAGCTGCGCGAAGGCGACGAGATCGGGCAGCCGTGCCATGGTGCCGTCATCGTTCATGATTTCGCAGATCACACCGGCAGGATTGAGCCCGGCCAGCCGCGCGATATCGACGGAGGCTTCGGTGTGCCCCGCGCGAACCAGCGCGCCGCCATGTTTGGCGACCAGCGGAAACACATGTCCCGGCGTGACGATGTCGCCCGGCCCCTTGGTGGGATCGATGGCGACGGAAATGGTGTGGGCGCGGTCGTGCGCCGAGATGCCGGTGGAGACACCCTCTTTCGCTTCGATGGAAACGGTGAAGGCGGTTTGATGCGCGGTGCCGTTGAACTGCGTCATCATCGGGATTTGCAGCGTGTTGGCGCGTTCCTGCGTCAGCGCCAGGCAGATCAGGCCGCGGCCATGCTTGGCCATGAAGTTGATGGATTGCGGCGTGCACATTTGCGCGGGGATGACGAGATCGCCTTCGTTCTCGCGGTCGTCGGCATCCATGAGGATGAACATGCGCCCGTTGCGCGCGTCCTCGATCACGTCCTCGATCTTGGCGATGTAATCGTGGAAGACGTTGATGGTCATGCCTTCACCAGCCGCGCGACATAACGCGCCATGAGATCGACTTCGAGGTTGAGATGCGCGCCGGGCTTGGCGCGGCCGAAGGTGGTGACCTTCAGCGTGTGCGGAATGATGTTGATGCCGAAGCGCGCGCCATCGACTTCGTTCACGGTGAGCGACACGCCGTCCAGCGCCACCGAACCTTTGGAGGCGATGAAGCGGGCCAGCGGCTTGGGCACGGAAAATTCCATGCGGACGGATTCGCCTTCGGGTGCTGCGCGCACAAGTTCGGCCACGCCATCGATATGGCCGGTGACGATATGGCCGCCAAGCTCATCGCCCACGCGCATGGGCCGTTCGAGATTGACGATGCTGCCCACCTTCCATTCGCCGAGATTGGTTTTGGAGAGTGTTTCGGCGGAAGCGGTGACGGCGAACCAGCGATCCTTGGCGCTGCCTTTGTCCACCACCGTCAGGCACGGGCCGGAACAGGCGATGGAAGCGCCCATGTCGATCACCGAGACGTCGTAATTCGTGGCGATGACAATGTGCGTGTCGCCGCGCTTTTCGATGTGGCGGACGGTGCCGGTGTCGGTGACGATGCCTGTGAACATGGTCCTTATTAAGCCTTCACCGCGAAACTTTCCAAGACGTCCTGCCCGAAGGTGCGGCGTTCGCGCAATGCAAAGCGCGGCGCCTCGGCCAATTCCAGCGCGGCCAGCGCCTCGATTCCGGGAATACCCGCACTGCCCAGAAGGATAGGCGCGCGGAAAATCTCCAGCCGGTCGGCCAGTCCGCGATTGAGGAAACCGGCATGAACCACGCCCCCGCCTTCCACCAGCAGCCGCGTCATGCCGCGTTTGGCGAGATCGGCGAGAACGGCGGCAAGGTCCGGCCTGCCCCGCGCATCGCGCGTGGTTTTGATCACCTCCACGCCACAGGCGCGCAAGGCCGCGCCATCCTCGGCGGTGGTATAAACAAGCGTCGGCGTCTGGCGCGCGGTCTGCGCCAGCTTGGAACGCTCCGGCAGCTTCAACTGCGTATCGAGCACGACGCGCGTGGGCGAACGGCCTTCCAATCCCGGCAAGCGGCAGGTGAGTTGCGGATCGTCGGCCAGTGCTGTGCCGATGCCGATGAGGATGGCGTCGTTCTGCGCGCGCAGAAGATGGCCAAAGCGGCGCGCCTCCTCGCCGGTAATCCATTTGCTTTCACCGGACGCGGTGGCGATACGGCCATCCAGACTCTGCGCCACCTTGAGCGTGACCAGCGGACGGTTTTTCTGGATGCGAAGGAAGAAGCCTTCGTTGAGATACGCGGCTTCGTCTTTCAGAACATCGGTTGTGACATCAATGCCCGCGTCACGCAGCTTGGCGAGGCCTGCGCCGTTCACGCGCGGATCGGGGTCTTCAATCGCGACGACAACGCGCGCGACACCGGCGGCAATGAGCGCGTCCGCGCATGGCGGCGTTTGCCCCTGATGCGCGCAGGGTTCGAGCGTGACGTAAACGTTCGCGCCGCGCGCCGCCTCGCCCGCCTGTTTCAGCGCAATGGTTTCGGCATGCGGACGCCCGCCGTCGGCGGTATGGCCGCGCCCGACAACGCGGCCATCTGGTGAAACAATCACGCAACCGACAGCGGGATTTGGCGCAACGCGGCCCAAAGCACGCCCGGCCAATTCGAGCGCATGGTGCATGTGGGTGATGTCGTTCAAGCGGTTCAGCGGCGTCAGTCTTTGTCGCCACCCTCCATCTCGCCGATCAGGGCTTCGAAGTCGCGGGTTTCGCGGAAGTTCTTATAGACTGAGGCGAAGCGCACATAGGCCACCTTGTCGAGGCTGGAGAGCGCCTGCATCACCAGCGCGCCGATTTCCGTCGAGGGGATTTCGTTTTCGCCCATGCTTTCCAGGCGGCGCACGATGCCGGTGATCATGCGGTCCACGCGCTCGGCTTCCACCGGACGCTTGCGCAGCGCGTGTTGCAGCGAACGTTCCAGCTTGTCGCGCTCGAAGGGTTCGCGGCGGCCATTCTTCTTGGTGACGATCAGTTCGCGCAATTGCACGCGCTCGAAAGTGGTGAAGCGTCCGCCACAGGCGGGGCAATGGCGGCGGCGGCGGATGGCGGAGTTGTCTTCGCTCGGCCGGCTATCTTTCACCTGGCTGTCGTCATGTCCGCAAAACGGGCAACGCATGGAAAATCTCTCTTATGGATAGATGGGAAAATTGCGGCAGAGTTCGGCGACGCGCGCGCCCACGCGGGCTTCGACGGCAGCATCGCCCTCTTCGCCCTTGGCCGCAACGGCATCGACGACTTCGACAATGAGCTTGCCGATCTCCTGAAATTCCGGAACGCCGAAACCGCGCGTGGTGCCGGCCGGCGAACCCAGGCGGATGCCCGATGTGATGGCGGGCTTTTCGGTATCGAAGGGAATGGCGTTCTTGTTGCAGGTGATGTGCGCGCGATCCAGCGCCTTTTCGGCGGCGCGGCCGGTGGCTTTCTTGGGCCGTAGATCGACCAGCATCAGGTGTGTGTCGGTGCCGCCGGAGACGATGTCGAGGCCTTGCGTGTGCAGCGTTTCGGCGAGCGCCTTGGCGTTCGCCACGACATTGCGCGCGTAGATTTTGAAATCGGGCTTCAGCGCTTCGCCGAACGCGACCGCTTTGGCGGCGATCACATGCATCAACGGCCCACCCTGCAAGCCGGGAAACACAGCGGAGTTGATTTTCTTGCCGAGGTCTTCGTCGCGGCTGAGGATCATGCCGCCGCGCGGGCCGCGCAATGTTTTGTGCGTGGTGGTGGTGACGACATGCGCGTGATCCAGCGGATTGGGATGCGCGCCGCCGGCCACGAGGCCCGCGAAGTGCGCCATGTCCACCATGAAATAGGCGCCGATGGAATCCGCGATCTCGCGGAAGCGTTTGAAATCGATGGTGCGCGAATAGGCCGAGCCCCCGGCGATGATGAGTTTCGGTTTGTGCTGCGCGGCGACCGCTGCCACCTCATCCATGTCGATGCGGTGGTCCTGTTTGCGCACGCTGTAGGACACCGGCGTGAACCATTTGCCGGACTGGTTGACTGGCGAGCCGTGCGTGAGGTGGCCACCCGCCGCGAGATCCAGGCCCATAAAAGTATCGCCGGGCTTCAGCAGCGCGAAGAACACGGCCTGGTTGGCCTGCGCGCCGGAATGGGGCTGCACGTTGGCGAAGCTGCAATCGAACAGGCGCTTGGCGCGCTCAATGGCGAGCTGTTCGGCGACATCGACATATTCGCAGCCGCCATAATAACGGCGGCCGGGATAGCCTTCGGCATATTTGTTGGTGAGAACCGAGCCCTGCGCGTCCAGCACCGCGCGGCTGACGATGTTCTCCGACGCGATCAGTTCGATATTGTGCTGCTGGCGTTTCAGTTCGTCATGGATGGCCGCGGCCACTTCCGCGTCGGCCTGTTCCAGCCGCCGGGTGAAGAAATCAGACCCTTGCGCATTGCCCGCGCTTGCCACCGCCGCCATACCACGCCCCATTTGAGAAACGCCGGTGCGGGTTACCCGCCCACACCTAATCGCGCCCTACCCCTACTGCTTTACCAGATGTTGCGCCAGACCGCAGGAAGCGGTGTCGCGGGAAATGTGCCGCGATCATGAGAACGGCCAAGGGCCAGTTATTCAAAAAACCGAGAACCTCAATACAAGTCATACAGAATTTGCAGTAACCGCGATAGCAGGAAAACGCATAACAAGTCTTCGTGATAGTCTATTTGCGTATTCAAATACCCTATATTTGATCGATAACAGAATTGAATGGCCCCATTACAACAAAATCACGCGAATACCGCTTGCATTTGGCGAAGCCCGCCGCACTATCCCGGCAAATGAAAACTTGTCAGGTACAGGACCACGCCAATGATCGATAAGAACGACGAGAACAGCGCGAGGCCGGAAGACTTGCTTCGCCTCGCCAGCGAAATCGTCTCCGCCTATGTCAGCAACAACACGGTCCCGGTTTCGGAACTGCCGGCCATGATCAAGAGCGTGCACAGCACCTTGGGCGGCCTGTCGGGTTCCGGTCACGGCGAGCCATCGACCACGCAGAAGCCCGCGGTGCCGGTGAAGCGCTCGGTGACGCCGGAATATATCGTCTGCCTGGAAGACGGGAAGAAGCTGAAGATGCTCAAGCGCTATCTGCGCTCGAACTACAATCTGACACCGGAGGAATACCGGGCGAAGTGGGGCCTGCCGGCGGATTACCCCATGGTAGCGCCGAACTATGCAGCCCAGCGCAGCGAATTCGCCAAGAAGATCGGCCTGGGCCGCAACGCGCCGGCGCAAAAAGCCCGCAAACGCAGCTAAGGCGAACCGCGGTTCTTTTTCAGGACATACTCAAGCTTGCGCGCGGCCGCCGCTTCCAGCGCGCCGCGCGGAGCGTTGGAGGGACCGACGATGCTGGCCTCCGTGCCGGTGCGCGCGTCAATCGCGGTGACTTTCACCACATTCCCCTTCGGCACGAATTCTATATAGATGCCGGACTTGCCCTCGGCGGTCATGGCGGAATCGATCCCTTGCAGCGCTTTGGCGAGCTTGGTTGTGATCGGGGGACGCGCACAAGGCGTAGACGAACAGATATCGGGTGAATTGCTCCATGCCGGCTCCGTTTCTTTCGCTGATCCTGATCCTGGCCGCGACCACGGGCATGTGGCGGCTGAGCACGCGCCTGGCCGACGTAAGCATTGTCGATATCTTCTGGGGGCCGGGTTTTCTAATTCCGCTGCTGGTATCCGCCTTCGCCGGGCCGCCGATGACTGGGCGCGACTGGCTGATGCTGGCGCTGGTGACTTTGTGGGCCGCGCGGCTGAGCCTGCACGTCTACACGCGCTGGAAAAAGCTGGGGCACGAAGATTACCGCTACAACGCCATGCGCAAGGCGGTTGGGCCATCTTTTCCGCAACGCAGCCTCGTGACCATTTTCACGCTGCAAGGCGTTCTGCTGTGGGTCATCTCCTGGCCGTTGCAGGCTGAGATGGGCGGACCGCCGGTGCCGTTCGGCATTCTGGACTTCATCGGCATCACGCTGTTTGCCATCGGCTTTTTCTTTGAAGCGGTTGGCGATTATCAACTGACGGTCTTTCGCGACGATCCGGCCAACACGGGCAAGGTTCTCAGCACCGGCGTTTGGGCATGGTCGCGCCATCCCAATTATTTCGGCGAGGCGACGCTGTGGTGGGGCTTCTTCTTCATCGCACTGGGCGGCAGCGGCGCATGGTGGAGCGTTGTGGGACCGCTGGTCATCACCTTCCTGCTGCTGCGCGTATCGGGCGTGACAATGCTGGAAGAAAAGATCGTGGAGCGGCGGCCGGCCTATGCCGACTATATCCGCCGCACCAGCGTGTTCATTCCGATGCCGCCTAAGACGCGATAGCGACCACCGCGTTCACCGCCATGGCGATGATCGCGGTGTTGTAGAAGAACGACACGACCGAATGGCCCAGCGTGGCGCGGCGCATTTTGGTGTCCGTCACATCGGTATCGGAGGTTTGCGCCGTCATGCCGATGGTGAAGCTGTAATAGAGAAATTCCCAGATGCCGGGCTCTTTGGTGTCCTTGAAATCGAGCCCACGCACGCTTTGCGGGCCGTTTTCCTTCCGCGCGTAATAGAGATTCGCATAGTGAAACGTGGCGATGACGTGCAGCGTGAACCAGGCGAGGGGCGCGCCGGCCAGCGCCAGCGTGAGCGGCAGCGGCGCATGCGCCGTCTTCTCGCGCAGCACCGTGACGATGGCGAGCGTGGACATCGCGATCACGCCAAGCACGATCAGCAGCACCAGCGCGATGCCTTCATCTTCCTTGGCGGCGCGCTCGCGCAGATCGTCCGCCGAAAAGCGCCCGATCAGAAAGACGGATGTGATGAGATAGAGCAGGAAGAACGTGTCACCCGCCGCGAGCAGGCGCATCTGCGGTTGCAACGCACCGCCGAATGCAAAGACCGCAACGCCGATCAGCGCCGCGATATAGAAACGGCCGTGGTGATAGAGATGGCTGCGGATGTTCATGGCGGCGCGCCTTGTGGCCCGCCACAGTGGTGACATGAGTCGGCACTGCTACGCGACGGAACTCAGAGCCGGAAGCGCACCTGATCGATCCAGAAACGCTCGACGCGCTTGAGGCTGGTGTTCAGGCCTTCGAGGTCTTCCGCGCCGACGTTGCCGACGGCTTCCAGCGATCCCAGATGCCGTTCGAACAGGTCGCGCACCATATCGCGCACGGAAGCGCCCTTTCGCGTCAGGCGCACCAGCACCGAACGGCGATCGGTTTCCGAACGTTCGTGATGAACATATCCGCTCTCAACCAGTTTCTTGAGATTGTAGGAGACGTTCGATCCCAGATAATGCCCGCGCGTTTTCAGTTCCCCGGCGGTCAGTTCCTGATCGCCGACATTGAACAGAAGCAGCGCCTGGACGGAGTTGATCTCGCGCTCGTCGCGGCGATCCAGTTCGTCCTTGATCACGTCGAGAAGCTGACGATGCAGCCGCTCCACGAGATTGAGCATCTCGAGATAATTTTTCGCGAGGGCTTGCGAGCCCTCCATAACCGCAGCGTGCTGCGGATTGGCCAATGCTGTCATCGTCTCTCGCCCGGTTTACCAGGCGCCCACCTGTTATTTGAGACAAAGACTAAGCGTGAGTGATTAAAAGGCCGTAAAACTAATTTGCTTGCGCGCAATTTATCGGCAAACCGGCCTCCACTTTGCCGATTGCGCTTTACACTTCGCCGCGCAGCATTTTGATGATGCCGGAAAAGTCGGTGTTGCCGTGACCTTTCGTGGCAAACAAAGAATAAAGCTGCGCCGCTTCCGCGCCGAGCGGCGTGGTAGCGCCAGAACTTTGCGCCGCGGTTTGCGCCAGTTTGAGATCTTTTAACATGAGCGCGGTTGCGAAGCCGCCGCCGTAATCGCGGTTGGACGGCGATGTCGGCACCGGTCCCGGAACGGGACAGTACGTCGTGAGCGACCAGCTTTGCCCCGACGACGTGGACATGATGTCGAAAAGCTTTTGCGGATCGAGGCCGAGCTTTTCGCCCAGCGCAAAGGCCTCGCAGGTGCCGATCATGGAAATGGCGAGCAGCATGTTGTTGCAGACTTTCGCCGCCTGCCCCGCACCTGCACCGCCAGCCAGCACGATCTTCTTGCCCATCTTTTCGAGGATGGGTTGCGCGCGCGCGAAAGCCTTGTCGCTGCCGCCGCACATGAAGGTGAGCGTGCCGGCTTCCGCGCCACCCGTGCCGCCGGACACCGGCGCATCGAGAAAATCAAACCCGGCCTTTTGCGCGGCGGCGTGAACCGCGCGCGCGGAATCGATATCGATGGTGGACGAGTCGATCAGCAGCGCGCCTTTCTTGGCTTTCGCAAGCAGGCCGTCACCATCGAGATAGACACTACGCACATGGTTGCCCGCGGGCAGCATGGTGACGATCACATCGGCATTCGCGGCGGCTTCGGACGCGCTCTTGGCGGCGGTGGCACCCGCATCCACCACCGGCTTCAGCACGGCGGCGGAAAGATCGAACGCGTTCACCGCGTGACCCGCCTTGAGAAGATTGCGCGCCATGGGCCCGCCCATGTTGCCGACGCCGATGAATGCGATGGTGGTCATTTCTTCTCTCCGATTTTCCTAGTTGTCTGAGCGCCAAGCTACGAAAACAAACAGCCCGATAGCCCATGTTACAACGGGAATTGCAAGCACCGTGGCAAGCATGATCAACATGCTGTTGACAGTAAGTCTCGGCTGGTTTCCATGTGCAAAATCAACGCAATCCAGGACAAGCGAAACAATAACTATGCCGGGTACGACAATTGTAAAAAAACTCGTCATAGCTCGATGAAATTGCGTCTGCCGAAATTCGCGCCACATCATAGCGATAATTCACTGGACAATAGCGGCGCGAAGTAAGCATCAACATCGGCATCCGAAACGTGCGCAAGATCGGCGGGTTGCCACTTCGGCGCGTTGTCCTTGTCGATGATGAGGGCGCGGACGCCTTCGTAGAAATCGTGGCCGGCGATGATGCGGTTGACCATGCGCCATTCCATTTTCATGCACTCGTCGAATTCGCGCAGCTTTCCCTCGCTGATCTGGCGGTAGGTCACTTTCAGGCTGGTCGGCGATTTTGTGCGCAGGGTCTTTGCCGTTTCGCTTGACCAGTCATCACCGCGCGCATCCAGCCGCGCAAGGATTTCCTCCACCGAAGCGCCGGAGAACATTTCGTCTATGGCGGCGCGATGGCCGGTAAGCGGCGGTTCTCCGGGCGCGTGCGCCATCGCCGCCAGAACATCGTCCGGACTGTCGCCGCGCGCGAGCAATTCGATCAGCGCGGCGGTGTCTTGCGCGGGCACGAAATGCGTGGCGATGCCGGTGTAAAGTGTGTCCGCCGTTTTCAGCCGGTGTCCGGTGAGCGCGAAATACAGGCCCAGTTCGCCGGGACAGCGCGGGATGAAATAGCTGCCGCCCACATCGGGAAACAGACCGATGCCGGTTTCCGGCATGGCGAACACCACCGTTTCATCCGCCACGCGATGGCTGCCATGCACCGACACGCCGACGCCGCCGCCCATGACGATGCCTTTCAGCAGCGCGACGTAGGGCTTGGGGAAATGCTTGATCGCGGCGTCGAGGATATATTCGTCGCGATAGAAATTCTTCGCATACGGCGTCTTGTTGATGCCGGATTCGTAAAGCGAGCGGATGTCGCCGCCGGCGCAGAAAGCTTTCTCGCCCGTGCTCTGGATGATGACGGACTTGATTGCGGCGTCATTCGCCCATTCGTCCAGCTTCGCCTTCATGGCAATGCACATGCCATGCGTCAGCGCGTTCAGCGCCTTGGGCCGGTTGAGCGTGATGATCCCGGCAGCGCCGCGCTGTTCGAACAGGACATGTGGTTCGTCCGTCATTGCCGGAACATTTCGCGTGCCACGATCACGCGCATGATTTCGTTAGTGCCTTCCAGAATCTGGTGCACGCGCAGGTCGCGCACATGGCGCTCGGCCGGGAAGTCTTTCAGATAGCCGTAACCGCCGTGAAGCTGCAGCGCGTCGTTGGCGACCTTGAAGCCGGTGTCGCTGGCGAAGCGCTTGGCCATGGCGCAAAGCATGGTGGCGCGCGGCTGTTTCTTGTCCAGCGCATCGGCGGCGGCGCGGATCATCAGGCGCGCGGCTTCCAGTTCCGTCGCCATGTCAGCCAGCTTGAATTGCGAAGCCTGGAAATCGGCGATGGGTTTGCCGAACTGCTTGCGGTCGCGGGCATATTCTTTGGCTTCTTCCAGCGCGGCGCGCGCGGTGCCGACCGAGCAGGCGCCGATGTTGATGCGCCCGCCGTCCAGCCCCGCCATCGCGATGCGGAAGCCTTCGCCTTCCGCGCCGATGCGGTTGGCGACGGGCACGCGGCAATCTTCGAAGATCACTTGTGCGGTGGGCTGCGAATTCCAGCCCATCTTCCGTTCCTTCTTGCCGAAAGAGAGGCCTTTCATGCCCTTCTCGACCACCAGACAGGAAATGCCCTTCGGACCATCTTCACCCGTGCGCACCATGCAGACGTAAATGTCCGACACGCCCGCGCCGGAAATGAACGCCTTGGCGCCGTTCAGCACATAATGATCGCCGTCTTTCACCGCTTTGGTTTTGAGCGAGGCGGCATCGGAACCGGCGCCCGGCTCGGTGAGGCAATAGCTGGCGATCTTTTCCATGGTGACGAGCTTGGGCAGGAACCGCTTGCGCGCCTCTTCGCTGCCGAAACGGTCGATCATCCACGAGGCCATGTTGTGGATGGAGATGAAGGCAGCGGTGGAGGTGCAACCGGCGGAGAGTTCTTCAAAGATGATCGCGGCATCGAGGCGGCTCATTTCCGAACCGCCGACATCGCCCTTCACATAGATGCTGGCGAAACCGAGTTCGGCGGCCTGGCGCATCACATCGACGGGGAAGTGTTCCTTCTCGTCCCATTCGGCGGCGTGCGGCGCCAGCTTCTCTTTCGCGAAACGCCGGGCGGCATCTTCAATGGCGCGCTGGTCTTCTGAGAGTTCGAAATCCATGACTTTCCTTACTGTATTGGCCTTACTGTATTGGAGACATGAAGCCGCCGATTTGCATTTTCAGCGACGCAATTTCCGCGACATGCGGTTTGATCAGCGGCTTGTCGGCATTCTCGGCCGCTTCTTCCTGTTTGGCGCGATCAAGCTGCGCCTTGGTGAAACCGCCGGGCGGTGAGCAATCGCCGCCACAGCTTCCACCCATACCTGAAATCTGCACCATCACCGATTCAACCACATCCTTGATGGCATCGTAACGCGTGGTAACGCCGCGCTGCTCCGCGATTTTCTCGTCATAGCTGGCAAGTTCCGCTGCCCGCGCCGCCAGTTGTGCAGCATGCGTCATCTGCTGGATCTGTGCGGGTGTGGGATTGGACGGAAGACCAGACGGCGGATGTTTCTGCCATTGGATAGCCTGATCGGCGGCGGCCTTATCATCGCCTGTCAGGTGGGCGTTGTGGGCCGCAGCCGCGCGCATGATGCCGAGATAGAAATCGATATCGGCCTGCGTCAGCGACGTGACCTCATAGTCGGTTGCGGCAAAGGCTGTGACGGGCATGAGCAGGGCTATGACCAAGGCCAGATGTTTCATCGAATTCCCCCGAAATGGGCCGCAGAATCCACAACCCGCCCCGCTCTGGCAATGGTCCCTTGCGAAGGACCGGCGGAGTTGGCAAGACCACCGCCATGAGCTTTCCCGGCACACGGATGCGGCGGCTGCGCCGCCACGACTGGACGCGCAGGCTGGTCGCGGAGAACACGCTTTGCGCGGCCGATTTTATCTGGCCGCTGTTCATTATTGACAGCGAGAAGAAGCGCGAGCCGATTGCCTCCATGCCCGGAGTGGAGCGGCTTTCGGTGGATCACGCGGTTCTCGCCGCCGAGGAAGCCGCCAAGCTGGGCATTCCGGTGATCGCGCTGTTTCCCTACACCGACGCCGCGTTGAAAACGGCGGATGGGCGCGAGGCGACGAACGCGAATAATCTGGTGTGCCGCGCGGTGCGGGCAATCAAGAAAGCGGTGCCGGAAATCGGGGTACTGTGCGATGTGGCGCTCGATCCGTACACGGATCATGGCCATGACGGCGTGATCGTGGACGATTATGTCGCCAACGATGAGACGCTGGAGATTCTGGTGCGGCAGGCTTTGGTTCAAGCCGAAGCGGGGTGCGATATCATCGCGCCATCCGACATGATGGACGGCCGCGTCGGCGCCATTCGCGCGGCGCTGGAAGAAAACGGATTCACCAGCACGCTGATCATGGCGTATGCCGCGAAATATGCGAGCGCGTTCTACGGCCCATTCCGCGATGCGGTGGGATCGGCAAAGGCGCTCACCGGCGACAAGCGCACTTACCAGATGGATCCGGCAAACGGCGACGAAGCGTTGCGCGAGGTCGAACTCGATCTGGCCGAAGGCGCCGACATGGTGATGGTCAAGCCGGGGATGCCCTATCTCGACATCCTGCGCCGGGTGAAAGACTCGTTCGGCGTGCCGACCTTCGCTTACCAAGTGTCCGGCGAGTATTCGATGCTGCTGGCGGCGGCGGAGCGCGGCTGGCTTGATCGCGATCGCGTGATGATGGAATCGCTGACGGCCTTCAAACGCGCAGGCGCCAGCGGGATTCTGACGTATTTCGCGCGGGATGCCGCCAAATTGCTTGCGCGCGGCTAAGCGATCACGACCCTGCGATCACGCATTGTTTCAAGCGGACGTGATCGCGGAACGGCCGCGAAACGCTTGCACCGGTTTCGTCAAAGCGTGAAACTTTGGATGAAACGCCGATAGGGGGTTCGCCCATGCGTACCAATGTTCTCTGCTTTACGTTTGTTGCAGCACTCAGCCTCTGTGCCACCGCCAACGCCGCTGAAATGCAAAGCGCGACGGCCGGACAAGACATGATTTCGGCGCCGATCGCCTATTCCGGCACCGGAAGCGACGCGGTGACGTGCCAGTTGCTGACTCATCAAGGCGACCTGGTCCGGGTCGAACAGTGCCATACGAATGCCGGTTGGGAACGGCTGCGCCATCGCACGCAAGAAGCGATTGTCGCATTCCAGCTTCACAGCCTGGTGATGTTCAATCGCTGATTGTTCAGCGCCGTGCGCGGAGCGATTCAGCTCCGCGCGGCGGTGAACAAACCGCGCAGCAATATCTCAGCCCGTGAGGGCAGCACGCCCGTGCCGGAACGGCTTTGGCCGAGATCGATAAGATTTTCCAGCGCCAGCATCGCCGTACCATGAACCGCGGCCCATGCGGCAAGGCCCAATGTGGGGTTGTCGAGCGCGTTGCCGATATCGGCGCCCACGCCTTCCGCTGCCGCCGCCAATTCCGGAAACTTGTTTCGATGCGGCAGTTGCGGGCCGAACATCAGCCGCGCCAGCGCGGGATGGCCCGTGACAAAGCGCATGTAACCGGCGGCGATGGCGGTGATGCGGTCGGCTTCTGTATCGGATGGCGTGATGGAGGCTACGATCTCCGCGCGCAATTCCGTGAAGCCTTCCGTCGCCAGCGCGGCCAGCAAAGCTTCATGGCCTTTGAAATGGCGGTAGGGCGCGGCATGGCTGACGCCGGCTTTGCGCGCCACTTCGCGCAGGCTCAGCGTTTCCAGGCCTTTCTTTTCCAGAATGGCGCGCGCAGCCACGAGCAAAGCGTTGTGCAGATCGCCGTGGTGATAGGGCTCTGTGCCCTTCTTTTTCACGCGAGACCTTTGCGAAGCGCTTCCATGCGCGCGAACAGGCTGGACGTATCCCAGCGCTTGCCGCCCATGCTTTCCACTTCGGCATAGAACTGATCGACCAAAGCGGTCTGCGGCAGCGACGCGCCGTTGGTGCGTGCTTCATCCAGGCAGATAGCAAGGTCTTTGCGCATCCATTCCACCGCGAAGCCGTGTTCGTATTGACCGGCCAGCATTGTTTTGTGGCGGTTTTCCATCTGCCAGCTTTGCGCCGCACCTTTGGAAATCACATCCACCACCGCTTGCGGATCGAGACCGGCAGCGCGCGCGAAGTTCAGTCCTTCGGACAAACCCTGCACCACGCCGGCGATGCAGATCTGGTTGACCATCTTGGTGAGCTGGCCGGCACCGGCTTCGCCCAGGCGGCGGCATTGTTTGGCGTAAACAGCCATCACGGGTTCGGCCTTGGCGTAATCGCTTTCCGCGCCGCCGCACATGATGGTGAGCTGGCCATTCTTCGCGCCCTGCTCGCCGCCGGACACCGGCGCATCGACAAAGCCAAAGCCACGCTGTTTCGCATCACCCGCGAGCTTGCGGGCGATTCCGGCGGATGCCGTGGTGTGATCGATGAAGACCGCACCTTTTTTCATGGCGCTGAAAGCCCCGCCCTCGCCCGTCGTGACCGCTTCCAGATCGGCATCGCGGCCGACACAGGCCAGCACAACATCGCAGCCCTCGGCGGCAGCGGCGGGGGTCGCGGCGCTATGGCCTTTGTATTCCTGCGTCCATACCTGTGCACGGGCGGCGGTGCGGTTGTAGACGGCGACGTCGTGACCGGCGCGCGCCAGATGGCCGGCCATGGGATAGCCCATGACCCCAAGGCCGATGAATGCGACTTTCATTGCTTATTCCATGATCTCGATCTGATCCGGCGTCGGCTTGGACGCGGGCTTCTTCATCAGCATGATTACCAGAAGAACCGGCAAGCTGACGAAAAACATCAGAAGAAAATCATTGGCATAGGCGATAATCGAGGCCTGATCGTTGACGATGGCGTTAAGCTGCCCCAGCCCGAAGGGCAGCTGCGGGTTCCACATCATGCTGGGCGCATTGACAGCCAGCGCGCGGTTGAACGGGCTGACATGTTCGGCGATCTGGGCGTGGTTGGTCTGGATGCTGGACGCCAGGAACGTGGTGGTCACGGAGACGCCGATGGCCATACCCAGGTTGCGCATCAGGTTCATCACAGCCGTGCCGTCGGTGCGGAAATGCGCCGGCAGTGTGGCGAAGGCAAAAACGTTCATGGGAATGAACACGAAGCCCATGCCGAAACCCTGAACAACCGTGACCCAAACCAGTGTCCAGGCGGAAATATCCGGCGTCCAGTGCGACATTTCCCACATCGACCAGCTCATGATGAGCGCGCCGAACATCATCAGCCAGCGCGCATCGACTTTCATCAGCAGCCGGCCCGCGATCATCATGGATGCCATGGTGCCCAAACCACGCGGCGACATGAGCAAGCCAGTTTCGGTGACGGAGTAGCCGCCCAAGCCTTGCAGGTACGGCGGCAACAGGGCCGAGCTGGCAAGCAGCAGCGAGCCGACGATAAACATCATCAGCAGGGACGATACGAGATTGCGGTCCTTGAAAATCTCCGGCGGGATGAAGGGGCGTTTCGCGGTGAACAGATGGACGAGGAACAGATAAGCGCAAAGACCGGCGATTACCGCTTCAAGAATGATCTCCTGCGAGCCGAACCAGTCCTTGTCGGTGCCGCGATCCAGCATCAACTGGAAAGACGCCAGCGCGATGGCGAGAATGACGAACCCGCTCCAGTCGAACTTCAAGGTATTGTCGCGCGCGGTGTCCTTATAGCAGTACCAGATGCCCGCAACCGCGGCGACGCCGAACGGCACGTTGACGTAGAACACCCAGCGCCAGCTTGAGACATCGGTGAGATAGCCGCCCAGCGTTGGCCCAAGGATCGGGCCCACCATCACGCCCATGCCCCAGATCGCCATTACCTGCCCGCGTTTTTCGGGCGGATAGAGATCGAGCATCATGGATTGCGACAGCGGCGACAGGGCTGCGCCGAACGCGCCCTGCAGCAAGCGGAAGAAAATGATCTGATCGAGATTTTGCGCCATGCCGCAGAGCATGGATGTGATGGTGAAGCCGGCGAGGCTGACGATGGCGAAGTTCTTCTTGCCGAAGCGCGCGGCGATCCAGCCCACCGGCGCCGTCATGATGGCGGACGCCACGATATAAGATGTGAGCACCCAGGTGATCTGGTCGCGCGAAGCGGACAGATTGCCCTGCATATAAGGCAGCGCGACGTTGGCGATGGTGGAATCGAGCGCCTGCATCAGCGTGCCCGCCATCGAGCACAGCATCACCACGCGAAGATCGAACGGACTTTCGTAGGCGCTGGCGCCGTGTCCGATATGGGCTGTCGAGCGGCTCACGGCCGGCCAATCCTTCCCGCTCAGTTGCCGAACAGCATGCGGTCCCAGCGGCGCTTGCCGGTGTCGATATCGACGTTGGCGCTCATGCCGGCGCGCAGCGGCGGATCGCCGGCGCGCGTGTTGATCTTCACGCGGACGGGAATGCGCTGCACGACCTTCACCCAGTTGCCGCTGGAATTTTCCGCCGGCAGAACCGAGAAGGCCGCGCCTGTTGCCGGACTCACCGAATCCACGGTGCCCGTCCAGCTATGGCTGGGATAGGTGTCGATCGAAATATCGACGGGATCGCCGTTCTTCACATAGGTGAGATCGGTTTCCTTGAAGTTCGCTTCGATCCAGATGTTCTTGTCGGAGACAAGGCCAACCGCGCTTGTGGTCGAGAACGCGGACAGCGCAGAGATCACGAGCGTACCGACCTGAAGCGAATCCACGGCCGTGACGGTGCCGGAGAACGGTGCGCGCACGACGGTGTGGTTGAGCTGGCGCTCGGCTTCATCCAGTTGCGCCTTCGCCGCCATATATTGCGGGTTCTTCTCCACCGGAACATCCAGGCTGCCGCCGAGCTTGATAAGTGTTTCCTGCGCCTGTTCCTGCAGCGAAGCGAGCTGGCTCTGCGCGGATGACAGGCCAGCGCGCGACTGATCGAACGTCGCCTGCGAGACGGCGTTGGAACGCACAAGCGCGGCATTGCGGGCGTTGGTGACTTGGGCCAGATGCGCATTGGCGCGCTGCGCATCGGCGTCGTGTATCATGCGCTGATAGTCGGCTTTCATCGCCTGAATTGTCAGTGCTGTTTGCGCGAGCTGCGCTTTCGCATTGTCTACAGCGATCTGGAACTGGCGCGGATCGAGACGGAACAGTACCTGCCCCGCGTTCACATGCTGGCCTTCGTGCACATCGACATCCTGCACAAGGCCGGACACGTCGGTGGACACCATCAGCTTGCCGGCCATGACATAAGTATCGTCGGACGAGACATAGCGGCCGCCGGTGAGCCAGAAGATCGCGGTAATCGCAGCAACCAGCGCTACGCCGCCATACATCAGCACCTTGCGCAGAAGCGACTTGTCGGCGCGCATGCGCGCACCGAAATCGCGAATCTGGCCCCAGCCGCGCTGCGCGCCGGCGCGCGTGCCATCAGCCGTTACATCATATCCCAGAACAGTCATGCGAATTACTCCTCGACGCTCTCGAGCGCCGCAGCCTTTGTAGCATTGGCGGTAAGATTGGACTTGATTTGAAGCAATGTATCTATAACGAATTCTTGCGTTTCACTGTCGATCCCCCCAAGACATTCGTCATTCAGGGCTTCGCGGTAGTCAGTGATCTCGGCGATCAGCGGCTTGGCCGCAGGCAATACATGCAGACGCCAGATGCGACGGTCCATCGGATCCGGGCGGCGTTCCACCAACCCACGAGCCTCCAGCTTGTCGATCTGGCGGGCGATGGTGATGGGCTCAACCTCGCAAATAACCGCCAGTTCGTTCTGGGAAAGGCCCTGCTGACGGCCCAGGCGGGCCAGAATTATCCATTGGGCGCGGGTCATTCCGTGGGTGCGCGCCACCTGGTCCGCCCGCGTGCGCATAAGGCCCGCCAGCGTGTGCAGGAGAATCAGAAAATCGCGGTCGAAAGACTTTTGCATCGCAATATCCGGTAACTACGGTCAATATAAGCCTGCTTATGATTTTGGCAAGGGCGCCAGCGTGCATCCCGCGCAGCCCAGTCATGCGGCATCGTTCGCCCTCGCCGGCTCCATTTCGACCCCGGAAAATATGGCCGCAAACGCGGGTGCGAATTGCCACAAGTGGCAAAAATACAAGGCCGTTCCACCTCTCGCGCCGCGTCGCAAATCCGTCATGGAAGTTTCACCGACCCGACATTGCGCCTGAGTAGTGGAGTCCCGCCGCGTATTGCGCGGCAGGGGGCCGCATCCATTGCGGCACAAGGCGTATCCGAGTGGGGACACCATGAAATTGAAGACTATTCTGTTGGGAACGATTGCGACGATGGCGCTGATCGGGCCCGCATTCGCGCAAAGCGATGCCAGCGTTCAGGAACAACTGAATCGCATGGAAAAGAAGATTGACGCGCAAAACGCGCAGATCGAGCGTCAGCAGGACCAGATTCGCGCGCTGCGCGGCCGCCGCGGCGGCAGTGCACCGGTCGCCACGAGCTACGCCGAAGCACCTCCTCCGCCGCCGCCTCCGCAGCCGGAAGTGACGGCCGCGCAGTTTGAAGCCCTGCAGAACCAGGTTTACGAACAGCAGGCCGCGACGACGAGCACGAACGCCAATGGCTGGTGGAACAACACCAAGATCGGCGGCCGCATGTATTTCGATGCGACCAATCTCGACAACGAGAACGATCACGTGAAGTCGCCCTTGAACGGCACCAACTTCGATATCAAGCGCTTCTATCTGTCGGTCGATCATCAGTTCGACAGCGTTTTCTCCGCGAACCTGACCACCGACTTCACCTACGACTCGGTCAGCATCAAGAGCGATGCCGTCAACGCGCTGGGCGATCCGGCAACCACAACCGTGACCGGTTCCAACACCTCGCAGCTCTACATCAAGAAAGCCTACCTGCAGGCGAAATTCGATGACGCGTTCATCGTACGCCTCGGTTCGGCAGATCTGCCGTGGGTGCCGTATGTGGAAGACCTGTATGGCTACCGCTATATCGAAAATACGCTGATCGACCGCACCAAGTACGGCACATCCGCCGATTGGGGCGTGCATCTGTTGGGCAAGTTCGACGATGGCCTGTTCAGCTATGCGTTTTCGGCCATCAACGGCCAGGGCTACAAGAAGATTCCGATCGGCACGGCCAACCGCTCCGAAGGCATCGACCTCGAAGGCCGCGTCAGCATGAACTACGACGGCTTCTCGCTTGGCCTCGGCGGGTATACCGGCAAGCTCGGCCACGACATCGAGAACACGCCGACGTTCCATACGGCGCAGCGCTTCGATGCCATTGCTGCCTATACCGACGATCAATTCCGCCTCGGTGTCGAATACTTCTCGGCGCGCGACTGGAACAGTGTCACGGCCGCGACACCGTCGTTCGACAAAGCCGACGGCTTTTCGGGCTTCGCTTC
This sequence comes from Rhizomicrobium sp., assembly GCA_036267995.1. Classification (GTDB taxonomy): domain Bacteria; phylum Pseudomonadota; class Alphaproteobacteria; order Micropepsales; family Micropepsaceae; genus Rhizomicrobium. Next base: position 23,620 of record DATAUZ010000034.1, read on the forward strand.
GTGGCAGTTCGATCCGAAGTGGAGCGTGTTCGGCCGTTATGACTGGGTCCGTCCGAAGAATCTCGCGGATAGCGATTTCAAGGACAACTATTACAACGTCGGTATCTCCTACAGCCCGACCAAAATCGTCGACATCGCGCTCGTCTACAAGCACGAAACCGGCGACGACGGTTTCATCGCCACCTCGAACGGCAATATCGGTGGACTGTTGGACGCGGTCGGCAGCAACGGCCGGTACGACGAAGTCGGCGTCTGGGGCCAGCTTCGCTGGTAAGCCCACGCACAGAATAACTGGTGTTCCCCCTCAACTTCGCGCCGCCGGATTTTTCCGGCGGCGCTTTTTCTTTTCAGACGGCGTTGGAAAGCGCGCCGTACTTTCCGCGGAAGAAAATCAGCGGACCTCCCGCTTCGCGCCGCGCAAAGCGCTGCACGCGCCCTACAAGGATCACGTGATCGCCGCCGTCGTGCACCGCCTCGCGCGTGCATTCGAAGATCGCGAGCGCCTCGTCCAGCGCCGGCGGCCCCAATTCCGTCGGCAACAGCGACAGGCCATCCAGCTTGTGCGCGCCCGGCCGCGCCAGCTTGGCGGAGACGTCTTCATGCGCGGTACCGAGCACGCTGACCGTGTAGGCAGCGGCGGCGGCGAACACCCCGAAGCGGTCGGATTTGCGGTCCAGGCACCACAGGACGAGCGGTGGATTGAGCGAGACCGAGGTGAAGGAATTGACCGTGATTCCCATGGGCTTGGCGTCCGGCGCGGCGGCAGTAACGACTGCCACGCCGGTTGGGAATGTCCCCAAAGCCTGACGAAACGCGCGGGTATCGAAGCTCATCGGGCGATCCTAACGGTCGGTTAAGAGGATGCGGGCATTGTAGGGACAACAACAGCCGAGGGCCAAAAGGTCCCGGCGATTATGGGTTCGAGGGTTGGGGTATGGCCGGCGAAAACGCCGTCATCATCAAGCGCGTCAAAAAAGGCGGCCATGGCGGACACCATGGCGGCGCCTGGAAGGTTGCCTACGCGGATTTCGTGACCGCGATGATGGCGTTCTTCCTGTTGATGTGGCTGATCAACACGACCACGCCGGAACAGAAACGCGGCATCGCCGATTATTTCGCGCCGCAAAGCATCTCGCAAACCTCTAGCGGCTCCGGCGGCGTGCTGGGCGGCACGGTTGCCGGACAACAGGACGCGAAATCCGGCGGCGTGACATCGGTGTTCCAGAAAACACAACCGCAAGGCCCGACCGATCCCACGCGCTCGCGCGACAACGGCAAGCGCGCCGGCGGTTCGACAGATGCCACGGGACAAGCGCCGCAATCGCAGGTGACGAGCGACGATCACTTGCAACGTGCATTGCCCTCCAACCAGGACGGGCAATTCGAATCGGCTGCGGAATCCATTCGACAGTCGCTGCAGGACAGCCCGGACCTCGCCAATCTTTCCAAACAGGTCATGGTGGATCAAACGCCGGACGGCCTGCGCATCCAGCTTGTCGATCAGGATGGCAAGCCGATGTTCGCACCGGGCAGCAGCGAGCCGCTGCCCTACACGCGCCAATTGCTGATGACCGTCGCCAAGATCGTGGACCGCCTGCCCAATCGCATTTCCATCAGCGGACATACCAGCGGCAGCGCCGGCGAAGCAGGCTCAGGCAACTGGCAATTGTCCGCACAACGGGCCGATGCGGCGCGGGCCATCCTGGCCGGCGCTGGCGTCAATCCCGACCGTATTTACGAAGTGGCGGGCAAGGCGAACTCCGAACCGCTTCTGCCGGAAAATCCGAATGCCGCCGCCAACCGGCGCCTGAGCATCGTGCTGATGCGCGAGGCGCCGCCGGTTCCACCCGATCACGGGCTTTAAGCCTGTCGCACAAATCTGTGGCGCGGCACGCGGCTTTGCGTTCATAATTCCCGTGAGGGGACGCCGCTAGCAACCGGCGGAGCAGAGATTGACCGATCAACGCAATTCGCGGCTGCCACAGTTTTTTCTAACACCGGGTGCGCCCTGCCCGTACCTGCCCGGCCGCATCGAGCGCAAGGTCTTTGCGCGGCTGAACGGCAACCTCGCCCAGCCGCTGAATGAAGCGCTGACTCATTCCGGTTTTCGCCGCAGCCAGATGATCGCCTACCGACCGGCCTGCGACGGTTGTTCGGCGTGCGTCTCGGTACGCATCGTGGTTGGCGAATTCGGGATGTCGCGCAACCAGCGCCGCATCGCGCGGCGCAACAGCGATCTTGTGCGCAATGAGGTGGCGGCGGAAGCCACGCGCGAACAATTCGCGCTGCTGCGCACCTATCTGGATTCGCGCCATGCCGGCGGCGGAATGTCGGACATGGGATTGTTCGACTATGTTGCGATGGTCGAGGAAACGCCGGTCAATACGCATATCGCGGAATATCGCCGCGCCGCGACGGGCGACGCGCCGGGCGCATTGATCGCCTGCGCGCTGACCGACGTTCTGCGCGACGGGTTGTCGATGGTCTATAGCTTCTTCCATGCGGGCGAAGACGCGCGCAGCCTGGGCACGCAGATGATCCTGGATCATGTGGCGGAAGCGCGGCGGCGCGAGCTTCCCTATGTTTATCTCGGTTACTGGATCGCGGGCAGCGACAAGATGGATTACAAATCCCGCTTCCGTCCGCTGGAAGCGCTGGGCCACAACGGCTGGTCGCGGCTTCCGTGAAAATCCGGATCAAGCGGGTCTACGAACCGGCGAAGCGTGGCGACGGCCTGCGCATTCTTGTGGATCGCGTCTGGCCGCGCGGCATGAGCAAAGACAAGGCGCACATCGATCATTGGGTAAAGGATGTGGCGCCAGGCACCGCGCTGCGAAAATGGTTCGGGCACGAACCGGCACGCTGGAGCGGGTTTCGCACCAAGTACCGCAAAGAATTGGTGGCCAATCGCGAAGCGGTGCGCGAACTGTCGGCGCTGATGAAAGGCAAAACCGTCACGCTGCTCTATGGCGCGCGCAACACGGAGCACAACAACGCCGTGGTTCTGGCCGAATACCTCGCGCGAAAGACGCCGCGCAAAGCGAAGGCGGCCTAATCTTCCCCGCCGAAGCGCGCTTTCCATTCGGCAACCTGCTCGTCGGCGATTTTAGCGAACAACACATCGGGCGCGTTGATCGCCATGCCGGCTTCGAGCTGGTCCAGTTCTTTCGCCATCGGATCGCTGGGAAACGGCACAGCTTTGCTGCCCGCGACAGGCTGGATCGCTTCGTGAATCTTCAATGCCGACGACGGAATGACGGGCCACGCCAGATGCGCGAACAGATGCACAAGATTTAGCCCCATGCGCACGCTGACGGCGGCGCGGTCGCGATCCGTTTTGATATGCGTCCAGGGAGCGGCACGGGTGAGATATTCATTTCCGGCAACCCAGATGGCGCGCAATTCGGTGAGCGCTTTGCGGAACTCCATCGCTTCCAGCAAATCCGCGTAAACCGCGACGCGCTTGTCCAGTTCCGCGATCAGCGCATGTTCTTCTTCGCCGTAAGCGCCCTCGCCCGGCACCTTGCCGTCGAAGCGCGCGACGCAGAATTTGGTGACGCGGTTGACGAAGTTGCCCAGCACATCGGCCAGATCCTTGTTCACGACGGAAGCGAAATGCTCCCAGGTGAAGGATGAATCCGCGCTCTCTGGTGCATTCGCCATCAGGTAATAGCGCCAGTAATCCGCCGGCAGCAGCTCCAGCGCCGCATCCATAAAGACGCCGCGTTTCTGTGAGGTGGAGAACTTGCCGCCGTAGTAGGTGAGCCAGTTGAAGCCCTTGATCTGATCGACCAGCTTCCAGCCTTCGCCGGCACCCATGATGGTGACGGGGAAGCCGACGGTGTGGAACGGCACGTTGTCTTTGCCGAGAAATTCGATGTAGCGGACGTCTTTGTTCTGCCACCAGTCGCGCCAGATATCGCCTTTGCCGCTTGCGTCGGCCCATTCCTTCGTCGCGCCGATATATTCAATGGGCGCATCGAACCAGACGTAGAAGACTTTGCCTTTGAGCTTGCCGTCGCCAATGTCGTCGGGCACCGGCACGCCCCATTCCAGATCGCGCGTGATGCCGCGGTCGTGCAGTCCTTCCTCCAGCCATTTGTTGGCGATGGAATAAACGAGGTTCGGCCAATCAGCTTTGTGACTATCGATCCAGGCGCGAAGCTGTGGCACGAACTGCGATTGTTTCAAAAACAGATGCGCACTGTCGCGGATTTCAATGTCGGTGGAGTTGGACAGCGCCGAGCGCGGATTGATGAGATCGGTGGGGTCCAGAACGCGCGTGCAGTTTTCGCATTGATCGCCGCGCGCGCGGTCGTAGCCGCAATGCGGACAGGTTCCGATCACATAGCGATCCGGCAGGAAGCGTTTTTCGGCGTTGGAATAGACTTGCTTGGTGGTGCGCACTTCGAGGTGGCCGTTTTTCCAAAGCGCGCGTGCGAAGGCTTGCGTCAGTTCGCGGTTTTGCGGGCTGGAGGAGCGCCCGAAATAATCCCAAGAGAGGCCAAACCCCTCCCCCAGCGTCTTCTGAATCTCATGCTGCTCGCGGCAGTAGGTGGCGACGTCCTGGCCGGCTTCCAGCGCCGCAAGTTCGGCCGGCGTGCCATGCTCGTCTGTGGCGCAGATGGCCAGCACCTCGCGGCCGCGCGCGCGGGCGAATCGGGCATACACATCCGCCGGAAGCATTGAGCCAACAAGATTGCCCAAGTGCTTGACGCCATTGATGTATGGGAGGGCGCTGGTGATGAGGACGCGGGTCATGTCTGCTACTGTTCAATCAGTCATAAAAGGTACCGCAGCACTATTGCAGCTTGGCCGTCCGTCTACACTGCCGGACGGCGACAGGAAAGCGAATGGCCGACCAGCCCCCCGACAAGAACCCGTTTGCCTTCCACATTCAGGGCAACCTGATCGCGGGGATTCTGACGATCATTCCGCTGGTGGTGGTGTGGCTGGTGTTCCAATTCCTTCTCGACACGCTGGAATCGGCGGGCCATCCCATGGCGGCGGCGCTGGCCGACTTCATCATCGGGCTTGCACCCGGCGCACAACCCTGGCTGGAAGACCGCACCGTGCAATGGCTGATCGGCGTGCTGGTCGCGCTACTGATCCTTTATGCCATCGGTGCCATCGCAACACGCGTTATCGGCATTCAACTTATTGGGCTGTTTGAGAAGCTCATCGCGCGTATTCCCGTCGTACAATCGGTCTATTCGGCGGCGAAGAAACTGGTCGGCGTGCTGCAGCAGCACCCCGAAGGCGGATCGCGCGTGGTGCTGATCGAATTCCCGCATCCGGGCCTGAAAACCATCGGCTTCGTGATGCGAACCTTTCATGACGCAACGACCGGGGAAGAACTGGCCGCAGTGTTCGTGCCGACCTCACCCAATCCCACGTCCGGCTATCTGGAAATAGCGCCGCTGGAGAAGCTGACGGCCACCAACATGACCATGGATCAGGCCATGAGCATGGTGGTTTCGGGCGGCGCCACGGCGCCGGACAGCCTTTCGCTGACACCCGCAAAGCCCAAGCCCTGAACGGCATTGCGCGGGCTTTGCGGCCACCTTATTACCTGCCTTCAAGGCCGGCTTAGCTCAGTTGGTAGAGCACCTGATTTGTAATCAGGGGGTCACAGGTTCGAGTCCTGTAGCCGGCACCAGTTTTGTGGCGCAGTCGCGGAGGGGCCATGCTGCAAATTATCGCCTTTCTGCTGGAGTGGCTGCCGAAGCTGGCGCTATGGATTCTGGTGCCCGCAGCGCTCGTTCTGCTGGCCCTCACATACTTCAGCCCGATGCGCCGCCATTGCTTGCTGGGATTTATCACGGTCGCGATGATGTCCGCGTTGTTTCTGGCGATCGGCCTGGTTGCGATTTTTGTGAGCTACGGCGGCTCTATCTTTCGCGTCTTTCACGATTTCGGCCTGATCGAAACCGCGGACCTTCTAGCAAGTTTGCTTCCGGCCATCGGGGCGCAATTGGCAAGCCTTCTGCCGGCGCTGCTCGTAACAGGTGGTGCCGGCGCGGCGGTCGCGGTCCTTCGCGGAATCCAGCGCCGTGCGGCGGGTACAAGCGTCGCGGGAACCGCATAACGCTCCGCTACGTTTTCCGCTAAAATGGAACTTTCGTTTTGCAACTGCGTTGTTTCGGCAGCAAGCTATTCTGACAGCATGTTTTTTTGAGAGAGAGGACGCCATGAGCAGCCCCAGCGAATCGTTTGAAAAGGCCGAAGGCCGCCTGAAGCGCGACGTGCGCCAGCTTGAGCGCGATGTCGCTGCCAGCCGTGAGGACGTCGAAGAGAACACGTCGGAATATATCACGCGTTCGATCGAAGAACTCGAAGAGTCGGTCGCGGAGCTTTACGACATGATCGCCGATACCAGCGCGCGGTCGATCGAACTCGTTGAGCATACGGTTCAGGAACGGCCGTGGACGAGCGTGCTGGCCGCGTTCGGCGCGGGCTGCCTAGTAACACTTCTCGCCACCCGCCGTCGCTAAGCAATAACGGAGATTGAAATGGCCACCCGCAGCACGCGAACCAAAAGTACGCCACGCCCTGCACGCACACGCGCAACCCGCACCGTGCGCCGCACAGCCACGCGCGCGCCGCAGCGTGGCGCGAACATCGGCAAGATGATCGCTTTCGGCTCGTTGATCGGCGTCGGCGTCCTGGCGGCGCTGGGCGTGAGCGCGCTCCTGCTGGTGACGGAGGTTCCGGAACTGAAGCCCTATCGCCGCTATATACCGCGCTACATCCCGCGCGACCTTGCGCGGCGCATTCCGCAATGGGCGCACGAAGGCAGAGAAGCGCTGGAGCCTGTTGGGGACCGCATCGCCGAGGCCGGCGACCAGTTGCGTGAAAGAGTCCGTTCCGCCTTCGACCGGTAGCGGCAGCGTATTTCGCGCACCTTGCGAATCGGCGCATTTTCCCGCTCGCGGACTGGGGGGATGCAGCGGTGAATATTTATCTTTTGGCCGTTCTGATCGTGGGCGGAACACTAACCTTCACGGCGGGCGGAGTTCTCATTTTTCGCCCCATCGTGCGGCGCTATCTCGGCAGTTCGCATAACGAAGTGATGATCTCGCTGTTCGGCGCGGCAGGCGTGATTTACGCGGTGCTGCTGGGCTTTCTCGTTGTTGTTGTCTGGGAATCTTATGACGGCGCGCATCAGAATTTGGGGCAGGAGGCGGCGACGCTGGTGCCGCTATATCGCCTCACTTATGGCATGGAGGCCCAGGAAGGCGCCAAATTCCGCACCCTTATCCGCGAATATGCCCACGCCGTCATTGATGACGAGTGGCCGCAGATGGGCGCTGTGCCGACCGGCAGCGCAAAAGCGCGCCGCGCCATCGGCGCCATCGACCATATGTTCGCCACCATGGATCGCTCGACAAAGGCCGCCGACGCGCAGGTTGATGGCGAATTTCTCGATCTGAAATCCGTTGTTGTCGCCGATCGCAATCAGCGCCTGCTAAAGGCCACCGATACAATTCCGTGGGTGATGTGGCTTGGCGCGGTCGGCGGCGGCGTGATCGTCATCTTCATGAGCTTTCTGATTTACATGGAGCGCGCGCAGCCGCACGTCGTCATGGCGAGTTTCATGGGCGCGCTTGTGGGATTGCTGCTGTTCATCATGGCGGCGATGAGCAATCCGTTTACCGGGCCGCTGGCGTTGAGCGCGGATCACTTCCGGCAAGCACTCGCCATTATGGACGACGATGACCGCGGCGATTGAAAGCTAGTTGGAGGCGATTTACGGCGCGCGTGGCGGCACATTGGTGGCGGCGTTCAGCGGCGCAGGCCTGAAGGCGGCAGCAGCCTGTTTGGCAGCCGCAAGATCGTCCGGCGATAGCTGCGTAGAGAGCGCTTCGATGCGCGCCGCCGATTCCGCGTCACCCTGCGCTGCGGCAATCGCGTACCACTTATAGGCATCGAGTAGACTTTGCGGCAGCCCGATGCCGCGTTCGTACAAGACGGCCAAGTTGAACTGGGAATTGACCAGCCCGGCGGCGGCGGCCTGCGAGAACCAGCGCGCGGCTTCCGATGGATTTTTCGTAGCACCTGCACCGGTGGCGTAGGCCATGGCCAATGCATGCATGGCCTTGCGATTGCCCTGCATGGCGGAGGCTTCGTAAAGCCGGAGCGAAGCTTGCGGGTCTGCGCCAACGCCTGTGCCCGACGCGTAGAGCATCGCAAGCCAGTATTCGGCGACTGCATTGCCGGCCTTCGCGGCGCCCTGGAGCATGGCGGCGGCTTTCGCATCGTCTTTCGCAATGCCATTACCGCCCAGGTAATCGAGCCCCGCGATGACCTTCGCATTCGTATTTCCCGAATTCGCGAGGGTCAGGATGCGTGTGAACGGCGGCGCGACGGCAAGGATGCGTTTGCGCTTCGTCCCGGATGTCACCATCGTACCGGTTGCGCGGACAGCGTGGGAAGCAACCGGCTGCGGCGCCGGTTTGGCCCGGCCAAGCAACCCGAGCCCAGCGAACAACAAAAGCACAATCACGGCGGCCCCGCCGATCGCCAGATAACGGGGCAGCAACGCCTTGTCGAACCCCCTCGATTCATCCTCGATGCGCGACAGCATGGCTGCGGTATTGGCGGCGCGGCGCGCAGCAGTGAGATAGGTTTCGTTTGCGGGCGTTTCGGGCGCGGGTTCCGCCGCGATATCGTCGTGCACGATATCGTCATGCGGTTCTTCGACGAGCAATTCCGTCTCACCGTGGCCGGCGGAGAAATTTCCGGCCGCCGGGGGCGTCCAGACGGGGATGGTTTCGGCAGGCTGTGTCGCGCTCGGGCGCGCCGCAGCGACCAACGCCTCGACGGCTTCGACGCGGCTGGCGGAATCCTTCGCGTCAGCCCGCAGTTCCGCCAGCATATCGCGCTGCTTTTTTTCCACGGCCGCGATGCGCGCGGTCATTTCGGTTTCGCTGTCGCGTTCGCGCTTGCCGGTTGCTTCGAGATGTTCGCTCAGAAATTTCGTTGTGTCTTCGACGATGCCGACGGCGCGCTGGCTGTTGCGCTCGGAATCGGCCATGCGGCCTTCTATTTCGGCGAGGCCGCGTTCAAAAACACGTAGACGGCGTTCCAGCCACGCATCGACGCGCGCCGGCGGTTCGTCAGCATCCTCTCCCGATTGATCGTTGTCCTTTTTAGCCAGAGCCCGCAACTTTGCGCGGCGCGCACTGCGCGCCGATGCCAGCGCATCGGACGCGGCGCTTTCGCCATTCGCATCGGAGGTATCGGCCGGAAACGCGACGACCACCTTGTCATGCGCCGCCGCGACCAGATCCATGTGCGGCTCAGCAGCCGGCTTTTCGCTTTCGGTGGAGGACGAATAGGGAAAACCGTTGCGCATGGTCTGCGCGAGTTGCGCCAGGTCGTCGGCGAGAATGGAGCCGATCAAATCCGACTTGCTGGGAAAACACGCATAGACCGTAACGGGCGCAATGGCGGCCTCTTCGGCCACCGCATTCAGCGAAAGTTCCGCCAGGCCATCGCGTTCGACGATTTGGCGCGCGACTGAGAGCATCGTGGCGCGCATCTCATTGCGCTGCCACACCGCGTTCGATTGGGTGCCCCTATCCTCGCCCATGCCGCAAAGGTTAAGCACCGGGCCTTACGGGCTCGTTAAAGGAACGATTTTACTGACATTTGAACAACTTATACGCGTATATGTGTCATGCCGCCTACATTGAGCGGAACCGATACGGTTATGAATTCCTTATTCATCCGGGGTTCAGCCGCGCCAGGCGACAGTTGAGCCGAACCAAAAGATGCTTACCTGCAGACCGGTAAGCGAGAGGAAGCAGATAAAATGAAACTTAGACATGGATTGCCGGCCGTGGCGGGCAGCGCGCTTTTGCTGATAGCCGCACCGGCGTTTGCCGCCCATCACGGCGACAATGGCGGTGGACAGGCGCAGGCCACAGGCGCACCCGCCCACATCGGCGGCGGACACGGTGGCCAGGGTGGCGCGCGCAACAATGGCTGGCGCGGCGGAAACGGCGGCTGGCATGGCGGGCACTCAAACGTTCGTCTGAATATGCACGTCGGACCTGCCCATCGCTTCAGCGGGCGCAGCGTTGCGCGCTTCAGCGTGCAGGATCGCGCGCTCTGGCGCGGCGGCCGCTGGCATCACGGCTGGCATGGCGGCCGCAACGGCTGGTGGTGGTTCACAGGCGGCGGTTGGTACTTCTACGACACGCCGGTTTATCCGTACCCGGATTATGTCTCCACGACCTATGACATGGACGATTCCGGCTACGACGACTCTGGCTACGCGCCACAAGGCGACAACGGATACACTTGGTACTATTGCCAGAATCCAGCCGGTTATTACCCATATATCCAGACCTGCAATGGTCCGTGGCAGCCGGTTCCGGCGTCGCCGCAGGGCTATCAGGGCGGACCGGGACCGCAAGATCAGATGGGCGGGCCGGACGACGGCAACGGCGCGCCGGATCAGGCAGGCCCGGACGATCAGGGGCCGCCGCCGGGTTATAACGATCAGAACGGGGGACCGAACGATCAAGGTCCGCCGCCGGGCTACAACGGCCAAAACGATCAGGGTCCGCCTCCCGGTTATAACGATCAGGGCGATCAAGGTCCGCCGCCGGGCTACAACGATCAGAACGGGGGGCCGAACGACCAAGGGCCGCCCGACGACCAGAACGGTCCCGGCGATCAGGGCCCGCCGCCGGGTTACAACGGCCAGCCGCAATAACGGCCGTTTAATTAAAGACGCCGCGCTTCGGAAAACCCGAGCGCGGCGTTTTCTTATGCGGGTTTGGGAATAGCGCTGGCGCGCGGATGGCGCACGCGCTCCCAGCGCGTAAGCGCGACGATCACGGCAACGGTTGCTGCATATACGATCAGCTGCGCGCCATTCGGCGTATCGTTGTAACCGACCAGCGTGTGCAACAGCCGTCCTACGATACTGTCCTGCTGCAATAGCCATGACGTATCCCACACCGTGCCAGTGAGATATTCCAGATATCCACCCTGCTGAATGAAAAGCACAGCTTGCGCGGCCATTCCCGCGGCCAGCAGCGTAATCAGCCACGACGTAACACTGAACAATTTCCCGGCGGGGATCGCGAGCAACCCAAAATACATCAGCGCAGACACCGCAGCACCCGCGAGCAGGCCCAGCGCGCCGCCTGTGAGCATGGCGGCTTGCGTCGTTCCGCCCTGGCTTGCGATGCCATAGAGGAACAGCACAACTTCGGAGCCCTCCCGAAGAACCGCAACGCCCACCACAACTGCCAACGCGACAAGCGAGCGCTCGCCGGCAGACACGGCTTGACCGACTTCCTTCATCTCACGCGCCATTTGCCGGCCGTGACCGGCCATCCAGACGTTGTGCCAGGTGAGCATGACAACGGCGAGCAGGAGAATGCTGGCATCGAATATCTCCTGCCCCGATCCCTGGAACAGGCTTGCAATCTCGCCAGCGAACGCCGCGACGAAACAGGCCCCAAGCACGCCCGCAACAATGCCGTAACTGACCCAAAGGCCGCGGTGCCGGACGCCCTTCGTCGCCGCCATGACAATGCCGACGATCAGCCCGGCTTCGATGACTTCGCGAAAAACAATGAGAAGCGTTGCAAGCACGATATTACTCCGCGATCACGACGCCTTGCGCCGTTTCCGAATGGTATTCGCCCATGAAAGGATATTTCCCCGGCGAAAGCGGACGCAGGCGTACGTTGCCCTGGCTGTTGCCGGCCACGACCTTCTCGACCTTGAGCGCGGTGGAATCGAACTCCTCCGCCGTCGCGTCCTGATTGGTCAGCGAAATGATCGAAGGCGCGTTCGCCTTCACATGAATGATCGCGGGCGTGAATTTGTGATCCTTGAGCGTCACCGGGATCGGGCCATCGGCGAGCGCCGGACTTGCAAATGCCGTGACCAGCGCCACCGCAAAGATACGCGTCGCGATTTTCATTTCGTCTTGCTCGGGTAAGCAAACGTCCAGTTCACGGTGATCGGTTTCCACCAATCGGGTACGCCGCTGGCAGCATCAATATGGCGGATAAAGCCGTTGGAAGACGGCGGTAGCAGCTCATACGTCAGATGGTAGGTGCCCGGCCCATCCATGTTCACATTGTTGGCGTAATGCGGGCCGTCCTTCGCGGTCATCGCGACGAGCGTGCCGGTCTTGCGATAAGACGCGGCGCCATCCTTTGTCAGCGTGTAATGAATGGTGAGGTCGGGAATCCATGCATCTTCGGGGAAGCCATGCGTTTCGGCGGCGGTGGCGTGCACGTCAGCCTCGAGATGCACGGTGTCCTTTCCCATTTCCATGCCCGGCGGATGGCGATCCATTTCAATGCCGGTGAGATAGTTGGGAACAATCTGCATGCCTTCGCGCACAATTGGCTCGCCGATATAAAACTCCTGCGCGGCGAACGCCGAAGTGCTCGCGAGCAAAAACGCGGCGCTGGCGAAAAGCGGATTCAGCTTCATGGAAACCTGTCCTTTGCGGCGCTGCCTTGATAGAGCGCGCGGCAGGTTTTTGCAACTCACTCGCAATAACAATGCCGCAATGTGTCACGGCAGATTTCAGAAATGCTCCCACACCGCCACAAAAAGCCCCTGCTCGTGCAGGGCATTTTGCCCGGCCGGGGAGACGAACCCGCCCGCCTGAACCGATAGCGAATCCGTGACACCCACGACGGCCGAAAGCTGGAGCTTGTGCGACCGATAGTAACCGGACGGATCGCCGTTGCTGCCGCTGATAATGTTGAAGCTCTGCGCCAGCACCTGCACGTCTTTCGTGACGTGAAAGCCCAGCGTGATATCGATTGGCGTTTCATCCGGCTTTGGGCCGTCGATCCAGCGCTGCGCGATTTCAATGTCGGCAAACCCGGCGCAGCCTGCGATCTCAAATTTCGTTCCGTACAAAAGGCGCAATTCTTCCTGGCGGCCGGAGGCGACATCGCTGGCTGAGGTGCTGTCATGCGCGCCGGCGGTTTTTGCCGTTCCCTGCAACGACAGAACGCCAAAGCTGTCGAACAACTCGGTGCGAACGCCACCCTCAACCGAGAAATCACTGTCCCGGACTTTGGGCTGGCCGGGAGACGACCATTGCGCGGCATCGAATTCGGGAATGAGAATCGCGGTCCAACGTTCGCTCAAACCATACTCGCCGTATGCCTGCGACATGAGTTTTTCAAATTTGATTGGCTGGGTGGCATGGCTTTGATTATCGAATGCGTTGTTCGCCTGACTTGCGAATGTGCTGACAATAAGCTGCGCTTCACCCTGCGGCATCGGCCACGCGCCGGCGTGCGCCGGAAGCGGACAAAATAGCGAAAATAATAACAGGAAGCGCATAATCCGCATACGCGCTAACCCAGAAACAGAAGCAGCCAAGATGCGGCGAGCGAAACGCCGGAAACGGCAAGCACCGGAACGGCTTTGCGCCAGCGGAGCGGCCAACAGGAAATCGCAACCGCGGTGGTCGGCGCGGCAAAAGCGATATCCAACGCCACGCTGCGCGTGGCCATAAATGAAACGGCAAATTCCGCGATAACAATCGCGATCATTACGGCGAACACAGCTTTGAGCGCAGTAGGCCGGTCTTCACGCCAGATCAGCGGCGCAAACGCGGCAACGGCAGGCAAAAAGAAAAATAGCGTGAAATAACGTGGCACCGGGACCAACGCCGCCGACTGCCAGGAAACTGCGGGCTGCGCGAAAGAGCTTACAATTTCGGCTGAATTGAAGTGGAAGAACCAGTAAAGGCTTGCGAGCAGAACCGCCGTCACCGCGGGTGCAAAAAGCAACAGGATCAGACGGCCATATCCGAGCATTGCGCCGGTGCGGCTCATTGCGACCGGCAGCAGCAACGCGGCCACAGCGCCGCCCGCCGGGTTGACGAGTTGGATCGCGGATAGCGAACCGCCCAACGCGATGAGCGAGCGAACATTATCCCGCGTGGAAAATTCAGCGGCTGCCAGTACGATTGCGCAAACGCCAAGCGCAAGCCAGAGACCTCCGACGCTGCAAAAAATTCCCGCCTGCGCCGAAGTCAGAAGCGTCACAGCGCTGGCCGTCGCAATCGCGAAACCCGCCTGACGCAACCGGCGATAAATCACAGCTGCAAATACGAGCAGGGTAACTGCGAACATCACCATGGCGCTCATTGCATAGACCCTTCGTCACCGAAGCCATGAATGGTTTTTTCCCAGTGAAAAGGACGCGTGAAGAGCTGTATCAAGCCGCGATAGCCTGCAAATGAAATCAGGCCCCAATAGACAAAAGCTCCAAGGCCGGACGGCACCAGATCAAGCCAGCCCCGGCGGTAGCAGCCCAGCATGATGAGGTACGTGAAGAAGGCGTTTCCCAAAATAAGCGTGAACAACGAAATCGCCGCAATCGCGGCTTGCCCCTCCGCGTTGGAAATCGAGATCAATCCAAGCTGCGATGCCAGAAAAACCGCCCAGAGCAACGGATTCACGAGCGCCGAAATAACGGTCCCGCCCACGAAAAGCTGAAAAGCGAGAAATCCGCGCCAGCCAACATTGCGAATGAGCCGCGCAGGATTGCGCATGTGCACAAGCCACGTCTGCATGTAACCTTTGAGCCAGCGGGAGCGTTGCCGAGTCCAATTCGGCAGCGTGTGGCTCGCCTCTTCGAATGTCGTCGAATTCAGAATGGAGACGCGATACCCCTTCTCTGCCAACCGGATTCCGAGATCGGCATCTTCCGTGACGTTGAACGGATCCCATCCATCGATTTCCCGCAGAACGGACGTGCGCAGGTGGTTTGAGGTGCCACCCAGCGGCATCGGAACGCCCAATTTGTCGAGCCCGGGCAGAAGGAAATCGAACCAAAGGCCATAGTCGAGCGAGAAGATTGCGGTCAACCAATTGCGCCGCGCGTTATAAAAGTTCAGCCGCGCCTGAAAGCACGCAACATCGGGTGCGCTGGCGCGAAATTGCGCGACCGCCTTTCTCAACTGATCAGGTTCTGGCCGATCTTCGGCATCGTAAATCACGACAAACTCGCCGCGCGCAAAGTTCAGCGCGTAGTTGCAGGCGCGCGGTTTGGTGCGCGGAGCGCCACGCGGCACGCGAACGACTTCGAACGGCGCAGAAAGCTTAAGCGCGGCAACGGCTAGCAGAGTTTCATCATCGTCGGCTTCCAGCACGAGGTGTATGTCTAAAAGACGAACTGGGTAATCGATCGCGCGAAGCGCTTTTACCAATTCGGCTACCATGTTCGCCTCGCGATACATGGCGACGATGATTGTATAGCGCGGCAGGCTTTCGTTCGCGGCAACCGGAGCCTCAGAGCCGAGGTCTGCGCCAACCCACACCAGTGCGGCGCGGAAAATGACGTTCGCGAGAAAAGCCAACGCCAAAATCGTAACTGTGAGCACAGACATTGTGGGGCCGGCCAAAGAAAAAGCAAATGCCGCCGTTAATGCAATCGCCGCGAAGACGATGCATTGCCCTAACGTTATGACATACCGCGCCGACAAGTGAGGCTCTGCGCGATGAAGTCCGAAGGCAGCATCGCGCGCCATGCGGGCGCGAAAACGCTCTTCAATTTTCTCGAGAAGATGGCCGCGTTCCATCGGCACAATCCATGCGCTGTCGCCATACCGCGCGCGTAAATATCGGGACTGTTGGCCGCCGGCATCGGCGGAGGCGATAAGCATCGCCCCATCTTGTCGCGACCAGGGCAAATGAAGGCTGGAGAGATAGGACGCCGCCTGCGCCGGATCGGGCAACCCGCGCTCAGGCTTCGAATTAAGCCCCAAGAGATGCGCTCTCAGCCGCGTGCGACCGCCCAAAGTAAAAGAGCCAGACGCCTTAATGTCCAAAGAATCCGCCAAAGGTGGCGGCGTCGAACCTTCCCTCACACATCCCCCACTGCGAAAAGGACAACAATATGCAGCACGAGGCCTTCAGGTCGTTCTTATCTTTTGTGTTCTGGATTGACGCGTTACTGGCGGAATTGCCGAAGACTGGCGTTTAGCTTGGATAACGCGAGTAAAATTGGCAAGTATACTTAAAGTTGAATCGGCAAGTGGCGCTCATACAGTCCCAATGACTGATAATGCGCTTCTAATCTTGCCCACGCTCTGGCTCGCTTAAGTAACTGCTCGCGGGAGCCAAAGCGGGTGCCCAATTCATCCGCGGCACTCTGCGCCATGATTTCGGCAGTCTTCTTTTCCATGCCCATGAAAAGCTGGTCGGGGACCGGAACCGCAAACGCCGAGCCGTAAGCGCTGGGCAAAAAGCCAATGGCTTGCTCCCCCGACGCGCGAGCGCGGATCGCTTCGCGCAATTTGCGCGCACCTTCCGACGCCTCACGCGTGCCGCGATAGACCGGCGTGATCTGGTTCGTGAGGAGCAGCGCGTGCACATTGGCGACCACGGACTCGGCTTCGTGCCCCTGCTTCTGCGCGCCTTCAACCAGTTCATTCAAAGTCTGCGGCCCTTTCTCCAGCATCGCGGTAAGCGCGCGCGCATGCGGATTGTCGAACCGCATATCGCCAAACGGCATGCGCATTTCGTAACGCACATTTTCCGCCGGCTGCTCCAGCGCGAACGCCAGGCCGCGCATGACCATTTCGCGATTGTCAGCGGCCAGACGGCGGCCGCCGCGCACGAATACGTCGCGCCGCAGGCTCGTGTCGCGCAACATATCTTTCGCAAGTTCGCGGCCGGCAATGGTGGGCATGGGCGATACGGCGGAGAGAAACGGCTCGTGCGGCATCAACGCGCCCAGCGTTTCACTGAATTCGGCGGAGCCGGCAAGCACGCAATCGACGGACGCGAAATCGGACATCACCTCGGTGACGTAAAGCGGATCGGCAAAATCATTGGCATAGTCGGCGGCAATCGCGTCGAGCGGTACGTCGTTCAGCGAGTCCAGCGCCGCCGGCGGAACGCCCGCACCATGAATGCCCGGCGCTTTCGCGTCCCACAACCGTTTGTAAATATCGCGAGCTGCATCCAGCCGCTGGCGGGCATCGACGTTCTGGCCGCGCGTTGCTTCGCGGAAAATACGGCGGAACGGGTCCAGCTTGTTCCAGCCGGGGCGCGCATTGTAGCTGAGATAGATCGCGCCGCCCTGCTTCAGAAATTTGCGCGCGAAGGCAAGAATAAGCGCGCGCTCGTGCAGCGGCACCCAGGTGTAGATTCCATTTGCCGCGATATAGTCGAACGGCGGAAAAGTCTGTTCCAGCGCATCTTCGATGCCAGCCTGATGGAAGGTGATGTTGCGGACGTTGCCGTCTTTCGCGAGTGTGCGGCCCTGCTCAATCAGGTCCGGGCGCGGGTCGATGACATGAAAGTCGCCATCTGGATTGGAGGCGGCCAGCAGCGTGGCGGTGACGGCGGAGCCGCAGTGCAATTCGCAATAGGCAAAACCGGCGCCGGCGCCCTCGCCCAAGGGCGATCCCGGCGGCGGCGCGAAGCCGCTGGTGATGCAAACGTGGTCGATGGCGACCGGCGCAAGTTCGCGATTAAACGCACGCGCGCCGGGAATAGCGCCCGTGGGCTCCTCAAGATCTTTCGTATCGCTCATCGGCGCAATTCAAATCCGCAATAAGGAAGTGCGAGAACACGGCGCTCTGGTCAAGTCCCGAACCCCCGGCCCTACTTATTGCTGCGAGCGCGGTACGGGCGATGCCCATTCCTTCACCGCCTTGATAGCGGGGCTATTTTCCGCCGCATCGAATCCGGCCTTGATCATCTCAAAGCGATGTTCCACGAAGGCGCGCATCATGGGATGGGTGAAAATATAAAGATCGCCCGCTTTCACGGCCTCAACCACCCGCGCACCGACGACATCGGGATCAATGCCGCTCAACACCAGTTGCGCCGCTTCATCGCGTTGCAGGCTAAGTCCCGGATCGACATCGGCTTCGCCACCATATTTCTGTTGCCGGTTGCGGCCGCTTTCGTGGATGTGCGTTTTCACAAACCCCGGACACAGAACGGAAACACCAATGTTCATTGGCGCGAGTTGCCCGAACCAGCCTTCGCTCATCGCTACGACGGCAAACTTGGTCGCGCTGTAAGGCTCCATGCCCGGCGGGCTGATCATGCCGGCCATCGAAGCGGTGTTGACGATGTGGCCGCCTTCGCCGTGACTCTTTATCAGGGGAACGAATGTCTCGGTGCCGTAAACGACGCCTTTCAGATTGGCGTCGATGATCCAGTCCCAATCGGACGGTTTCACCGTTCCGATCTGGCCGCCGACAGCCACGCCGGCGTTGTTGCAGACGACATGAACTTTCCCGAACCGCTCCACCGCCTGCAGAGCGGCGGATTGCACGCTTGAGCGTTCCGTCACATCACAGAAGACCGGCGCTGCCTTGATCTGTTCGGATGCAAGTTGCTCCGCAGCGGCCTTCGCGGCTTTCTCATCTATGTCCGCCAGCACGACGTTCATGCCGGCGCGGCCGAAGGCGCGGGCCATGGAAAGACCGATGCCGCTGGCGCCGCCTGTGATAAACGCCGTCTTGCCGCGGAAATCTGAAATCATTCTGAGCCTCCACCAGCCGCGTCTGATGCGCGATCCGTCGCCCTGATAATTTGTCAGGTTGCTTGGACTGTCAACTGCGAGAAGGCGTCAAACCTTGAGCGCGCGGATCAGGAACTTGGAGAGATTGTCGATCACGTCCTGGCGCTTGCGGCCTTCGCGTCCGGCTTCGGCGGTGACCTGGTGGATCGCGCCGATGATGGCCTGCCCGACGATGGCGGTGTCGTATTCGCCGCCCGCGCCGTGCGCTTCTACGGCGGCGGCCCATGCCTCGCCCCAACGCTGCAGCAGCGGTTTGGCTTGCACGCCTTCCGCATCGATGATGGCTTCATCCGTCATCGCCGCGTTCAACACGCCGGGATGGGTTTCGGCATAATCGAAGATTGCGTTGAGGGTGAGCGCGATCAACTGATCCATCGGTTTTTCGGGACTGACCCGTTCGCCGATGTAATCGTCCAGTTCGCGGCGCGCGTCGTCCACGAAATCCAGGAAGCAGGCGCGCTTGTCCGGAAAATGCAGATAGAAAGTTCCGTGCCCGACATCGGCCTCACGGGCGATATCCTGCGGACGCGTGGCGTGATAGCCGCGTTCGACAAAGAGCTTGCGCGCGGCGGCTTTGAGCTTGCCGAGGCTGTCGGGCTTCTTGCGGCGCGACCGGGCCTCATCGAGAGACGAAACGATTTGGATTCCACCCGTTTTATTGTGCTGCGACTTTCGTCCGGGTACTGACAACGAGTCAATCCAAGGGACAAGATAAAGTCTCCGTTACAATCCGCCGTAACCAATGTTCCCCAGCCGACGCGCGCCTTTGCGCTGCTAATGCTTGTAGCTCTCGTCCAGCCGGTCGATCTTGCGGATGAGTGCCGGCCACGCAAGTCCGCTGATCGGGCCGTCGAAAGCGTGTTTGGTGACCGCTGCGTTCTTTTCCGCCACGCCCTGATTGACGCCATAGGGCTTCATGCCGCCGGCCAGCGCGCGGATCTGCATGGACGCGGCCTTCTCAAGATAATACATGCGCATGAAAGCGTCGGCGCAGGTTTTACCGATGGTCAGCGTGCCGTGATTGCGCAGCACTACCACGTTCTTATCGCCAACATCGGCCACCAGACGTTCGCGTTCGCCAAGCTCCAGCGCTATGCCTTCGTAATCGTGATAGGCGAGATCGCCATAAACCGATTGCGCGTGTTGCGTGATCGGCAGCAGGCCGTGTTCCTGCGAGGCCATCGCCACGCCGTCTTCGGTGTGCAGATGAATGACGCAATGCGCGTCTTCGCGGTTCATGTGCAGCGCGGAGTGAATGGTGAAGCCGGCGGGATTCACCGGATAGGGAGATTCCTCGACCTTGTTGCCTTCCGTGTCGATCTTCACGAGGCTCGACGCCGTGATCTCCTCGAACATCATGCCGTAAGGGTTGATGAGGAAGTGGTGCTCCGGCCCCGGCACGCGCGCGGAGATATGGGTGAAGATGAGATCGTCCCAGCCATACATCGCCACGATGCGGTAGAGCGCCGCGAGATCGACGCGCTGCTTCCATTCCTCCGGCGAGACTTTGCCTTCAAGGGAGCGGATGGCATGCGACTTGGGCGCATCCACATTCATCGATTGCATGTTCATGGCGGTAACTCCCGGCAATGGCTGGATTGCGCAAGAGTGTGCCCACGGCCGGTAGGTGTCAAATTCGATCACGCTTTTCCTCCCCCGTTTACGGGGGAGGTGCTGAGCGAGCACTCGCGAGCGAAGCGGAGGAGGCGCCCCCTCGCTGCGCGCCAAGCCACCTCCCCCGTAAACGGGAGAGGAAAATAGAAATTTAGCTTTGGACGCGTGCGACTGCTTTGCGCCATCCATCATAAAGCCCGTCCCGCGTGGCCGCGCTCATCGCCGGATCGAAGCGGCGGTCCAGCGCCCAGGCTTTTGCGATATCGGAAAAATCCTTGAACACGCCGGCGGCGAGCCCCGCGAGGTAGGCGGCCCCCAGCGCGGTTGTTTCGGTGACGACGGGGCGCTCCACCGGCAGGCCGGTGAGATCGGCGAGGCGTTGGCAGAACCAGTCGTTCTTCACCATGCCGCCATCCACTTTCATGGAAGCGGGTTTGCCTTTCATGTCGCGCGCCATGGCATCGAGCAGATCGAGCGTCTGGTAACAGACGGCATCCAGCGCGGCGCGCGCGATTTCGGCCGCACCCATGTCGCGCGTGAGGCCGAGGATGGCGCCGCGCGCATCGGGATCCCAATACGGTGCGCCCAATCCGGTGAAGGCGGGAACGAAGTAAAGGCCGGTCGCATCTTTCGCGGTGGACGCCAGCGCTTCGATCTCTGCGGCCGAATGGATCACGCCCAGCGCATCGCGCAACCATTGTACGACTGCCCCGGCGACAAAGATGCTGCCTTCAATGGCGTAAGCGGTTTCGCCTTTGGCGCGATAAGCGCAAGTGGCGAGAAGCTTGTTGGCGGATGCCGGAACGGTTTTGCCGGCGTTGACCAGCGCGAAGCAGCCGGTGCCGTACGTGGATTTCACATCGCCGATATTGAAACAGGCTTGGCCGAAGGTAGCGGCCTGCTGATCGCCGGCCACGCCCATGATGCGCAATGGCTTGCCGAATAGATCGGCGAAGGTTTCACCGAAATCACCGGCGCTATCGCGCACCTGCGGCAACAACGCGCGCGGGATGGCGAACAGCGTCAGCATCTCGTCATCCCACTGAAGTGTTTTCAGATTGAGCAGCAGCGTGCGCGAGGCGTTGGTCACATCGGTTGCGTGCACGCGACCGCCGGTGAGTTTGTAAATCAGCCAGCTATCGACGGTGCCGAACGCAAGCTCGCCTTTTTCGGCGCGCGTGCGGCTGCCGGGAATGTGATCCAGCAGCCAGTCGAGCTTGGTGGCGGAGAAATAAGGATCGAGCAGCAAGCCGGTTGCGGCGGTGACTTTTTCTTCGACACCTTGCGCCTTCAGATCGCGGCAGTGATCGGCGGTGCGGCGATCCTGCCAGACGATGGCGTTGGCCAGCGCCCTGCCCGTTTTGCGATCCCACAACACAGTGGTTTCGCGCTGGTTGGTGATGCCGATGGCGGCAATGTCGTTCGCGCTCACGCCCTTTGCCGCCGCGCGGCAACACGCCAGCGTGGCTTGCCAGATTTCCTCCGGATCGTGCTCCACCCAGCCGTTAGCCGGATAGATCTGGCGCAGCTCGGCGCCGTGACTGGCAACCGGCCGCGCCGCCGCATCGAACAAAATGGCACGTGTGGATGTGGTGCCTTGATCGATTGCCAGAATAAAAGGCGGCTCACCGATCATGGAAACGACTCGTAAAGGTTGCGTCGCATTTATCTTAACACGCCATTAACGACCGGAACCCTAAAGTTCCACCGTCGGGGGAACTTGGGGGTTTGTCGTGGGCTTGACGGCATTGGACTGGTCGGACACCAGCCGCTTGGTGGCGCTTGCCGCCAATCCGCAAGGTGTTTCGCGCGGGGAGATTTATCTCGCCGTCGCCTCGCTCTACCGCACACAACAGCGCCAGCTTTCCGAGCGCGAACGCACCATCATGCGCGACATCCTGCGCAAGCTCACCCACGAAGTTGAAATGGCGGTGCGCATTTCGTTGGCTGAGCGGCTGGCGGGCGATCCGGATGCGCCGCAAGACCTGATCTATCTTCTCGCCGACGACCGCATTGAAGTGGCGCGCCCGGTAATCCTGCGCAGCCGCTTGCTAACCGATGCCGATCTTCTGAAATTCATCGCGTCGGCAAGCGAGGCCCATCATGCGGCCATCGCCGAACGCCCGAACATCGGCGAGCCGGTGACGGAGACGCTGGCCAAAAGCAACGCCGAAAGCGTGCTGGTGGCGCTGGTGCGCAACGTCACTGCGCATATCGCCAAACATACGTTTGAGACGCTGGTGGAGAAGTCCAAAGCCATCGCCAGCATCCAGGAACCCCTGGCGCATCGTGGCGACTTGCCGCCGGTGCTGGCCACCAAGATGTGCGAATGGGTTTCCGAGGCGCTGAAGACGCACATCGTAGCCAACTACAAAGTTTCGCCGGCGGCCGTCGGACGCGCCGTGGATCAGGCGGTGGACGATGTGGAATTCAAATCGTCGGAGCGCCAGCCGGAAAATGCGCAGAAGCTGATCGACAAACTGGCGGGTGCGGGGCAACTGCGTACGGGCTTTCTGTTGCGCGTTCTCAACCAGGGCCAGATGGATTTGTTCGACCTGGCCTTCGCGCGGCTTTTGAGCATGACCCCGGTCGCCATGCGCGATGCGCTTTACAAGAGCAGCCCCAAGACCGTAGCGATTGCCTGCCGCGCGGTGGGGATCGACCGCGCCGTGTTTGCCACGCTGTTCAGCCTGTCTCGGTCGGCGCACGGCATGCCCTCAGCCATCAGCCGCGAGGAACAGGCCGAGGTGGAGGCCGTGTTCAAGGCCTATAACAAAGCCGAAGCCATCGCCCGCCTGCACCAGCAATTCGGCGCCACGCTTCCGGCGTGAAGTTTGCTCCTGCGCCTGCTAGCATCAGCCCTGTGATCGAACTATGTGGCAGCCGCTCGCGGCGCCGCTGACCAAAGGCTGAAACTTGCCGCGCTATCATTTCGTTGCCTCGACGGCTTCCGAAGCGCAAGATGCGCTTGCGGCTTTGCGCGCGCATTATAAGGATGCCGGCGCGAAGGACGCCGATATCGTGGTGGCGCTGGGTGGCGACGGCTTCATGCTGCAGACGCTCCATGACTTCACGGGCAAGGGCAAACCGATTTACGGCATGAATCTGGGCTCCGTCGGCTTTCTCATGAACGAATACCGGGAGAACGATCTCGATGCGCGCATCGCCGCCGCCGAGCGCGCGAACGTTCATCCCCTGCGAATGCGCGCGCGAAGCTCGCACGGCACGCAGGAAGCACTCGCCTTCAATGAAGTGTCGCTGCTGCGCCAGACGCGGCAGACCGCGAAGATCAGGATCGTGGTGGACGACAAGCCGCGCATCGAGCAACTGGCATGCGACGGCGTGCTGATTTCCACGCCCGCGGGCAGCACTGCCTACAACCTCTCCGCGCACGGACCGATCCTGCCGATCGATGCAGCGCTGCTGGCGCTGACGCCGATCAGCGCGTTCAGGCCGCGGCGCTGGCGCGGAGCACTTCTGCCGCATCGCGCGCGGGTGCGGTTTGAAATTCTGGAGGCGGAAAAACGGCCGGTGAGCGCGGTGGCCGACGATCTGGAAGTACGCGACGTGGTTTCGGTCGATGTTGCGGAAGACCGCAGCATCTCAATGACAATGCTGTTCGACGCGGGGCATTCGCTGGACGAACGAATTCTGGCCGAACAGTTTGTCGATTGAAAAAACCTGCGGAAGGCAGGTAGCGCCTTCCGCAGGACAGTGTTTCAGATCGTTCAGGACAGTGTCGACCGGCGGCGGAACATGAAGCCGGCCAGCATCACCAGACCCGCGCCGAACAGAGCGAGCGACGACGGTTCAGGCACATCGGATGTCTGGCTTCCATCGGTGAAGACCACCCGGAAGCTGAAGCCGGACGGGTCGATCGGATTGATGAAACCCACCAGCATGGAATAGAGGCTGCCCGGAACCAGCTTGTCGCCATTCACGGCCTTGAAGATGACCTCGTCCGAACTTACGAAATCGGTATCCCAGACCTGCCCTTCCGGCGTGTTCACGTGTGTAAAGCCGGTATCGAAATCGGTGTTGAAGGAATTGGGTTGCGTGCCGGTGTAGAAAAAATCCACCTCGGTCGCGAAGTTTCCGGCGCCATTCGAGATGCCGGCGGCGTTGAATTCCGGAAATTCGTTGTTGGACAACGGAACCGTCCAAGTCGGAAACCCAAAGGTGTTGGGACCGGCCGTCCAAGTGGGACCGTCGGCCATGGAACCGCTGGCGCCGGACCCGGTTGTCGTAATGGTGACCGCGCCGGCGGATTGTGTTGCAAGCGCAAGCGACAGCGCCGCGCAAAACGCAAGTGTTGAAATTTTTATGACATTGAAGTGCATCGATGGTTTCTCCATTGGGATGAGGCAACAAACATCATCGATGGAGCAACAAGCATACCAAGCGCCGCGTTCTGCGAAAAAGCGCAAGTTCCCTGTTATGCAAATGAAACAAACAACATCATCTGTAAGGTTCGCGATACAGATTTCGCGGCAGAATTTCGCGAAGAATTCGCACGACACTTATGCGAATTCCTGTCGCAAGATGTCGCCGGAAAAGATTGCGGGTTGCGATTGTCACAATGCAATCGGAACTCCACAAAAAAACAGACTAGCCTCGCGCCGCACGCGCGAGCGCTTGCCTACTGGGCGCCCGGGGCAAGTCCAGCCATGACGGTTTTTGTTTCGGTTGCTTTTTGATGTGGACGGCTTAACCCGTCGCATCGCGCAGCGGTGCCCAGGTTTGTTCGTAGCCGGCGTCTTCGCGGATGCGGATGATGGCGCCTTTTTCGTTTTTGTCGGGCCACGGTTCGACGGTGACGGGCGGCGTGGCGCGCGCGGTGGTGAGTGCTTCCTCCACGGTTTTGGATTTCGCCAGCTTCATCAGGTTCAGCTTGGTGGGGAAAATGATATTCCAGCGTTTGCGATCTTCAATCGCGGCTTGCGGCGTGAGCCAAACCGAGTCCACAGACTCGCGGCCATCGTGACGGCCGATCTGGCCTTCCGGTGTTGCAGCCAGAAAGAAATGCGTGTCGAACCGCTTGGGCATCAGCTTGGGCGTGACCCAATGGGCGAAATGCACAAGCCGGTCGCACGCCAGACGCAGGCGTTCGGTTTGCAGCATTTCGAACAGGCCGATTTCGCGCTTGTCGAGCGGCACGCGGTAATGATCAAGCGCTGCGGCGCGCTCCGGCGAGACCAGTGCATCGCTGCCCTCCTCCCGCGCCAGCAGGATTGCGGATTCTTCGAAGGCTTCGCGGATGGAGGCGGCGCCGATCGCGCGCATGTCCGTGGACCAGTCTTCCGCGCCGTCGGTGACGCCGGCCAGCGCCGCGTCGTAATCGCCCTGCACCGCCTTGCCGCCGGGAAACACCAGCGCGCCGGACGCGAAATCGATCTGGTGATGGCGCTTGACCATGAAGACTTCCAAACCGGGCGCGCCATCGCGCAGCAACAGGATGGTGCCGGAGGGAACTGGTGTTGGGGGGGTATCGGATGTGGACATCTATCCGTCTGATGTTGTGTCAGACGTCACAGTAGCCGGGGACGCCATGCATGCAACTCACCACCCTCCCTCAAGGAGAGGGTGGAATGGCGTTTCAATTCAAGGAAAGTTTTACGACATCAACGACAGCGTCACGGACTGTTGCGCGTGGGCGCGGTCGTTGTCGCTGGCTTTGTGCGGCGTCAGGCTGGGCACCATGGTGGACAGCATGTTGACGATGCCGGAGGTGAGCGCGAACGGCGCTTGCGGCAGCGAAGCAGTTGAGATCAGCGGCTTGGTGGAGCCGTTCAAGCGTGCGCTCTGCGTGGTGCAGATCGGGCTGTAGGATGGCATGGCGGCAAGGCGGGCATCGACCTGGCTGTAATCGGTGGTGTCGGCCGTCTGCATATTGAAGCTGTCGGGCGCATCTGCGGGCGCGGCCGATGTGGCGCTGTCGTCCGGCTGGCAGACACCGGGCTGGCGCTGCGACCAGTTGTAAACTTCGCGCACCGACTTGGGTGTGCCATTGGCGTGGTAGAACACGCTGCGATTGGCGGCGGCGGCGTCGGGAAATTCGCTTGCGGCGGAGGCGGACGGATTGGAGCCGTTCATGCGGATCAGCTTGCAGGCGGCACCCTCGCCCAGAAAATGCGCGCAATAGAGTTCGCCGTTGTTGACCGAGCGGCCGAGCGAGCCCTGAAGCTGGTTTTTGGTGGCGTTGGCGTATTCGCCGGCCATCAAAGCGGAGATTTGCGGATCGTTGCGCAGGGCAAGAATTGCCCGGTGATCGGCAGCATTGTCTGCGTGATAGCCGCCATGGGGCGTCTTGCTGATCTGGTCGGCATAGGAGCCCAGGCCGTATTTGGCGCCGTAATTCTTGACCAGGCCGAGCCAGGTTTGGCCGACGAACTGGAACAGGCCCGAGGCGCTGGAAGTGCTTGCTTTTGCTTGCGGTTTCAGCCCGCTCTCACGCGTGGCGGTGGACAGCAGATAGTCGAAATCAGCGCCCGTCGCGCCGCTGGCCTGATGCAGCGCGGCGAGGACTTGGGACCTTACGGTCGTGGCGGCGGTAGCGGCTTCTGCCAACATCGAATTCAATCTCCTGCCACCAACAAGGCAATCGCCGTGCCAAGTGAGCGGGAGTTCTTACTCGTTCCTTAATTCGCGCGTCTCGCCGCTCACCCCCGCCGGGAGATTTAGCGCGGGTACAAAATAATCTGCGTGCAGCGGAACGCGGCCAGCAATTTGCCGCTGTCTTCGCGTGTGATCTTTGCGTCCCACACCTGCGTGGTGCGGCCGCCATGCAGCAGCGTAGCCTCGCCCAGAATCGCACCGGTATTCAGGGTGCCCATGAAATTGCATTTTAGTTCGACGGTTGTGAAGCCGTTCGCGCCGTCCGGCCATTTGGTGGAGACGCCGTAAGCGCAGAGCGTATCGGCCAGCGCGACGATGGCAGGCGCCCACAATGCGCCATTGCCGGCGATCAACGCTTTGGTCACGGGGAGGCGCCCCACCACCCTGCCCGGCGCGCAGTCCGTGACCGTGATGCCCAGCATCTGTGGCAGCCCGCCTTCATTCCAGCCGTTCATCTGTTCGGGCGTGAGATCGAATGTCATAAGCTCGTGCCATGAAGTTCCGGCACGTCCATATCACAGGTGCATCGGGGTCGGGTGCCTCCACGCTGGGAAAATCACTCGCCGCGCGCACGGGCGCGACGCATCTGGATACCGATGATTTCTACTGGCTGTGGCCGCCACAGGCCGAGGTCTACACGGTTAAGCGCGACGTGCCGGAGCGGCTGCGGCTGATGCGCGAGGCATTCGATGCCAACGCGGAACGCGGCTGGATACTCTCCGGCTCTGTCGGCGATTGGGCAGATCCCATCGTGCCGCTGTTCGATCTCGTCGTGTTTTTGCGCACGCCTACGGACATACGCGTTGCACGGCTATGGGAACGCGAAAAGGTAAAATTTGGCGCAGCGATCGAGCCCGGCGGCGCGCGGCGGGAAGATGTCGAGGCATTCGCCGCGTGGGCCGCGGATTACGATAGCGGCACACGAGAAGGCCGCAGTTTGCCGCGGCATGAAGCATGGCTGGCGAAACTCTCCTGCCCCGTGCTGCGGCTCGACGGTAGCCAGCCGATTGAGGCGCTGATTAGAAAAGTTCTCAAATAACGGCACGCTGAATCCTCTACCCACACCATCGTCATGGCCGCCCTTGTGGCGGCCACCCATAATCTTTGTATAGACGAGTGTGCATGGGTGGCCCGGACAGGCCCGGACATGACGGATTGAGGTTAGAGATTGGCGCGCAAGGCCGTCACGAATGTTTCGAGCGCGGCCGGCTTGTACGGCTGCGGCGTGCCGTGGTTCCAGACGGAGTTGGGCCATGCGGCGTCGCCGGCTTTGCGCGCGATGATGTGGATGTGAAGCTGCGGCACCATGTTGCCCAGCGCGCCGGTGTTGATCTTGTCGGCGCCGGAGAAGGCTTTCAGCTTTTCACCGGAGCGGCGGATTTCTTCCATCAGCACCAGACTTTCTCCGTGGTTGAGATCGTGAAGCTCGCTCAGGTTCACGCGGCGCGGCACCAGGATGAGCCAAGGGAAGCGCGCGTCGTTCATCGCCAGCACGCGCGACAAGGCCCAATCGGCCACGAAGGCGGTATCGGCGGCGAGGCGTTCGTTGAGCATGAAGGTCATTTCGCGAAGGCGCTCCGAAGCGGGTAAGTTGACGGTAGCTTATCGGGGGATTCTTTGCGCGTCGGCATTATCGGTTGCGGAGTCGCGGGTCAGGCGGCGGCGATAGCGCTGGCGCGCGATGGCCATGACGTGACCGTGATGGAGCGGTTTGCGCTGGCGCGGCCGGTGGGTGCGGGCTTGCTGTTGCAGCCTTCGGGTTTGGCAGCGCTGGCGCGATTGGGCTTGCGCGAGGCGGCCGAACATTGGGGCGGGCGCGTGGAGCGGCTGGATGGGCGAACCGCGCGCGGGCGCAAGGTTCTGCAGCTTGCTTACGCGAATGGTGACTACGGCATGGGAATTCATCGCGCGGCGCTGTTCGACATTCTGCATAGCGCGATGACGGCGTTGCCGGTGAAACTGGAACTGAATTTCGAGGTGACGGCGATCACGGACGGCCGGGTTATCTCGCGTGACGGGCGCGAACTTGGGCCATTCGATCTTGTTCTGATTTGCAGCGGCGCGCATGACGGCTTGCGCAACACGTTGGGCGCGCGGGTGCATGATCCGGTATATCCGTGGGGCGCGTTCTGGACGACGTGTGTGGATCGCACCGGCGCGTTCTCGCTGGCGTTGCGCCAGGTCTATGACGGCTGCGCGAAGATGATGGGGATTCTTCCCATTGGCCGCGTGCCGGATGCGGACGGCAATCACGTTGCTTTTTTCTGGAGCCTGCCGGTTGCGGAACGTGAGGCGCAGACGGCGGCGGGGCTGGATGTTCTGAAAGACAAGATGCTGACGTTGTGGCCGGCGGCGGAAACGATTGTGCGCGCGGTTTCGCGATTTGAAGATTTGTCGTTCGCCAGTTACCGCGATGTGCATGTGCATCCGTGGCGCGGCGGGCGCGTGCTGGTAATGGGCGACAGCGCGCATGGCACCAGCCCGCAGCTTGGACAGGGCGGAAACCTGGCGCTGATCGACGCCATCACGCTGGCGCATTGCCTGAAAAAGGAAAGCGATGTGGAGCGCGCGATGGTGCTGCACGAAAAGATGCGCCGCCCGCATGTGCGGTTTTATCAACTGGCGTCGAGGGCGCTGACGCCGGTGTTCCAATCCAACAGCCGCGTCATCGGTTGGGCGCGCGATACGTTCATGGCGCCAATGAATATGGTGCCGGGCGTGAACTATGCGATGCGCACCACGCTTTCGGGCGTGCGCAAGTTTCCGTTTGGGATTTGGAAGCCGCCGGAGTGAACCTCGCACAATACTCGCAAGCTCAGCGCGCAAAGCGGCGCGGATCGAAAGCACGCACATCCATCCCCGGCTCACGTCCCAGAACGAGAGCGCACAAGGCTTCTGCAACCGCAGGTGCAAAGAGGATGCCGTTGCGGAACTGTCCCGTTGCGGCGAACAGGCCATCCAATGCGGTGGCGCCCAGGATCGGCAGGCCGTCGGGCGAGCCGGGACGCAGGCCGGCCCAATGTTCATCAATCGGCCAGTCTTCCAGCGCCGGCATCAGGGCCACGGCTTCGTCGAACAGGTATTGTTCGGCCTCCAACGTGGTGGCGGTGTCGAAACCGGCGTCCGCCATAGTGGCGCCGACGAACAGTCGCGTCTCGCGCGGCACCAGATAGACGTGGCCGCTGCGAACCATGCGCGTGGGCATGGCCGCACCCGAAGGCGGGACCAACGAGATCATCTCGCCCTTCACCGGCGCGACCGGCGGCATGATGCCATCGGGCAAGCCTTCGATGCGCGCCGTCCATGCGCCTGCCGCCAAGATGTAAGCATCGGCCTGATAGAGATTGATCGGCGTACGAACGCCCAGCACCCGCGCGCCATCGGTTTCGATACGGACCACCGCTTCGTTGGCTACCAGCACGCCACCAACATCCATAAAGGCTTCGGCCAGCGCCCGGCCCAGCGCGCGATTGTCCACCTGTGTTTCATCCGGCAGCCAGCGGGCGGAGCGTATGGCAGGCGCCAACATCGGCTCCATGGCGCGGGCTCGGTCGCCGTCTATGTCTGCGGATGAAGGCGCATCGGTGGAGCAGATCAGCGAGCCGGACTTGCGATAGCGGATGGGAACGCCGGATTCCTCCTCAAGCTCTGCCGCAAAGGCGGGCCACAAACCGCTTGAATGATTGGCGAATTGTGCTTCCGGTGAATTGGCCCCATCGCGTTCCGAATCCGGCGCGATCATGCCGGCTGCGGCCCATGTGGCGCCGCGTCCCGGTTGCGCGCGGTCCAGAACCGTGACGTCCACGCCCGCCTGGCGCAGCCGCCAGCCGATGCCCAGCCCGGCCACGCCAGCGCCAACAATGGCAACCTTCATGGCAGGCGGGGCCGCGCCGTGGCGGCAATGCGAAGGCCGGTGCCGATGAAGGCCAGCGTGCCCAGCACATAACAGACCATGCTGAACCAGCCGGGATTGATGCAGGCGATAGCGAAGGCGATGAAGGTTTCCGCATGGCCGATGAGCGACCAGGTTTCGCGGCCCTTGGAACTTTCCAGCGCGGCGGCCCAAAGGATCGCCAGCGAGAAGAGAAGGAACGCGGCGGCCAGCGCGCGATCGGGAACCGCCAGCGCAAAGGCCAGCACCACGCCGGCATTCACGATCACATCCAGAACGGTGTGCAACAGCGCGCTGAGTTCGGTTTCGCCGTTGTGGCGCATAACGGCCAGCGCCAGCGAATCCAGGATGCGGTTGAGCACCAGCAAGGCGAGTCCCGCCCAGTATTCGTGCACCGAGATGCAGCCGATGGCGACGATGCCGGTGGTGAAGGCAATCAGCGTGAGCGCGTTGGCGCCGATGCGGGGGCCAAGCGCGCGCCCTGCCCGCGCAAGTGCGGGTTCCGCCAAGGTTCGCAAGGGTTGATCGAGCATAGCCACGGCTTAGAAAGTTGCCCGTCCCGCGTCAATTAGGCCCGTAACGGCGCAGGGCAGCCCGGCGAATAAGCTGCGTGACCGGCATGGCCGGTCTTCCTATATTCCAATCAGCCAGAACAAGGAGAACGCGGCATGGAAAAGGCCACATTCGGTGCAGGGTGCTTTTGGGGCGTGGAGCAGTTCTTTCGCGACGTGCCAGGCGTGAAGGAGGTCGTGTCCGGTTACGCCGGTGGCAACCTGAACAACCCGACCTATAGACAAGTGTGCAGCGGCGCCACCAACCACGCGGAAGTCGTGGACATCACATTCGATCCGGCGAAGGTTTCCTACGCCAAGCTGGTCGATCTCTTCTTCCGCATGCACAACCCCACCACCATCAACCGGCAGGGACCGGACGTGGGCACGCAATACCGCTCGGTGATCTTTGTGCATTCGCCCGAACAGGCACGCGTTGCCGAAGAGCGCAAGGAAGCCGCTGCCGCGTCGGGCCGCTACAAGCAGCCGATCGTGACGCAGATCGAACCGGCGCAGACCTTCTGGCCGGCGGAGGATTATCACCAGCGCTATTTCGAGAAGAACGGTGGCACCTGCCACGTCAGCTTCGCGGAACTGGAAGCGCAAGCACAATGAAAAAAGCGGGGGGGATTGTTGCCGCCGCGGCTATTGCAGCCGCGGCGGTTGTTGCGAGCGGCGCGCAGGCACAGATGAGCCGGGGCGACCGTTATTCCGGCGAGACCTGGGCGACGCGCTCGCCGGTTCTGGCGCAGCACGGCATGGCGGCGACGGAACAGCCGCTGGCCTCGCAGATCGCCATCGACATATTGAAGAAAGGTGGCAGCGCGGTGGACGCCGCGATTGCCGCCAACGCCGCTATCGGATTGATGCAGCCGGTGCTGAACGGCATCGGCGGCGATTGCTTCGCCATCGTGTACGATCCCAAGACGCACACGCTTTACGGCTACAACGGTTCGGGCCGTTCGGCGAAAGGCCGCGATCTGGCGCGCATGACTGCCGAAGTGGAAGCCGCTTACAAGAAGGCGGGGTTGCCGGTTGAGAAACATATTCCGGCGGTGGGTTCGCTGCCGATCTCGGTGCCCGGTGCGGTGGATGCGTGGTTCGCGCTGCACGACCGTTTCGGCAAGCTGCCGATGAAAGAAGACTTGGCGCCGGCCATCGGCTATGCGCGCGACGGCTTTCCGGTGACGGAACTGATTGCCCAATACTGGAAGGGCAACATGGCCGCGTTCGTGAAATACAAAGGCCTGATCGAGGAAAGCGACAACGCGCGCGCGACTTATCTCATCCCCGACGCCAACGGCGGGCACACCCCGGCGCAAGGCGAGATTTTCAAGAATCCCGATCTGGCGAACACGCTGACGCTGATCGCTGATGGTGGACGCGATGCTTATTATAAAGGGCCGATCGCGCACACGATTGACGCTTACTTCAAGCGCATCGGCGGCGATCTGCGCTACGAGGATTTCGCCAGCCATCACGGCGAATGGGTGACGCCGCTGTCGGTGAATTATCGCGGCTACGATGTGTATGAGCTTCCGCCCAACAGCCAGGGCGCGGCAACACTGGAGATGCTGCAGATCCTTAAAGGCTACGACCTGAAGAAGATGGGCGCGGGTTCGGCTGATACGCTGACGGCAATGCTGGAAGCCAAGCGGCTGGCGTATGAGGATCTGGCCAAATGGTATGCCGACCCGGACTTCGCCAAGATTCCGATGAAGGGTTTGATCTCGGCGGCTTATGCCGACCGGCGGCGCAAGCTGATCGACCTGAAGCATGCCAATCCCGATATCGGCCCCGGCGATCCGCAACTGCATGATGGCGACACGATTTATCTCACCACCGCCGACAAGGACGGGATGATGGTGTCGTTGATCCAGTCCAACTATCGCGGCATGGGCTCAGGCCTTGTGGCGGACCATCTGGGCTTCATGTTTCAGGATCGCGGCGAGCTTTATTCGCTGAACCCGGATGCCGCGAATGTTTATGCGGCGGGCAAGCGGCCGTTCCAGACCATCATTCCGGCCTTCGTGATGAAAGACGGGCAACCATTCATGTCGTTCGGGCTGATGGGCGGCGATATGCAGCCGCAAGGCCATGTGCAGGTGCTGACCGACATCATCGACTTCGGCATGAACATTCAGGAAGCCGACGATGCGGCGCGCTGGCGCCATTTCGGCAATGCGGAGCCGACGGGTGAAGCGAGCCAGGGCATCGGCACGGTGGAGATGGAGTCCGGATTTGCGCCGGACGTGAAGGCGGAGCTTGCCAAGCGCGGCTACAAGATCGTTCCGGGCACCGGCGGCTTCGGCGGCTATCAGGCGATCATGTTCGATCCCAAACAGCATGTGTATTGGGGCGCCAGCGAAATGCGCAAGGATGGCGAAGCGATAGGGTACTGAACCGGGTTCAACCGCCGATCCGCTGAACGATCAGGCTTGCGATACCGCCGGATTCGAAACCGCCGGTATCGACCGGCTGGAAGATTGCGGAATCGGGAAACAACTTTTCAAACGTGGCCTGCTGCGAGATGGTATTCGCCTTTTCCTGCGCACTCTGGGGTCTGCCGCGCTCGGCGATGCGCCGTTCGATAATGGCGGGTGCCGCGAACAAGCGGAACGCGAACATCGGAAGGTTCAAGTCCGCGAAGCCGGCGCGCGCAGTTTCGAATATCGCGGCCATTTCCAGCGTCAGCGTTACAACGAAGGTGTTCCTGCCTTCGCCCATGTGAAAGTCCATCTGGCTGCGGATGGCCCGATACAGGGATGCGACATCGGCCGGATTCTCCCACGAGAATGGCGACCGCGAGGCGAACCAGTCGCAATCGAGAAGCACAATGCTGCCGAGTGCGGACACCAGGCCCCAGCCCGTATCGGTTTTTCCGGCGCCTGTGGGGCCGGTCAGAAAGACAATCATGGCGGCAGTTTCCACCGGCCTGCGACAAAATACGATAGGAAGAAACCTTTGAAGTTTCCTTGGTAACATCCTATATCACTCTCGTGCCCACGAACACCAATGCCGCCGACCTTGCTCAAGCCCTGCGGGGCTTTATCGGCAATCTCAAACGCCGCCTGCGCGCCCAATCCCACGCGGGGGGCTTGAGCTGGGCGCAGTTTTCCATGCTGGGCCGGCTGGAGCGCGAAGGCCCCTCGACCGTGACCACGATTGCGCGCGGGGAAGGCGTGCGCCCGCAATCCATGGGCGCGACCATGGCGGCGCTGCAATCCGATGGCCTCGTGGCCAGCGCACCCGATCCCGGCGACGGACGCCAGACGCTTTGGAGCGTTACGAAGAAATGCCGCGAGATCGTGAAGGCGGCGCGCGCGGCGCGGCAGGACTGGCTGCTTGCCGCTATCCAGAAAAACTTCTCGCAGGCCGAGCAGAGCGAACTTGCCCGCGCGGTGAAGCTGCTCGAACGCATCGTTGAACCCTGACCGAAGGAAACAAACATGGCCGTCACCACACTCGATCCCAAGACCGCGCTGATCGTTGTCGATCTGCAAAAAGGCATCCTTTCGCGCGTGGATGCGAATGCACTTTCCGGCGTCGTGAAACAGTCCGTCGCGCTGCTGGATGCGTTCCGCACGCACAAGCTGCCGGTGGTGCTGGTGAACGTGACGGGCGTGGCGCCCGGCCGCAACGAGCAGCCGCGCATGCCCGCGAGTTTCCCCGCCGAATTCGCGGAACTGATCCCCGAACTGAAGCAGCAGCCTTCGGACCATCTGGTGACCAAGCGCACCTGGGGCGCCTTCACCAACACCGATCTGGATGCGTGGCTGAAGCAGAATGGCGTCACGCAGGTTGTTGTCTGCGGTGTCGCCAGCAGCGCCGGCGTGGAATCCACCGCGCGCTTTGCGCAGGAGCTTGGCTACAATGTCACGCTGGCCAGCGACGCGATGATGGACATGAGCGTGGACGCGCACGAGAACAGCATCACGCGCATCTTCCCGCGGCTGGGCGAAACCGGAACGGCGGCGCAGATCATAGCACTTCTGGATAAAGGAGCCGCGTGATGAACTGGGGACAAGAGATCGCCTATTTCTTCGGTGGCGCGTTTCTCGCCAATGCCCTACCCCATTACATCAGCGGACTGATGGGCCGCACCTTCCAGAGCCCGTTCGCAAAGCCGCCGGGTGAAGGGCTTTCTTCGTCGCTGGTGAATGTGCTGTGGGGTTTTATCAATCTCATCGCCGCCTATTTTCTTGTGCTGCGCATCGGCGCGTTCGACTTGCGCAATGATGCGCATATCGGCGCGCTGGGGCTGGGCATGTTGCTGATGGCGATCTACGCGGCGCGGCAGTTTGGACGTTTCAACGGCGGCAATGCCGCGAAACCCTCTTGAGCGGATTGTTCGGGGGGACATTCCGCTCGCTGCGGGTTTTCAACTACCGGCTCTGGACCGCCGGTTCTGTCGTCTCGAATATCGGGACGTGGATGCAGCGCACCGCGCAGGACTGGCTGGTCCTGACGCAACTGACGAACCACAACGCCACATCGGTCGGCATCGTGATGGCGCTGCAGTTCGGGCCGCAGCTTCTGTTGCTGCCGTGGACGGGGTTCGCCGCCGATCACATGGATCGCCGCAAGTTGCTAATGGCAACGCAGGCGGGCATGGGTGCGCTGGCGCTGCTTCTGGGGCTGCTCACCATCACCCATCTGGTGACGCTGTGGGACGTTTACGCCTTCGCGTTTCTGTTCGGATGCGTCTCCGCCTTCGATGCGCCGGCGCGGCAGGTGTTCGTGAACGAACTTGTTGGCGAGGAACATCTGTCCAACGCGGTGGGTCTGAATTCCACGTCGTTCAACGCGGGCCGCATGATCGGCCCAGCCGCGGCGGGCCTTACCATCGCGGCGCTGGGCACGGGATGGGCGTTTCTCGTGAACGGATTGTCCTTCGTTGCCGTGCTGACCTCGCTTTATTTCCTGCGCCGCCACGAATTGCACCCGCAGGAGCGTGTGGAGAAAAAGCGCGGCGGCGTTACCGAGGGCTTCATCTATGTATGGAACCGGCCCGACTTGCGCGCATCGTGCATCATGCTCGCCTTCATCGGCACCTTCGGCTTCAACTTCGCGATCTTCATTTCGACCATGGCGGTCAGCGTGTTTCACGCAGGCGCCAGCCGCTACGGTTTCCTCTCTTCCATGATGGCAGTGGGAACGGTGTCCGGTGCGTTGCTGGCGGCGGGCCGCGAGAAGGCCACCTTCTCGTTGCTATGCTACGGCGCGGCAGCGTTCGGCATCGGCTGCGCGTTGGCGGCGATTGCACCCGTCTATTGGATGTTTGCGGTGATGCTGGTGGTCGTGGGCATGGCGGCGCTGACCTTCGCCAATTCCAGCAACAGCCTGATGCAGCTTTCCACCGAGCCATCCATGCGCGGCCGTGTGATGGCGATCCGGCTGGCGATTGCGCTGGGCGGCACGCCTGTCGGCGCGCCCATCGTGGGGTGGGTGGCCGATACATGGGGACCGCGCTGGTCCATCGGCTGTGCTGCGGCTTCGGGCATCATCGCGACGATCGTGGGCGTGCGCTACCTGATGAAGCATGAGCATCATCGCGTGTATTTCACGCAAGGCCGCATCCGCTTCGCGCCGCCCAACAACGAGGCTACTGCCCCTTAGCATCCTTCACCGCGAAGTCAGCGGTGGTTTTGGTGCCGTCGGCGAACTGGAACGTGACCGCGACGTTGGTGCCGGGTTTCAGCGCGGGCGTGGGATCCATGCACATCAAGTGATAGCCGCCGGGCGCGAATTTGATTGTGCTGCCGGAGGCCACGCTGACCTTATCCACCATCGCCATCATGCTGGTGCCGCCGGTCTCTTCGCTTTTGTGCAGCATGAGCATGCCGCAGGCGGGCGACGATGCGCCGGTGAGAACCGCGTCCGTTTTGCCGGTATTACGCAAATCGAAATAGCCAGCACCCGAAAGCGTGCCGGGCAGCGCTCGGAACCAGGCGTGCGTCACGACCACTTCGGCGGCAGACGCGGGCGCGGCGAGCAGAACTGCGGCGCTCAACGCCAGTGCGCTAACTTTTCGCATAATGACCTCTCTCTTCATTGAAGAACATATTGGTGAGAACGACGAGCAGGCCGAACAAGCTCATCATGGCGCTGGGAATCCACAGGATCAGTCCGCCGTAGTGCTGATCGGTGAGACCGCTGATGGGCAGCACGCGGCCGCAGATCTGATAGACCTGATAATAATCGGTGCTGGATAGCGAAAGCACCGCGCCGATGAGGGCTTGCGGCGGCTCAATCGCCAGCACCATCAGCGCGCGCCAGCCATAGCTGAGGCGCGCCGGCGGCTTGGGGCGCGGATCGAGGATCAGCGTCCAGAAGAAGATGCCGTCTATCGCCATGCTCCAGTTCATCAGGTCGTAGAGATTGACGTCGAGCATGACGCGCATGTGCATATCGGGGATCAGCCAAAGATAGATGAGACCGACGAACAGCAGCGGCGCGATCATAGGATTCTGGATGACATCCACCGCGCGGCGAACGGGTCGCGAGCCGAAGAGCGGTTGCAGGAATTTCGGCATTCCCGCCCACAACACGCGGCCTGATGTTCCCAGCGCGATCAGGAACGGGCCAGCATGATGCAGCACCAGATGCTGCAGGCGGTGAAAGAAGAACAGGTGCTGCGAGAGGTAATCGTAATGCGTCTGCATCACGGCGTAGGTGGAGACGACGCCGAGCACGAAAGCGATATTGCGCCACAGCGGCGGGCGTTGCGATTTCTCCAACCGCGCAAGGCCGCGCCAGAACCAGCCCAGCGCCAGCACGGTGGAAAGATAAACCGGCCAGGAAAATTCCCACGGCATCCACCACGGCAGATCTGCCGGAAAGAACCGGCAGACGGCATATAGCGCGGCACCCACGAGCAGCACGGCCGCATAAAGCAGCCAGCCGTTGCACGCGGTCGCGCCGGGTTCCATTGCGGTGACGGCCAACGCCGCACTCCTGCCAAAGCCGCCGGAGTTATAGAGGGCGCCATGCCGATTGCACATTTGCGCGAGGCGTTTGGTCACAGCACCAAGCAAAATCCGCCGCACCGTGCTATGGCGCGCGGATGAAAGCCCGCGCCGCCCTTGTCTGCATCGCCCTGCTGCTTGCCGCCTGTGGCCGGCAAGCGCCGTGGCACCTGACCGATATTTCCGGCGCCATGCCGCCGCTGGAATTTTCCATGACCCGCGCCAACGATGGACAGGCGGTTGCCGCCGGCGATTACCGCGGCAAGGTGACGGTTCTGTATTTCGGCTACACGCATTGCCCCGATGTTTGTCCCACCACGCTGGCGAATTTGAGCGGTGCGCTGAAGCAGCTTGGGCACAAGGCGAAGAATGTGCGGGTGCTGTTTGTGAGCGTCGATCCCGATCGCGACACGCTGCCGGTACTGAAGAGTTACGTTGCGGCTTTCGCGCCGCAGGTGGATGGATTGCGCGGCAACCCCAATGCGTTGACGGCGCTGACGCGGCGCTATCGGGCGATCTACAACGTGACGCCCGCATCGCCCGGACACGCTTACGAAGTCACGCACTCCAACACGATCTATGTCTTCGACCGCACCGGACGCGCAAGGCTGGTCGGAACATCGACGCAAGACACCAGAGGAATTGCGGACGATGTGGAGCGGTTGCTGGGGGAATAACACCAATGTCATGGCCCGCAAATGCGGGCTACCCAGGTGATCGAAGACCTCTTCTGCCCGCGTGGACACGCGGGCGATGGGTGGCCCGGACAAGCCGGGCCATGACAATCTTTTTTAAATGTGCAGCGCCTTTTTGTCCGCATCCAGCACGGCTTCGTGCATCATTTCCGACAGTGTGGGATGGGCGAAGATGGTGTGGGCGAGCTCGGCGTCGGTGAGTTCGCCGGTTCTGGCCACGACATAGCCCTGAATCAGCTCTGTCACTTCGGTGCCGATCATGTGCGCGCCGAGAAGCTCGCCGGTCTCGGCATCGAACACGGTTTTGATGAGGCCTTCCGGTTCGCCCAGCGCAATCGCCTTGCCGTTGCCAATGAACGGGAAGCGGCCGATTTTGATCTTGCGGCCCGATGCTTTGGCCTTGGCTTCCGTCATGCCGACGCTGGCAACCTGCGGCCAGCAATAGGTGCAGCCCGGCACTTTTGAAACATCCAGCGGGTGAACGCCTTTCACGCCGGCAATGCGCTCGGCCACGATCACGCCTTCATGCATGCCTTTGTGCGCCAGCCATGGCGGACCGACGATATCGCCGATGGCCCACACGCCGGGCACGCCGGTGGCGCCCCATTGGTCGATGACGATGTGCGTCTTGTCCACCTTCACGCCGGGGGATTCGAGGCCGAGATTTTCCACATTGCCGACGATGCCCACCGCGAGGATGACACGATCTACGGTGAGCGTTTCGGTTTTGCCGTCTTTGGTCTTCAGCGTGGCGGTGACGTTGTCTGCACCCTTCACCAGCTTCTCCACCGTGGTGGCGGTTTTGAGCTTCATGCCCTGCTTGGTGAAAGCCTTGGCGGCCATCGCGGAGATTTCTTCATCTTCCACCGGCAGCACGCGGTCCAGCACTTCCACCACCGTCACGTCGCTGCCCAGCGTGCGATAGAAACTGGCGAACTCGATGCCGATGGCGCCGGAACCGACAACCAGCAGCGATTTGGGAAACGATGGCGGCACCATTGCTTCGCGGTAAGTCCAGATAAGTTTTCCATCCGGCTCCATGCCAGGAAACGTGCGGGCGCGCGCGCCGGTGGCAATGATGATGTTCTTGGGGGCGTAGTCGGTGGCTTTGCCGTCTTTGCCGGTGACGGCGATCTTGCCCTGCCCGGCCAGCTTCGCCGTGCCGTCGATCACCTGAATCTTATGCTTCTTCATCAAAAAGCCGACGCCGCCGGAAAGCTGTTTGGCAACTTTGCGCGAACGCTCCACGATCTTGCCGATGTCGAACTTGAAATTGTCGGCGCTGAACCCGAACTCGTTCAGCCGGTGCATCAGGTGCCAGATTTCGGAGGAGCGCAGCAATGCCTTGGTGGGGATGCAGCCCCAGTTGAGACAGATGCCGCCGAGATTTTCGCGCTCCACAATCGCCGTCTTCAAGCCAAGCTGCGAGCAGCGAATAGCGCAGACATAACCGGCAGGTCCGGAACCAACAACAATCACATCGAATGCATCAGCCAAGCAGACCTCCTAGGAAACTTACAATCAAAACACCGCCCAGCGCCGGCAAAAGGAAAAAGCACACATAGATGAAGGAAACAGTTGCGAACTTCGCACTCGTCCAGAACCAGTCCTGATCATAAAACCGCTTCATGGAAAAAAATATGTAAACACCGATCGCCAGCAGCACGATCCATCCCACCGATTCCCCCGGCAAAAGCTGTGCAAGCCCCACGGCGATCATCAACACGACAAACGTAAAAGTATGGATTGTCAGCGAGAAGATCAGGTGATCGACGAAATAGAAATTCTTGCGTTGGCGAACATAGAACGCCGCCAATAACAGCGCGTACAGCGGCAATAACAGAAACAGGACACGCGGCAGCCACGTCGTCATTGGGCCGTTCAGCGCCGCCGGATCGGCCGCCAGCCTGCGAAAGCCGCCGAAAATGTCGTTTTGGATACCACTTTCCTCATCGCCGCCTTTTTTGGCTGCGGGCTTGGCTGATGGCTTGCCACCTGCCGGAGCGTCGAAAGAGAAATCGGGATGGTTCAGTTGCGCGCGCGCGGCCGGCGAAAGATGCGCCTGATATCTGCCGATAGGTGCGAAAAAATGCACCCGCGTATCGTACGCGAAATGTTGACCGTGTGTGGCTGCGAGCCTGGTCTTGTCGAGCTTGATGGTGCGGGGAAGCGTTTGCGCAGCGGGATCGTTTGGATCGTAAGCCGGGTTCGTGAAGTAGGCGTTGCCCTTGGCGTCGTACGTCACTTTCATAGGTGTGGCGACGAGTTCCAGCTGAAAGATCGCAAGTCCTGTTGCGCCCAGAAGGAGGAAAAAGATCAGCGTGACG
Source organism: Rhizomicrobium sp. (assembly GCA_036267995.1). Taxonomy (GTDB): domain Bacteria; phylum Pseudomonadota; class Alphaproteobacteria; order Micropepsales; family Micropepsaceae; genus Rhizomicrobium. The sequence goes on from DATAUZ010000034.1 coordinate 64,834, forward strand.
AAGAAATACAGCCGCAGCGCCGGAACATAGCGCTGGGTGCGGCCTTCGCGGAAGGCACACGCCAATTCGCCGGGCTGCAGTAGCAGCGCCCTTGCCGTGCGCAGGATACGGCTGTCGAAGCTGGCGAGATCCGCCACGAAGTCATGGATCAGTGTCCAAACCGAACGGCGGTGCACTTCGTGCGGCTGGCCGCAGATGGCGCAATAAGGACCAATGATCGGGCTGCCGCAGTTGGCGCACTTGATCTGTGGCCCGCCGCTTTTGGCCAGGGCCGAGGCCGCGACTTCCACCGCCGCGATGCCGCCTGTCTCCAGAATTGCTTCAATGTCGCTCATCGCCGTCCCCGAGAGCAGCGATTATAGCAGCATCGAAGCCGGTTCTTCGATGAACTGCTTGAATGCCTGCAGGAAGCGCGCGCCGGTGGCGCCGTCGATCACGCGATGATCGCACGACATGGTGACGGTCATCACCGTGGCGCGCTCGATGCGGCCATCGATCACCACCGCGCGCTGCTCGCCGGCACCCACCGCCAGGATGGCGGCCTGCGGCGGATTGATAACGGCGGTGAAATCGCGGATGCCGAACATGCCAAGATTGGAGATAGAGAAGCCGCCGCCTTCATATTCCTGCGGCTTCAGCTTCTTGGCGCGCGCACGTTCGGCCAGCGCTTTCACTTCGTTGGAGATCACAGCGAGGCCTTTGTCTTCCGCGCGGAAAACAATGGGCGTAATGAGGCCCAAATCCAGCGCCACGGCCACGCCGATGTCGGCATGTTTGTGGCGCAGGATGGCGGTGTCGGTCCAGCTTGCGTTGACTTCGGGCACGCGCAGCAGCGCCAGCGCGGCCGCCTTCACCACGAAATCGTTGACGGAGAGTTTGTAACCACCGTCGCCCTTCGGTGCGCGTTCGTTCAGCCGCGCGCGCGTTTCCATAAGTTCGTCAATGCGGCAATCGACGGTGAGATAGAAATGCGGGATGAGCGTCTTGGCGGACGTGAGACGCTTGGCGATGGCCTTGCGCATGGAATCATGCGGCACTTCTTCATAGTTTGCGGCGTCGTAAAACAGTTTTGCATCCGGCAGTGACGCAATACCGGGAATGCCGGCGGCGGGTTGCGCGGTAGCAGGCGCGCCCGGCTTGGCGGGCGCTTTCGCGTTTCCGGGTTTCTGCGCGGCTTCAACATCGGCTTTCACGATGCGGCCACGCGGACCGGTTCCCCTGACAGCGGAAAGTGCTACGCCGGATTGTTCGGCAATCTTGCGCGCCAGCGGGGACGCGAAGACGCGATCGCCTTCCTGCTTCGGCGCGGCTTGCGGTTCGGGTTGCGCCGGTTTTGCCTCCGGTGCAGGCTTCGCGGGTGTCTCGGCTTTTGGCGCGGGCTTTGCGTCTTTTGTTTCCGCCGTGACGGCGTCCTTGATGGACTTCATGGCGGACGCAATATCCGCGCCCGCGTCGCCGGGCTTTTCATCCTCGCCCAGCAGCAGCGCGATGGGCTGGTTCACCTTCACGCCTTCGGTGCCTTCCGGCACCAGAATTTTTCCGATCTTGCCTTCATCGACGGCTTCAAATTCCATCGTGGCTTTGTCGGTTTCGATCTCGGCCAGAATGTCGCCGGACTTCACCGCGTCGCCTTCCTTGACGTGCCATTTGGAAAGCTTGCCCTCTTCCATAGTGGGCGACAGCGCGGGCATGAGGATATTGGTCGGCACTAATTGCTCTCCAGCGCGGCAAGATTGCCGGCGTTCTGTTCCCAATGTGAGCCGTCGAATTCCGTGGTGATGACCGATTTGAATTCGCTGGCGTCCATGCAGCGGAAGTTGACGCTATAACCGTCGGGATGCGAGCGCGGCACATAGAAGGATTTGATCCCACACACCGAGCAGAATAGATGGTTCGCCGCACCCGTGTTGAAGGTGTAGGAGGTCAGCACCGGCTCGCCGCGCAGCAGACGGAAATCCGCCTTCGACACGATGAGATGCAGATAGCCGGTGCGGCGGCAAATGGTGCAGTTGCAATCCACCAGCTCGATTTCATCGGGCGTGTTCGCTTCGAACATCACCGCGCCGCAATGGCAGCCGCCGCGCTTCCAGGTCTTTGGCCGGGGCTTGGATTTGGTTTTCTTCACGGACGATCTTTTCGCGGTGGCGCTCATTTGCGGTAACACACTGCTTTGGCGGCCTGCACGATATCGTCTACATGCGGCAGCGCTAATTTTTCCAGATTGGCGGCATAGGGCATCGGGACATCGCGACCGGTGATTTTGGTGGGCGGCGCGTCGAGATAATCGAACGCTTCGCTTGTCACCACAGAACATATCTCCGAACCGATGGAACATACTGGCCAGCCCTGCTCCACCGTGACGATGCGGTTGGTTTTCTTCACGGAGGCAATCACCGTTGCGGTATCCAGTGGGCGCAATGTGCGCAGGTCGATCAGTTCGGCGTCTATGCCTTCTTCGGCCAGTTTCTCGGCGGCTTCGATAATCATGCCGACGCAGATGGAATGCGCCACCAGCGTTACATCTTTGCCCTGCTTCACCACGCGCGCCTTACCGATGGGAACAAGATAGTCATCCAGCTTCGGCACCGGGAACGAGCGGCCATAAACAATTTCGTTTTCCAGGAAGATGACGGGGTTGGGATCGCGGATAGCGGCTTTCAGCAACCCCTTTGCATCGGCGGCGAAATAGGGCGCGATCACTTTCAGGCCAGGAACCTGTGCGTACCAGCTTGAATAATCCTGGCTGTGCTGCGCGCCGACGCGCGCGGCAGCGCCATTCGGCCCGCGGAACACAATAGGGCAACCCATTTGGCCGCCGGACATATAACGCGTCTTGCCGGCGGAATTGATGATCTGGTCAATCGCCTGCATGGCGAAGTTGAACGTCATGAATTCGACGATGGGTTTCAACCCGCCGAACGCGGCGCCGACACCAAGACCGGCGAAACCATGCTCGGTGATCGGCGTGTCGATCACGCGGCGCTCGCCGAATTCTTCCAGCAGGTTCTGGCTGATCTTGTAGGCGCCCTGATACTGCGCCACTTCCTCGCCCATCAGGAACACGGTGTCGTCCCGGCGCATTTCTTCGGCCATCGCGTCACGCAAGGCTTCGCGCACCGTCATGGTGACGAGTTCGGTGCCTTCCGGCACATCGATGTCTTCGAGTGCTGCCTGTGCAGCGGCGGGATCGCCAGCCTTCTTCGCGGCGGGCTTGGCGCGGGCTTCTTCGTCGCGCGCTTCACCTTGCGCCTGGGCTTTGGTTTCGTCGCGGCCCGGCTTCTTCAGTTGCGTGGCGGCGACGGGTTCGGCTTCCTCGCCTTCCGCGCCGTCTTCCAAAAGCGTGGCGATGGGCTCGTTGACTTTCACGCCTTCGGTGCCTTCGGGAACGAGGATCTTGCCGATCTTGCCTTCATCAACGGCCTCGAACTCCATCGTGGCCTTGTCGGTTTCGATTTCGGCCAGAATATCGCCCGACTTCACGGCATCGCCTTCCTTGACGAGCCACTTGGCAAGCTTGCCCTCTTCCATCGTCGGCGAGAGCGCCGGCATGAGTATCTGTGTGGACATCTAGGCCAGCACGTCGGTGTAGAGTTCTTCCGGCGCGGGTTCCGGACTCTCGGTGGCGAATTCGGCGGCGGTGTTCACGATCTGTCGAATGTCCTTGTCCATCTGTTTGATGTCGGCTTCTGTGATAACGCCGCTCTCGATCAAGCGATGCCCGTAGTGTTCGATGGGGTCGCGCTTCTCGCGAACCTCCTGCACTTCCTCGCGCGTGCGATACTTCGCGGGGTCACTCATCGAGTGGCCGCGATAACGGTAGGTCTTCATTTCCAGAATGGTCGGGCCTTTGCCGGAGCGCGCAAACTCTGCCGCCTTCAGGCCAGCGGCGTGCACGGCTTCCACATCCATGCCATCCACCAACTCGCCCGGAATGTTGAAGGATGCGCCGCGCTTGAAGAATTCCGTCTGCGCGCTGGAACGGGCAACGCTGGTGCCCATGGCGTACTGGTTGTTCTCGATCACATACACGACCGGCAGCTTCCACAGCTCCGCCATGTTGAAGCTTTCATAGACCTGGCCCTGATTGGCCGCGCCGTCGCCGAAGTAAGTAAGGCTGATGGCGCCGTTGCTTTTGTATTTGTCTGCGAAGGCAAGCCCCGTTCCGATGGGCACCTGCGCGCCGACAATGCCGTGGCCGCCGAAGAAGTTCTTTTCGCGGCTGAACATGTGCATCGAGCCGCCCTTGCCTTTGGAATAACCGGTGGAGCGGCCGGTGAGTTCGGCCATCACGCCTTTCGGATCCATCCCGCAAGCCAGCATGTGGCCATGGTCGCGATAGGCGGTGATGACCTGATCGCCTTCCTTCAGCGCCGCCTGCATGCCGACGACGACTGCTTCCTGGCCGATATAGAGGTGGCAGAATCCACCGACGAGGCCCATGCCGTAAAGCTGGCCGGCCTTCTCCTCAAAGCGGCGGATGAGGAGCATGTCGTGGTAGAATTTCTTTTGCAGTTCAGCGTTTTGCGGGGCGGACTTCCGGGCATCCGTGGTTTGTGCGGGTTGGGCCATTTCAAATGTTCCTGATCCCGCGCCAAGCCGGGTGCTGGCTGGTTTTGTGGCAAGGGCAGCCGTGTTTGGCAAGGCATGAGAAACTGTCAGCCGCCATGTGGCCAAAGCCGGATTTTCGTTAAAAGATCAGTGCTTAGCGCGCGGAACGGCGATCTGGCCGGGGCTGCTATCGAGCATCTGCTCGCGGGCCAGTTCTTCCACCATGTCCGGGTCCACCGAGCCCGGCTCCAGAAGCTGGATGCGGTGCTGGAGGGCCAGACGATCGCCCTTCAGCGCGGCAAGCTGTTCCTGCTCAACCGCAAGATGCGCCTTGGTCTGCGCCAGGGCGAACGCGCCGCGCTCGCCCCACAGCGCGAAATAGCCGAAGTAAGCGGACGCGCCGAGGCAGATGGCCGGAACCACCGACAACCCGAAAATCCGCATGACGCTTCGTCTGATTCGCATCCGGCCACCGAATCACAGACTGATTCGGATGGTCAAGCGGAAAATGGTTACTTCCCCGCCTTGCCGAGAACCTCATCGATCGCTTCCACGCCGTCAGGACTGTGGATCCAGTCTTCCGCCGCCTTCTGCGTGGGGAATTGTAGCGGCACACGATGTGGCTTCACGCGGCCTTCCACGGGAATCAGCACCTCGAAGGTGCCTTCGAAGCGGGAGTCCTTGGTCAGCGCGGCATAGGCCTGCGGCTTGGTGTATTTGTTCTTCTTCATTCTATCCTGCCGTTCTTATTGTTCAGGCGCGAAGCACGCTGCGGCCGGCGTAAACCGCCTGATCGCCAAGCTGTTCTTCAATGCGCAGCAACTGATTGTATTTCGCCAAGCGATCCGAACGCGCCAGCGAACCGGTTTTGATCTGGCCGCAGTTCGTGGCCACCGCCAGATCGGCGATGGTGGAATCCTCGGTTTCGCCGGAGCGGTGCGACAGCACGGCGCGATAGGCGGCACGGTGCGCAACGTTCACCGCGTCCAGCGTTTCGGAAAGCGTGCCGATTTGGTTGACCTTGATAAGGATGGCGTTGGCAACGCCCTTTTCGATGCCTTCGTTCAAGCGCTTCACGTTGGTGACAAAGAGATCGTCGCCCACCAGTTGCACCTTCTTGCCCAATGCCTTGGTGATTTGTGCCCAGCCATCCCAATCGTCTTCCGCCATGCCGTCTTCGATGGAGAAGATGGGATATTTCGCGCAAAGGTCTTCGTAGGTTTTCACCATCGCGGCGGGATCGAGGGTACGGCTCTCGCCTTCCAGAACGTACTTGCCGCTTTTGAAAAATTCGGTGGAAGCAGGATCGAGTGCCAGGAACACATCCTCGCCCGGCTTGTACCCTGCCTTCTCGATGGCGCGCATGACGAAGGTGAGCGCTTCGTCGGCGCTTTTCAGGTCTGGCGCGAAACCGCCTTCGTCGCCGACGTTGGTGTTGTAACCGGAGTCGTGAAGGGCGGCCTTTAGCGTGTGGAAGATTTCCGCGCCCATGCGCAGCGCTTCGCGGAAGCTCGGCGCGCCAACCGGCACGATCATGAATTCCTGAAAGTCGATCGGGTTGTCGGCATGCACGCCGCCGTTGATGATGTTCATCATCGGCACCGGCAGCACCTGCGCCTTTGGCCCGCCGATGTAGCGATAGAGCGGCATGTTCGCGGCGTTCGCTGCCGCCTTGGCGACGGCCAGCGACACGCCAAGGATGGCATTGGCGCCCAGACGCGCCTTGTTCGGCGTGCCATCGAGCTTGCACATCATCTCGTCAATACGCGTCTGTTCTTCGGCATCCATGCCGCAAATGGCGTCGAAGATATCGGTGTTTACCGCCGCGACGGCTTTCTCCACGCCCTTGCCGCCGTAGCGCTTACCGCCATCACGCAGTTCCACCGCTTCGTGCGCGCCGGTAGACGCACCGGACGGAACCGCGGCGCGGCCGAAGGAACCATCTTCCAGCCGCACATCGACTTCGACGGTCGGATTCCCACGGCTGTCGAGAATCTCGCGGCCGGTGACGTCGACAATGGCGGTCATGGATTAATTCCTCGCAAGGAAGACGGCAGAACAGGCGCAGCTTCTATGATATGCGCAAATAGGCTTCAACCCACGCCATGACGCGGCGGCAAAAGCAATGCTAGACCGGCTTTCAAGGGGTTATCGCTTTGCGGAGTATATCAGGATGAAAGCAGAAATTTGGTTCGCGGCGTTTCTGGCCCTGGCTTTGCCGGTTCTGCCGCTGCAGGCAGCCCGCGCGCAAGACGCTCCCGCAAACGTTCAGACCGAAAGCCCGCGTGGAAACGGCGCCATGCGGTTCCTCAGCCGCGAACAGCGAATCATGTGGCGGATGGATCACCACGACGAACTGCGCGGCCTGAAGCCGGACGAGCGGCGCGCGCGGCTGCAGCAGGATCGCGCCGAGATTGGCCAGCTCAGCGACAGTCAAAAACAGAAACTTGCAGCCGGTCTGCAAGCCAAATGGGACGCCCTTCCCGCATCGCGCAGGCAGGCCATAGAGAATCGCATGAGCACGGCCCGGCAGGGACACGGGCGTGATGCCAGAAACCGGGGCAACGACAATGCCAATGATGGCGATGATGCCGACAATCCCGACGATGGCGCTGCCGCGAATGCGGTAAACTCACACCAGGCCGATTCCACGGCCACAGGGGGAAATACCATGACCGGCGTACCCGTCACGTTGCTCACGGCTGTCGTCACACTGCTGGCGCTGCTTTTCTATTTCTGGACCGGCTTCAATGTCGGGCGCATGCGCGGCAAGCATGGCGTCAAGGCGCCCGCGATGACGGGCGATCCGGAATTCGAACGCTCTGTTCGCGTGCAGATGAACACGCTGGAATGGATTGTCGTCTTCCTGCCCGTCCTGTGGCTGGCGACGATGTATTTCTCGCCCGCGATGAGCATGGTCTATCTGTCGTGGCTGCCGCCGGTGCTGGGCATCGTGTGGATCATCGGCCGCTTCATGTACATGCAGGGCTATATGGCGGCCGCCGACAAGCGCGGCACCGGCTTCATGATCGCAGGCATTGCCGTGATCGCGCTGTTCGTTCTCGACATCATCGGAATTGTGATGGCGTGGACGGCGGCGAGCGCTGTTTAAGGTTTAGTGTTTGCGCTTCTTGGCGATGCAGTCGATCTCGACCAATTCGGCAAGAAGCGCCGGCACGGTTTTGATATCGAGCATATTGGGTCCGTCGCTGGGCGCGTGGTCGGGATCCTGATGCGTTTCCATGAATACGCCAGCGACACCAACCGCCACCGCCGCGCGCGCGATCACCGGCGCCATTTCGCGATTGCCGCCTGACTTGTCGCCCTGCCCCCCCGGCTCCTGCACCGCGTGCGTTGCATCCATGACAACCGGCGCACCGAACTTCGCCATGATGGCCAGCGAGCGCATGTCCACGACCAGTGTGTTGTAGCCGAAGCTCACGCCGCGTTCCGTCGCCAGCACGTTGGGATTTCCCGCGCCCGTCACTTTGCCAATGACGTTTTTCATTTCGTTGGGGCTGAGGAACTGCCCCTTTTTCACATTCACGACCTTGCCGGTTTGCGCCGCCGCCACAAGAAGATCGGTCTGGCGGCAGAGAAATGCGGGTATCTGCAAAACATCCACCACCTCGGCCACGATGGCGCATTGCTCGCGCTCATGTACATCGGTCAGCAATGGGAGGCCCATCTCGGAACGCAGGTCGGCGAAGATCTGCAGGGAATCTTTCAAGCCCATTCCGCGCTTGCCACCAGCGCTGGTGCGGTTGGCCTTGTCGAAACTGGTTTTGTAGATCAGGCCAACGCCGGCTTTCGCTGCAATCTCTTTCAGCGCGCTCGCCATTTCAAAAGCGTGGGCGCGGCTTTCAAGCTGGCAAGGCCCGGCGATGATCGAAAGCGGCAAGGCATTGCCGAATTCGACGTTGCCGATTTTCACGACGGAATGGGGTGCGGTCATGGCCGGAACATGGTGCGGCGGCCCTGCCCGGTCAACTGGCCGTTAGCGGAACATTAAGCGCACCAAGCCCGAGCGGGCTTTGCATGACGCTATTCGAAAACCGCTGAACCGAAATGGGAATGCGCGCGGCGCCGGGTTTTGGCGTGAACGCGCGTTCCTTTTTCCTAACTTTGCCTGAAGATCAGGACCGCTTGTCCGCGTGCTTGCCGCCCGGCTTCACGACGCCCGAAAAGGCAATGCCGGTGGAATCCGCCGAATAGCGCAGCGCGGCATCGGCTAACGAAAGGATGCCGACCAGCCGCTTGTCGCGGCTCATCACCGGCATGCGGCGGACTTGTTGCTGGGCAAGGCTCTTGATCGCATCATCGAGTTCTTCGTCTTCAAAACAATATTTGACGTCGCCGGTCATCGCATCGCGCACAAGCGTGTCGCCGTTCTTGCCGTGGGCCACGCAGCGCACCACGATATCGCGATCGGTGATCATTCCGACGAGACGGTCATTTTCTTCAACCGGCAGAAAACCAATGTCCTTTTCCGCCATGAGGTTCGCCGCGCTTTTCAGCGTGTCCTGCGCCTTCACGGTATGCGCGCCCCGATTCATGGCTTCGCTGACTTTCATGGCTGGCTCCTTTTGGTGATCTGGCGCAATAGCGCGCACGCGCCAAACGGCGCGCCTGCCTAGAACAACACCGTGACGCAGAGGAGGTTCCGCTAAACCAGCCGACTCTGATGCACCGCGGCCTTCACGAAGGAGGCAAACAGCGGATGCGGCTCCAGCGGCTTGGATTTCAGTTCGGGATGGAATTGCACACCGATGAACCACGGGTGCGTGGGGATTTCCATGATTTCCGGCAAGCGGCCATCGGGCGACCATCCGGAAACGATCAGGCCATGCTCCGCCAGTTGTTTGGTGTAGCCAGTGTTCACTTCATAGCGGTGGCGGTGGCGCTCGCTGATTTCGTTGGTGCCATAGACATCCGCCACGCGGCTGCCGCTGGTCAGCGTTGTGGGATAGGCGCCAAGACGCATGGTGCCGCCCATGTCGGTGTTCTCGCCGCGCATTTCCAGTTCGTTGCCTTTGGTCCATTCCGTCATCAACGAAATAACGGGATGGCGGGGCTTTGATATTTCCGTTGAGCCGGCGTCTTCCAGGCCCGCCAGATCACGTGCGGTTTCGATCACCGCCATGTGCAGGCCGTAGCAGATGCCGAAGAACGGTACCTTATGCTCGCGCGCGAATTTCACCGCAGCGATCTTGCCTTCCGTGCCGCGCTCGCCGAAACCGCCGGGCACTAAGATGCCATCGACATTTTCCAGAAATGACGCGGCGTCGTCGCGTTCGAAAATCTCGCTGTCGATCCAGTCCATATGGACACGCACATTGTTGGCGAGGCCGCCATGCGTCAGCGCTTCGCTGAGCGATTTGTAGGAGTCCTTCACCTGCATGTATTTGCCGACCACCGCGATGCGCACTTCGCCTTCGGGATTGGTCACGCGGTCCACGACAGACTTCCAGCGCGATAGATCGGGCGGCGGCGCATTCTTGATGCCGAACACGTTCAGCACCTGCGTGTCGAAGCCGACTTCATGAAAATGGCCCGGCGCTTCGTAGATGGTCTTCAGGTCGATGGCGGGGATCACGCGTTCCGGGCGCACGTTGCAGAACAACGCGATCTTGCGCCGGTCGTCTTCGGGAATGGGATGGCTGGAGCGGCACAGCAGAATATCCGGCTGAATACCGATGCCGCGAAGCTCCTTCACGGAATGCTGCGTCGGCTTGGTCTTCAACTCGCCCGCGGTTTCGATATAGGGAACCAGCGTCAGATGCACGAAGGCGGTCTGCTCGTGGCCAAGGTCGTTGCCGAGCTGGCGGATGGCCTCGAAGAACGGCAGGCCTTCGATATCGCCCACTGTGCCGCCGATCTCGCAGAGCAGGAAATCCACGTCATCGGTGCCGGCCAGCACGAAATTCTTGATCTCGTCGGTGACGTGCGGAATCACCTGCACGGTGCGGCCCAGATAATCGCCCCGCCGCTCCTTTTCGATCACCTGGCTGTAGATGCGCCCGGCGGTGACATTATCGGATTTGGACGAGGCAACACCGGTGAAGCGCTCGTAATGGCCGAGGTCGAGATCGGTCTCCGCGCCATCGTCGGTGACGTAAACCTCGCCGTGCTGATGCGGGCTCATGGTGCCCGGATCGACGTTGAGATAGGGGTCCAGCTTCCGCAAACGGACTTTGTAGCCACGCGCTTGCAGAAGCGCTCCAAGAGAGGCGGACGCGAGACCCTTGCCGAGAGAGGACACCACGCCGCCGGTGATAAAGATCAACCGCGCCATGGGAGTCCACCATAAGCAGGTCGCGCGCGCGCACTCAAGCGCGTTCTTGAAATAGACATGTGTGGTTCTCGCACGACATCAGGAGTCGCGCTCAAGCGGTTAGATTGAAACGATAATCAGTGCGGCGCGGGTACGGCCGGAAGTTGCGGCGCGGGCGCCTTGGGAACCGGCTTTTGCAGCGGCGCCGTGATCGGAGCGGACGTTGGTGTCGAATCAAGGATCGTTCCCTTGGGCCGCCCATGAAGGGAATACAGCGTCAGCGCCAGACTGGCGACGAAGAAGAGGATTGCCAGAATCGTGGTCGTGCGGGTCAGCGTGTCGGCCGCGCCGCGCGGGCTGAACAGCCCGCCAATGCCGGCACCGCTGCCGCCGCCCAGGCCGCCAAGCGCCCCGCCCTCAGATTTCTGCAGCAACACCACGATCACGAGCGCGACCGAGACGATCAACTGCAAGATAACGAGAATGGTCTGCATAACGGACTCCGGCCAATTCGGGCCCGCTGAATAGAGGAAACGGCCCCGCGATGGAAGCCCGCTCGAAATGGCCTAGGAGGCCATTGCCGGGGCTTGGCGGGCATTGATGGTGGCTACGGTGGTATCGATTTCTTCGCGGTGCTCGATTTCGGACTTTTCCGGCTCGAACGCCTGTTTCAGGCTCATCGCCGCGTGTCCCAGCAAATGCATCGTGGCGTTGCGGTCGGTTCCCAGTTCCAGCGCCTCCACCGCCGCCACGATGGATTCGCAATGTTCCACCGCGGCCTCGCGCACGGTGCCGGCGCAGCGGGCTGACACATCCTTCGTCAGCAGCTTCAGCTTGCGCATGTCGGCCAAATAGGGCGGCGTTCCAGGCGTGCGATCCTGCAGCAGGCGCCACAGAATACAGACCTGAAACGCATCGCGGCGCAGCTTTTCCGCGGCGAAGGTTTCGCGCGCAGCGCTGAGTTCGATATCGAGCCGCTTGGCCGTCTCATCCGCCGACAATCGGTCCAGCGCTTTCATCTTCAGGGAATTCGGCGGTTCATGCAGTTCGACATTGGAGGCACGCGCGGTATCGCGGCGGCGATCGGGCCCCACATAATCCGACGTGATGACAAAGCCCTTGCGGCGCTCGATATGGCCGCGAATGCGCTGCCCCAGAAGCGTCGTGGAAAACGGCCGCAGCAAAAGATCGTCCGCGCCGGAATTGATGACGCGGCCGACCAATGTGTTGTCGTTGCTCCAGGCGGTGATGATCATCACCACGAACGGGTTCAGCCCGCCGGTGCCGCGCCGCACCGACTGGATCAATTCCGAAAGTTCGGCCTCCACCCCTTGCGCTTCGGCAATAGCGATATCCGGAGGATGCTTGCGCAGCGCGTCGGCGAATGCCTCAAGCGTGACGGCGGTATCGATGCGGCGGAAGCCGAGCGCATACAATGCCGAGCGCGTACCGGTGCGGTTCGCGGCAATCGGATCGTAAATCAGCGCTTCGGCCTGCTCATAGGCTATTCGCGCGGAAGGGATTCTTTCAGCCTCTCGCATGGGAAAAATCATGCGGGCCAGCGGGTTAAAGAACGGTGGTCCGGATTGGTTAAGGTTTGCTGGGTGCGGAAGCGACGATTGCGCAGAAATCGGCGGCCTTGAGACTGGCGCCTCCAACCAGCGCGCCGCCGACATCGGCAATGCGCAGGATTTCGGCGGCATTCGATGGCTTGACCGATCCGCCATAGAGAATGTTGATGCTGCGGCCAGCCTCGCCCAACACGCGGATCAGGGATGCACGGATGTGCGCATGCATCTCAGCGATGTCGTCCCGCGTCGCCGTGCGGCCAGTACCGATGGCCCAGATGGGCTCGTAGGCTATCGCGGTTGTCTCGGCTGTCGCGTTCGTGGGAACGCTTGCATCCAACTGCCCCTGACAGACAGAGAACGCGTGGCCCTTCTCACGCTCGGCTTCCGTTTCACCAATGCAGATGATGGCCTTCAGTCCGGCGCGCCATGCGGCACGCGCCTTATCCGCGACAATCACATCCGTCTCGTTGTGATATTGCCGGCGTTCGGAATGGCCAACGATGACATAAGACGCGCCTGCGTCTTTCAGCATCTCGGCGCTGATATCGCCCGTGAACGCGCCGGAAGGATCGGCGGCGCAGTTCTGCCCCCCGATGGCGAACACGCCTTTCACGGCGTGGACGGCCTGGACGATCAGTGTGGCAGGCGGGCAGATAAGAACGTCCGCCGCAGGTTTATGCTCCACGAGCCACGCTTTGAGGCTTCCAAGTTCGGTCAGCGAAGCCGAAAGGCCGTTCATTTTCCAGTTGCCGGCGATCAAGGGGCGCATGGATACCTGTCCGGGACGGATCGTTTCAGGCGCTCTGTGTCATACCCACGGGCCATTCCACAATGGCGCTCATCCAAAATCGCGGCCAAAACGCCGCCTTGCTGGCGGGAGGCTGCGTCCCTATCATCCGCCGCTTTTCAAAACAGGCCTAGGACAACTGCATGCTTCAGGGAATGCGAAAAATCGCGAAATCGTGGGTAGCGTCCATATTCCTGGGCGCGCTGGCGCTCAGCTTCGCAGTCTGGGGCATCGCCGATATCTTTCGCGGCAACGCCGACAATACCGCTGTGACCGTCGGCGACATCCACGTCTCCTCCGATGAACTGCAACAGGAATATCGCAACGCCATCCGCCAGCAGACGCAGCAGACCGGGGTGCAAATCACGCCGGAGCAGGCCCGCGCAATGGGCCTTGGAACCTCGACCCTCAATCAGATCATCAGCCGCAATGCGCTGGATACGGTTGTCCAACGGCTCGGCCTAACATCGTCTGACGCTGCGGTGACGCAGACTGTCAGGGGTATGCAGGTTTTCGCCGGGCCGCTCGGCACATTCGATCACGATCAGTTCGTCCGGGTTATCACGCAGTCCGGCTTCACCGAACAAAGCTTCATCGACACCGTACGTACAGACACGGCGCGCGATCAGCTTGTGACCGCAGCGGAAAGCGGGTTCGTCTTGCCGACGGGTTATGTGCGTGCGCTGTTTGCGTTTCTCAACGAAGTGCGCGCCGCAGAATATATTGTCGTTCCGGCAAATGCCGTTGGCCAGATAGCCACGCCAAGCGATGCCATGCTTCAAAGTTACGTCAGCAAGAACGTCGACCGGTACAGCACGCCTGAGTACCGCTCGCTGGTGTACGCATCGATTACACCGCAGGACGTCATGAATCGGGTGAGCGTGACGGACGCGCAGCTTCACCAGGAATACGACAGCCACAAGGCCACATACGTTATTCCCGAAAAGCGCGAGCTTGAACAAATTTCCTTCCCGAACGAGGCGGATGCCAAGGCCGCACGGGCGAAAATCGACGCCGGCACCAGTTTCGAAGACCTCGCGAAATCGCGCGGATTGAAGCTGCAGGACATCTCGCTTGGCGCGCTGGCGCAGGCCGATCTGGACAAGGACCGCGGCACAGCGGTGTTTGCATTGCCGGCAAACGGCGTGACGCAGCCCGTGAAAAGCGCGTTCGGCTGGGTTCTCGTCCGCGTCACAAAGATCACACCGGGCAGTTCCAAGTCGTTTGACGACGTGAAGGCCACGATCAAAGCCGACCTTATGAATCAGCTTGCCGCCAACAAGCTGATCGACATCACCAACGCCTACACCGATGCCTACAGTAGCGGCGCAAGCCTGGAAGAAGCGGCAAAGAAGGTCGGCATGCGCGTTCATAACGTGCCAGCCGTGGACCACGCAGGTCTTGCGGCGGACGGCAGCAAAGCCGACGTTCCGGCTACCGCGGAATTCATGGATCAGGTTTTCGCCGCCGAAGTGGGCGACGAAGGTGATCCGTTCGCGACCAAGGACGGCAACTATTATGTCCTGAAAGTCGCCGGCACCACGCCGCCGAAATTGAAGCCGCTTGATACCGTGCGCGCGCAAGCCACGGCCGAATGGACGGCCGGCGAGCAGGCGCGCCTTCTGACCGCGAAAGCCAACGCTCTTGTGGCGCAAGCCAACAAGGACAACAGCCTTGCCGGCGCCGCCAAGGCGGCAAACACAACAATCCAGCGCAGCGGCCCGCTGCAGCGCCGCGCGGCGAACGCAACACTTTCACCCGAAGTGATTGCCGGCCTGTTTGCGAGCCCGGTTGGCCGCGCCGTAGACGGACCGGGGCCGAAAGGCACCTACATCATCGCGCGCACAACGGGTGTGGTGCATCCGCCGCTGATCAACAACGACCCGCAGTTCATTCAGGGCGCGGCATCGCTTGCCAAACAAGTGTCGCCCGACATCACCGTGCTGATGGCAAACGCGGCGCGCGCGCAAGCGGGCGTGACGATCAACCAGGCAAACGTCGATCGCGTCATTGGCGGCGGCAGCGAGTGAGCACGCCATGGCGCCCGATTCCGCCGCCTTCGCGCGCCGCTATCATGCGGGCCAGCCGCAAGCCGTCTATGCGCGGCTGATCGCCGATCTTGAGACGCCGGTTTCGGTGTATCTCAAGCTCGCGGACGGACAAGACAACGCTTTCCTTCTCGAAAGCGTGCAAGGCGGCGAAGCGCGCGGGCGCTATTCCATCGTCGGTATGAAACCGGATCTCGTCTGGCGTTGCCGCGATGGCAAAGCGGAAATCAACCGAAATGCGCTGTCGACACCGAACGCGTTCGTGCCCGCCGCCGACGCGGAACAACCGCTGCAAT
This sequence comes from Rhizomicrobium sp., assembly GCA_036267995.1. Lineage (GTDB taxonomy): Bacteria > Pseudomonadota > Alphaproteobacteria > Micropepsales > Micropepsaceae > Rhizomicrobium. Next base: position 80,358 of record DATAUZ010000034.1, read on the forward strand.
CGCTGCGCGCGTTGCTGGCCGAAACCAAAATGGATTTGCCGGATGGCCTTCCCCCGATGGCGGTGGGGCTGTTCGGCTATCTTGGTTACGATATGGTGCGCGCGGTGGAAAAGCTGGGGCCGCCGCCGCCCGATCCGCTGGACCTGCCCGACGCCATTCTGATCCGTCCGACGGTGGTGGCGATTTTCGACAATCTCCGCGACGAACTGACGGTCGTCACGCCGGTTTGGCCAGCGCCCGATATCACCGCGGAAGTGGCCTATGCGCGGGCCCAGGAGAGATTGGATGCGGCGGTTGCCGCTATCCGGCATCCGGCGGCGCAGCAAGCGCGAGCGGAACCCGCCACGCCGGTAAACCCGAAAATCGAATCCAACATCGCGCACGCCGATTATTTGAAGATCGTGGAGCGCGCGAAGGAATACATCCGTGCCGGCGACGTGTTTCAGGTTGTCCCGAGTCAGCGCTTTCGCCGCGCCTTTCCCCTGTCCTCGCTCGATCTCTATCGGAGTTTGCGCCGCCTCAATCCGTCGCCGTTTCTCTATCACCTCGCCTTCCCCGGCTTCGCGATTGTCGGATCGAGCCCGGAGATTCTGGTGCGCCTGCGCGATGGCATCGTCACCATCCGCCCGATCGCGGGGACGCGGCCGCGCGGCGCGAACCCACAAGACGATGCCACAATGGCCGACGAACTGGTCAACGACCCTAAGGAGCGCGCCGAACATCTCATGCTGCTCGATCTGGGGCGCAACGATGTCGGCCGCGTTGCGCAAACCGGAAGCGTACGTGTGACCGACAGCTATTTCATCGAGCGCTACAGCCATGTGATGCATCTGGTTTCCAATGTCGAAGGCAAAATTCGCCCTGGCCTCGACGCCATCGACACCTTGGCCGCCGGTCTTCCCGCTGGCACGCTGACGGGCGCGCCGAAAATCCGCGCCATGGAAATCATCGACGAGTTCGAGAAGGAGAAGCGCGGCGCGGTCTACGCCGGCGCGGTCGGCTATTTTTCGGCCAACGGCTCGATGGACACCTGTATCGTGCTGCGCACGGCGGTCGTGAAAGATGGCATGATGTATGTGCAGGCCGGTGGCGGCGTGGTGGCCGACAGCGACCCGGAAGCCGAGTTCCAGGAAACCGTGAACAAAGCCAAAGCCCTGATGGCGGCGGCGGATGAAGCGATCAGCAAGGCCTAGTTCAATCGCGGCTGCCGACTCGCATCCGTCGAGGACACCAGAATCTCCTGTTCAGTCTTCAGCCGGATGGCACGGCTGACGGGTATCAATTCGAAGCCGCGCTTGCGGGCATCGGCGCACCACGCCTTCAACACTGCCAGCGTTGCATCATGCGGATGGCCGATGGCGATAACGACACCTTCGTTCTTTGCGCGCGCTTCCGCCAACGCCAATTGCGCGGCGACGGCTTCGGGCGTTTGCACATTGTCGAGAAATATGTCGCGCCCCGCACTCGCCACGCCGAAGGCATGCGAGACTTTCACGACTTCGGTGTCCACTGTGGTGCGCGAATCCAGGAAGAATAGGTGTTTGTCGGCCAGCGTTTCTGCCACCGGTACCAGCGCGGTGCGGTCCGCGGTGAACAGGCTGCCTTCATGATTGTTGATGCCCGACGCATCGGGCACGCGCGCCAGCGCCCACAATAGCCGCGCGCGAATCTGGTCGGGCGGCAGGTCGTTGCGCAGCGCCATGGGGCCGGGATTGTGCATCCCCTCTGCCTGCATCGGCATATGCAACAAAACTTCGTGGCCCGCTTCCGCCGCATCATGTGCCAGCGCGGGTGCGGTTTGCGGATAGGGCAGGAATGAAAGGCTGACGGCCGCCGGCAAAGCATCGGCGCGAAGGGCGGCGGCGCTATCGACACCCATATCGTCGATCACAATGGCGATGGCGGGATGGCGCGCCGGTGCGAAAGACAGGCGTGCGAGATGTTCCAAATCGCCCGGCGCAAACCAGTCTGGCATCGGATGGGCGATCACAGGTTGCAGAACCTGCGGCGCATACCGGCTCGTGTTCACGGATGTGCCGTCCAGAAGGCTGAACATGATGCTGGCCGCGAAGGTTTGGTCGCGCGCTTCGGCGGCCATGAAATTCTGTGGCACGAACAGGCCTGCCAACGCCGGGAGCCCGGACGCCGCCTGCCCTCCGCCCACGACAAGCGCAATAACAAGGATGAACCAAAAAGCGCCGCCGGCAAGCAGACTGTTGCTGCCCCATTGTTTCCCGAAAGGAATCACAGGCCGTGCGCGCATAATCATGTAGTGAAGCGATGGCGCGCGGAGTCAACGGGCGGCGCAAGTCTTCCCACAACCTTCGCTTGACGGGACCGGAGCGCGCGGCTTTGCTGCGCCCGCGAAAGGCTCCGAAATGCTGCTTCTGATCGATAACTACGACAGCTTCACCTACAACCTCTTCCACTATCTGGGAGAGCTTGGCGCGGACGTGCGCGTGAAGCGCAACGACGAGCTTTCGGCTGCGCAAGCCCTCGCCATGAAACCACAGGCCATCGTTCTGTCGCCCGGACCGTGCGATCCGGAAAAAGCCGGCATCTGTCTCGATCTGATTCATGCAGCGAACGGCACAGTTCCGATTCTCGGTGTCTGCCTCGGCCACCAGGCCATCGGGCAGGCTTATGGCGGCCGCGTGGTGCGCGCGCCAGAACCGATGCACGGCAAGATCAGCCGCATCCATCACACGGGTAAAAGCGTCTTCCGCGGGCTGAACAGCGATTTCAACGCCACGCGCTATCATTCGCTGACGATCGAACCTTCAAGTTTTCCCGGCGACCTGGAAGTCACGGCGACAACAGACGGCGGCGTCATTATGGGCGTGATGCACAAGACGCATCCGGTACACGGCGTGCAATTCCATCCCGAAAGCATCGCTTCCGAAAACGGTCATCTGCTGCTGAAGAACTTCCTCGATATCGCCGGCATTCGCGCTGCCGTTCCCGCATGAGTGTGGACGAAGACTTTTCCGCAATGTTGAAACGGCTGGCCGACGGCGAAACGCTTGGCGCACGCGCCGCCGCGCGCGCCTTTGCCGCCATCATGGCGGGCCGCGAAAGCGAAACGCGCATGGCGGCATTCCTCACCGCGCTCACCGTGCGCAAGCCGACGGTGGAAGAAGTGGCCGGCGGCGCCGAAGCCATGCGCGAAGCCATGCGCGTGGTGAACGCACCGCCCGGCGCCATCGATCTTTGCGGCACTGGCGGTGACGGCAAAGGCACGCTGAACATTTCCACGGCCACCGCGTTCGTGGTCGCGGCCTGCGGCGTGCCGGTCGCCAAGCATGGCAACCGCAGCGCCTCGTCGCGCACCGGCACTGCCGACGTGCTGGAAGTGCTCGGTGTGAAAATCGGGCTTGAGCCGAAAGGTGCGGAATTGTGCCTGAAGGAAGCCGGCCTATGCTTCATGTTCGCGCCTACACATCACACGGCGATGAAATTCGTGGCGCCGGTGCGCAAGGAACTGGCGTTCCGCACGGTGTTCAATCTGCTGGGGCCGATCTGCAATCCCGCGAAAGTGAAGCGGCAACTGCTGGGCGTCTATTCCGAAGAATGGATCGAGCCGGTTTCAAATGCGCTGGCCATGCTGGGCGCGGAAAAAGCCTGGGTGGTGCACGGCAGCGATGGGCTGGATGAGCTGACGACGACTGGCGTGACGCACGCCGCCATTCTGGAAAATAGCAAGGTCACGCGACGCGAAATTTCGCCTGAAGATGCCGGCCTTTCCCGCGCCACGCTGAACGATCTGGTGGGCGGCGATCCGCAACACAACGCGCAGGCCATTCGCGACTTGCTGGCGGGCGCGAAAGGCGCCTTCCGCGATGTGGTGCTGCTCAACGCCGCCGCCGCGCTGATGATCGCGGACAAGACGAACGATTTGAAGTCCGGCGCGGAACTGGCCGCAGAAGCAATCGACAGCGGCGGCGCGAAAACGAAGCTGGAATTGCTGGCCGCCGCATCGCAAAAAGCCGCATGAGCATCCTGGACCGCATCGCTGCCTACAAGCGCGAGGAAATCGCTGTGGCGGCCTCGCGCCTGCCCTATAGCGAGCTGATGCAGATGGCATACGCTGCGGATGCGACGCGCGGCTTTCGCGCGCGGCTGCTTGAACGGCAGGCGCAAAACGCAATCGGCCTGATCGCGGAGATCAAGAAAGCCAGCCCTTCCAAAGGACTGATCCGCGCCGATTTCGACCCGCCTGCCCTTGCACGCGCCTACGAAGAAGGCGGCGCGACATGCCTTTCGGTTCTCACCGACACGCCATCGTTTCAGGGCGCACCGGAATTTCTCACCGCCGCGCGCGCGGCCACCTCACTGCCCGCGCTGCGCAAGGACTTCATGCTCGACATTTATCAGGTGGCCGAAGCGCGTGCCTGGGGCGCGGACTGCATCCTCGTCATCATGGCGATGGTGAAAGACGGCGAAGCCGAAGCGCTGTTTAAAGCAGCGCACGAATGGAAGATGGACGCGCTGGTGGAAGTTCACAACGACGCCGAACTCGATCGCGCGCTGGCGCTGGGCGCGGACATGATCGGCATCAACAACCGCGACCTCAACACGTTCGAAACCGATATCGGCGCGACGCTGAATCTGGCGCCGCGCATTCCGAAGGATGTTCTGGTCGTCGCCGAAAGTGGCCTCTCTTCCCCCGCCGATCTCGCGCGGCTGCGCAAAGCCGGTGTCAGCACCTTCCTTATCGGCGAAAGCCTGATGCGGCAGGAAGACGTGGCGGCCGCGACGCGCGCCTTAATCGGGTAGCCCCAAAGCCGTCCACCGAGCCCGATATTCGGCTGTTGACCCTCCAGAAGAACTAAAGTAGAACGATTCTCCGTGTTTCGGATTTGTTCGGGCTGCTTCGGCCCGGCCGCCCACGGGGAGATTACAATGCTGACGCGCAAGCAACACGAACTGCTGATGTTCATCCACGAACGGGTCCGGGAGAGCGGAATCCCACCCTCGTTCGACGAGATGAAGGACGCGCTGGACCTCAAGTCCAAATCCGGCATCCACCGCCTGATCACAGCCCTTGAGGAGCGCGGATACCTGCGCCGCATGGAAAAGCGGGCGCGGGCGCTTGAGATCATCCGCCTGCCTGAGAACGTCTCGGACACGCTGAAGCCGGCCACGAGCCGTAGCCAGGCGCAGCGGATCAATCACGCCCCGGCGGCACGGCCCACGCGGGGCGAATCTCGCGTCTCCGCTGACACGCGCGGGGGTGGTTCACCGCGGCGCGAGGCCGAAGGTTCCACGCACGTCCCCATGCTGGGACGGATCGCGGCCGGTACGCCCATCTCGGCCATCCAACATAAAGTTTCGGACATTCCGGTCCCGGCCAGCATGCTGACGCGCGGGGATCATTACGCGCTCGAAGTCACCGGCGATTCCATGATCAATGCCGGAATCCTCGATGGCGACACGGTGATCATCCAGAATGCGGACTCGGCCACGACCGGCGAGATCATTGTGGCGCTCGTGGACGACGAAGAAGCGACCTTGAAACGCTTGCGCCGGCGTGGCGATTCCATCGCGCTGGAAGCGGCCAACCCAGCTTACGAAACGCGCCTGTACGGTGCGGACCGGGTGAAGATTCAAGGCAAGCTGGTGGGGCTGCTGCGCCGGTACTGATCGCGATTGCGGCGCGGCTGTTCGCTCCAGGGGCGAACCCCGCGCGCGTCTTGCGCCGTTTGCATCGTCATATTTTTTCCAAGCCAGACGGCATAAGCGCCGTTGCGCGCGACGTCGAAGCGGTCAATCACCAACTTCGGGCCTTTGCACTGGCCGCGCGCAGGCGCCGCGCTGATCACGATCTGTGCGTTGCCGCAGTCTTCCGCCAGCGCATCCAGCTTTGAAACGATGGCGACTGTCGTTCCATCTTTCGCGCGGGCAATGCAGCCAAGCTCGTCGCAGCGCACGCCGTTCGAAGCGGCGGCAATCGCGTCAGCCGACAACCGCGCATCGCCGCTGCGTTTCAACCATTCCTGCGCCGAATATTTGTCGTGGGCCTCCGAAACAAACCGCAGCGTACCGTCCGACCCGCGCACCGCGACCGTCTTGGCATCGCGCGCGATCAGAAGATCCGGTTGCGGCCATAGAAAGGCGACGGTGACGCTGGCCGCAATCGGCAACAGACCGAACCAGCGCCAGGGCTTGCGCCACAGCGCGACCCAAAGTCCGCCCAAACTCATCACCGCCAAAGCGCCAACCGGCCATGCGGCCATCACCGAAACCGCGCCGGGCAATCCCGATACCCAGCGTCCGACCGCCAACATCGCCTCAATGCCCCAGCCCATCGCATGCAACGGATAGGCTTCTAGCCCGAACGGCATAGCGATCACGGAGAGCGCCGCCATCGGCATCACCAAGAAACCCATGATCGGCATGGCGCCGAGATTGCCCAGCACCGCGTAATGCGTGGCGCGGTCGAAATGATAGATCGCGTACGGCAGCGTGGCGATGCTGCCCACAAAGCTCGTGGTCGCAATACCTTTCATATAGTGACGCAGGTTACGCCAAATGGCGTTTGGCGGAGCGCCGAACTCGGTGCGCACCCGCGCCTGCTCCCATTCCACCACCGCGATCAGCGCCACTACCGCCGCGAACGACATCTGGAAGCCGGGCTCGATAATACTTTCAGGTTCGATCAGCAGAATGATGGTGGCGGCCAGCGCCAGAGCGCGCATGGAAATCGCGGGCCGATCGAACAGGATAGCGAGCAGCATCATCGCCAGCATCACAAACGCGCGTGTCGAGGCGGCGCCCGCGCCACTGATCACGAGGTAAAATCCCGCGCCGCCAAGCGCAGCCAACGCCGCCCACTTCTTGATCGGATAGTTCAGCGCGATCACTGGAAAGAGCGCCAGAACCGCGCGCACGACCCAGAAGAGACCTAACCCCACCAGCGCCATATGCAGGCCCGCAATCGCCAGCACGTGTGCCAGCCCCGCATCGCGCAAAGCCTGCTCGTCATCGTCCGAAATGCCGCCGCGATCGCCTGTGATAAGGGCTGAGGCAATACTTCCGGTGCTGCCCGGCAGTACGGCATGAATACGCGATGTCATGCGCCAGCGCAGCGCTTCGATGCCCCGTGAAATGCCGAGGCCTGCATCTGGAGCTTTTCGCGACGCGATCCGTACGGGCTTGCCGTAGGTGTAACCCACAGCCCCGATGCCGTCGAAATACGCGGCGCGCCCGAAATCATAAGCGCCGGGCGCGGCCGGGCCCGGTGGCGGCATCAGAACGGCGCGCACCTGCACCCAGTCGTCCGGCACAAGTGCTTCCCCGCCACTGCGAACGGACACACGAATGCGCTGGGGAATATGCGATGAGCGCCAGCCCTGCGCGCGCACATCGTTCAGGACGATACGGACGCCTTTGCCGTGGACTTGCGTGGATTCTACGCGCGCGTCGATTGTGGTGGGGCGTGTCTTATGGATTAGCACCGGCGCGGATACCCATTCCGTGCGCAGCTTGGCGACCGTAAAGCCGATCAGAACAGCCGCGAGCGCTGCCATGCCCGCGCGGACAAACGCGCCTTGCGATTGCGCGGCAAAGATAGCAGCGCAAAAGCCCACGCTGCCGGTGGCCAGCAGCAGCGCAAGCGCCGGTTCAACCGGAAGCCAGAAATAGAAAGCCACCCCGCAACCCAGCGCGACTGGCAGCCAGAGCGGCCAGCGTTCTTGTTCGGCCAGTGCAATTTTGAGAATATCGCGGATGCTTCGAGCAAAGTGGACGCGCGTAGGCACACCGCGCGCGGCACTGCGGCGCGGAAAGCCAAAAAGCGGAAGTGGACCTACCCCCACGTAACCCGGTTTGCTAGAAGCTTCGCGAAATACACTCAGCCGCGAACGCCGGCCGGACCCGAACAACACATCATGACTCAAAATTCCAAGCCCGTCCTGCGCTTTGCGCCCTCGCCCACCGGTTATCTGCATATCGGAGGCGCCCGCACCGCTCTTTTCAACTGGCTTTACGCCCGCCACACCGGCGGCAAATTCCTGCTCAGGATCGAGGACACGGACCGGCAGCGCTCCACACCCGAAGCAATCGCCGCGATCCTGGATGGCATGAAATGGCTGGAATTGGATTGGGATGGCGAGCCGGTTTATCAGTTCGCGAGAGCGGCCCGGCATCGCGAGGTGGCCGAACAGCTTCTGGCGGCGGGAAAAGCCTATCGTTGTTATGCGACGGCGCAAGAGCTGGAGGCGATGCGCGCCGAACAACGCGCAGCCGGGAAACCTGTTCGCTACGACGGCCGTTGGCGCGATCGCGATCTGTCGGAAGCCCCAGCAGGCGCGTCATTCGTTATCCGCCTTCGCGCACCGCAAAGCGGCGAGACCATCGTTCACGATGCCGTGCAGGGTGACGTGCGGTTCGCCAACGAACAACTTGACGACATGGTGCTTCTACGCAGCGACGGCACACCGACTTATATGCTTGCGGTCGTGGTGGACGATCAGGACATGGGCATCACCCATGTGATCCGTGGGGACGACCACCTGAACAATGCCGCGCGGCAGTTGCAAATCATTCATGCGATGGACTGGCGCGTGCCGGTGTACGGGCATTTGCCGCTGATCCACGGGCCGGACGGCGCCAAGCTTTCCAAGCGCCATGGCGCGTTGGCCGTCGATGCCTATCGCGATATGGGCTATCTGCCTGAAGCGATGCGCAACTACCTGCTGCGGCTGGGCTGGAGCCACGGCAATGACGAGATCATCCCCACGTCGCAGGCCGTCGAATGGTTCAACCTGGAGAACATTGGCCGCAGCGCATCGCGGATGGATTACAAGAAACTCGATAACATCAACGGTCACTATATCCGGCAATCCGGGGATGCGGCGCTGGCTAGCGATGTTGCCGATCTTCTGGCGCGGCGGACACCGCCTGTGAAACTGAGTGAACAGGCGCGCGCGCGATTGATGGCGGCGATGCCGGGGTTAAAGGAACGCGCGAAGACGCTGGTTGAGCTTGCGGACGGCGCAGAGTTTCTTTTTTCCGACGGGCCACGCACGCTGGACGCCGCGGCGGAGAAAGTGATGACGCCGGAGGCACGCGGCGTGCTGGAGAAACTGATAACAGCCTTGCGCGAAGCCGAATGGTCAGGCAGCGCGCTGGAAGAAAAGACGCGCGCGTTCGCGGAAGCCAGCGGCCTGAAGCTTGGGCAGGCGGCACAACCGCTTCGCGCTGCTCTGACTGGACGCGGCACTTCCCCCCCGATCTTCGCGATGCTGGAGGTACTGGGGCGCGAAGAGTCCCTAGCCCGGCTGGGGGCTTACGCGACGAATGGGTAAAGCTTTGTCCGATAAGTGATTTGCCGGTGGGGTGACGCCGTTAACCTCGAAGGTCTATAATTGCTGCAGTGCAAGATCGCGCCGGCGCCCGCCGGAATCCCGGAGTAAAGCCCCATGACGATGAGAGAACGCAAAGCCAAACCGGCAGGTTCGGCGACGCTGACATACGACAACAAGTCCTACGAATTTCCGGCCTATTCGGGATCAGAAGGGCCGAACGCCGTGGACATCCGCAAACTCTACGGCGAAGCGGACATCTTCACTTACGATCCAGGTTTCACTTCAACGGCAAGCTGCGAAAGCGACATTACATTCATCGACGGCGACAAGGGCATTCTGCTTTATCGCGGTTATCCCATCGATCAGTTGGCCGAACATTCCACGTTCCTGGAAGTTTGCTATCTGCTGCTGCAGGGCGAACTGCCGAACAAAAAGGAAATGGCGGATTTCGACCGCTCCATCACCATGCACACGATGGTGCATGAGCAATTGGCGACGTTCCTCCGCGGTTTTCGCCGAGACGCACACCCCATGGCGGTGATGTGCGGCGTGGTAGGCGCGCTTTCCGCCTTCTATCACGACTCCACCGACATCAACGATCCGCGCCAGCGCGAGATCGCGAGCCACCGCCTGATCGCCAAGATGCCTACGATCGCGGCCATGGCGTTCAAATACACAATCGGCCAGCCGTTCGTTTATCCGCTGAACAATCTTGGCTATACCGAGAATTTCCTGCGCATGACATTTTCGGTACCGGCAGAAGATTACAAAATCAATCCGATCCTGGCCAAGGCGCTGGACACGATTTTTATCTTGCATGCCGACCACGAACAGAATGCTTCGACGTCTACGGTTCGTCTTGCCGGCTCATCGGGGGCCAATCCGTTCGCTTGTATCGCGGCGGGCATCGCCTGCTTGTGGGGACCGGCACATGGCGGCGCGAACGAAGCCGCGCTCAAGATGATTGAGGAGATCGGCACCGTCGATCGCATTCCGGAATTCATCAAGCGCGCGAAAGACCCGAACGACAATTTCCGCCTGATGGGGTTCGGCCACCGTGTCTACAAAAATTACGATCCGCGCGCCAAAGCAATGCAGATTCAGGCCCACGCCGTACTTGAAGAGACCGGGCATCAGGACGATCCGCTTCTAAAAGTGGCGATGGAGCTTGAGCGCATCGCGCTGCAGGACGATTATTTCGTTCAGAAGAAACTCTATCCGAACATCGATTTCTATTCCGGCATCACTTTACGGTCGCTGGGCTTTCCGACCAGCATGTTTACCGCGCTTTTCGCGCTGGCGCGGACTGTGGGCTGGATCGCGCAGTGGAAAGAAATGATCGAGGATCCGGATCAGAAGATCGGCCGGCCGCGGCAGATCTACACCGGTGCAAAACGGCGCGATTATTTGCCATTGGCAAAGCGCTAGACCGCGAAATCGAGGATTGCCTGCGCGGCACGGAGGCTCGGCTGTTGTTCGCCAAGCCCCAGCCGCGCAGCAGCTTCTTTCAGGTCGGCGACCTGCTTTTCACGCACCTGCTTGTCCGTTAGCAGCGCAATCGCAGCGTCTGCGAGTGCTTGCGGCGTGCACTTGTCCTGAATGAATTCAGGGATAGCCAAGCGATCCAGCAACAGATTGGCCAGCGTCGCGTACTGTACACGCACGAATGGCCGCACCAACGTATACGTCAGCCAGCCGAGCTTATAGCCAACCACCATAGGCGTGCCGGCCAGCGCGAGTTCGGTCGTTACCGTTCCGGATGCCGCGAGCGCGGCATTCGCTGCGTTGAACGTCGCGTATTTGTCGTCTTCGCTTTCGACAATGTGAAGTGGCGCGGGCCAGCCGTGCGTCTGCTCACGCAACCGCGTCGTCAAATGCGGGACCGCCGCGATGATCGTCTGCAAACCTGGGACGCGTTCGGCAATAAGCGCGACAGCCTCGCGGAACGGCGGCAGGATGAATCGGATTTCGTTCGCACGGCTGCCGGGCAACACGGCAAGCAACGGTGCGCCGGCCGGTATGCCTAGCCGTGAGCGCAAATCGGCGCCGCCTTTCATGCGCGCAATACGCTCGACGGCGGGATGGCCGACAAAAACGGAATGTAGCCCATGCCGTTCAAAGAACGGCGCTTCGAACGGCAGCAGCGCCAGCACGAGATCGAAATACCGCGCCATCTTTCGCGCCCGATAGGCGCGCGACGCCCAGACTTGTGGGGCAACATAATTGATCGTTATCATCGAAGGATCGAGCCGCTTCAGGCGTCGCGCAATGCGATGGGTGAAGTCGGGGCTGTCGATCAGCACCACGGCGTTCGGCTTCGTCGCGAGCGCAAAATCGCACGCCTCGCGCACGCGGCGCAGGATCGCTGGAATTTTCGGCACGACTTCTCGCAAGCCCATCACCGCTGTATCGCTCAGCGGGAACAAGCTTTTCAAGCCTTGCGCTTCCATCGCCGGACCGCCCACGCCGACGATGCGCAGTGAGTCCCCCCCAAGCGCGCGAAGTGCTTGCATTAGTTGCGCGCCGAGCTGGTCGCCGGACGGTTCGCCGCAGACCAGCATGATCGTGATCGGCGCCGCCGGAACGGAGTTGCCTAGCATCGTCAACCTGCGTCGGCGCGCGGTGTGAAGCCGACAACGAATATTCCAGCTTCGTCTGCGGCAGCAGCGACTGCCAGCCGATTTACGATCAGCGCGCCCCCGGCCTGTAATGCGATCCCTGCCAGGCCAACGGCCGCGACGTTCCTCACTGTCTGGACACCGATCACGGGCAGATCGGTTTTCCCGTCTTGACGCGGTTTGAGAGCTTTCACAAGGACACCACGCCGTTTCGCCGGCGTACCGCGAATATTCTCAGGCAACGCGCCAACGCGCGCGACTGTTGCGTCGGTTCCCTCCGCCGCCTCCACCGCGAGCACGAGACCGTCGCAAACGATAGCCGCCTGGCCGACGTCCAGTTCGCCCAAGCGCCGGACAACATCGTTCGCGGTCTGAATATCGGTCTGCTGTTCGGAAGTGGGCTCGATTCTCCCAATGGGGCCATCCAGCACGATCAAGCCGGGGGCCGCTTCCGTAACACCGACGGTCTTGAAGCCTGCTGTCTCGAACAAATCGACAAGCATCCGCAGCAAAGCATCGTCACCTTTTCGCGCGGCGGCGACGACTTTCGGCAGCAGTAGAACACCACGCGCGTCAAGCTTAATTTCACTGAATTTCGGGCGCGCGACCTTCCCGGCGAGCAGGACTTCCGAGCAGTTGTTGTCACGCAATAAACCGAACGTCTTGTTCACTTCGCCCAATGAAGACCAGCCGTGAGGAAACCGCGTGACTTGTTCGTCTGCCGACCCCAGGAGTGCGACAATGAAAATTTCGCGTCCCGCACTGATAGCGGATTCCGCAACGGCAATCGGCAGATCGCCACCACCCGCGATAATGCCCAGCGCAGGCATGTCAGTCCTCGTCCGGTTCGACACTGCGCGTGCGCGCGGGGCAGATGGGGCGGTTCGGCTTGGCTAGAATGAAATTTGCGACCTCCTGCACTTCCGGAATATCGCGCCATTGCTCCTTGGCACGCTGGGCATTTTCCGGAATGCGGCCGCCTTGCAGGAAAATCAGGCGGTAGGCGGCCCGCAGCGCATGGATGCGCTCGCGCGGAATTCCACGGCGGCGCAAACCGACAAGATTGAGACCGCCCAAGCGGACATGAAGCCCGATCGCCATGCCATAAGGAATGACATCGGTGCTGACGCCGGACAGCCCACTGATGAAAGCGTTGCGGCCCACGCGCGCGTGTTGCTGTGTTGCCGCGAGACCGCCGAAAATAACGCCGTCGCCGATTTCAACGTGACCGGCAAGCTGCACACCATTGGCCAGCGTTACATCGTTGCCGACATGGCAGTCGTGTCCCGCATGGCTGTAGGCCATGAAATAGCAACGATCGCCGATTGTGGTGACGCCGCCGCCCTTCTGGCTGCCGGCACTGATCGAAACGCTTTCACGAATGATGTTGTCGGCACCAATTATCAGGCGTGCATCTGGCGCAGTGGTATTGCGAATCTGCCCCTCTCCGCCCAGAACGGCTTGCGAATGCACAACGGTTCGTGGCCCAATTTCGGTGTGGCCGGAAATCACAACATGCGAGATGAGTCGAACGCCTTCTGCTAGCTTGGCGTGACGGCTGATAATGCAGAACGGGCCCACTTCGACGCCGTTGCCGAGCGCGGCGCCGTCTTCAACGATTGCGCTTGGATGAATTGGCATCTTCGTCCCGCGTCGTTTCACTGATCATGGCGGTATATTCCGCCTCGGCGCAAAGCGTGTCGCCGACATAGGCTTCCCCCGCAAAGCGCCAAACCGGCCCACGCTTCTGCAACGCGCGCACCGGAATGCGCAACATATCGCCGGGCGTTACTGGCTTGCGGAAACGTGCTTTGTCGATTCCCATGAAATAAACGATGCGGTTCAGGGCGGCGAGGCCCAACGAATGCATGACGAGCGCGCCAGCGGCCTGCGCCATTGCTTCCACGATCAACACACCAGGCATCACAGCATGATCGGGGAAATGACCCTGAAAATGCGGTTCGGTAATAGTCACCGCTTTATAAGCAACCGCACTCTCGTTGAGCACCATCTCTGCCAACCTGTCTATCAGGAGAAACGGTGGGCGGTGCGGAAGAAGCTTTTTGATATCCTCAACGGTGAGCACTTCGCCAGTGTTCTGTGTGTCAGCCATTATTATCCCGTTTGCGGCGGCGAGCCAGAATCGCCACGGCGGCAAGTTCGCGCTTCCATTGTTTTAGCGGGCGAGCGGGGACGCCGCCATAGTCCTGATTGCCTGGAAGATCGCCGGGCGCAATTGCGCCTCTGGCCGCAAGGCGTGCGCCGTCGCCGACGCGGGCATGATCGGCAACGCCGGCCTGCCCGCCCAGCACTACGAAATCTCCAAGCTCACAGCTACCGGAAATACCTACCTGCGCAACGATGATGCAATGACGGCCGATCTTGGTATTGTGACCAATCTGAACAAGATTATCGATCTTCGTTCCCTCACCGATCACAGTGTCACCCAGTGCGCCACGATCAATCGTCGTGCAGGCGCCGATCTCGACTTTGTCTTGAATAATGACGCGGCCGATCTGCGGAATCTTAACATGGCCGGATGGCCCCGACGCAAAACCAAAGCCGGATTGACCGATTTGCGCGCCTGGCAGAATGACGACGCCATCGCCGAGATAAGCGTGACTGATCGTGACGTTGCTTCCGATTTCGCAATCGCGGCCGATTGTAACGCCCCGTCCGATAACCGCGTTATGGCCAATGCGTACGTCCTCACCAATCTCGGCGCCCTCGCCCACAACGACGCCGTGGCCCAGAACGGCGCTGGTGGCGACGATCGCGCTAGAATCAACCGCCGCCTGCTGATGTGAGGACGAAAAGTTGCTGTCGGGATAAAACGCCTGAACAGCCCTCGCAAATGCGTGTTGAACAGACTTGCAAGGGATCAGAACGGAATTTGTTTCGCTAAAGCCTGCATCTGTTTGCGACACGAAACACGCGCCGGCAGTTGTGGCGTGCAGTTCGTTACGTGCATGGCCACTGCCGCCAACAAAGAAAGACAGATGCGTAACCCCTGCTCCCGAGAGCGCCGCAACGTCGGTGATGGTGAGCGTGCCATCCGCGGCTTTGGGCAGCGCAACGCCGGCGAGTCCAGCAAGCGCGGCCAGCGTGAACGGCCCTTGGTTATCGTAGAAGCGAGGATCCGCCATCGGGGAGACGGCGAGCCGCGCCCGAAGGCGCGGCTCTCCAGATCATTGACCTGCCGGGACGGTGCCGGGTGGCGGATTGACGAGCTGCACTTTTACTTTCGGCAGCTTCTGATTCAACCGCTGTATGGCCGTCGCCGTGATGTCGATGTTAACAGTGCCAAGAACGATGGCTTGACGGTCGAGCAGCAAATTGGCGCCGCGCTCCGTCATGATTCCATTAAGAATCGGACCAAGAGCCTTTTCAACCTGTTGGCGCGCTTGCATCACGCCGCCCTGAATCTGCAACTGACGCTGCTGAACGGTTTGTTGGAAGCCAGCTTGTTTGGCCTGAAAGGCCTTAACCTTCTGGTCGCGGACACTGGCGGAAAGAATTGCGACCTGCTGCTGCAGAGCCTGCCCTTCTTTGCGCAACGCGTCGCTTTGCCCTTTCAACTGACGTTCCGCTTGCTGCGTCAGCGCGGTG
Source organism: Rhizomicrobium sp. (assembly GCA_036267995.1). GTDB lineage: Bacteria > Pseudomonadota > Alphaproteobacteria > Micropepsales > Micropepsaceae > Rhizomicrobium. The sequence goes on from DATAUZ010000034.1 coordinate 95,893, forward strand.
ACCTGCTGAACGATGTCTTTGCCAACGTTCGAGTCTCGCAGGATCGCTGTGCGATCAATAACGAGAATGCGCGGCATGGGCGCAGCTGCGTTAGCCGCCGGCTTCGCCGGTTGTTGTGGGGCTGGGGCTGGAGCGGCTTGAACCGCAACAACCGCAACAAAGGTGGACAGCGCAGCATAGATGGCCGCGCGGCCTAAATTCGACATTTTATTCATGGATTATAGTCCTGTCCCAGCGCTGAAGTGAATGATCTCTGTCTTATCATATTTTTCTTTCTTGACGGGAATGCCCAGATCGATCTGAACGGGACCGAATGGCGATTTCCAGCTGACACTTATGCCAACCGAGGCCCGGAAAGCCATATTGTCCTTAATACAGCTAACAGGCCCGTTCGCGGGGTTCAAATTGCACGGGGTTGGCTTCTGGTCGAGATGGCCAACCGTTCCGAAATCGCTGAAAAGCGCGGTGCCGATGCCATAGCTGTCTGGCAGGAAACTGGGTATCCGCAGTTGTGCGGTGCCGATCACATAGGCGTCGCCACCGATCGATCCGCCGGTACCGCCAACGGCCGTGTCGCGGGGACCAACACCGGCGACATCGAAGCCGCGGAAACTGTCCGCCCCCTTGAAGAAGCGGTCGTTGATGCGAACATCCTGGCCACCGTAGCCATTTATGAACCCTGCATTCACGCCAAGGGACGCAACGAACTGATCCCAAAGGATGGGATGATATCCCAACACGCTGGCCTCAGAGCTTAGGTATTTGACCGTCCCGCCTATCCCGGCAAAATTTTGCGTCAGGCCAAAAGAAAAGCCATTCCGCGGCTTAATCGGGTCGTCGAAGGTGTTGTAATTGTAGGTATAGCCAACTGACGATGTTGTCGCTTGTCCCTGAGCAAGAATGACTTGTTCGGCTGCTCCAGAGAAAGCCTTAAGATCGTCGACCCGGAACGTGTAGTGCAGGCCGACGCTGCCATATTCCGATGTCGGGAAACCCAGGCGCAACTGTATGCCGGTCGTATCGCCCTGGTAGTCGGCCTCGTCGAATTCCGTGACCTGCTTGTAGATATCGAAGCCGGCATTCAATGGGCGATCCAGAAAGTACGGCTCGGTGAAGCTAAGTTGCGCCTCCTTGCTGATACTGGAGGCCGTCGCGCTGACGCGAAGATACTGCCCGCGCCCAAACAGGTTGGTTTCCGTATAGCCAGCCTCACCCACAAATGAACTGGTCGAGGAATAGCCGACGCCCAAATCAAGCTGGCCGGTCGGCTGTTCCTGAACGGCGACTGTCAGAACCGTGCGATCCGGCTGCGAGCCCTGCTCAGTTTTGATGTCAACATCTTTGAAAAAGCCAAGAGCGCGAATGCGCGTCCGCGACCGGTCGACAAGCACCCGGTTGAAGGCATCGCCTTCCGAAAGACGGAACTGGCGCCGGATAACCTCATCGCGTGTACGCGTGTTTCCAACAATGTTGATTTTCTCAACATAGACGCGCGAGCCCTGATCAATATTGAAAATAATGTCGATTGTGCGCTTGTTGCGGTCTCGCGAAATTCGCGGATGAACCTGCGCAAAGGCGTAGCCGCGCGTACCGGCCGCGTTTGTCAACGCATCAATGGATTTGTCGATCAACTCCGCATTGTACACGTCGCCATTGGCAATCGGCAAAAGCGGCCTGAGAGACGCCGGGTCCAGCTCCTTGATCTTTGAAGCGATAACGACTTTGCCGAAATGATAGAGCGGGCCTTCATCGACCGTGAACGTGATGTAGAAGCTCTGCCGGTCAGGCGTCAGTTCGGCAACGGCTGAAATGACGTGGAAGTCTGCGTAGCCTTGCTTCAGGTAAAAGCGGCGTAGCTGTTCGCGGTCGAACGTCAGCCGGTCGGGATCGTAATTGTCGTTGGTGGACAAAAATTTGTACCAGGCGCTCGTTTCGGTCGCGAGTTGGCCGCGCAACGTGTCGTCGTCAAAAACTTTGTTTCCGATAAAATTGATGCGCGCGACCCCCGTCGTGGCGCCCTCGTTGATCGAAAAGACGAGATCGATCCGGTTCTGCGGGCGTTGAATAATCTGGGGGTCAACGCTGGCGGCGAATTTGCCGTTGCGACGGTAGAGTTCGATGATGCGCTGCACATCGGCCTGAGCCTTGGCGCGGGTGAATACCATGCGCGGCTTCAGCTGAACTTCCTTCGTCAAATCCTTTTCGGAAACCGCGCTCTCGCCTTCAAAGGCGATCTGATTGATGATCGGGTTTTCGACGACATTGACGGTCAGCTTTGAGCCATTCCAGTTGAACTTCACATCCGAAAAAAGACCGGTTGCGAACAACGTTTTCAGCGACTGATCGACCACGCGCGGATCGTAAGGATCGCCGGCGTGAATCGTCATGTACGATTCGACGGTCGCAGGCTCGACGCGCTGCGTGCCCTGCACAACGATCTGTTGAACGGACGGTCCGGCGGGCGGCGGCGCGACAGCGGCGGGCGCGGCGGACGAAGGGCCAGCGACGTCTTGCGCCGCTGCTGGCAAGCAGGCGAGCGTGCATGCAATTGCAAACGCCAAAGTGCGCGCCGTTCTGGCAAAGTGATGGGCGATCGGGATCATCCGCTCGTCTGTTCCTGTCGCCCGCCATACAGGCCAGAGCGCGCGTTGCTTTTAAAATAAATTCAACCGGCTGAGGTCATTCCAGGTCGCCAGGAGCATTAACCCAAGCACCACTGCAAGTCCCAGCCGAAAACCCACGTCCTGTGCCCGCTCGCCAAGCGGGCGACCCAACACCGTTTCGCATGCATAATACAGAAGGTGGCCGCCGTCGAGGATGGGAATGGGAAAAAGGTTGACCAGCCCGATGCTTACGGAGATTAACGCCGCGAGGTTGATAAGGGCCATGAAGCCGATTTGCGCCACCTGCCCGGAGATCTTGGCGATGCCGATGGGACCGCTGAGCTGGTCCGCCGACTGGTAGCCGGCCACCATCTGCCAGAGGTAGGAAAAGGTGGTCCCGACAATGTCCCACGTCTGATCCCAAGCCGCGGCCAGCGCCGTGATGGGATTGTACGTGACGTGGGTGATTTCCCCTTTGCCCAAATAGTTTGCGATTCCCAGCGCACCGAGTTTTTCGGTTCCGCCAAAGCGATCTGTAAGCACGGTCATTTTTGGCGTGGCATGAACCGCGTGTTGTTGCCCGTTACGAACAAAGATGACCGTGAGGTCTTGCCCAGCGCTGACAGACACGATCCGTTGCATATCCGAAAAACTTGTAATCTTTTCGCCATTAATGCTGCGAATGACGTCGCCCTTTTGCAGACCGGCGGCGGCGGCGGCGCTGCCTGCCTGAACATGATCTACAACGGGCGCGACAAGATCGCGGCCCGAAATCATGAACGTCGCGGCGAAAATCAGAATCGCAAGCAAGAAATTGGCGACGGGGCCGGCGGCAACGACAAGCGCTCTTTGATAGAGCGGCTTGAACGCGAAAATCTGCTTGCGTTCCTCCGCCGGTAACTCGTCCAGCTTCGCGCGATCCGGCTTGCTCGCGGCGTCCATATCGCCAAGGAACTTCACGTAACCGCCAAGCGGAATCCACGACACCTTCCAGTGTGTTCCATGACGATCCGTCCAGCCGAAGATCTTGCTGCCGAAACCGATCGAGAATGTCTCTACCTTCACGCCACACGCGCGCGCCACGAGAAAATGGCCAAGTTCGTGAAAGAAAATCACCACCGTGATGACGAAAAGGAACGCAGGAAGCCCAAGCGGTGCCCACTGACCCAAGCCTTGAAACATGGAAAGCATCTGCGAACTCCTACGCCAAAGCGGCCAACCGGCCGCACGCATCTCGCGCCAGCCGCCGCGCGGTCCGGTCGAGTTCCAAAACGGCTTCAAGATCGCTGGGCGATCCCGAACCAAGTCCCGTATCGCGCGCACCCAAGGTTTCCGCCACAACACGCGAAACGTCAAGGAAGCGCAGCTTTCGTCCCAGAAATGCCTCAACGGCTACCTCGTTGGCGGCATTCAGAAGCGTCGGCGTTGCTCCGCCCGTACGCAGGCAGTCTTCCGCAAGTTTCAAACATGGGAAGCGTTCCAGATCGGGCTCAAGAAATGAGAGCTGACCGATCTGCGTTAAACCAAGCCGCCGCGAGGGCGATGAAATCCGGCGCGGCCATGCCAAGGCATGCGCAATCGGCGTGCGCATGTCGGGCGCCGACAGGTGTGCCAGCGTGGAACCGTCTTCGTAAGAGACCAGGCAATGAACAACCGATTGCGGATGGATCACGACGCCCAGCTTCGCGGCCGGCAGCCCGAAGAGATAGTGCGCCTCGATAAGCTCAAGCCCTTTGTTCATCAGCGTGGCGCTATCGACGGATATCTTTGCGCCCATGGACCAGTTGGGATGGGCAACAGCCTGTTCCGGTGTCGCTTGCGACATCCGCTCGGACGACCATTCACGGAATGGCCCGCCGGACGCTGTGATCGTTACGCGCTCAATGGCGTTACCACCGCCAAGGTCCAGAATCTGGAATGCGGCGTTGTGTTCGGAATCCACGGGGATGATCACCGCGCCCGAGCTTTCAACGGCAGCGCGGAAAATATCGCCCGCGGCAACGACACATTCCTTGTTCGCCAACGCAACCGTTGCGCCGCGTTTGACGGCGGCCAACGCGGGCGCCAACCCAGCGACACCGACGATAGCCACAAGAACGATGTCGGACGACCGCGCCGCAGCGGCAATGACGGCTTCTTCGCCCGCTGCGACTTCGACGTCCGGTGCCACGCTGTCTTTCAGTGCTTTGTAAAGCGACTTATCTCCGATGACTGCGAGCTTTGGCTTTATTGCACGCGCCTGTTCGACAAGCTTTTTCACATTGCGTTGAGCCGTTATCGCTTCGACAGGCATCGCGTCGGGACCGTAAGCGTTGCGCGCGTGCGAAATGACATCGAGCGTGCTGACGCCAACAGAGCCCGTGCTGCCGAGAACGGTGACGCTGCGCGCCAGAACGTCCGGCAAATTTGGCAAGGATACACCGGTGCGCGGGCGGCTGATGGGCGTCATGGATGCGCCCCAAACAGCGAATTGATGCCAATGAACAGGACGATCGCCGCCACAAGCGGCGCGACGAACAACATACTGTCGATGCGGTCCAGCACGCCCCCGTGACCCGGAATAAGGCCTCCGCTGTTTTTGCGCTTGAACTGCCGCTTGACCCAAGATTCGAACAGATCGCCGCTATGCCCGATCACGGCCAGCGCCGCGGCAACCCAGGCGGCTGAAACCGGATCGCCATGAAGAATGAAAATGTAGATGGCCGCGCCAACTGCCGCGAGCGCAATGCCGCCCAGAAAGCCCGCCCACGTTTTGTTCGGCGACAAGACGGGGACGAGCTTGGGGCCACCGATCAGGCTGCCGGCAAGCCAGGCACCCGTGTCCGCCGCCCAGATGACGACGAAGATTCCAAGCACAACCCACTGCCCGTATGGCGCCTCGATACGGAGCGTGAGAAGCGATAAGGCGCCGACACCGATATAGACAACGCCAAACGCGTGCCAGAATGGCGAGCCCTTGCGCACGACGGCCACAATCGCGGCCAACCCAGCACCTACAGCCAACGCAACGGCGCCCCACCATTCTTTTGGCGCCGCCAGCACCGACGCGAGCACGGCAACAATCGTCAACGCGGTGACGAGCATTTCGGGCGCGAAGCCGCGATCATCCACCATCCGGTGCCATTCGCGCGCCGCCGCAATCGTGCCGATCCCGATAAAGAGCGCGAAGAAAATTCCGCCCCCAACGGCGCTTGCGATTGCCAAAACTGCCAGCAGGATACCGAATATCGCGCGCGCATAAAATTCCTGCGACTTCAGAAACGATGACCGGGAAGGTTTAATAGAACTCCGCGCGTTCGCGTCGTCCGCGACGGCGCTTTGTTCCGCATTTTCGCATGAGCCGTTCACGCGACGGCTTCCGGAATGACGGCACCGAAACGGCGATCACGTTTGGCGAATTGTTCCAGCGTTGCGAGAAATTCTTTGCCGGTAAAATCCGGCCAGAGCGTGTCCACGAAAATCAATTCCGCGTAGGCCGATTGCCAAAGCAGAAAATTGCTCAGCCGGTGCTCACCGCTGGTGCGGACGATCAGATCCGGTTCGGGCAATCCGCTGGTGAAAAGGCGCGTGGCGAAAAGTTCCGGCGTGATGCTTTCCGGATCGAGCCTGCCCTCTTGCGCGGCTCTTGCCAGTTCGCGCGCGGCGGCGGCGATTTCTTCCTGGCCGCCGTAATCGAATGCAAAGGTGAGATTGAGGCCGGTGTTGGCGACGGTGCGGCCTTCCGCATCGTCGATCATGGTGCCGATATCGCGCGCCACGCGCGTGCGATTGCCGATGATGCGCACGCGCACACCACGCTCGACCAGCTCATCCAGATCGCCGCGGAAATAGGCGCGGAACAATCCCATCAGGTGATTCACTTCAGTGGGTGGGCGTTTCCAGTTTTCGGATGAGAAAGCATAAAGCGTGAGATTGGCGAGGCCCGCGTCGCTGGCGGCGCGAACCACGGCGCGAACCGCATTGACGCCGGCCACATGGCCCGCCGCGCGCGGCAAATGCCGTTTGCGCGCCCAGCGTCCATTGCCATCCATGATAATGGCGACATGGTGCGGCAGGTTCGGCTTTGGCTCCAAGTTACTCGCCTTCTGGTTCACCGGCTCACGATACAATACGCAACCGCGCGTCACGCGGATTAAACCTGCATGATCTCCTGCTCTTTGGCGTGCAGCGCCTGATCGATGTCGCGAATGTGCGCGTCGGTCAGCTTCTGCAATTCGTCGCCGAGCTTGTGATGTTCGTCCTGACTGATCTTGTTGTCTTTTTCCAATTTCTTCAGCAGTTCCATTCCGTCGCGGCGCACATTGCGCACGGCGACACGCGCATGCTCAGCATATTTGGATCCGAGTTTTGCAAGTTCGCGCCGGCGCTCTTCGCTGAGTTCCGGAATAGGGATGCGCAAAAGCTGCCCATCCATCTGCGGGTTCAGGCCAATGCCGGAGGTGCGGATTGCCTTGTCCACTGCAGCAACCAAACCGCGATCCCATACCTGCACAGTCAACAACCGGGGTTCCGGCGCACTGACGGTTCCGACCTGGTTGATCGGCATGGTGTTGCCGTAAGCGTCCACGCTCACGGGATCGAGAAGCGCTGCGCTGGCGCGGCCGGTGCGCAGGCCGCCGAATTCGCCCTTCAAAGAAGCAATCGCGCCATTCATGCGGCGGTTAAGGTCTTCCTTGTCGTACCCTGGCGTCATGGCCGTTCCTCGATGATCGTCGCCCTGCCCTCGCCGCGAAGCACGGCCGCCAGAGAGCCCCGATCATGGATGGAAAACACGATGATCGGAATCTTATTCTCGCGGGAAAGGCTAACGGCCGAGGCGTCCATCACCTGAAGGTCTTTGGACAGAACCTCATGGTAACTCAGCGTTTCAAAGCGCTGAGCCTTTGGGTCTTTCTTGGGATCGGCAGTGTAAACGCCATCCACCTGTGTGCCCTTCAGCATGGCCTCGCAACTCATTTCCGCGGCACGCAACGCGGCAGCGGTGTCGGTCGTGAAGAACGGGTTGCCCGTTCCGGCCGCAAAAATGACGACGCGGCCTTTTTCCATGTGCCGGATGGCGCGGCGGCGAATGTAAGGCTCGCTCACAGACGTCATGGGAATGGCCGATTGCACGCGCGTGGGAACGCCACTGCGTTCCAGCGCCGCCTGCATCGCGAGCGCGTTCATCACCGTGGCCAGCATGCCCATGTAATCGGCCGTGGCGCGATCGATGCCGGCAGCGGCACCCTTCAATCCACGAAAGATATTTCCGCCGCCGATGACAAGGCAAAGCTGCGTGCCCGCGCTTACCGCATCGCGGATGTCGGCGGCGATGCGATCAACGGTGGAAACGTCGATACCGAAAGGCAAAGCGCCCATCAGCGCTTCGCCGGAGACCTTCAAGAGAACGCGGCGGTATTTGGGTGACGCCACTTTGTTTCTCCGGTCTGGCCTAATGGCCCGCCATTGCTTTCACTTCGTCAGCGAAATCGCTGTCGGCTTTTTCAATGCCTTCGCCAACCTGGTAACGGACGAAGCCGGTAATCTCGACCGGCGTGCCGAAATCTTTCGATGCCTTCTCGAGTACCTTGCCGACCGGCGTTTCACCATCGATCACGAAGATCTGCGACAACAGGATCGACTCTTCGTAAAACTTGCGCATGCGGCCTTCGATCATCTTTTCGATGACGTTCTCCGGCTTACCCGATTGGCGCGCCTGATCGGCATGGATGGCGCGTTCGCGTGCGATCACATCGGCCGAAAGATGCTCCGGTGTCAGCGCCAGCGGAGCCGCGGCAGCAATGTGCATGGCGATCTGCTTGCCAAGCGCCATCAGCTTGTCTTCCGGCGCCGATGATTTCAGCGCGACAAGCACGCCGATCTTGCCAAGTTCCGGCGAACTGGCGTTGTGAACGTAATTCGCAACGATACCAGGATCGACTGTGAGCACAGTCACGCGGCGTACGCTCATGTTCTCGCCGATCTTGGCGACGAGTTCTTTGACCGAGTCATCCACGCTGGCGCCGTTCGCCATCGGATGCTTCAGCAGCTTCTCGATGTCGCCATCGGCTTTCAGGCCAAGCTTCGCGGCGTCCGTCACAAATTCCTTGAAGGTTTCGTTGCGCGCCACGAAATCGGTTTCGGCATTCACTTCCACCAGCGCGCCAGCCTGCTTGTCCACGGCAACGCCGATCAGGCCTTCCGCAGCAACGCGGCCGGACTTTTTGGCGGCCTTGGCAAGACCCTTTTTGCGCAGCCAATCGACCGCCTGCTCCATGTCGCCTTCGGTGGCGCCAAGAGCAGCTTTGCAATCCATCATGCCTGCGCCGGTCTTGTCGCGCAGGTCTTTCACCATCGTTGCGGTGACGTTCGACATTTCAAAACTCCGTAAGGCGAATGATCAGGCGGTCGCTTCGGCGGCGGCTTGCGGCGCCTCTTCGGCAGCCGGGCCATCGTCGGGAAGCTCTTCGGCTTCGCCCAGATCGACACCGGCAGCGCCCTGCCCTTGCGAAAGGCCATCGATGATGGCGCGCGCCGCGAGATCGCAATACATCGAAAGCGCGCGTGCGGCGTCGTCGTTGCCCGGAATCGGGAAGGCGATGCCATCCGGATCGCTGTTGGAATCCAGAACCGCCACAACCGGGATGCCAAGCTTCTTGGCTTCGGCAATGGCGATCTGCTCCTTGTTCGTGTCGATCACGAACAGCATGTTCGGCAGGCCGCCCATTTCCTTGATGCCGCCCAGCGAACGTTCAAGCTTGTCGCGCTCGCGCAGCAGGCCCAGCAATTCTTTCTTGGTCAGGCCAGAGCCCTGCGCCGTGTTCAGTGTCTCTTCGATGGTGCGAAGGCGCTTGATGGAGCGCGAGATCGTTTGCCAGTTGGTCAGCGTGCCGCCGAGCCAGCGATGGTTCACATAATATTGGGCGCAGCGCTTGGCTGCCGCCGCCACCGGCTCCGATGCCTGGCGCTTGGTGCCGACGAACAGGATACGTCCGCCACCGGCCGCCGCGTCGCGAAGGGCGAGGAGCGCCTGGTGCAGCAACGGAACCGTCTGCGTCAGGTCGATGATGTGGATGTCGTTGCGCGAGCCATAGATATATTGGCCCATTTTCGGGTTCCAGCGCTGCTTGCGGTGGCCGAAATGTGCGCCTGCCTCAAGCAGTTGGCGCATGGAATAGTCTGGCAAAGCCATGATTACATTTTCCTTTTCCGGTTAGCCTGACGCGAGGAGATGACCCGTTTTTTCTGGTCGCTCCCGCTTTCGCGGACGCTCCCCGGGCACCGGACGGGGACAGGGCAACACACCCCATGAACCCACCCTCGCGTGCGGAATGGCTGGGGTTATAGGGATGTGGGTTGACGGACGCAAGCCGCTGAGGTGGAACCTGCGGATGGACAAAAAAGCCCCTTTTCCCAGCCCCATACGCCCCGAAATCGAGCACCTCGACGCCAACGGGATCGGCCTGGTCTCCGCACTCGCGCTGGGCGATCCGGACGTGATTGCGCTGTGGTTCGGCGAAAGCGATCTGGTGACGCCGGCCTTCATTCGCGACGCGGCCAAGAAGGCGCTGGATGACGGCAAGACCTTCTATTCCAACGCGCGGGGCATTCCCGCCCTACGGCAGGCGATTGCGGATTATCACAAGCGGACGGTTGGCGCCGGCATGGCGCTGGAGCGGGTCACGGTTCCGGGTGCTGCCATGCTGGCGGTGATCATGGCGCTGCAAAGCGTGGTGAGGACGGGCGACAATATCGTGGTGGTTTCGCCGGTCTGGCCGAACATCTTTCAGGCGGCGGAAATCTGCGGCGCGGAGGTTCGCTTCGCGCGGCTGGAAGAAGACTGGGCTGGCGGGCGCTGGACCCTCGATCTCGAAAAGCTGTTCGCCGCGTGCAACGCGCGGACGAAAGCGATCTTCATCGCTTCGCCGGGAAATCCCACCGGCTGGATCATGCCGCAGGATGAGCAGCGCAAGGTGCTGGCCTTCGCGCGCGAACGCGGCATCGCCATCATCAGCGACGAGGTTTACGGCACGCTGGTTTACGATGGCGCCAAGCACGCACCATCGTTTCTGGAAATCGCGGAGCCGGACGATGCGGTGTTCGTGATCAACAGTTTTTCCAAGCCGTGGGCGATGACGGGTTGGCGCATCGGCTGGCTGGTGCATCCGGCCAAGCTTAGTCAGGCGATGTGGATGATGTCAGCGGCGAACAACACAGGAGCCACGACCTTCGCACAGTATGGTGCCATCGCTGCGTTGTCGCCCGAAGGCGACGCCTTTCGCGGGCACATGCTGGAGTTGAGCCACAAGGGCCGCGACGTGGTGCAACGCTTTGTGGAATCGCAGAACCGCATTCGCTGGATCAAACCGGATGGTGCTTTCTATGGATTCCTTCAGGTCGAGGGAATGACGGACAGTTTGGGTTTCGCCAGCAAACTTGTGCACGATGCGCGGGTTGGCGTGGCGCCGGGATCTGCCTTCGCGCCGCCCAGCGACAAGGCCAGCGATGCTTATATCCGCGTGTGTTTCGCGCAGGATGCCAAACGCATCGAAACCGGACTGGAACGATTGGGCAAAGCGGTGGCGGCGCTTTAGACCGACTCCACCGACGCCACGCCGGGCAGGGATTTTATCGCGCCGCGCATAGCGGGGGTGATTTGCTGGCGTTGCGGCAGGCGGATTTCCACTTCCTGTCCGGCGCTGCCGGGCACCACCAGCGTGACGATGCCTTTGCCGGGATTACGCAAGGCACCGGCGATGCCGCCCAGCGGTGAAGCATCTTCCAGATAGACGCGCAGCCCCTCGCCCGCATTGGCGGCGGCTTGATCGAGATCGGCGATGGCTAGCGCGCGCAGTTTCAGTTCGTCGCCGTCCCAATCGGCACCCACTGTGATCAGCACGGACCTGCCGGCTTCGAGCAACGGCCGCGACGTCGCCAGCAATTCGGAGAACACCATTGTTTCAAACATGCCGGTGGGATCGGACAGCGAGATGAAAGCGTAAGGCTGATCGTTACGGCCGCGGCGTTCCTGCTTGCGTATGATGGTGCCACCCAAAACCGCGCGCACGCCGGAGCGGCGGCGATCTTCCAGCACCGACGCAATGGTGGTGGCGCCTAACCGCTTCAGCGCGGCGGCATAACCATCCAGCGGATGGCCGGAGAGATAAAACCCGATAGCAGCGAACTCCTCGCCCAGGCGTTCGTGCGGCAGCCAGTCGGCGATTGGCGACAGGCGAATATCGGTCACGCTGGAATCGTCGCCGCCGAACAAAGTGGATTGCCCGCTTTCGCGTTCGCGCGCGTTGCGGCCGGCATCGCTGAGAATGGCATCTGAGGATTCCACAAGCTGGCGGCGATTGGGCGACAGCGCATCGAACGCACCGCCCCGCACCAGACTTTCAAACGCGCGCTTGTTGATGAGCTTGGGATCCACGCGCCGCGCGAAATCGGAAATGCTGGCGAAGGGGCCGTTAGCGCCGCGCTCGGTTACCACATGCTCCATCGCCTGTTTGCCCACGCCTTTCACGGCGGCCAGCGAATAGAAGATCACGCCCTGTTCGCTGTCGCAGGTGAAGATGGCATCCGAGCGGTTGATGTCGGGTGCGGCCACGCGAATGTTGAGGCGCTGCGCTTCCTGCTTGAAGATGTTGAGGCGATCGGTATTGCCGGAATCCAGCGTCATCGACGCGGCAAGAAATTCGACAGGATAATTCGCCTTCAGATAGGCGGTTTGATAGGCGACCTGCGCGTAAGCGGCGGCATGGCCTTTGTTGAAGCCGTAGCCGGCAAACTTGGCGGCCAGTTCGAAAATCTGTTCGGCGACGCCCGGCAGAATGCCCTTCTCGCCGGCTCCCTTGATGAAACGCTCGCGATGGACGTTCATCTCGGCTTGAATTTTCTTGCCCATGGCGCGGCGCAGAAGATCGGCCTCGCCCAGCGAATAGCCCGCCAGAGCGCGCGCGATATTCATGACGTCTTCCTGATACGTCATGACGCCGTAGGTTTCGTTCAGGATTGGCTCCAGCGACGGATGCAGATATTCCGGCGCTTCCTTGCCGCGTTTGCAGGCGATGTATTTCGGAATCGACTCCATCGGGCCGGGGCGATAGAGCGCCACCAGCGCGACCAGATCGTTGATGTGATCGGGCTGCATCTTGCGCAGAAGATCGCGCATGCCAGCCCCTTCGAGCTGGAACACGCCCACGCTTTCGCCGCGCGCCAGCATCTCGAATGACGGCACGTCGCCGAAATCGATGTTCTGCGTATCGACAATCACGCCGCGGCGCTTGAGCAGTTCTTCCGTCTTGGCGATGACCGTCAGCGTTTTCAGGCCGAGGAAATCGAACTTCACCAAGCCGGCTTTTTCCGCGTCTTCGTAATCGAACTGCGTTACCGGCATTTCGGAACGTGGATCGCGGTAGAGCGGCAGGATTTCGTCCAGCGGCCGGTCGCCGATCACCACGCCGGCGGGATGGGTGGAGGCGTGGCGGTAAAGGCCTTCGATCTTTTCCACGATGGAGAAAAGCTGGCGCGCGCTGGGCTCCTGCTCGGCCATCGTTTGCAAACGCGGTTCGCCGACAACGGCCTCGCGCAGGGAAATGGATTTGCCCGGCGGGTTGGGCACCAGCTTGGCGATGCGATCGACAAGGCCCAGCGGCATTTGCAACACGCGGCCCACATCGCGCACGGCGGCGCGCGCCTGCAGCGAACCCAGCGCGATAATGTGCGCCACGCGGTCTTTGCCGTATTTGTGCTGCACGTAATGCACGACTTCGTCACGACGCTCCTGGCAGAAGTCGATGTCGAAGTCCGGCATCGAAATGCGTTCGGGATTGAGAAAGCGTTCGAACAGCAAGCCAAACCGCAGCGGATCGAGGTTGGTGATGTCCAGCGACCACGCCACCAGCGAGGTGGCGCCCGAACCGCGAATGCCGACGGGAATGTTCTGATCGCGCGTCCAGCGCATAAAGTCGGACACGATGAGAAAGTAGCCCGGAAAATCCATGCCGTTGATGACGTTGAGTTCGAACGCCAGACGGTCGGTGTAAACTTTCTTGTCCGCGAACAGGCCATGCTTGGCCAGCCGCCGCTCAAGCCCGGCTTCGGCCTGCGCGCGCAATTCATCGGCAGGAGAAAGGCCGGACTCAGGCACGAACTGCGGCAGGATGGGGCTGCGCTTCTTGGGGCGGAAGGCGCAGCGCTTGGCGATCTCCAGCGTATTTTCCAGCGCTTCGGGCAGATCGGAAAACTGCACCGCCATTTCGGCCGCGCTTTTAAAGCGGTGTTCGCGCGTCAGCCGCTTGCGGTCGGTTTGCGAAACGAAGGTGCTGTCGGCGATGCAGAGCAGCGCATCGTGCGCCTCATACATATCGGCGGCGCCGAAATGGACATCGTTGGTGGCGACCAGCGGCAAGCTTTTTGAATAAGCAAATTCGATCAGCAAAGGTTCGGCGGCGCGCTCTTCGGCCATGCCGTGGCGCTGCAATTCCACATAGAGCCGGTCGCCGAACACGGCGTGTAGCCGATCCAGCAGCGCGGACGCCGCTTCGGGCTGGCCATCGTCGAGAAGGCGGTTGATGGGGCCGCCGGGACCGCCGCTCAGCGCGATCAGGCCTTCGCTGTGCTGTGCCAGCAGCGGCGCTTTCACATGCGGCCAGTCACCCGGTTCGGCCAGAAGATAGGCGGCGCTCAGAAGCTTGGTGAGATTGCGATAGCCCTGCTCGTTCTGAACCAGCAGCGGCAGAAGCGGCGGCTTGCGGCGCACGCCCAGCGGGTTCGGGCCCTGACTCTCTTCCAGCTCCACCGCCAGCAGGCAGCCCACGATGGGCTGGACGCCATGCTTGGCCAGCGTTTCGCTGATCTCGTAAGCGCCGAACAGATTGTTGGTGTCGGTAACGGCCACGGCCGGCATGGCCGCGTTCTTCGCCAGCACCGCCAGTTCGCCGGGGCGCAGCGCGCCCTCCAGCAGGGAGTAAGCGCTCTTCACCCGCAGATGGACGAAATCCGCCCGTTTGCGCTCCACTGCCATCGCCTACCTAACTTCCTTTCCGATTTTCCGATTCCCGCGCCATCTTGGCCCGCCCGGCCAGCCGGAATCGCGCCATTTTTCCGGCTATCCACAGCAGATCATTGGGGTTTTTATTCGAACCCCGGTTTCTCGCACCCCCCTACCCCTGCAAGGCACCGATCAGGGTCTGCCCGAAACTTGCCAGTACGAAAGCGCAGGCAATGAACATCACCAGGCCCGCGCCCGCCGCTGCATCTTCAAACCAGTCCGCCATTTCAATCTCCTCTCGATTTGGACAAAGGAGGATATCGTTCCTTCTTTGTTCCGTCAAGAACAAAGTGGGAACAATTACTGCGCGCCAAGCTCTTGGAGATGCAGGGGAAATAACTCGAACGTGAGAACCGCGCGGTGGGCGAAACCGGGCCGTTCCGCTAGCGTGCCGGCCATGAGCAGGGGCGAAAATCGGCTAGCGGCCAGTCTACTGGCGAGCGTGCTGGTGAGCGTGCTGGCCGGTGCGGCCAACGCCGCCGACGTCAGCCGCGTGAACCAGGGCGTTGCCCTGCTGCACAACGGTGATGCGGACGGGGCCATCCAGCTTTTCACCAACGCGCTGGCGTCCGACGAGACGCCGTCCAGCGTCATCCCCGACATCTATTACGATCGCGGCAACGCCTATTTGGCCAAGCATGACTCCGACCGCGCCATCGCCGATTTTTCCAAGGCGATTAGCCTGCGCGCCAATTATGCCGACGCGCTTGTGTCGCGCGCCAATGCCCGGCTGGCAAAGGGCGACCGCACCGGCGCCATAACCGATTTCAACGCCGTGATTTCTTTCGACGGCGGCAACGGGGCCGCGCACGCCAATCTTGCGAACGCCTATAACGAGATGGGCGAAAATGAGCAGGCGCTGGCCGAATACAACATCGCCGTTCGCGTGACGCCTAGCCCATTCGACTATGAGGGGCGCGGCCTGATCTATCTGAAGATGGGAAAGCCCGATCTCGCGATTGCCGATTTAAGCCAGGCGCTGACGTTGAAGCCGGACTATCAGGACGCGCTGATCAACCGGGCCAACGCCTATGCCGCGGCCGGAAAATATGACGATGCCATCGGCGATTTCACCACTGCGTTGAAAACGAAGCCCGGCGACGCCGATCTGCTGATGGAACGCGGCAACGCTTATGCAAAGGCGGGCAAAGCCGATCTGGCGAGCGCCGACTATGCGGCGGCGGCGCGCAACAAGACGAACGATCCGGTTCTGCTGCGCAACATGGCGGACGCAGCCCTGGGGCAGCACGACTACGCCAAGGCGATTGACGGCTATACGCAGGCGCTGGCCGCCAGCCCCAATGACGCGACGCTGCTTCTCAATCGCGGCGCGGCTTATGCGGCGCAGACGCAATATGCGCGCGCGATTGCCGATTATACCGCCGGATTGAAGCTCGCACCGGGCGATGCGCGCTTCTACGACAATCGCGGCAGCGCTTACGGCGCGACAGGCAAACTCGATCTTGCGATTGCCGATTACAAAGCGGCGCTGCGCATCCAGCCGGGCGACCCCGATGCCCAGCGCAATCTGGCCGGAGCGACTGAGGCAAAAAATAGCGGCCGCACAATTCGCAACTAGGCCCGCGTCAGGCGAACCTCGCGGGAAAGGCACAAGCATGATTACCGTCTCCGCTTTCAAATGGGTGCCGCAATTCGCGCAAGGCCAGGTGCGCGACCTGCGCGTGCGTTGGGCGCTGGAAGAAGCGGGACTGCCTTATCGCGAAATGCTGATCGGCGGCGCGGACAAGAATTCCGCCGCCTATCGCGCGCTGCAGCCATTCGGGCAGGTGCCGGCGATTGAGGAAGATGGGCTGACGCTGTTCGAGTCCGGAGCGATCGTTCTTTACATCGGTGCAAAGAGCGAAGCGTTGCTTCCCAAAGATGAAGAAGCCCGTGCGCGCGCTATAACATGGGTGTTCGCTGCGCTGAACACGATGGAAGTTGTGATCCAGCCTTACGCCGAACTTTCGGCATTTTACGCCAACGAGGAATGGGCAAAGCTGCGCAAGCCGGAGTTGGAGCAGCAGATGAAACTGCGCTTGTCCGAATTGGCGGCGCAGCTGGGGACCAGGGAATATCTCGAAGATCGCTTCACCGCCGGCGATCTGATGATGGCATCGGTGCTGCGGATTCTGGACGGCACCGGCGTGCTCGATACCCAGCCGGTGCTGGAGGCTTACAAGGAGCGCTGCATCGCGCGGCCGGCATTCCAGCGCGCGCTGGCGGCACAACTTGCCGCGTTCGAGAAGCACAAGCCGGCGGCGTAAATCAAAGCAGCTCCTACCTTCCCCTTGAGGGAGGGTCGAAATTTGCGAAACGCAGTGAAGCAAATTTCGGGGAGGGGTCGTTTCCACCAGCGTGGCCGGACCCCTCCCCGAAAATGCTGCGCATTTCCGACCCTCCCTCAAGGGGAGGGTAGATTCTCTCAAAGGAGCGCGTTCGGCAGCGGTACGCCCTGCGGCGTCATCGGGCAGGCGCGGTAGCTCCATTCCACGATGCGGTTGAGATCGTCGCCGAGATGACGTTTCACGTCGTCCGCCTGCTTGCGCCGGCAATCGGCATCGAAGGATTGCGACGGCGCCTTGGCGTGATGGTTCAAAAGCGGGCCGCTCACGGTTTGCGCGATGTGACGCGCGCCAAGGCCGAGACCAAAGAATGCATCGAGCTTCGCCAGCGCCGTTTCGGGATCGGTCAGGAAGGCATCGCAGTTCAGCGACGCTGATCGCGTAGCACCCAGAAGCGGCAGCGCGCTGCGGAATTCTAACAGTTGCAGATGCCAGACGAGAGCCGCGATTTCCAGATCCGACATCTGGAAAATCTCCGCGGCCGGCCACGGCAACTGTTCGCGCATGTTCGCGGTCAGGCTGGCGAACAATTTGCGCGCATACTTGCGCAGCGAAATGCCGCTCTTGGCGATGGAGACGAGAAAATCCGGCAGACCGGAATAGAGGAACAGCGATTTGCCGCTCGTCAGCCGCGCGGCGTCCGGCAAAAGATGGTTCGCGAAATTGCTGGGCTTGACCAGCACGCGCGCGCCGGGCGTTTCGGGCCGCGCCAGCAACCGGAAAACAATTTCGGGCAGGCGCGACAACTGCCAGCCCTGCTCCACCGCGCCGGTCTTTTTCGCATCGGCGATAGAGACCAGCACCATCGGCTCGGACAGCGAAAGGTTTCGTCCCGGCGCATCCAGTGCGTGTGCGAGTAGCGTCGAGCAACAGAAAGATGTGTGCCAGATGAAATTGAGTTCAGGTTTCGCGGCGTGCGGAAGTTCATCCGCGATGGCTTCGAAGGAAACTTGCCGGTGCTCCAGCCCGTCCTGCGGCCAGCGGTGATCGAGAAAGGGCTGCGACGCCAGCGCCGCGCGGCTGGTGAATACGAAAGAGAGCTGCTGGCGGGTGCTGCGGAAATCTTCGGGAAACCAGCGATAGTCGCCGGCGAGTTCCCCGGACGGCATTTGCGGTGAAGCGAGTCGCACGCTCAGCATCCCCCAACACACCTTTCGAATAGCGGCAGACCGCCAAACCTTCATGTCGAATGTGGGGCGCGTTGGACGTTCGACAACCCGACAGGCTTACAACGCCCGCCGCCGGAATTTGCAGGGCTCCAAAACTAGTGGATTTGCAGGCTTAAGAGCCGCTGGCCAGCTTGCCGCCATCGCGCAGCTTGCCTTCGTGCAGGATCAGGGCGCGGTCCATTCGGGAAGCCAATTCCAGATTGTGGGTGGCAACCAATGCGGCCACCCCCTCCGAGCGCACCAGCGAGAGCAGCATCTCCATCACGCCGTTGGCGGTGCGCGGATCGAGGTTGCCGGTGGGTTCGTCGGCCAGAAGAAGGCGCGGCGAATTGGCCAGCGCGCGGGCGACGGCGACGCGCTGCTGCTCGCCGCCGGAAAGCTGCGACGGGCGGTGTTCGAGGCGCGCGGTCAGGCCCACCAGATCCAGAAGGCGGCGCGCGTTGGCATCGGCATTCTTGCGGGGCTTGCCGGCGATCAACTGCGGGATGATGACGTTTTCGAGCGCGGAAAATTCCGGCAGCAAGTGATGCGCCTGATAGATAAAACCGATGAACTCGCGGCGGATGCGGGTGCGTTCGCCATCGGCCAGCTTCGACGCCACCGCGTCGGCGACGAAAACTTCGCCGGAGCTTGGCGCTTCGAGAAAGCCCGCCATGTGCAGCAGCGAGGATTTGCCTTCGCCCGATGGACCGACCAGCGCAACCAGCTCGCCCGGCATGATCGACAGGCTGATGTTGCGGAAAACTTCCAGCACGCCTTCGGCTTGCGGGAAGGTGCGGCCGACGTCCTGAAGCCGCAGCGCGGGAATATCGCCGCGCGATTGCGCAGTGTAAGTGGTGCCCTGCCCCGGTGGTTGGGCGCGCTTGCCGAAAGTTTCACTCATAACGCAGCGCCTCCACCGGATCGAGGCGGGCTGCGCGCCAGGATGGATAAAGCGTGGCAAGGAACGACAGCGTCAGCGCCATGATCACCACGGCAATCACTTCGCCGGTGTCCATCTCCGCCGGCATCTGGCTGAGGAAATAGATTTCCGGATTGAACAGGTTTGTGCCGGTAAGCGAGGACAGGAACTGACGAATGTTTTCGATATTGGCGCAGAACACCACGCCGATGATGAAGCCGATCAGCGTGCCCACGATACCGATGCTGGCGCCGGCGATGAAGAAGATGCGCATGACGGCGCCGCGCGTGGCGCCCATGGTGCGCAGGATGGCGATGTCGCCGGCTTTATCTTTCACCAGCATGATAAGGCCGGAAATGATGTTGAGCGCGGCCACCAGAATGATGAGCGACAAGATGAGGAACATGACGTTCTTCTCAACCTCCACCGCGCCGAACAGGCTGGAGTTCATGTCCTGCCATGTCAGCACGCGCGCGTAAGGCCCGGCGGCTTGCCCCACGGGCGTGACCATCGGCACCGCCTTGTCGGGATCGTCCACCATCACTTCGATGCCGCTGACGGTGTTGCCCATGTTGAAATAAAGCTGGGCTTCCTTCAGCGGCATGAAGATGAAGGTCTGATCGTATTCGCTCATGCCGATGCTGAAGGTGCCGGCGACGGTGTAGCTTTTCACCCGCGGCGTGGTGCCGAAGGGCGTGACGTTGCCGCGCGGCGCGATCAGCGTGATCCGCATGCCGGGTACAAGGCCCAGCTTGGTGGCGAGGCGGCTGCCGATGATGACGGAGTCGCCGCCTTGAAACTGATCCAGCGCGCCTTGCGGGAGCGAACGCGACACCATGGTGAGCGCCGCCAGATCGGCTTTGCTGATGCCGCGCACCACCACGCCGGAATTGATGCCGGCGGAGGTGGCCATCACCTGTCCGTCTACAATCGGATCGGCTTGGCGGACGCCCGGCACCGCGCGGATGCGTTTTGCCACAGCGTCGTAATCCGGCAGGCTGCCGCTTAAGCCTTGCACCACCATGTGGCCGTTGAGGCCCAAAATGCGCGACAGCAGTTCGTGACGAAAACCGTTCATCACCGCCATGACGATGATGAGCGTGGCGACGCCCAGCGCGATGCCGGCCAGCGAGATGCCGGAAATGACCGAAACAAACCGCTCACGCCGCTTGGCGCGCAGATAGCGCAGCGCGATCATCCATTCGAAATTGGCGAAGGGGCGTGTGCCGGAGGGATTGGCCACTCTATGAGAAACCTTTGGCGAAGCAGTTGCGCGTGTTTAACAGGCTCCGAAGGCAACAGCAAAACACGGCAAATGAATGACGCGGTCCTCCACAAGAGCCGTGGCAAGCAAGAACAACCCTACCGGAACCAGCAGCCAGTTGGTGGCTTTAAGGGCGTCCCAATCGTCGGGAATGTTGTTGCGAACCTGCGCAAAATAGGAGCCCAGCGCGAGCAGACCCAAAGCGCCATGAAAGAGCGCCGGAAGGGGCCGCGAGTCCGGACCGTTGTCGATCAGGTGATCGGCGCCGGCGATAATCATGACGATGACGAAAATCGCGCCGGCAATGATCGCCAGCGCTGCGGCGCGCGACCAGAATCCGAATTTCGGCGGCGGAGATTTTTGCGTCATCCGAAGACACGTCCCACATAAATCGAGATCGCCAGGATGGCGAGCGCCACGGGCAGAAAAAACCAGTTACTGTTTTTCAACTCGTCGAAATCGTCCGGCACCTTCGGCTTGCTGCCGATGAAAGCCCCCAGAATGGTCAGCCCGAAAAGCCCGGAGAAAATCATCAGCTTGGGATTGGAGCCGGGGCGAAAACGCAGCCACGCATCGGTGCCCGTGACCCATAGCCAGTGCAGCATGAAGCCCAGCGCGGCCAGCATGACGAGCGCGCGCAGGCAGCCCATCCACATGCCGACCGGCGCGCCACGCTGAAGCACGCAATCGGACGGGTCGCGCGGATTGTAAAACACCGGCACGGCGGTGCCGGGTTTGTATTTGTCCAGAAGCTCCTGAACGTGGTTGCGGCCATCGTCCAGCACGTCGAAGCGGCTGCCGGTGTAGGTCTTGCTGCCGACATTGAAGGTGTAGGTGATGATGGGGAGCGTGACGGTGCGCTCAGGCTCGCCTTGGAATTGTTCGGTATGGTCCCGTGCGGTGGCGCTGGTGATGCGGCCCTGCGCTGTGGGCCACGCCTTCATCTTGTGATCCTGCGCCATCCGCCAGGCGACAATGATGAGCACGATCATCGCGGCAACGATGAGAAAGCCGATGAAGGCATTGCGGTCGCCGATGCCAAACCAGATCAATACGCCCAACCCAAAGACCAGGACGCAGATGACGTCCAGCACCCAGCTCGGCAAGGAGGTGTTCACCTGTCAGGCTGCGAGTTTGAGCTTCAGGCCGAGGGCGTTGACGACTTTGAGCAGCGTATCAAGCCTTGGATTCCCATCCTTGGAGAGCGCCTTATAAAGACTCTCGCGGCCAAGCCCGGTTTTCTTCGCGATGACCGCCATGCCCTTCGAGCGCGCGATATATCCAAGCATTGCCGCAATGATGGCCGGATCGCCATCTTCAAACGCCGCGTCCAGATAAGCGGCGACGTCCTTCTCCGTTTTGATGTGCTCGGCAGGATCCCACTTGTACGTCTTCAGCTTCGCTTGTTTTTTCATTTATCGCCCTTCTCTGCTGCCGCGAGTTCGATAGCCGCGCGGATATCCCGAACCTGTGTTCGCTTGTCCCCGCCTGCAAGCAAAAGGATCAGGACCGCGCCCTTGCGCATGTAATAGACGCGATAGCCCGGCCCGTAATCGATTTTCAGCTCAAGCACGCCGCCGCCGACGAAACGGATATCGCCGGGATTACCGCCCGCAAGGCGCAACAGCCTTGCATCGATACGCGACTTTGCTTGTGCATCCCGGAGTGCTGCGAACCAGCGCCTGTAGGTTTCCGTTTGCTCAATTTCGTACATGAATGTATCTTATAAAATACAAATGTCAAGACGCGGCTGGGGCGTTGAAGCCCCTTTCGGCGGCAAATCGCTTCGGCTACTTGTAAGGCAGCACAAGGATTAAGAGCAATTTCATGGCCGGCCAGCGAGCACTCAGCGTTACCCGCGCGAACTTCCCCGAATGGTATCAGGCGATTGTCCGCGAGGCGGATATGGCCGAGCCCTCGCCGGTGCGCGGCTGCATGATCATCAAGCCTTGGGGCTATGGCATCTGGGAGCGGATTCAGACGGTGCTGGACCGGCGCATCAAGGAAACCGGGCATGAGAACGCCTATTTCCCGCTGCTGATTCCGCTCTCCTTCATCGCCAAGGAAGCCGAGCATGTGGAAGGCTTCGCCAAGGAGATGGCGGTGGTCACGCACCACCGGCTGAAGAATTTCGACGGCACATTGAAGCCCGATCCCGATGCGGAACTGGAAGAGCCTTACATCATCCGGCCGACTTCGGAGACGATCATCGGCGATTCCTTCTCGCGCTGGATCAAAAGCCATCGCGATCTGCCGCTTCTCATCAACCAGTGGGCCAACGTGATGCGCTGGGAATTGCGCACGCGGCTGTTCCTGCGGACTACGGAATTCCTCTGGCAGGAAGGCCATACCGCGCATGCCACTGAGGCCGAAGCGCTGGATGAGACAATGCTGGCGCTGGAGATTTACCGCAGCACGGCGGAAGACGCGCTGGCCATTCCGGTGATCACCGGCGAGAAGCCGGCCAACGAACGCTTTCCCGGCGCGGTGAGCACCTTCTCCATCGAAGCCATGATGCAGGATGGCAAGGCGTTGCAGGCGGGAACGTCACATTACTTAGGCACGCACTTTGCCGAAGCACAGAACATCCGCTTTCAGAACGATGCGGGCGAACTGGTTTATTGCCACACCACAAGCTGGGGCGTTTCCACGCGGATGGTGGGCGCGGTGGTGATGACGCATGGCGACGACGATGGCTTGCGCCTGCCGCCGATCATAGCGCCGCAGCAGATCGTGATCGTGCCGATGCTGCGCGACAAGCCGGAAGATGCGGAGTTGCTGGCCTATGGCGAGACGCTGGTGAAGGCATTGCGCGAAAAGATGGCGTTCGGCGAGCCGGTGCGCGCGCTGCTGGACAAGAAAGCTATCCGCTCTGCCGAGAAGCGCTGGAACTGGGTGCGCCGTGGCGCGCCGATCATTGTGGAAATCGGCCCGCGTGACATGGCGGGCGGGCAAGTTACCTTCATGCGGCGTGACAGTTTGCGCGACGGCGACAAGGTGAAATCGCTGAACATGGCACGCGATGTTTTTGTGGACGGCGTGGCATCGCAGTTGGAGGAGATACAGGCCAACCTGTTTGCCGAAGCCAAGGCGCGGCTAGATGCGAATATCAAGACCGACATCAAGACCTTCGACGGACTGGCGGCTTACTTTGGCGCGGCAGGTGGCGATGATGAGGCCGGAGAATTCAAAGGCTGGGTGCGCGCAAGCTGGTGCAAGCCAGACGGTGCAGAGCTTGAAGCCATTGACGATCGGTTGAAAAAGCTGAAGCTGACACTGCGCAACGCGCCGCTGAATCAGGGCAGCCAGCACGCTGCGTGCATTTTCACCGGCAAGCCCGGTGTGGAAGAGGTGCTGATTTCAAGGGCATATTAAATGATGCAAGCTCAGGACAATCCGCAACGCCGGCGCGTGACAACGCTGATCGGACTTATTCCTTTCCTGGTGGTGACGTTCCTGCCACTCGGCAACTGGGGCAAGGCGTTGTTCGCGCCTTGGCTGGGCCCATTGGTATCGGGCGAAGTCATCTGGTGGGTGCTGGTCCTTGCGACCTTTGCCTATGTGCTGTTCGTCGAGCGGCGGCCGCTTTCGTCCATCGGCTTTCGCAGGCCCGGCTGGCTCGACATTCTGCTGGCGGTGATTGTGGGCGTGGTGATGGTGGTCGGCGTCGTCTTCATCTTCTTCACGCTGTTCCCCATGCTGCATCTGAAAATGAATTCCGGCGAACTGAACAGCATCATGAACACGCCATACTGGTATCGCGTGCTGCTGGTGACGCGCGCGGCCGTGGCGGAAGAAACGCTGTTCCGCGGTTATCCGCTGGAGCGCATCGGCGAATGGAGCGGCAGCCGCCTGCTGGGCGGCGTCATCACCTGGGCTGCCTTTACCTATGCGCATCTGGGAAGCTGGGGCGCCGCGCAGCTTATTGTGGCCGGCTTCGGCGGGTTGCTGCTGACGATCCTGTTCCTGTGGCGGCGCAACCTATGGGCCAACATGCTGGCGCACTGGATCGCGGATGGCGCGGGATTTCTCCTGCCGCATTAGACATAGCCGCGAGAACAGTATTTTGAAGTTCCCTGCATCCGCGCGGCCGGTTATCTGCATCTGACCGGTGAAAGCCGCCAGAGGACGACGCTGACATGGACGACACCAACGCTGCCCCGCCGCGCGCGAACCGCGTGATCACCATCATCGGATTGTTGATCGCGCTGGGCCTGCCCTTCTGCCATCTGAGCGATCTGGGGCAGAAGGTCAGCGGGCTCGGCGATACCTGGGGCAGCGATGTTCTGTGGTGGGGGCTGTTCGCCGTCATCATTCTTTATGTGCTGGTGGTGGAGCGGCGCGGGCTTTCTTCCATCGGTTATCGGAGGCCTGGCGCATGGGACATCGCGATTGGTGTACTCGCCGGCATCGTGATGTTCATGGGTACGGGGACGATTTTCCAGTTCCTGCTGCCCGCACTGCATTTGAGCATGGCGCATCAACTGCAAACCGTGACCGCCACGCCGATGCTGTTCCGGATCGCGAACGTGACGCGCGCCGTTGTGGTGGAAGAAACCGCCTTTCGCGGTTACGGCTTCGAGCGCCTGAGCGAACTGACGGGCAGCACGGTGCTGGCGGGGCTGGTGACGTTCGTTCTGTTCACGCTGGCGCATTATTCCGGCGGCGGTCTGGCGCAGGTGATCATCGCTGCGTTCGGCGGGTTGGTGCTGACGCTGCTGTATATGTGGCGGCGGAACATCTGGACCAACATCATCGCGCATTGGCTGACGGATGGTTCGGCGTTCATCCTGCTGCCGCTGTTAACCGCGCACCACTAATGCCCAACCGCCGCCATGCCGGTGAAGGGCACTTGATCGCCCATCGTATCGATCAGTGATTTCACATCGTTGGGCGCGGGATCGTCGGTGCCTGAGCCGCGTGCGTGCTGGTCCAGATCGGCGATGGAGAAACTCATCGTCGCCTGATAGGTGCGGTCGGACTGGTTGCGCAGGCGCTGCTCGGCTTCATACCAGCGCACCTTGTCGTGCCCGTTGGTGCAGGAGTCCGCTTCGCTGCCGCTGGCGCCCCAGCGCATCTCGATACAGTCATAAGGATCGAACGACATGCGATAGAGCCGGTGGATCATGTCGTCGTATGTCATCGCTACCGGGCGCTTGTCGGATGAGAGATAGGTGATGGTGCAGGCATCCGACGCCTTTTGGTACGCCGCCGCAAGATCCTGCTTCAGGAATTGCCCGTCATAAACAATGCGCGGATCGCGGTTGATCCACATGCCAATCATGTCGTGCATGTCGCGGTAAAATTGCGCCGCCGCCTCCTTCAGCCGCGCATCACGCGAGGGCGTGGAATAATTCTCCCAATCCTGATTGCTAGAGCCATAGATATTGTCCGGCAGGCGCGCGAGGTGCGGCTTGTTCTGGAAATTCTCGGCGATGGCTTGATCCACGAACTGCGCGCGATCGTGCAGATCGTTGCACATGGTCTGCATCGTCATCTTCAATTCATAGACCGGGTTGTAATCCATGCGGCCGCCGGAAACGGCCACGCGCACATATTCATAGAAGCCCAGGTCTATGCCGTTGTAGCTGAAGCGCGCTTTTTCCGGGTCGCTCGCGGTGCCGTCTGTTCCGGTATATTGGGCCAGCGAAAAATCCACGATCTGATCGTTATCGGCATAGACCATGTGGCCGCCGATGAGATTGCCCGCGCCATCGCGGTGCGCGCCGACCAGCTTGAACGGCCGCCAGTTCTTGAAGCCGCCGCCCAGCCGCATGGGGCTTTGGCCGAATTGCGCGCCGTAGACGCTGCGGCTGATGGAAAAATCCGGATGCGCGTCCATATAATAGGCGCGGCCATCCGCATCGACCTTATAGATGATGCCGACGTGACCGTTGGCGTCATAAACGATGGTGCCGGGATGGATTGTGCCCGGCCGCAGCGCGGGGGAATAAAAATCGGAAAGAATGCCGTGGCGCTCGCCGGCGTCGGTGCGATAGGTGCCGGAATAGACTTCCGACATCAGTGTGCGCAGCGCGTTAGGCCCATCGATGCCGCCGCCATGATCGGTGACGTCGCGGCGCGAGACGGCGCGATTGCCCAGCTTGTTGTAACGCAGATCGCCGCCCTCGCCGCTGACACCGTTGACGTACGAGAACGGCAGGCCGTTGTGCCAGGCGTAATAAGCGCGCGCGAGATAAGGCCACTTGGCGCAATCAGTGTCGATGTCCATGCCGGAAGGATCAAGATTGCGATAGGGGTTCGCCGCGTTGCGCAGGCAGCTTTCGGAGGAGCTGCAATCGGTGCTGCCCAGCGCCTGAATGAACTTGCCGAAGCCCTGCTCATCGGCCTGGCTCCAATGATCCTTGGTGATGTGCCAGACATAGCCGCCGCGCGCGCTGGCAGGCGCCGCAACCATAAGCAGCGCAGACGCGATGATAACCGCCGCCGTGACGCGCACTTTTCCCACTCTAGTCTCCACAACCCCAAGCGTCCCGATGCGGGACCGTAGAGTCAAGTAGCGAAATCCATGTAGGTTAGCGGTCAGGAGTTTGGGCAGACCGTCTTGGGAACTTTAGTTGACGTCCTGCCACGTCCATCTGCCGTTCGTCATGAATTTCTTGGCTACCCGCCCGATAATCGCGCCCCGCGCGACAAAGCCGAAAGAATTTCTGCTGTCCGCAGAATTGTCCCTGTTGTCGCCCAATACGAAATAGCTTCCCGGTGGCACGACAAACACGTCCGTATTGTCCGCCGGGCCATTCGGGTCGCTGTCAAGTATGTTGTCGGTACGTCCATTGGGCAGCCTTTCCGCGTACTGTGGAACCGGACAGGCTGTGCCACCTGCACAATTCTCCTTAAAATCAGCAATTCTGTGCTGGGCGGCGGCAATCCCATTTATGTAGAGCGTGCCATTCTTCATCTGAATACGATCTCCCGGTACGCCAACTATTCTTTTCACATAATCCACATTTGCCAATTGCGGGACGACAAACACAACAATATCACCGCGCTGTGGCGGCGTTTGGTCGTAGACGCGTTTCGATACAAAGAAATAGTCGCCGGGGTTGAGCGTCGGGCTCATGGAGACCGACACAGCATTAAATGTCTGAAAGAGAAATGCTCGAACACCGATTGCAGCGGCCTGAAATACCAGAATGATTGCAACAATTATGTACCAACGCGAATACCATTTGAGCGGCTCGCTAACTTCGCGCCGCTTTGCGATAACATATCCATGAATTGCACCCACAACAGCTACCGGGAGCAACAGTAGATATGACAGTAGTTGCGGTGAGGGGGTCGCAATGACAGCGGGAAAGATCGCAAATACGGCGGCCACCATAAGAAATTCGACCAACGTGTATAAAACCGCAATCCGACCGCGGTTTAAATAAAGCATTCCTACAAATGGTCCGAGAACGAGTAAAATTATCGCGGCGGCCCAAGGCCTACGATTCCGAAACGCCCCAATCATGTCGCCCCCAAAATATTGATTATAACGGCACTAACAAATAATTGCCCTCTTCAAGGATCGGCTGTCACCAAAGCGATGATAAAACCGTCATACCCCTTGAGGCCGGTGGTCTGGATGGCGGTGGCGTCCACGCGGGGGTTCGCGGCGATCAGCTCGCAGACTTTGCGCACGCCTTCCACGCCGGCGTCGTGGTTTTTGGGATCGGCGACGTTGCCGCTGCGCACCACATTGTCCACCACGATCACGCTGCCCGCGCGCGTCAGCTTCAGAGCCCATTCGAAATAGTTGGGATTGTTCGGTTTGTCGGCATCGATGAAAACGAGATCGAAGGGTTCGCCGCCCTCGGCTTCGAGCTTCGGCAGCGTTTCCAGCGCAGGGCCAAGATGGAGCTGGATGGTTTTGGCGAGGCCCGCTTTGGCAAAACTTTTCTGCGCCACATCGGCATGTTTGGCGTCGATCTCCAGCGTGACGGCGCGGCCACCGGGCGGCAAGGCTTTCGCCATCCAGATGGTGCTGTAGCCGCCCAGCGTTCCCACTTCCAAAATGTTCCGTGCACGGATCATGCGCGCCAGCAGGTTCAAGAATTTGCCTTGCAACGGCGACACGCTGATCGCGGGCAAGCCAGCGGCGGTTGCGGCGGCCAGCGCATCCAACGCGGGATCGGAGTCGAGAAGCGCGCCGGAAAAATAATCGTCAACGGCGGTCCAAGTTTGCTGTGTCATGGCTCTCTTTCAGATATCGATCACATGAAACACGATCAGCGCATAGAAGACGCACCAGCAAACGGTAGCAACGCCGGTGGCGATCAGCATCTTCAGGCCGATGCGCGGATTGAGCGGCGCGCCGGTATCCGGGTTCACTTCGCCAAGGCCGATGGGAAAGACGCAGAACAGCGCGAGGAACCAGCAGATCGCGAAGGCGCTGATGAGGGCTGCGGTATGAACAGCGGCGGGGATCACGCCTGTTCCAGCTCCACCAGCGTGCCAACGAAATCCTTCGGATGCAGGAAGATCACCGGCTTGCCGTGCGCGCCGATGCGCGGCTCTCCCGTGCCGGTGATGGTGGCGCCCATCTTTTTCATCTGGTCGCGCGCGGCATAAATGTCGTCCACCTCGTAGCAGACATGATGCATGCCGCCGTTCGGGTTCTTCTCCAGGAATTTCGCGATGGGGGAATTCTCGCCCAACGGTTCCAAAAGTTCGATCTTGGTGTTGCCGAGATCGACGAACACGGTGGTCACGCCATGATCGGGCTGCGGCACCTCGCCGGAAACCTTGCCACCCAGTACGTCGCGGTAGACCGCCGCCGCTTTCTTGATGTCCTTGGTCGCGATGGCGACATGGTTCAACCGGCCGATCATTCTTCAGTCTCCCAATAGCAACGCGGCATCATACTTCTACAACCGTCACCCGTGTCACCGGCTTTTTGCCCCAGGTGTCGTTGGCGGCGCGGCGAATGGCGCGGCGGACGGTTTCGCGCAAGGCTTCTGCATCGTCGCGCTCGGGGTTGTAGCGTTTGAGCGCGCCGTCCAGCGCCTGACGGATCGGTTCGTGCACGGCTTCGGGGATGCCCTCCAGCAGCAGCGCGGGTTCGGCGGCGACACGGCCTTTCTGATCGACGGGGATCATCACGGCAATCAGACCGGCGAACGCCAGCGCGCGGCGGCCACGGGAGAGTCCTCTGCCGCCTTCCACCATGACGCGGCCATCCATGTGGATGCGGCCGGACGGCACTTCATCGATGATTTCGGCGCGGCCGGGTGCCAGGCGCAGCATCTGGCCGTTCTCGATCACCACGGCTTGTGGCACCTGCAGCGAGCGCGCCAGCCGCGCGTGTTCGCTCATGTGGCGCAACTCGCCGTGCACCGGCACGGAAACCTGCGGGCGCACCCAGCGATACATTTCTGCCAGTTCCTCGCGCGCCGGATGGCCGGAGACATGCACGAAATGATCTTCGGCGGTGAGAACTTCCACGCCCAATCCGGAAAGCTGGTTGTGCAGGTCGTGGATGGCGGTGTCATTGCCGGGAATGATGCGCGAGGAAAAGATCACCGCGTCGCCAGCGCCGAGGCTGACCGCCGGATGATCCTGCCGCGCGATGCGGGAAAGTGCGGCGCGCGGTTCGCCTTGGCTGCCGGTGACGAGATAGAGCACGCGGCGCGGCGGCAAATCTGCGGCTTCGTTCTCGTCAAGCGTGCGGGGGAAATCTTTCAGATAGCCACTCGCCTTTGCAGCGCCGGTGATGCGGTGCATGGCGCGGCCGACCAGCGCCACTTCGCGGCCATGTTCGCGCGCGGCCTTGGCAATCGTATCCAGCCGCGCGACGTTCGATGCGAAGGAGGTGACGGCCACCCTTCCCTTCAAGGTGCCGATAAGATCGGTAAGACCTTTCTTCACATCAGCTTCCGAACCGGAATGGCCCTGCACCAGCGCATTGGTGGAATCGCACACCATCGCCAGCACGCCTTCGTCGCCCAGCTTGCGGAAAGCGTTTTCGTTGGTGGGCTCGCCGATGAGCGGATCGGGATCGATCTTCCAGTCGCCGGTATGAACCACGATGCCCAGCGGCGTGCGGATGGCAAGCGCGTTGGGTTCGGGAATGGAGTGCGTGATGGAGAGGAACTCAACCGCGAACGGACCGATCTTCATCTTGCCGCCCAGCGGCGTTTCGCGCACCCGCACCCGTTCGCCAAGGCCCGCTTCTTCCAGCTTGCCTTCGATCAGCCGCGCGGTGAACGGCGTGGCATATAGCGGGCATTGCAGTTGCGGCCAGAGATAGCCGATGGCGCCGATGTGATCTTCATGGGCGTGCGTGAGCACCATGCCCAGAATGTTCTCGCGCTGCTCAGCCAGATAGCGGATATCCGGCATGATGACATCGACGCCGGGCGTGTCCGTCTCGCGGCCGAATAGCACGCCGCAATCCACGATCAGCCATTTGCGATCGTCCGGCGGGCCGAAACCATAGGCATTGAAGTTCATGCCGATTTCGCCGGCACCACCCAACGGCAGCAGAACCAGTTCGTCGTCACGCTGCGCCATTCAGGCTTTCGGCTTTCCGACGTTGCGCGCGTCGATCATGATGAGGCCGCGAATGGTGAGATCGGGATCGAGATGGTCGATCACGCTGGTCTGGCGATGGAACGGATTGGCGAGGCCTCCGGTTCCGATCACGGTCATCGGCGCGCCGTACTCCTCGCGGATGCGGGCGACGAGCCCCTCGATCAGCCCGACATAGCCCCAGAACAGGCCTGCCTGCATGGCCGGCACGGTATCCTTGCCGATGACGTTCTGCGTGCGCGCGACGGCGACCCGGGGCAGGAGGGCCGCGGCCTGGTGCAGCGCCTCGGCCGAGACATTGGCGCCGGGAGCGATCACGCCACCCTCGTAATTGCCGCTGGCGTCGACCACGTCGAAGGTCGTGGCGGTGCCGAAATCGATGACGATGAGCGCGCCCTTGTAACGTTCGTGCGCGGCGACGGCGTTGACCAGCCGGTCGGCGCCCACCGCCGCCGGACGGTCGGTATGCACCTCGATGCCAAGCTCGACCTCCGGATCGCCGACGACCAGCGGCTCGCATTTGAGATATTTGCGGCAGAACTGGCGCAGGTCGAACAGGGCCGCGGGCACGACGGTGGCCACGATCGCCGCGTCGAGGTCGCCGAACGACAGCCCGTTGAACTGCAGCAGCGGCGCGACCAGCACGGCATATTCGTCGGCGGTGCGGGTGGTCTCCGTCACCGCGCGCCATTCGCAGCGGATGTCCTTGCCGTCATGCACGGCGAAAACGATATTGGTGTTGCCGGCGTCGATGGCGAGCAGCATCAGAAGAACACCTCTCCGGCGGCAATGTGGCGGACCGCGCCGTTCTCGCGCAGGATCAGCGCCCCGCTCTCGTCGATCCCCTCGAACACGCCCGCCGTCTCCTCGTTCGAAAGCCGCGCCCGGATGCGGCTGCCCAGCCCAGCCGCCCGCGCCAGCCATGCGTCACGGATGGGCGAAAAGCCCTCGCCGCGCCACACCTCATACCATTTCGCGAAATGCGCGGCGAGTTGGGTGAGCGCATCGTCCCGGTCCGGCGCGGGGACCCCCAGCGCGCAAATCGCCGTTGCGGGAAACGCCGTATCCATCGGGAAATGCGCCAGGTTGATGCCGACGCCGATGGCGAGCCAGTCGCTCTGGGATTCGAGCAGGATGCCCACCAGCTTCCGGCCATCCGCCAGCACGTCGTTGGGCCATTTGACCTTGATGCCGGCGCCGGGCGCGAAGCCGGCGACGGCATCGGCGGCAGCGACGGCGGTCACGAAGGAGAGCTGCGCGCATTCGGCCGCCGGCTTGCCCGGCGCGATGAGCAGGGTCGCGGCGAGATTGCCGGCGGGCGACTCCCAGGCGCGGCCCCTGCGACCCCGGCCTGCCGTCTGCCGGGCGGCGGAGATCCACACCGGATCGCGCTGGCCGGCGCCGGCGAGGCGGCGCGCCTCCTCATTGGTGGAGTCGATCTCGTCGAAGCGCTTCAGCCCGTAGCCCGAAGGCCAGCCGGTCACGGAAGCAGGGCCCGCGACGCGTCGGAGGCCAGGCGCACGATGGGCTCCGCGCCCACGAAGAACAGCAGGGTGAACACGCCGGAGCCCGCGAGGATGAAGTTGAGCGGCGCGCCCAGCTCCTTGTCGAAGGGCTGCGCGGGTTCGTCGAAATACATGATCTTGAAGATGCGCCAGTAGTAGTACGCACCGATCACGCTCGCGACCACGCCGATGACGGCGGGCACATAGAGATGCGCGCCGATCGCCGCGAGGAAGACATAGAACTTCCCGAAGAACCCCGCGAAGGGCGGGATTCCGGACAGGCTGATCATGAACATCGAAAAGGCGAACGCGACGCGCGGCTGCGTGCGCGCGAGGCCCGCGAGATCGGCGATGGTTTCCACCGGCTCGCCGTCGCGGCGCATGGCGAGGATGCAGACGAACACGCCGGCGCTGGTGATGACGTAGATGGCCAGGTAGATCAGCACGCCCTGGATGCCAGCGGGCGTTCCGGCGGCGAGGCCCAACAGGATGTAACCCATGTTGCCGATGGAGCTGTAGGCCATCAGGCGCTTGATGTTGGTCTGGCCGATCGCGGCGATGGCGCCCAGCGCCATGGAAAGCACCGACACCGCCACGATGACCTGCTGCCATTCATGGATCGCCGGGCCAAGGGCGGCGATCATCACGCGCACGAACAGCGCCATGGCCGCCACCTTGGGCGACATGGAGAAGAAGGCGGTGATCGGCGTGGGCGCGCCTTCATAGACGTCCGGCGTCCACATGTGGAACGGCACGGCGGAGACCTTGAACGCCAGCCCCGAGATCATGAACACGATGCCGAAGATCAGCCCGATGCCGACGCCGTGGCTCGCGGAGGAGGCGACGGGAGCGAAATCGGTGGTGCCGGTGAAGCCGTAGATCAGCGAGATGCCGTAGAGCATCATGCCGGAGGACAGCGCGCCGAGGACGAAATATTTAAGGCCGGCTTCGCTCGAGCGCAGGGAATCCCGGTGGAAGGCGGCGAGGACATAGAGCGCCAGGCTCTGCAGCTCCAGGCCCATGTAGAGCGCGATGAAGCTGGAGGCGGAGACCATCAGCATCATGCCGGTGGTGGCGAGGAGCACCAGCACGGGGAATTCGAACTTGTCGAGGCCTTCGGATCGCAGGAAATCCTGCGCCATCAACAGCGCCAGCGCCGAGCCGAGCAGGATCAGCACCTTGGCGAAGCGCGCGAAATCGTCGATGACGAAGGCGCCGCCGAAGGCATGGCTTGCCGCCGACACCGGCACGAGCACCAGATAACCCACCACAGCGAGCAGCGCGATGGCGAGCCAGGAGACGAGGCC
>DATAUZ010000035.1:0-1837 GCA_036267995.1 Rhizomicrobium sp.
CCGGTGACATAGAACGCCGCTTCCTGGTGCGGGTTTTCGCCGTAGCGCAAGGGCTGGCGCAATTGGCCCGCCAGGGCGCGACGGCGCGGCGGTGCTTTCTCTCCGCCTTTTGCCAGTTCGCCGGCAAACCAGTTGGAGACTGCCGCGTCATAGGCAGCGGTGCGCGCAAACGCGATCTGCGCCAGCTTGCGGCGAAGGGCGAGCGTTGTCGCACCCTTGTTAGCCGCCATCTCGTCGAGAACGGCTTTGTAGTCTTCGGTATCGACCACGACCGTGACCCAGTCATGGTTCTTCGCCGCCGAGCGTGTCATCGCCGGCCCGCCGATGTCGATGTTCTCGATGGTTTCCTCGAAGTCCGCGCCGCGCGCGACAGTGGCTTCGAAAGGATAAAGATTGGAAACCAGCAGATCGATGCCTTCGATGCCATGCTCCTTCATCGCGCCGGCATGGTCGGCTTTGTCGCGCAGGGAGAGCAGGCCGCCATGCACCATCGGGTGCAGCGTCTTTACGCGGCCGTCCATCATTTCGGGGAATTTCGTGATCTCCGCTATGTCGGCGACCTTCATGCCGGCGTCGCGCAAAGCCTTCGCCGTGCCGCCGGTGGAGATCAGCATCACGCCGTGGCCGACCAGTTCTTTGGCGAAATCGACCAGGCCGGTCTTGTCGGAAACGGAAAGCAGCGCGCGGCGGATGGGGCGGAGCGTCATGGGCGACTCTCGAAAGGCTGGATTACCCCCGCTCTTATCGCCGCAGGATAAAAAAGAGAAGCGTCAGGGCGCCGCTGGCGATCATCGCGGTACCGAACGGCACAAAGATGCGGGAATCCCCGTAATTCAGGCTAAAATCGCCGGGCAACGGGGAAAGGCCGAACAGCGCCACCGCGGGGCAAAGCAGCAGCGCCCCCAAGATAACGATCACGATCCAGCCCAGGAACTTCACGCCCATCGCCCCGCACAACGCACGAGTGTCACCGCTTTGCACTTACAAATGGTCAATACATCGAGGCGTTTTCGACCGGAACTATCGCCGCGGTCATCCATTGGCTGGTTGCGGCAATGATAAGAGATGGGATAAGGCACTTACTATCCCACACCGAGTAGGTCATGGCGTCGTATAACTGTTCCAAGTGCCCTGGTTATTGCTGTTCCTATCCGCTCATCGAAATCGACAAGAAGGATGTGCAGCGTCTGGCCGATCATTTCGGCTTGGGCTTCCGCGAGGCGCGCAAGAAATTCACACGCAAGGATCCCGAAGCGACCTATGCGATGCGCCGCAAGAAAGATAAGCACTTCGGCCGCATCTGCCAGTTCTTCGACACGGAAGAGCGCCGCTGCACCATCTATCACGCGCGGCCCTCGACTTGCCGGAAGTACCCCGAGACGAAGCGCTGCGGCTATTACGATTTCCTGAAGTTCGAGCGCGAGCAGCAGGACGATCCGGAGTTTGTGGCGCTGACGCACTGATCAGGCCAAGGCGCTTGGCCGTGCGGATGCGCGGGCGTGCCAGGCGCGCAAGTGTTCCGCGGCTTCCGGCATGTCGAGTCCAATGAACTTGCCAAAATCGATGCCGCACAGAAGCACGATGTCGGCCATTGAATAGCCGCCTGCGAGATATTCGCGCCCGTCTGCGATCTCGCCGTCGATCCACATCAATGCATCGCGGGCAATCTTCTTGTTGCTCTCACCGAAGTCCTTGTACTGCTGGCCGACGACCGCTGCCGTGCGCGCATCCGCATGGCGCCACACCATGCCGATCGGCGTCCAGTAGCGGAACTCGGCGCGCCGGATCCACATCTCCACCATCGCCTGTTCGCGTGCGTCGCCGCCAAACAGGGCAG
>DATAUZ010000036.1:0-1690 GCA_036267995.1 Rhizomicrobium sp.
AGGTCGCCGGAGGCGCCGACCGATCCTTTTTCTGGAATCTCCGGCAGCACATTCTTGTTGAAAAGATCGAGCAGGCGCTCGACGACAACGCGGCGCACGCCAGAGTGGCCGCGCGCGAGGCTTCCGATCTTGAGCGCGATGACGAGGCGCAGAGCCGCATCGCTCAACGGCTCGCCAACACCTGTTGCGTGGCTCAATACGAGATTGCGTTGCAGCCTTTTCAAATCGGCTTCGGGGATGCGTGTCTGCGCGAGTTTTCCGAAACCCGTGTTGACGCCGTAGATCGCTTCGCCCGATGCGAGCGCGGTCTCCAGTGTGGCGCGCGAGCGTTCGACTGCGCCCCAAGCGTCATTCGCGAGCACGAGTTTATCAGCCCGACCTTCCGCGATGGCGCGCCACAACGAAAGCTTGGTTTTCCCCGGGTGCAGGGTGAAGTCGGTCATGTCGACGAATCCCAATGACGGCGTGGTTTTGGCCTTCCCGCCGCCTGGCCGCAAGGGCAAGCGCGCCGGGCCATCTTGACGGACCAGGTCTGGCAACGAGAGTGCAGATCAACCGATATTCCTGAAAGGAAAAACCATGAGCATGCCCAAAGTCCTGCAAGGGCGCTTGCGCATTCCCGTGATCGGCTCGCCGCTGTTCATTGTGTCAGGTCCGGAGTTGGTGATAGCGCAATGCAAGGCGGGCATCGTCGGCTCCTTCCCGGCATTGAACGCGCGGCCGGAGCCTGTGCTGGAAGAATGGATCGTCCGCATCAAGACTGAGCTTGCCGCGTGGGAGACGGAAACTGGCAAGAAGGCGGCGCCGTTCGCAGTGAACCAGATATGCCATTCGTCAAACGACCGGCTGCCGCACGACATCGAAGTCTGCAAGCGCCAGGAAGTGCCGATCATCATCACGTCGCTGCGCGCGCCGAAGGAAGTGGTGGAGGCAACCCACTCCTATGGCGGTATCGTGCTGCACGACATCATCAACATCCGTCACGCGAAGAAAGCGATAGAAGAAGGTGTGGACGGACTCATTCCCGTATGCGCCGGCGCCGGTGGACATGCCGGCGTGTTGTCGCCTTTCGCGTTGGTTGCAGAATTGCGCACGTTCTTCAAAGGCACGATCGCGCTTTCAGGTTCTATCGCGAATGGACGGTCGGTTCTCGCCGCGCAGGCACTCGGTGCCGATCTTGCTTACATGGGCACGAGATTCATCGCGACGAAGGAAGCGAACGCACCGGCTGCTTACAAGGAAGCGCTGATCGCAGCGGCGAGCGGCGGTGAGATCATCTACTCCAACCTTTTCACCGGCGTACACGGAAATTATTTGCGCTCTTCGGTTCAGGCGGCGGGGCTTGATCCAGACAATCTTCCAATGTCCGACAAGTCTGCGATGAATTTCGGCTCTGGCGGCAAGACCAAGCAGAAAGCATGGCGCGATATCTGGGGTGCTGGGCAGGGCGTGGGCCAGATTGGCGACGCACCGACCGTTCAGGATCTGGTGGACCGGCTGGCGGCCGAATATTCGGAAGCGAAACAGGCGCTTGCAGCCTAAGCGCGGGCAGCCGATTTTCGCGTACCGATAATCCAGCCAAACGCTTGATTTTGTTGGGGCCGGACCCTAGTTTCCGGCCCCTTCGCTTATCCGCCGTCCACTCTCTTATATATGGGAGCCGCGGCGCGGGTTTCGCGGGCCTGTGCAG